>NZ_AP026434.1:1782500-2037500 GCF_055382765.1 Agrobacterium sp. 6Ca8
TAACAAGGGAATGCAGCCTGAACCCATATGAATGGTGCTGCGCCTTGTTTTGGCCCGACTCCTCGCTAATTGCTTTGCCAACAAAACGTTAATGCGGGCACGCGCGCGAGCCTGTTGCCGGCATATCTATTGAGGGTGCCGATCAATTTGACTCACGGCTTTGAAAGTTGCACACCTTCGCCTGAAGTTTCTGGAGAGCGCATGACCCACGGGGCACAGCTAGTATGACTGCGGATCGCAACGTGATCCGGTCGCTAGGCACGGAACCGCCAATTCTGGCGGAAGGGCGCCGTGCACCCGATCGCCGTGAGATTTCGCTCAGATGGCTTTCCGGCACGTTCCTTACCGGCATTACCTCTTCCATATTGATGGGTGTTGCGCTGTTTGCAGCTCTCGATGGCCGCCAGCAGCTTGCCATTCCGGCCGAGGCCTTCGCCAAGGCGGATATGGGCAACAATACCGCGGAAGCGGCACGCCGCGGCACACGCCTCATTGCGCCCAATATTGCGGCCCGGCCCTCGGACCGCTCGATCATGGAAGTCTCCACCGTTATCAACGAGGGCGACAAGGAAGTGGTCCGCAAGGTTCCCTTTTCCCACGTCAAAATTCCGCTGGCGTCCAACTACGCCAAACAGGACGATTATCCCGCCTTCGATCCCCTGAATATTTTCGCAAGCGGTGACGACAAGGACGCCCCGGCGCCGGCGCCAAGCCGAACGGGCACAATCTACGGCTCCGAGGTCGAATCCGAAGTCAGCCTGAAAACGGTCGCCTTTCCGATCCAGCACTCCAAGTATCCCTTCGCCGGCTCCCTGAGTTTCGACGAGGTGGAGGAGGCAGTGCGCTCGAACGGCTCGATCCTGACAGACGGTAACGAGCAGCTTGCAGCGCTCTATTACATCGACCCCCGTCGTTTCGATAATGATGAGGGTGATGTCGATATCACCGCCGGTCTTGCCGCCCGTGTCGTCGAACAGAATATGTCGGTTTCGACCCCTCAATCGCCCTCGGTTCCGGTCAAGGAATATGCCGACGACGTTATCCCTGCCCGCCAGACCGAAACCATCGAAGCCGCTTTATTCGGCGCGGGTTATTCGAAGGCGCAATCCTCCGAAATCGCTGGCCTGTTGTCACCGCAACTCCAGTCGAACAATGTCGAAAGCGGCGATGTGCTCCGCGTCGGCATTATTCAGGAAGACGACAAAAGCGACATCGTACGCGTAAGCCTTTACCGCAAGGGTCGCCACATGGTCACCATGGCCGTAGACGATCGCAAGAATTTCATCAAGGCCAGCGAACCGCCGAAGCTCGACGCGGTGGCGACGGCCTTTGACAGCACCCCGGCACCGGCCGCCGGCCGCGATCTGCCCAGCGTCTACGATGGCGTTTACCGGGCGGCTCTGGCCTATGGCATGAATCAGGGCATGGTCTCCCAGCTCATCAAGCTTTTGGCCAGTAGCGTTGATTTTCAGGCGCAGTTGAAACCGGCAGATACGCTGGAGGCATTCTTCTCCGTGGAAGATGCGGATGGCAAGGCGACGGACAAGTCCGAGCTGCTCTACGTCAACGCCAAGTTCGGCGATAACGAGACGCGTTTTTACCGGTTCCAGAACCCGGACGATAACAGCATCGACTATTTCGACGAGAACGGTAAGAGCATCCGGCAGTTCCTGTTGCGCAACCCGGTTCCGAACGGCCGTATGACATCAGGTTTCGGCATGCGCCGCCACCCCGTTTTGAAATTCAGCCGCATGCATACCGGCACCGACTGGGCGGCAGCCCGCGGCACGCCGATCATCGCGACAGGCAACGGCACTGTCGAAAAGGCCGGCTGGGCCTCGGGTTACGGCAACCAGACCCTGATCCGCCACGCCAATGGCTACGTCTCCTCCTATAACCACCAGAGCGCCATCGCCAAGGGTGTCACCGAGGGTTCAAAGGTCCGGCAGGGCCAGGTAATCGGTTATGTCGGTTCGACCGGCCTTTCGACCGGCGCGCATCTGCATTACGAGCTGATCGTTAACGGCACGAAAGTGGACGCGATGAAAGTGCGTCTGCCGGGCGGCAAATCGCTTTCCGGCGTAGCGCTCGCGCGGTTCTCCGACGAGAGAAAGCGGATCGACAATCTACTCAACATCGAAGAAAAACCCAATCAGGTGGCGAGCCGTTAGTCCGCCGGGCCTCGTGACCAGAGGGACCGCTATACGAAAAAGGGCTCCGTTACCGGAGCCCTTTCGTTTTATGCCGCATCGGCGGTTTCAGTCTCGGCCTCACCCTTTGGGGGCTTGACCTTGAAAAGCAGCCGGTCGGTGCCAGAGGTCACCTTGACCCGCGATCCGTCCGGGATCTCGCCGCCGAGAATCATTTCGGCGAGCCTGTCCTGAACGGTCTTCTGGATCACACGCTTCAGCGGACGTGCGCCATAGGCCGGATCGTAACCCTTATTGGCAAGCCAGTTGCGGGCATCCTCATCCAGTTCGAGCGTGATCTTGCGATCACCAAGAAGCGAGACGAGGCGCTTGAGCTGGATCTCCACGATTGCACCCATCTCGTCGCGCCGCAGGCGATGGAAGAGGATGATATCGTCGATACGGTTGAGGAATTCCGGCCGGAAATGCGACCGGACCCGTTCCATCACCAGATCGCGAACCGAATCCACATCGTCATTGTCGCCCATCTGCGTCATGAATTCCGAACCGAGGTTCGAGGTCATGATGATGATGGTGTTCTTGAAATCGACGGTGCGGCCCTGACCATCCGTAAGGCGGCCATCATCCAGCACCTGCAACAGGACGTTGAACACATCCGGATGCGCTTTCTCGATCTCGTCAAACAGCACGACCTGATAGGGCCGGCGGCGAACCGCTTCCGTCAACGCACCGCCCTCTTCGTAACCGACATAGCCGGGAGGCGCACCGATAAGCCGGGCAACGGAGTGTTTCTCCATGAATTCCGACATGTCGAGGCGAACCATCGCGGTCTCGTCGTCGAACAGGAACCGGGCGAGCGACTTGGTCAGCTCGGTCTTGCCCACGCCCGTCGGGCCGAGAAAGATGAACGAGCCGATCGGCCGGTTCGGATCCTGAAGACCCGCGCGCGAACGGCGAACCGCCTTGGAAACGGCCTGCACGGCCTCGCCCTGCCCGACCACGGACTTGGCAAGATCGTCTTCCATGCGCAGCAGCTTCTCGCGCTGGCCTTCCAGCATCTTGTCGACAGGAATGCCGGTCCAGCGGGAAACGATGTGGGCGATATTGTCCGCCGTCACCACTTCCTGAACCATCGAGCCAGCACCGGTGCTGTCACGCGCTTCCGCTGCAGCCAGTTCCTTTTCGAGGCCCGGAATGATGCCATAGGTCAATTCACCGGCGCGCTGGAACTGGCCGTTACGCTGGGCACTTGCCAGTTCGTTGCGGGCATCGTCCAGCCGCTTCTTGAGGTCTGCGGCATGGCCCAGCTTCTGCTTTTCCGCCTGCCAGCGGGCCGTCAGGGCATCGGCCTTTTCTTCGGTATCGGCCAGTTCGTCCTCGAGCTTCTTCAGGCGGTCGACGGATGACTGATCCGTCTCCTGCTTCAAGGCTTCTCGTTCGATCTTGAGCTGAATGATCCGGCGATCCAGTTCGTCCAGTTCTTCCGGCTTGGAATCCACCTGCATGCGAAGGCGCGAAGCGGCTTCGTCCATCAAGTCGATTGCCTTGTCGGGCAGGAACCGGTCGGTAATGTAGCGGTTGGAAAGCGTTGCAGCTGCAACCAGGGCCGAATCCGAAATGCGGACCTTGTGGTGCTGTTCGTATTTTTCCTTCAGGCCGCGCAGGATCGAGATCGTGTCCTCAACGGTCGGCTCATCTACGAGCACCGGCTGGAAACGACGGGCAAGGGCGGGATCCTTTTCCACGTGCTTGCGATATTCATCCAGCGTGGTGGCGCCAACGCAGTGCAGTTCACCTCGGGCAAGAGCGGGCTTCAGCAGATTGGACGCATCCATGGCGCCATCGGCCTTGCCGGCACCGACCAGCGTGTGCATCTCGTCGATGAACAGGATAATGCCGCCATTTTCCGCCTGCACTTCGTTCAGGACCGCCTTCAGGCGCTCCTCGAACTCGCCGCGATACTTCGCGCCAGCGATCAGCGCACCCATATCCAGCGCCATAAGCTTCTTGTCTTTAAGGCTTTCGGGCACATCGCCATTGACGATGCGTAGAGCAAGACCTTCGGCAATCGCCGTTTTACCGACGCCGGGTTCACCGATCAGCACGGGATTGTTCTTGGTGCGGCGTGAAAGCACCTGAATTGTCCGGCGGATTTCGTCATCACGGCCAATCACCGGGTCGAGCCTGCCTTCGCGGGCTTCCTCCGTCAGGTCGCGCGCGAACTTCTTCAGAGCGTCGAAGCCCTGTTCGGCATTGGCGCTGTCAGCCGTGCGGCCCTTGCGGATTTCATTGATGACCTGATTGAGCGCCTGCGCCGTCACGCCGCCCTTTTTCAGGGACGCCGAGGTGGAAGCAGAGTTTTCGATCGCCAGCGCCTGCAAAAGACGCTCGACGGTGACGAAACTGTCACCAGCCTTCTTCGCGAGTTCTTCCGCAGTCGAGAACACTTTCGCAAGTGGAGCCGTGAGGGAAAGGCCGCCATTGCCGCCGGAAACCTTGGGCAATTTCGCCAGTGCCGCATCGTTGGCCAGACGCACTTCCTTGGCGTCGCCGCCAGCCCGCTCGATCAGCGATGCCGCCATGCCCTGCTCGTCATCAAGCAGAACTTTCAGCACATGTTCGGCAGAAAATTGCTGGTGATTTTCCGCAAGCGCAAACGTCTGCGCCGATTGCAGAAAACCGCGAACGCGCTCGGAGTATTTTTCAATATTCATAGTCGAACCTCCATATACCGGCCCGCCCGCTTTCGGCACGGATCCGGGTGTTTGGGTTGAGGCTCCCTCAAAGGCAAGCCCCGCTACGGCAGTCGCGTTATACAGATTTCACGATTGCCGCCTCTTGATGGGCGGTTACCGCTGCATGCGGCATCCGTCCTTACTGCACGAATATGGGAGGCATTTTCATCGGTTTAAAGGGGAGGAAAACGACTGCCGGGGAAATTTTAGCCGGACTTGATAAACGTCACGCCTGTTTGCCGCGATTGCCCCCTTCGAACAGCGCCCAAGCTTTTACACCCGACCCCAAAAACAAAAAAAACTCCGGCAAGCCGGAGTTTTTTCAATCGCGTGATATTTTGAAAACCCTGCTTATTCAGCAGCGTTTTCGAGCGTGGCAGGTGTTGCCTCATCACCGGCTGGCGTATCTTCGCCTTCAGCACCCTCAGCACCTTCCGCGGTTGCGGCGCGGCGCGGGCGACGCGGGCGTGGGCCGGTGGCGCGGCGGGCCTTTGGTGCGCGTTCAGTCGCTGGTGCTTCCGTCTGCTGCTGCTGTTCCTCGACGGCCACTTCCATAGGCGTGCCTTCGATGACGGGCTGAGGCGCCTGGCTGGCGTCGTATACCGGCTGCTGCCGTTCGTCCGAAGCCTGCGGCTGGCGCGGCTGGCGCTCCTGCCGTTCACGGCGGTCCGGGCGCTCACGGCGTTCCTGACGCGGCTCGGAACGCTCGGTGCGCTCCTGCCGTTCCTGGCGCTCCGGCTGCTGAACCCGTTCCGGCTGTTCGAACTGCTGCTGCGGTGCACCATCGTCACCGTCGTTCATATCCATATCGTCGGCATCCGAAGCATTGTATTCGCCACGGTCGTCGCGCTGGAAACGCTCCTGCATCTGGGCCTGAGCGGTGGCGATGATACGATTGTAGTGTTCAGCGTGCTGCAGATAGTTTTCAGCGATCACACGGTCGCCAGCACTCTGCGCGTCCCGCGCAAGGGTGGCGTATTTTTCCGCTATGTGCTGGGCTGTGCCACGAATTTTAACATCGGGACCGGAGCTGTCATAAGTCCTGGTGAGCGGGTTACCGCCCTTGCGGTTGAAGTTGTTGTTGTTACCGCCACCATTGTTATTGTTGTTGTTGCTTCCACGCCCCCGGCCGCGCTTGTTTTGCTGTCCTGGCCTCATCAATTGCTCACCTGAATTCTGTTTTGCTGACAATCTGGTTATTTTCATGCAATTCCGGGCGGAAAACCGCTGGAAACTTTTCCTGAAATTGCTCCATTACGCGCCCTGCTGGAGATAACCCCAGACAAGACCCCGCGTATGACGACCGGTCGCGCAAAATGCTGCAACGAGCCACCTGCGAACAAAGTTTACTGATTCACATGCCGGAAACGCCCAGCCTTCAGGGTTCTCAAAAGAACCCGCTTCGGGACTGACCCATACCCTGACGAATCTAAATTCGTCCTCAGCCACCCGGCATGTGGCGGCAAACTATCCCGCTTCATGCGGAAATCCAAGCCTTTTCTTTTGCTGTGCAAAATATCCTTGCAAATAATCCGCAGACGTATCGCGAACAACTATCTCCGGAAGGTCAAAACTCTGTCGTTGCCGCCATAATCCTTCACGGCGTCGAGAAGAGAGAAGCCGTGGGAAGCAAATATAGCGGAAACATCAAGCCTTTGATCGAAACCGATCTCCACACCGACAATCCCGTTTTCCACAAGAAAGCGGCCTGCGTCGGCAGCGATGAGGCGGTACGGTGCAAGGCCGTCCTGACCTCCGTCCAGCGCCGCCATCGGATCGTGATGGCGAACCTCTCGGTCTAGCGTTGTGACGATGTCACTTCTTATATAAGGCGGATTCGACACAATTATGTCAAACCTGCCAGAGATTTTTTTGAACCAGTCGCTACGCATGGTTTCAAAACGCGAGGCGAGACCATTTCGGGCAGCGTTTTTCGCTGCGGTTTCCAGCGCATCGGCGGAGATATCGCTGCCGACGCCAGTTGCTTCCGGACATTCCTTGAGAAGCGCCAGACAGATCGCACCCGTGCCCGTACCCAGATCCAGAATGCGCGCACTGCCCTTGTCGGCAACAATTTTTTTCAACGCAGGCAACAGCGTATCGACGAGAACTTCCGTATCCGGGCGGGGTTCGAGCGTCTCCGTCGATAAAAGAAGATCGAGCCCGTGAAATTCGCGGTGGCCGAGAATACGATGGACTGGCTCTCCGCCTGCGCGTCTTTCGACCATGGCGGCAATGCGGGCGCTTTCTTCCCGAGTGACGGGATGGTCCGGTTTCATCACGAAATCGGTCAGTGAAAAACCGGTAACTTCAGCAACCAGCAGGCGCGCATCAAGCAGCGGATCGGCGATGCCCGCCGCCTGCAGCCGTTTGCGGGCTGCGGCAAGCTCGGTCGAAACGGTCCCGTCAGCGTCGCCACTCAAAGCTGTTGTTCGCCAAGCTGGGCAAGCTGACCGGCCTGATAATCAGCAATCAGCGCGTCCACAAGCTCGTCGATCTCGCCTTCGATCATCCGGTCGAGCTTGTAGAGGGTCAGGTTGATGCGGTGATCAGTGACCCGCCCCTGCGGAAAATTGTAAGTGCGGATGCGCTCGGAACGGTCGCCGGAACCGACCTGGCTCTTGCGGTCGGCTGAACGCTCGCTTTCCACCTTCTGTCGCTCGATGTCGTAAAGACGCGAACGCAGAACCTGCATGGCCTTGGCGCGGTTCTGGTGCTGCGACTTTTCAGAACTGGTAACGATCAAACCCGTCGGAAGATGGGTGATGCGAACGGCGGAGTCAGTGGTATTGACGTGCTGGCCGCCTGCGCCCGAAGCGCGCATCGTGTCGATACGAATGTCTTCCGGGCGAATTTCGACATCGATATCCTCCGCCTCCGGCAGCACGGCAACAGTGGCTGCCGAGGTGTGGATGCGGCCGCTCGCTTCTGTTTCCGGCACGCGCTGCACCCGGTGCACGCCGGATTCGAATTTCAGCTTGGAAAACACCCCTCGCCCGCTGATCGTGGCGATGATTTCCTTGTAACCGCCCGCCTCGCCTTCGCTTGCGGAAAGAACTTCAACTTTCCAGCCCTTGGCTGAAGCGAAGCGCTCATACATGCGAAACAGATCGCCGGCGAAAAGTGCCGCTTCGGATCCGCCCGTGCCGGCGCGGAGTTCGAGGATGGCGCTTTTTTCGTCCGCCGCATCCTTGGGAAGCAGCAGGACCTGCATTTCCTTCTCAAGCTCGCCAATTCGGGCCTCGACCTCCGGCAGCTCCATTTCCGCCAGATCGCGCATGTCCTTGTCGGTTGTCTTGTCGGCAAGCAGCGCCTGCAGATCGGCGGCCTCGGAAACCGCCTTTTCGTATTCGCGGACTTTTTTCACCACCGGCTCAAGTTCGGAATATTCCGAAGCCAGCTTCACATAGACATCCGCTGCCGGACCAGCCGACATCCGCGCTTCGATCTCTCCGAAACGCCTTTCCAACTCGCGCATTTTTTCGACGGGAAGCTTCGCCACCAGTCACTCCGATTATGAAACAGGTCTTTTAAATGGGAATGGAATGCGTCGCGGCAAAGCGTAACAACACCTCGCGCGCGCTTTCCAGCGAATTATGATCGTCGAGCGCAGCGTTCAGCTCATCCGCAAGGCTCGCGGCATCAAGCCCGAGAAGCATGGCCTTGACGGGGCCAATCGCCGTCGGCGACATGGAAACCGAACGGAAACCAAGGCCGATCAAAGCCATGGCCGAAAGTGGCTTGCTTGCCATTTCGCCGCAAAGCGTGACCGAGGTGTGGTGCTTTTCGCCAGCGCGCACGATATCGCGCAGAATGCGAAGGAACGGCTTGCCAAGATTGTCGAAACGATCCGAAACCCTTGCATTGCCGCGATCGACCGCCATCGAAAACTGGAACAGGTCGTTCGAACCGACGGAGACGAAATCCACTTCCTGCATCAGCTCATCGAGCTGCCACATCAGCGAAGGTACTTCCAGCATCGCACCAAATTGCAGCTTTTTCGGAAGCGCATGGCTGAATTTCGAAAGATGCTGCACTTCCTTCTGAAGCAGATCGCGAGCCGCGCGGATTTCGGAAACCTCCGTCACCATCGGCAACATCATGCGTAGTTCAGCACCTGAGGCAGCACGCAGAAGCGCGCGCATCTGCGTGCGCATCAGACCTGGGCGGTCGAGCGACAAGCGGATCGCCCGCCAGCCGAGCGCCGGGTTTTCCTCTTCCTGGCCGCGCATATAGGAAACGACCTTGTCGCCGCCAATATCCAGCGTGCGGAAGGTAACGCTCTTGCCCTTGGCCTGCCGCAAGACGGACCTATAGAACGCTTCCTGCTCCTCGCCCTTGGGCATGTTGGAGGCGATCATGAACTGCAGCTCGGTGCGGAACAGGCCGATGCCATCGGCGCCGGATTCCTCGAGCTGCGGCAGGTCTACGAGAAGACCCGCATTCATCTTGAGGTTGACCTTCTGGCCATCCTTGGTGATCGGCTCGACATTGCGAAGCGCGCGGAACTGCTCCTGGCGCTTGGCACGCAGGCGCACCTTTTCCTCATAGGCGCGCTGCAAATCCGACATCGGGCGCAAATGCACCTGGCCGTCATCGCCGTCGATGATGATGGGATCGTTATTTTCAGCGAGGGCGACGATGCCTGTCGCCTGCCCGATGATCGGAATGCCCATGGCGCGCGCCACGATGACGACGTGGCTCGTCACCGCACCGTCTTCGAGCACCAGGCCGCGCAATTTCTCACGCGGGTAATCCAGCAATTCGGCGGCACCCATGGCGCGCGCCAGAACGATGGCGTCCAGCGGGAAATCATGCTCGGGGCTTCGACCGCCGAAACCGATCAGCTGGCGCAGCAGCCGGTTGGCAAGATCGTCGAAATCATGCATGCGCTCGCGAAGATAGGGATCAGTCAGGCGCATCATGCGCGCCTTTGTGTCGCTCTGCACTTTCTCGACCGCAGCTTCCGCCGTCAGGCCGTTGCGGATAGCTTCTTCCATGCGCCGCACCCAGCCCTGATCGTGGGCGAACATGCGGTAGGTCTCGAGAACCTCGCGATGCTCGCCTTCGGTCGGGACGTCGCGGCGCTGCAACATGTCGTCGATCGACAGGCGCAGCGAACCGATCGCGTCGGCAAGACGCAGGATTTCGGTATCGGCATCCTCATTCAGCAGATTGGTGACAACGATTCGGGGGTCGTGCAGCACGACATGACCAAGACCGATGCCTTCGCCATAAGCATCGCCATCAATGGAAACGGCACGCGTCAGGTCCAGCTCCACACCGGGGCGGGTGATCTTTTTCAATTCACCGCTCGCCACTATTTCAGCGATGAGCATCGCGGTTGTCTCGAGCGCTTCAACTTCATCCTCCCGGTATGTTCGGCTGACCTTGTTCTGGACCACAAGAACGCCAAGAGTGCGACCGGAGCGCAAAATCGGCACGCCGAGGAAGGAATGATAAATTTCCTCACCGGTTTCAGGAAGATAGCGGAAAGCCGGATGCGCCTGCGCATCGGAAAGATTGAGAGGTTGGGCGGAAGCGGCAATGGTACCGACAAGACCCTGCCCCATTTTCAGCTGGGCAAGATGCACGGCATCCTTGTTGAGACCTTCGGTAGCGTAAAGCTCCAGCACGCTGTCGGAACGCAGCACGTAGACCGAGCAAACCTCCGCCACCATGTTGCTGGCTATCTGACGGACGATCTGGTCCAGACGGTCCTGCGGCTCAAGGTGCTCCGCCATCATTTCGCGCAGCCGCTTTAGCAGGACGCGCGGACCTGCAGAAAGGTCTCTCATCGCGTTTGCTCCCCGACGCTTCCGATCCGAATGTCATAATATTCGAGAATCAAAACGTCATTTAAAAAATTTATAGCGCGAGAAGCGCGTCCCGCAAGGGACACGCTTTCATGAAACGCCACATCGGAAAAACGCAACCCCGAAGAATCGGAGCATCGGGAACCGATGTCTCGAACTTAGTTCTTATCGAGACCGTAAGCAGAATGCAAAGTGCGAACGGCCAGTTCGGCATAGGCACCGTCGATCAGGATCGAAATCTTGATCTCGGAGGTGGTGATGGCCTTGATGTTGATGTTCTTCTCGGCAAGCGCCTTGAAGGCGCTGGCAGCAACGCCGGCATGGCTGCGCATGCCGATACCGATGACCGAAACCTTGGCAAGGCCGGTCTCGTTCTGCGCAACGTCAAAGCCGATCTGGGCCTTGTTCTCGTCCAGAACGCGCAGAGCCTTGGCAACGTCGCCAGAAGGAACGGTGAAGGTCATGTCGGTGCGCGACCCATCTTCGGAGATGTTCTGCACGATCATGTCGACATTGATATGCGCTTCGGCCAGTGGCCCGAAGATCGCGGCGGAGACGCCCGGACGGTCGGCCACGCGGCGCAGCGAGATCTGTGCTTCATCCTTGGCATAGGCGATGCCGGTTACGACTTCCTGTTCCACGATTTCTTCCTCGTCACAAATCAAAGTACCGGGCGGGTTGATGAGGTCGCCCATGCCCGGCGCATCGGGATCCTCGAAGCTGGAGCGAACGAAGGTGCGCACCTTGTGTACCATGGCAAGCTCGACGGAGCGAACCTGCAGAACCTTCGCACCGAGAGACGCCATTTCGAGCATTTCCTCGAAAGCGATCTTCTTCATGCGGCGAGCCTTGGGCTCGATGCGCGGATCGGTGGTATAGACGCCATCGACATCGGTATAGATATCGCAACGGTCCGCCTTGACGGCGGCGGCGATGGCAACGGCTGATGTGTCCGAACCGCCGCGACCGAGCGTCGCAATGCGGTTATCCGGGCCGATGCCCTGGAAACCGGCAACAACGGCAACCTGGCCCTCGCCCATGCGGTGAACGATATCCGAACCGTCAATCTCCAGAATGCGGGCGGCACCATGTGCGTTGTCTGTGCGGATCGGAATCTGCCAGCCCTGCCATGAGCGCGCATTGATGCCCATGGATTGCAGCGTTATCGCCAGAAGACCCGATGTCACCTGCTCGCCGGATGCAACGACCGCGTCATATTCGCGTGCATCGTAAAAGGAGGCGGCGTTGGCGCCAGCCACCTTCGCAGCATTCTGCACCCAGTCCACCAACTCGTTGGTTTTACCGGACATGGCGGAAACGACCACGGCCACTTCATGGCCGGCATCCACTTCGCGTTTCACATGCCGTGCGACATTGTGAATGCGTTCGAGGTTCGCGACGGACGTGCCGCCGAATTTCATGACAATGCGAGCCATAGCCTTGACCAGTACCATCCCTTTTTTCCGCCAGCCGTTTTTCAGGTGCGGACAAGAACAAACCCAGTCGGCTCTTTTTGATAAAGAGCCTCAAGTTGCGGGTCTCTTAGCGAAAAGGCGGGGGGCACGCAATGCCGTTTATGAACCATGCGGTACGCCTTTTTTTATAGCCCCGGCGAAAGAAGATGTCGGGATGGAATGGGCGACCGCATGCGGCGCTGTGAAAGAGCGTACCGCAGTGCACTGTACAAACGGGCCTATTCGCAGTATGGAGCGCGGCAATGCAACCGGCCAAATGGCCGTAATGGCCTGCATCGGCTGCCCCGGAGACTTTAGGACCTATTGGTTTCGGGCGGATGCAGGCAGCTTCATATCCGAAAGACGGTAGATGACAGACACCCAGGGTATCGCCCCGGCGATCGCGCAGGCGTTGGAAAAACGCGGCTACAAAGATTTGACCCCCGTGCAGAAGGCCATGCTTTCGCCGGAACTCGCCGACAAGGACGCGCTGGTTTCCGCGCAGACCGGCTCCGGCAAGACAGTTGCCTTCGGCATTGCGCTCGCGACCACGCTACTGTCGGAAAACACCCGTTTCGGCCAGGCTTCCGCGCCGCTGGCACTCGCCATTGCGCCTACCCGCGAACTGGCCATGCAGGTCAAGCGCGAGCTGGAATGGCTTTATGAATTCGCCGGCGTATCGATTGCGTCCTGTGTTGGCGGGATGGATATCCGCAGCGAACGACGCGCACTGGAGCGAGGCGCGCATATTATCGTCGGCACCCCCGGCCGCCTCTGCGACCACATCAAGCGCGGCGCGCTCGATCTGTCGTCGCTACGCGCCGTGGTACTGGACGAGGCCGACGAGATGCTCGATCTCGGCTTCCGCGAAGATCTGGAATTCATTCTGGAAGAATCGCCGGATAACCGCCGCACGCTGATGTTCTCGGCCACCGTTCCGCGCAGCATCGCCAAGCTTGCCGAAAGCTACCAGAAGAACGCCGTTCGCATCGCCACCGCCTCAGAACAGAAGCAGCATGTGGACATCGAATACCGCGCCTTGCTGGTGACCGGCTCCGACCGCGAAAACGCCATCATCAATGCGCTGCGCTTTTACGAAGCCCGCAACGCCATCGTTTTCTGCTCCACACGTGCGGCCGTAAACCATCTGACGGCCCGTCTGAACAATCGCGGCTTTTCCGTCGTGGCGCTTTCAGGCGAACTGACCCAGAACGAACGCACGCATGCGCTTCAGGCAATGCGTGACGGTCGCGCCCGGGTTTGCGTGGCGACTGACGTTGCTGCACGCGGCATCGACCTGCCTGGTCTCGAACTGGTTATCCACGCCGACCTGCCGACCAATTCGGAAACGCTTCTCCACCGTTCCGGCCGTACCGGCCGCGCCGGGCAAAAGGGCGTCAGCGCCATCGTGGTGCCTGTCAACCAGCGCCGCAAGGCCGAACGCCTTCTGGAAGGTGCCAAGGTCAGCGCAGCATGGGTTCGCCCGCCTTCGGTCGAAGAGATCGTTGAACGCGACGGTGCCCGTCTCCTGGCCGATCCGGCTCTCACCGAGGCCGTGGCCGATGACGAGCGTGATTTCGTCAAGCAGCTGCTCGAGCAGCATGGCGCGGAAAAAGTAGCAGCCGCCTTCGTGCGCCTTTATCACGCCGGACGTTCCGCCCCGGAAGACATCACCGAAGTCGCGTTGGACAATACCCGCAAACCGCGCCGCGACAGCTTCGAAACCCCTGAAAACGACGCGCCGCGCCGCGAACGTTCCGACTTTTCCGACAGCGCTTGGTTTTCGCTTTCGGTGGGCCGCAAGCAGAGCGCCGAACCGCGCTGGCTCATCCCCATGCTCTGCCGCTTCGGCAAGATCACCCGTCAGGATATCGGCGCCATCCGCATGCAGCAGACGGAGACCTTCGTGGAACTGGCGGCCGATGCCGTTGATCGTTTCACCTCCGCCATCGGCAAGGACATGATGCTCGAAAAGGGCATTCGTCTGAAGGCGCTGGAAGGCAAGCCGGAAATGACCGGCAGTGTTCGTGAGGACACCCGCCCGGCCACGGCTCAGCGGAAGTTCAACAAACCCAATAATGCTGGCGGCGCAGCCGACGACCGCAAGGGCGACGACAAGCCCTGGAAAAAGAAAAAGACCTTCGGCGACAAGCCCAAATTCGAAGGCAAGAAGGACCGGCCTTTCGAAAAGCGCGGACCGAAGCCGGCAAAGGGCTGATGCGCGGGTCAGTACCGTGCGGTAAATCCTCGGCTTAAGGCCGAGGATGATGCCAAGTAACTGGCAAACTTCATCACAAAAAAAGCCCCGCTTTTGCGGGGCTTTTTATTGTCTTGATGGATCAGAACGTCAGGGCGCGGTCGCCGTTTTCGTCCTTGATACGGCTTGGAAGGCCAATCTTGTTCAGAAGGTTCAGGAAAGGCTGCGGTGGCAGTTCTTCCACATTGGCCATCTGCTTCACATCCCACTCGCCGGTGGCAATCAGCATGGCGGCGGCGACCGGAGGAACGCCGGCGGTGTAGGAAATGCCCTGCGATCCAACTTCCTCGTAGGCTTCCTTGTGGTCGGCCACGTTGTAGATGAAGACTTCGCGTTCCTTGCCATCCTTGATGCCCTTGACGACATCGCCGATGCAGGTCTTGCCGACATAGTCGGGTGCAAGCGAAGACGGATCCGGCAATACGGCCTTGACCACCTTCAACGGCACGACTTCCAGACCTTCGGCAGTCTTGACCGGCTTTTCGGAGAGAAGACCGAGGTTCTTCAGCACGGTAAAGACGTTGATGTAGTGATCGCCGAAGCCCATCCAGAAGCGCACATCGGCGCCATCCATGTTTTTGGATAGCGAATGCACTTCGTCATGGCCGGTCATATAGGCCTTCTGCTTGCCGACAACCGGCAGATCGAATTCCTGGCCGACCTCGAACATCTGGTTCGTCTGCCACTGGCCATTCTGCCAGGAATAGACGACACCGGTGAATTCGCGGAAGTTGATTTCCGGATCGAAGTTGGTGGAGAACCAGCGGCCATGGCTGCCGGCATTGATATCGACGATATCGACCGAAGTGACCTTGTCGAAATATTCATCCTTGGCAAGGCGGGCATAGGCATTGACCACGCCGGGATCGAAACCGACGCCGAGCAGTGCCGTTACGCCCTTTTCCTTGCATTCGGCAGCGCGCTTCCACTCGTAGTTTCCGTACCACGGCGGCGCCTCGCAAATCTTGGTGGGATCCTCGTGGATCGCCGTATCCATATAAGCAACACCCGTGTCCATGCAGGCACGAAGAACGGACATGTTGACGAAAGCCGAACCGACGTTGATGACGATCTCTACGCCGGTTTTCGTAATCAAGGCTTTCGTCGCCTCGATATCCATCGCGTCAAGCGCATGGGCCTCAAGTTTCACATCTGTCTTGAGGCTCTTCTTTTCGCGTACGGACTCGACAATCTTGCGGCACTTTTCAAAAGTCCGTGACGCAATATGAATGTCTCCCAATACATCGCTGTTCTGGGCGCATTTATGCGCCACGACCTGTGCTACGCCACCGGCGCCGATGATCAGAACGTTCTTCTTCATTTCAGGTGATGCCTCCTTTTCCCCGCAGGGATCAGCTTCGTTTCATGTTAAAACAGGGTTTAAGACAGGCTTTGCTCGAAATCGGCAAAGTCGAATTCGCGAACGGCACGCACGCTGCCGTCGAGTTCCTTGATGGCAATCGCCGGCATCTTCACGCCATTGAACCAGTTCTTCTTGACCATGGTGTAGCCGGCCGCATCCTCAAAGGAGATACGATCACCGACCTTCAGCTCCTTGTCGAACCGGAAGTCGCCGAAAATATCGCCGGCAAGGCAGGATTTACCGCAGACCATGTAGGGATGTTCGCCCTCGTTCGGCAAAACCTTGGCGGTTTCGCGGTAGATCAGGAGGTCAAGCATATGCGCTTCGATGGAGCTGTCGACGATGGCGAGGTTCTTGCCATTGAACAGCGTGTCGAGAACCGTCACTTCAAGCGTCGTGCTCTTGGTGATCGACGCTTCGCCGGGCTCAAGATAGACCTGAACGCCGTATTTTTCCGAAAAGGCCGCCAGGCGATCGCAGAACTGGTCGAGCGGATAGTTGTCGCCGGTAAAATGGATGCCGCCGCCGAGGCTGACCCATTCCGCACGCGACAGGAGCGATCCGAATTTCTCTTCGATCTGCGTCAACATGCGGTCGAACAACGAAAAATCGCCGTTTTCGCAATTGTTGTGGATCATGAAGCCAGAAATCCGGTCCATGACCTTGTCGACCTTGGCGACATCCCATTCGCCGAGACGGCTGAAGGGACGTGCGGGATCGGCAAGATCGAAGCTCGAAGAGCTGACCTGCGGATTGAGGCGCAGACCCCGGGTGATACCGGAGGCCTTTTCTGCAAAGCGCTCAAGCTGGCTGATGGAATTGAAGATGATCTTGTCCGCGTTCGAAATCACCTCGTCGATTTCGTAGTCGGCATAAGCGACGGAATAGGCGTGGGTTTCGCCACTGAATTTCTCGCGGCCCAGACGTACTTCATAAAGCGACGACGAGGTGGTGCCGTCCATATATTGCGACATGAAATCGAAAACGGACCATGTTGCAAAGCACTTCAGCGCCAGAAGCGCCTTGGCGCCGGATTTTTCCCGCACATAGGCAATCTTCTCCATGTTGCGAAGAAGTTTTGTCTTGTCGATGAGGTAATAGGGCGTCTGAAGCATGGCGTTTCACATATTGATTGAAGTCAAGGTCCGTCTGGATGATGGGCCTTATATGATGCTTGTTACAGGAAAACAAATGTCCGGCACCGAATTCCCGGAAAATTGCCCCCGCCGCAAAATCCGCGGGAGAAAACTCGCCAAGCCGCGGAACCAAGCGGGCATCGGCGCGTTTGAATGGCGGACAATCGGGTTTACGGCTGCCGCAACGAAAGTTCGTAAGCGTCGGCATTCATCCGCGGCGGCAGTCTTTTTGACCTGACGCCATTTCCATCAACGATGTTCCAGGAAGGACTTCACCCATGGCAAGCGTGCGTAGCAGCGTCAACGACAAGATCCAGCAATCCCTCGAAAACGGCGATGCAGCCGATGTGGCAGCACAGCTTGCCCAACTTCGCGAAGATCTGGCAAATCTTGCCAAGAGCGTTAAGGCGCTGGGCGTTGGAGCCTCGCATGAACTGAAGGCGCAGGCCGCCCGCGTGGCCGACGACGCACTGACCGCTTCCGGCGAGATGGCCGACAGCGTTCGCAACGAAATTTCCTCGCTGAACGACAATCTGACGGATCAGGTCCAGAAGAACCCGCTGCAGTCCCTCGGCATCGCCGTTGGTGTCGGTTTCGTGCTCGCCCTCCTCACACGTCGATAAGGCCGCATCATGCTTGAGGCATTGCTGGTCTATCTGGGAGACACCCAGCGTGAAGGACGCGTCGTGACGCGGCGCCTGCGCGCCACGATAATCCTTTGGGTGCTGACCGGGATATTCTTCCTGATCGCCTTCGTAGCGGCTGTCGTGGCGGGGTCCATCTATCTTGCCCGGCATGTCGGCGCGGGGCCGGCCGCGCTTGTGGTAGCCGGTACGGCGTTTCTGCTTGGTGTCATCATGCTGGTGGCGCTTGCGATCGTCAAACGTCCGAGAGCCTATGCCGCAAGACGACCCGTCGCATCCTTGACGGCGGCTCCCTTGACCGCAGCACCTCTGGCGCTGCAATCACTGCTGACGCTGGCGATCCAGGCGCGCCCCTACGCGACGCTCGCCGTTGCCATGGCTGCCGGCTTTCTGGCAACCAGAGCCAACACCAGGAAAAAGAAATAGGCACGCCTTCGGGCGCGTTTAAGGCTCTTCGTCAAACTCTCATTTGCTGCTGCGCATCCAGACCATGGATGCGCAGTTTTTTTTATGTTACCCGCGATGGATAGACTGGTTGATGGTGCTCAGTGCCACGCCGCCCTTATTTGAACAAAGTGAAATACAGTCTCCCGCACGTCCCGTTTTTTCTGAAAGGCGATTGATGAAGAAGAAAGTCCTTGTCGTCGGCGGTGCCGGCTATATCGGTTCGCATACCTGCCTTCTCCTGTCTGAGCGGGGATATGAACCGGTCGTTTTCGACAATCTGTCCAATGGACATGAGGAATTCGTCCGCTGGGGACCCTTCGAGCAGGGCGATATTCGCGACCGCGCGCGGCTGGACGAGGTTTTCGCCAGGCACCAGCCGGAGGCCGTACTCCACTTTGCGGCGCTGATTGAAGTCGGCGAATCGGTAAAGCAACCCGTGGCCTTCTACGACAACAACGTCATCGGTTCGCTCAACCTGCTGTCTGCCGCCATCGATGCCGGGGTCACGGCATTTGTTTTCTCCTCCACCTGCGCCACCTACGGTTTGCCGGAACAGGTGCCGATTGACGAGACGCACCGCCAGGCGCCGATCAACCCTTACGGCCGCACCAAATGGGTAGTCGAGCAGGCGCTGAAGGATTACAGCACCTATAAGGGGCTGCGCTCGGTGATGCTGCGCTATTTCAACGCCGCAGGTGCAGATTTCGAAGGCCGCATCGGCGAATGGCACAAGCCGGAAACCCACGCAATCCCGCTCGCCATCGAGGCGGCACTCGGTCGGCGTCAGGGCTTCAAGGTGTTCGGCACGGATTATGACACCCGCGACGGCACCTGCGTGCGTGACTACATCCATATTCTCGATCTTGCCGACGCCCATGTGCGGGCAGTGGACTATCTGCTGGCGGGCGGTGAAACGGTTGAACTCAACCTTGGCACCGGCACCGGCACGACTGTGAAAGAGTTGCTGGCGGCGATTTCGGACGTATCCGGCCGCCCCTTCCCGGTGGAATATACCGACCGCCGCGATGGCGATTCCACCACCCTTGTCGCCAATAACGACAAGGCAAAGGCGGTGTTGGGCTGGGAGCCGCGTTATTCCCTGTCTGATATCATCAAATCCGCCTGGGCCTGGCATTCCTCGCGCAACGCCGGGGACTGAGCGAACGCAATTTAAAACAAAAAGACACCGGCCAATGGCCGGTGTCTCTCGCGGGACGCCTGTTGAGGTCGATCCCGCTCCTGCCTCCCAGGTAAGGGGATCAGGGCTTGGTGGCGGACGTGGTGGTGCTGTCCGGAGCTGCAGGCGTTGCCGCGCTCTTTTCGCTGGCCTGCTGTTCCAGCGTCTTGAATTCCGGAGCAGCCTTCAGCGTTTCCGCCGTTTCGGTCGTCGTCAGGCGAATGGTGCCGTCCTGCGTGTTGCGGGTCATCGTTACCTTGTCCATAGGCACCGCGACATCCTTGGCACCGATACCGAGGAAACCGCCGACACCAATCACGGCTGCGACGAGACCACCGTCTTTTTCCATGATGAGGTTGGTGACGTTACCGATGCTCTCGTCGGCTGCGGTATAAACCGACTTGCCGATGTAATCATTGGCGCTGATCTGCGTTTCGCCCTGCTGGGTGATGTAAGCACCGCCCGTCGTCGCGGCCGCGCTATCATTGGCCAGAGGAGCCGCCGGCGCCATCGGGGTGGCGGGAGGCGTTGCCGGTTCGGTCTGAGCACTCGGATTTGCCGGTGCTGGCTGGGTTGTACCCTGGGCGATGGCAAGCGGCGCGAAAGCCGTCGTGCCCATCAGGGCGGCGGTGACGAGTATCGTAAGTTTCTTTGCCATTTTCGTACCTTCCTTTCATCGTTTTCGACTGGCCGGGCGGTGACGAATTTCGCTTTCCACTCCATGACCGGTTCGCTTTGCAAACGGGCTGACCATTGAAATGGTTCCGATTTTTTCAGTCGCATAGACGCGATTGCGACATTTTGCGGCTCCCGAACGAAAAAATCAGGCATTGCTAAAGGAGGATGGCGCGGTATTATCCTTGACGTAACAATGCCGTAACTGCCGGAGTTTTTGCATGCCTCAACCCGGCAAAAAACTGAAAAACACGTTCTCGGCTTTACGTCGACGCAGTGCGAATTTTTTTCCGACGGCCTCCATCGGCACCTATCTGGTGGTGATGGCAACCGTCATCACCCTGCCGCTTATCCTTTTCGGCGGCTACTTGATGCTGCGCCTTGAAAGCGAAAAGCGCGACGACCTGCAACGGGAGACGATCGAGGATGTCAGGGTCGTCAGCCGCAACATCGATAGGCGCCTGCAGGAAATCGCCACCTCCCTCAATCTGCTGTCGCAATTCCCGGAACTCGAGAATGGCAATCTCGCCGCTTTTCAGGGACGTGTTGCCGAAAGCCTGAAACGGGAGGGCCTGTACGCCATTCTGGCTACCAAGGAAGGCGAACAGTATCTCAATACCCGGGTGTCATTTGGCCAGCCTCTCAGCAAGGTGCCGGCCGAGGCCAATCTGGCCAAGGCAATCGAATCCCGTCGGATCACCGTTTCGGACATGTTTTTCGGCGCGACGAGCAAGGAGTGGGTGTTCAACGTTACCTTGCCGCTCGACCCCAATCTGGGGTCCGCCGGAGATGCCCTGATCCTGACGCAGAATACAAGTGACCTGAGCCGGCTCATTCCCACGGAAAACCTGCCGCGCAACTGGGCGGTCGCCATTATCGACGGTAACAATCGTGTTGTCGTTTCCAGTGCGCAGAATGGGGTGGAAGTGGGCAAGCCATTTGCCAGCCCCGCCATTCTTTCAGAAATGCAGGCCTTCAGCGGCAATTTCTTCGACGACAAGGGCAACCTCTTTGCCTATGCCCAATTGCCGGGCTGGCAATGGCGAACCGTGATGTGGGGGCCACTTGCCGCAAGTCAGGCAGCATTGGTCGACACGTGGCGGCAAATGATGATCGGCAGCACGATGCTGGTGCTCATCGCCATCGGCGGCGCCTATCTGGTCGGCCGGCAATTGCGCAGTTCCATTCGCGATCTCACGCTCATGGCTGAACGCATCGGTGAAGGCGAGATCGTGGCGCCCGTCGATACCAAGATCAAGGAAGCCAACCAGGTCGCCGTCGCGCTCTCCAATGCTTCCTTCGACAGAAGCCAGTCGGAAGAACGGCTGCAACTTCTGCTGCACGAACTGGTTCACCGCTCCAAGAATATTCTGACGCTGGTTCAGGCAATGATCCGGCAATTGGGGCGGGAAAACAAAAGCATCCCGGAATTCCAGAAAGAGGTGGACCACCGCCTGCGCGGTCTCGGAATGTCGATCCGGGCATTGGCGGAGGTTCAATGGCAGGGCTTGCCGATCCGTAAGCTGATCGAGACCCACCTCGACGTTTTCGGCACCGTTTCGGAACGCTTCGAGCTGTCTGGGGACGATTTCATGCTTTCTCCGGAAGCGGCGCAAAATTTCGGGCTCGTGGTGCATGAGCTGACGACAAATTCCATCAAATATGGCGCCCTGTCGGTTGCGCTCGGAAAAATCACGGTGAGCTGGAAGCCGCTCGAAAAAGATGGACGTCAGATGATTTATATCGTCTGGACCGAAACGGGCGGGCCGCCGGCGAAGGAACCAAGCCGCAAGGGCTTTGGTACCACGGTAATCAAAAGGCATGCGGAAGGCGCATTCGGCGGACAGGTGGTGACGGAGTATCGCGAAACCGGGTTCGAATGGTCGCTTGAAGCGCCGATGCGCTATTTTATACCCAAGCGACCCGATCAGGCAGGCCCGATTTGAAAAATGGCGTGCTGGATCCCCGTACCTGCAGACGAAAAGCAGCTAATTTCGCCCTCCGCAAAAAAAATACGTTTTAGTGGAACCGAATTAGGGCGGATGCATTTTTACTGCAGGCCAAGCAATTCCCCCGTCCCCGCCTGAAGCTTGGCTGACAATAAACAGGTTTCACCCCTGAAAACCTGTCATATAAAAAAAGCACGGCTCTTTCATGGGCCGTGCTTTTTTATTGCGTTCTCGCAAAAATGGCCGAAGTACTGCCTATGAGGCAGGTCTCCAGCCGAGGGCCATTATTTCGAAATTTCAAATGTCGGTGACGTCCCCGGAAGGAAATTTCAGCCGGTAGACGATCCGCTCCGGCGTGAGGTGATATTCGGCACTCCCGCCCAGTGCGGATGGAACGACCTTTTCCAGCACGACGCTGCCGAAACTGCCGCGCCTCGCCTGCGCCGGCTCTTTCGATGGCATGATCGGCTCTATCCACTCAACGATACAAAAATCGCCTTCCTGTCGGCATTGCAGCGAGATTGGCGGATGATAGGCGAGATTGCCGCTGTGGCTGACCGTATTGACGACCAGCTCATGGAAAGCCAGACCGATATAAAGCGCTCCATTCGGATTGAGCAGCAGGTTTTCACCTTCCATGTGGATGAGATTAGGATATTCCGGCACATAGAGATCGAATTGCTGGCGAAGAAGCTCGAATATGCGAGCACCTCTCCAGTCGGAATCCGTGATGAGATCCTGACTTTGGGCAAGAGCGTGTAACCGGCCCCGAAACTTGCGCAGAAAATCATCCTTGGTGAGGCTGAAACGGGCCGTCTGGCCCGCAAGGCTCTGGATGATCGCCAGGAGGTTCTTGGAACGGTGGCTGACCTCGCGCAGCAGCGAGCGCAAAAGCTGCTCGCGCCGCCGTTCCGCCGTCACCTCGCGAATGGTGGTTTTCATCACCGCCTGCTTCGCCTGGTTGAAGGTGGAATGGATCTGGAACTGGAAAACCCGGTCATTGCCGGCATTAACTTCCAGCATGCCCCGACTGCCCACCACATTCATATCTTTTTTAAGTTCGGCAAGCCGCTCTGAAAGATCGGTGCCAAACACATTTTCATCCGTGGGATGGCTATCGGTCGGCAGACGCCACACATCCGGCAGATTGGCCACGAATATATACTCGCGGTTCCAGTCTTGTAACATGACTGTCTCGCCCGAATCGAGCAAAGCGAGGACGAGCGAATCGTGTAGCTCGCTCTCGTTCCTCTCCGCGTTATGCCATGCCAGCCGATGCAAATTCATCTCCCTGCAAAAAGCCGTGAGATCACCTCACGACCGTAACCGCGAACGTCCGGGTACCGTAGTTGTTCCCGGACAGTCTACGGTTTCGGCAAATTTCACGCCGCGACGCGAGAGCTTTCGTTGAAAAACAGCGCCTGGCTGATAAGCGCTTTCACCATGTCCGGGTTGAACGGCTTCGTAACGAGGAATGTCGGCTCGGGCCGCTCACCCGTCAAAAGACGCTCAGGGAAGGCTGTAATGAAGATCACCGGCAGAGACGTCATCTGAAGGATCTCCTTCATGGCATCAAGCCCGGAGCTACCGTCTGCAAGCTGGATGTCGGCAAGGATCATCTTCGGCTGCGTGCGGTTGAAGAGATCGATCGCCTCCGCATGCGTGCGGGCAATACCCGTAACGCGATGGCCGAGATCGGTGACCATCTGCTCGATATCCATGGCGATCAGAGGTTCGTCCTCGATAATCATGATATCGGTGGCAACCTGACGGGCGATTTCAGAGGCCGCCTCATCGATCAGCTGGCCGATCTGGGCTTCAGTTACCCTCAGAACCTCTGCTGCTTCCGAAGCTGTGAACTCTTCGACCGTGGTCAGAAGGAAAGCCTGGCGGGCGAGCGCTGGTACCGCAGAGAGGTTGGCGGAAGCGCGCTTTTCCCAACCTGACAGGTTTTCATCGGCCTTTATATTGATCGTGACGGAACTAAAAATCGATACGAACAATTGATAAAGCGAAACCCGATCGTTGCTTGTCGGCGGGAAGATGCTGATATCGGCGATCAGAGCTTCAAGTGTTGCTGCAACATAGGCATCGCCAGTGGATTGAGAGCCGCAAACGGCACGCGCGAACCTGCGCAGATATGGCAGGTGCGGTGCGATGCGTGTAGAAACTGACATGGAATTCTCCCCTTTCATGCGGTCTGCAACGCAAACCCACGATAGCAACGTGCGCATCATAAAAAAAGTTCCGGATCGCCGGAACTATTTTTTTCATCGCGCATTCTTGCCACGACACAAAAGGAATACCGGACGTTATGAACATATTTCAATCGGACCAAGATTCTCCGGACAATCCGGCCAACCCTCAGGTCCCGCACTCTGGACGTGCGGTGATTTCCCGCAAGCTCAGGGAACTCTACGATGCTGTTCAGGAAGAAGGCATCCCTGACAAATTCCTCGATCTTCTCGAGAAACTCGATGAAGCCGAAAACAGAGCCAAAGACAAGGCTTCGGGGGAATGATGGCGAAAGAGCCGGAGCAGACAGAATACAATTTCAAACGGGAAATGCTGGCGGCACTGCCAAACCTGCGCGCATTCGCGATCTCACTCATCCGTTCGAGGGATCGCGCTGACGACCTCGTGCAGGATACGATCATGAAGGCCTGGGCGAAACAGGAGAGTTTCCAGCCCGGAACCAACATGCGCGCATGGCTGGTGACGATCCTGCGTAACGAATTCTACAGCCAGATTCGCAAGTCCGGCCGCGAAGTACAGGATACCGACGGGGTTTACACCTCGCGCCTGTCGGTGCCGCCAGAACAGCATGGTTCGGTAGATCTTCAGGATTTTCGTACGGCACTTGCAAAATTGCCCGACGATCAGCGCGAAGCGATATTGCTGATTGGCGCCTCCGGCTTTGCTTACGAAGAAGCAGCCGAGATTTGCGGTTGCCCGGTTGGCACGATCAAGAGCCGTGTCAGCCGCGCGCGATTGCGCCTGCAGGAACTTCTCGGCATCGAAAACGAAAACGAGTTCGGTCCTGACGCGCAGATGAGCGCCGTTACCGCCGCAGCCACCGCGCGCTGAGCTGGCAGAATTCGCAAAGCATTAGACGGGTAGGCTCGTGCCTGCCCGTTTTTCTTCGCCGCTTTGTCAGATACCGGTCTCCTTGACCGACTGCATCACGACGAATGTCGAAGTGTTGGAAACCGATGGAAGGCTGGAGATTTTTTCGCCGAGCACCCTTCGGTATTTGCGGATATCGCTGGTGCGCACCTTCAGTAGATAATCGAAGGCGCCGGCGATCATGTGGCATTCCTCCACCTCCTTGATCTTGCGCACCGCCGTGTTGAATTCCTCAAGTGCCTTTTCGCGTGTGTCGGAAAGCTTGACCTCGGCGAAGGCGATATGGTCGACGCCCAGTTTCTGCGGATTGAGCACCGCACGGAAGCCCAGAATATAACCTTCATCCACCAACCGCTTGAGCCGTGTCTGGCACGGCGTCTTGGAGAGGCCGACCCTTTTCGACAGTTGCAGCACCGACATGCGCCCGTCTTCGCTGAGGGCCTCGAGAATCTTGAGATCGAAGTGGTCCAGATCGTCTGTTTTATGACTATTTGCCATGTGATTTAACGCCAATTTTGAATAATAAAAGTTCATATGGCCTGTTCTATCCTCAAAATAGGACCATAGCAATTTTTACGGCAATGATATTGTACGCAGCAGAATGACAAGCGGCGAGCGGAGGACATGCTGCCGCTGACAGTCTGTCTTCAACAGCTTTTTCAGGATTTTCAGAATGGCCGATGGTGCAAGCAAAGCCGATGTAAACCCGCAGCAGACGGTGAACGGTATTTTCCAGAATTTTGCACCGCCCGTGCGCGAGCAGAGCCCGTTGCGCAAAGCAATTACCGCCGCTTACCGCCGCCCAGAGGAAGAGTGCCTGGCGCCTCTGATCGATGCTGCGACCGTCACGCCCGAGCAGGCCGCAGCCATTCGCACCACGGCAACCAAGCTGATCGAGGCGTTGCGCGCCAAGACGAAAGGCACCGGCGTCGAGGGGCTGGTGCAGGAATATTCGCTGTCCAGCCATGAGGGCGTGGCCCTGATGTGCCTTGCCGAAGCACTGCTGCGCATTCCCGACACCGCCACCCGCGACGCGCTGATCCGCGACAAGATTGCCCGCGGCGACTGGAAGTCCCACATTGGCGGCGGGCGCTCGCTGTTCGTCAACGCCGCAACCTGGGGTCTCGTCATCACCGGCAAGCTGACCTCGACGGTCAATGACAGCGGCCTTTCGGCGGCGCTGACCAAGCTGATCGCCAGGGCTGGCGAACCCGTCATTCGCCGCGGCGTCGATATGGCGATGCGCATGATGGGCGAGCAATTCGTGACCGGCGAAACGATTGGGGAAGCGATCAAGCGCTCGAAACCGCTGGAGGAACAGGGTTTCCAATATTCCTACGACATGCTCGGCGAAGCGGCGACCACCGCCAAGGATGCAGAGCGTTATTACAAGGACTACGAAAACGCGATCCACGCCATCGGCAAGGCCTCCGCCGGGCGTGGCATCTATGGTGGCCCCGGAATTTCCATCAAGCTTTCGGCCCTGCATCCGCGTTATGCCCGTGCGCAGGCAGAGCGGGTAATGGCGGAGCTTCTGCCGCGTGTGAAATCCCTGATGCTGCTCAGCAAGAAATACGATATCGGCCTCAACATTGACGCCGAGGAAGCTGACCGGCTGGAACTGTCGCTCGATCTTCTGGAGGAACTGGCGCTCGACAAGGATCTTGCCGGTTGGAACGGCCTAGGCTTCGTTGTGCAGGCCTATGGCCGCCGCTGCCCCTTTGTTCTCGACTACATCATCGATCTCGCCCGACGTGCCGGTCGCCGCATCATGGTGCGTCTTGTCAAGGGCGCCTACTGGGATGCGGAGATCAAGCGCGCACAGGTGGACGGGCTGGAAGACTTCCCCGTCTTCACCCGCAAAGTGCACACGGATGTCTCCTATATCGCCTGCGCCCGCAAGCTGCTTGCCGCGCGTGACGTCGTGTTCCCGCAATTTGCGACCCACAACGCCCAGTCCATGGCGACCATCTACCATCTCGCCGGTCCGGACTTCAAACTCGGCGATTATGAGTTCCAGTGCCTGCACGGCATGGGCGAACCGCTTTACAGCGAAGTCGTCGGCAAGAAGAAGCTCGATCGTCCCTGCCGCTTTTATGCGCCTGTTGGCACCCACGAGACGCTGCTAGCATATCTTGTCCGCCGTCTGCTGGAAAACGGCGCGAACTCCTCCTTCGTCAACCGCATAGCGGATCCCGCCGTGCCGGTGGCTTCCCTGCTGGAAGATCCGGTCACCGTGGTCAAGGCTTACCCCGTTCCCGGCGCACGGCACGACCGCATTGCTGCACCCGCTGGTCTCTTCGGCCCCGAACGGGCAAATTCCGCCGGCCTCGATCTTTCGAATGAAACGGCACTTGCCGCGCTGGACAACGTCCTTAAGGCAGGTGCGACGACGGAATGGAAAGCCGCAGCACCGCACGCAGGCGGAAAGACACGCCCGGTCCTCAATCCCGGCGACCACAATGATGTCGTCGGTTATGTAACCGAACCCACAGAGGCCGATGTCGAGGCGGCAATGCAACGGGCCGCAGCCTCCAACTGGTCTTCCACGCCGGTCGAGGAGCGCGCCGCCTGCCTGGAGCGCGCTGCCGACCGGATGCAGGCCGAAATGCCGGCCCTGCTTGGCCTCATCATGCGCGAGGCCGGAAAATCCATGCCGAACGCCATTGCCGAGGTGCGCGAGGCGATTGACTTCCTGCGTTATTACGCAGCGGAAGCCCGGAAGACCTTCAAGGCCAACGAGACACCGCTCGGCCCGGTCGTCTGCATCAGCCCGTGGAACTTCCCGCTTGCCATCTTCATCGGCCAGGTAACGGCAGCACTGGTTGCCGGTAATCCGGTACTGGCAAAGCCCGCCGAAGAAACCCCGTTGATCGCAGCGCAGGGTGTGCGCCTGCTGCATGAGGCAGGCGTTCCGCAGGACGCCGTGCAACTTCTGCCAGGTGACGGCAAGACCGGTGCGGCACTTGTCGGCTCAGCGCTCACGGCGGGTGTGATGTTCACCGGATCCACGGAAGTGGCGCGGCTCATCCAGGGTCAACTCGCAGGCCGGGTTCTCGCAAACGGCCAGCCCGTTCCCCTGATTGCCGAGACCGGCGGCCAGAACGCCATGATCGTCGATTCCTCAGCGCTTGCCGAGCAGGTCGTCGCCGACGTCATCGCCTCTGCCTTCGACAGTGCCGGCCAGCGTTGCTCGGCGCTTCGCATTCTCTGCCTGCAGGAAGATGTGGCCGACCGCACCCTGACGATGCTGAAAGGCGCGCTGCACGAACTGCGCATCGGGCGCACCGATAGCCTTTCCGTCGATGTCGGCCCCGTGATCACCGCTGAAGCTAAAGGCATCATCGAAAAACACGTCGACCACATGCGGGCACTCGGCCACCGGATCGAGCAGATTTCGCTTGCCGGCGAAACCGGCAAGGGCACCTTCGTGCCACCGACAATCATCGAGATGAAATCGCTCGCCGATCTGAAGAAAGAGGTCTTCGGGCCGGTGCTGCACGTCATCCGGTTCAAGCGCGACAATCTCGACCGGCTGATCGACGAGATCAACGCCACCGGCTATGGCCTGACCTTCGGCCTGCATACGCGTCTTGACGATACCATCCAGCATGTCCTGTCGCGCGTCGCGGCCGGTAATCTCTATGTGAACCGCAACATCATCGGCGCCGTGGTCGGCGTCCAGCCCTTTGGCGGGCGTGGCCTCTCCGGCACCGGCCCCAAGGCGGGCGGCCCGCTCTATCTCGGCCGCGTCACACAAACCGCGCCGAAGATCGACCGCGTTGCCAGCCAGCAGGACCAGGCGGCTATCGATCTCGCCCGCTGGCTGGATGAAAACGGCCAGAGCGTTGCAGCCGAAGCCGCAAGACAGGCCGCAGCCCTCTCCGGCCTCGGTTTCGAAACCGAACTGGCAGGCCCAGTCGGCGAACGCAACGTCTATGCGCTGCATCCGCGCGGCAAGGTGCTGCTTATTCCGGCCACCGAGCAAGGGCTCTATCGCCAGCTTGCGGCAGCGCTTGCCACCGGCAACTCGGTCGTTATCGATAATGCGTCGGGGCTGGAAAAGTCGATCTACGGATTGCCGGCAACCGTCACCTCGCGCATCACCTGGGCTGACAGCTGGGAAAAATCCGCCCCCTTCGCCGGCGCGCTGATCGAGGGCGATGCGGAACGTGTCGTTGCGATCAACAAGAAAATCGCCGCCCTGCCCGGTCCTCTGGTTCTGGTTCAGGCCGCCACGACGGAAGCGCTTGACCGTGAAACCCAGCCCTACAATCTCGACTGGCTGGTGGAAGAAGTCTCCGTCAGCGTCAACACAACGGCTGCCGGCGGCAATGCCAGCCTGATGAGCATCGGCTGATTATCTGGTTCCGGCAGGGTCTCGACCCTGCCGGTCCATCACATCACCCACCGATTTCACCACGACCGAAAAGCTGGTTCAGAACCTGCTCTTCAAGCCGCGCGAATTCCGGGGTGCCGTGTCGGCGCGGACGCGGCAGTTTCACATCGAGATCAAGGGCGATGCGCCCCTCATCAATCACGACGATGCGGTCTGCAAGTGCGACGGCTTCCGAAACATCGTGCGTAACGAGAACGGCGGTGAATTTCTGCTTGCGCCAGATGCGCTCCAGCAGAAGCTGCATTTCGATGCGGGTGAGCGCATCGAGCGCCCCGAGGGGTTCATCCAACGCCAGAATTTGCGGATGCGCCACCAGCGCGCGTGCCAGCGCCACGCGCTGCTTCTGGCCTCCAGACAGGACATAGGGCCACTCGCCCGCCCGGTCCTTTAGCCCAACCTCTTCGAGAATGGCAAGCGCCTGCTCGTTGGCCGCCTCACCTTTGGCGATGCCGGTCAGGCCCACGGATACATTGTTTGCGATGCGCTCCCATGGCAGAAGGCGCGGCTCCTGAAACATCATGCGAGTGCGGCTCGATGCGTCTTTCGAAACGGTGCCGCTTGTGGGCGCATCAAGACCGGCCAAGATACGCAAAAGCGTGCTCTTGCCGCATCCACTCTTGCCGATAATAGCCAGAAACTCGCCTTCCCGCACATCGAGATCGATGCCGCGCAGAACCGGTTTATCGCCAAAGGTCTTGGTCACATTGCGGAAGCTGAAAGCGACCTTGCTGTCGTCCTGCTTGCCGCGCTGTTCAACCTTGGTCTCTGCCCCGGAAGGGGAGGATGATGGGGCATCGGGGCGTCTCAACGTCGTAACATTGCTGGTCGACATGGGTTACCTCAGACTTTCTTGAAGGCTGGATGCCACTGCAGGAAGATGCTTTCGAGGAAGCGGGCGAAACTGTCCGCCAGCTTGCCAAGAAGCGCGTAAATAAGGATCGACAGCACGACGACATCGATAAGCAGGAACTCGCGCGCCTGCATGGCCATGTAGCCGAGGCCGGAAGAGGAGGAAATCGTTTCCGCCACGATAAGCGTCAGCCACATGATGCCGAGCGCATAACGCAGGCCGGTGAAAATGGACGGCAGCGCGCCGGGCAGGATCACCCGCCGGAACAGGGTGAAGGGCGACATGCCATAGGTACGCCCCATCTCCACCAGTTGCGGATCGACCCCCTGAATGCCGAGCAGCGTGTTGATGTAGATGGGGAAAAACACTCCGAGTGCCACGAGGAAAAGCTTTGCCTCCTCGTCGATGCCGAACCAGAGGATGACGAGCGGAATGAGCGCCAGATGCGGGATGTTGCGGATCATCTGCAGCGTCGTGTCGGTAAAGCTGCGGGAAAACCGCGACAGTCCGTTGGCCAGCCCGAAGATGAAGCCAATCGCGCCGCCAACGGCGAAACCGGCCAGAGCGCGAGCGGAGCTGACGCCGATATTGGCGATGAGTTCCCCCGAAAGCAAAAGCCGCCAGAAGGCTTCCGCGACGGCAGAGGGAGCCGGCAGGACGTTTGCCGAAATGAGGCCGACGCGGGCAGCAAGCTCCCAGCCGGCAAGAATGATGGCAGGAAGCAACCAGCCCGTGATGCTTCCTGCCTCGATACGCCTTCTGATGCTCATCGCGAAGCCCTCCGTATCCGGGATCAGTTGGTGGCGCCTGACCAGACGGCATCCTTGATGCTGATCTGCTTAGGGATCAGGCCCAGGCGATAAAAGCGGTCGGCAGTTTCCTGCTGGCTGGCAATGATCTTGTCATCGATTTTCGAAATACCGAATTCCGAACGGTTCGCAGCCAACGTCTGCGCTTCCAGCGGTACACCTGTCACCTCATGCAGGGCTGCTGCAACCTTGTCGCGGTTGGCGGCGGACCATTTGGCCGCCTCGCCCAGGGCATCAAGCGTGATATTGATGGTGTCGGCATGGGATTTGGCATAGTCGCGGTTGGCGAGGAAATAGGTGCTCACGTTGAGAACCTCGCTGGTGCGGGCCAGAGTGACGGGCTTATAGCGGGTCTCGGCAATTGCATAGAACGGATCCCAGACGGCCCAGGCGTCGATCTTGTCGCTGGCAAAGGCTGCCGCCGCGTCAGCCGGGCTGAGATAGACCACGTCGATATCGCTAAATTTCAGGCCGTTCTTCTCAATTGCCGCCACCAGCAGATTGTGGGCGCTTGTGCCCTTGCCGACGCCGACCTTCTTGCCTTTCAGATCGGCAACCGACTTTATACCGCTCTCGGGCTTGGTGAAGATCGCCTCACCTTTACCGTTCGAGGGAAGAGCCGCAACGTAAACGATGGCCGAACCGGCGGCCTGACCGAAGATTGGCGGCGCATCGCCCGTCCAGCCGACATTGATGGAGCCAACATTCAAGGCCTCCACCAGCGGCGGGCCTGCGGTGAATTCGACCCACGAAACCTTGACGCCCTTGGCCTCAAGCGCCTTTTCGATGACGCCCTGTTGCCTCGCGATCACCGGCAGGCCGGTTTTCTGATAACCGATCTTCAGCTCTTCCGCCGCCTGCGCCTGCAAGGGCAGCACGGATAATGCAGCGGCAACAAGAAAACTGGCGGAGAGGGCACGACGGGTAATGGCTGGCATTTTAGCTCCTTGTCGCCGACCCCCCTGGGGCCGGTTTGCGATATGGAGCAATGCTAGGGTTTTCGATGAAAACGATAGAGAGAGGATAATTCAATATCAGCGATATTGCGGGAATAAAATTCCGCAGAGACGCCTCTTTCCCGCAAATCATCGCAGGAGGCATTAACAAGCCTGCTTAACAGACGAATGCCGGTGCGGACTGGCCGCACCGGCATGATGGATCAATATCGCTATCGAATGCGCAAACTTGCGAAGCGATTTACTCGATATCGAAGGAAACGCCCTGCGCCAAAGGCAGCGCCTTGGAGTAGTTGATCGTGTTGGTGGCGCGGCGCATATAGGCCTTCCATGCATCCGAACCGGATTCGCGGCCACCGCCGGTTTCCTTTTCACCACCGAATGCGCCGCCGATTTCCGCGCCCGAGGTTCCGATATTGACGTTGGCGATGCCGCAATCCGAGCCTTCCGAGGACAGGAAACGTTCCGATTCCTGAATGTCACGGGTGAAGATCGACGACGACAGACCAGCGGCAACGGCGTTATGCGCGTCAATCGCCTGATCGAGATCGCTGTACTTCATCACATAAAGGATCGGCGCGAAGGTCTCTTCCAACACCGGCCCTGCCTGTTCAGGCATTTCGACAAGTGCCGGCTTTACATAATAGGCATCCGGCGCACCCGTATCCACGCGCCCGCCGCCATTCACCACGCCGTCATGCGCCTTGGCCGCTTCGAGCGCCTTCTGCATGCCGTCGAAAGCCGCCTTGTCCACCAGCGGTCCGACAAGCGCCGATGTTTCGAGCGGATTGCCGACGGAGACGGAGGCGTAGGCCTTTTTCAGACGCGGCACGAGCTGGTCGTAAACACTGTCATGCACGAAGAGACGGCGAAGCGTGGTGCAGCGCTGGCCGGCCGTGCCCATGGCGCCGAAGGCAATGGCGCGCAGCGCCATGTCGAGATCGGCAGACGGGCAGACGATGCCGGCATTGTTGCCGCCCAGTTCCAGAATGGCGCGGGCGAAGCGCTTCGCCAGACGCGGGCCGACATCGCGGCCCATGCGGGTGGAACCGGTTGCAGAAACCAGGGGAACCTTGGGGTTGTCCACCAATGCTTCACCAACGGCGCGGTCGCCGATCAGAAGCTGCGACAGCCCTTCCGGCGCATCGCCAAAACGGGCTACGGCACGTTCGAAGATGCCCTGAACCGCAAGTGCCGTCAGCGGGGTCTTTTCAGATGGCTTCCAGACCACCGAATTGCCGCAGACTAGCGCGAGCGCCGCGTTCCACGACCAGACCGCGACCGGAAAATTGAAAGCGGAGATAACGCCGACAACGCCGAGCGGATGCCAGGTTTCCATCATACGGTGGCCGGGGCGTTCGGTGGCGATGGTGAGGCCGTAAAGCTGGCGGGACAAACCGACCGCGAAATCGCAGATATCGATCATCTCCTGCACTTCGCCGAGACCTTCGGACGGGACCTTGCCCGCTTCCAGCGAGACGAGCCGACCGAGATCTGCCTTGAAGGAGCGCAGTTCTTCGCCCAGAAGCCGGATCAGTTCGCCACGGCGCGGAGCAGGCACGTTGCGCCAAATCTTGAAGGCGGCATCGGCCTTGTCGACCACGGCTGCGACACCCTCGACCGAAATGGTCTTGAGGCTAGCGATCTGTTCACCCGTTACCGGGCTGAACGACGCCATATCGCCGCCGGTATAAAGATCGCGGGCGACGCCCATTCTGTCGAGCAGGGCCGCGGCTTCCTGTTTCACGTCAAGCTTCGTGGTCGCATCCATGTCAAATTATCCTTTTTGGCTCAAAGGGGAGGAAAGGCCGTTTTTGATACGGCGCTTTCAACTCCCGTCGCTCTTCTTTCCCCGAATTTATCATTTTGTGAAACGGTGCCTCCGTCGAAGCCGGCAAAACACCATTCCATTCTTTCCCGTAATCATATATGGCCATAATGACCCTTTTCCAATGAGGAAAGCGGGTAAGTTGATGCGAGAATGGTATGGATCCGCGCAGAAGACTGGTCCCTGATATCGTAACCCTGCAAGCATTCGAGTGTGCCGCAAGGCATGGGAATTTTACCCGTGCGGCGGAAGAACTCAACCTCACGCAAAGTGCGGTCAGCCGGCAGATCGGCGAACTCGAGGCGCAGACCGGAATGCAGCTTTTCGAACGCATCCGCCGGCGCGTCGTCCTTTCGGAAGCGGGTCGCAAATTCCTGCCAGACGTGCGGCGCCTGTTGCAGCAATCCGAACAGCTGATGGTGCGCGCGGTCTCGGCCGGAACATCGCATGCATCACTTTCCGTCGCCACCCTGCCAACCTTCGGCAGCCGATGGCTGATGCCCCGTCTTCACCGCTTCATCGACGCCAACCCGGAAATGACCATCACCATCGGCTCGCGCTCGCACCCCTTCGATTTCGATGAGGAAGGTTTCGACCTCGCCATCCATTACGGCCAGCCGGTCTGGGCTCACGGCACCTGCACCTTTTTATGCAACGAAGTGATCGTGCCGGTCGCCAGCCCCGCTCTGCTTCAGCGCGCGGGAATGAGAGAGCCGGAGGATTTTAACCGACAACCGTTGCTACACGTGACCACACGGCCGAAACTATGGACTGAGTGGCTGGAGATGAATGGGGTAACGGCGGAGAATGCCTATAGAGGCAGCCGTTTCGACCAGTTTTCTATGATCATTGAAGCAGCCATAAGCGGCATCGGTTTTGCCCTTCTGCCAAAATATCTGATCGAGGCGGAACTCGTCTCCGGCCGTCTCGAAATCGTCTTCGACATTCCACTGCAAACCGACAAGAGCTATTACGTCGCCTTGCCGGAAGGGCGGCAGGACAATGTCCTTGCCCGCGCCTTCCAGGCATGGCTTCTCGATCAGGTCGGCAAGCCGGCCTAGATATTCACACAGTGCCGCCGATGGAAACCTCGTCAAGCCCCGGCAGATCGGGGCCGACCGGCACGATCCGGGTCGGATTGAGCGCCTTGATCGAATAATAACCGCGCTTGATGTGGTCGATATTGACCGTGTCACGCACGCCCGGAATGTTCAGCACCCGCATCATATAGGCCTGCAGGGCCCGATAGTCGGCAATGCGGCGAAGGTTGCACTTGAAGAGGCCGTAATAGGCGGCATCGAAACGCACCAGCGTCACGAAAAGCCTGACATCCGTTTCCGTCAGGCGATCGCCGAAGAGGAAGGGACCGCCTGATGCCAGGCGAGTTTCAAGTTCCTGAAGTGTCGCGAAGACGTCGGCGAAGGCTTCCTCATAGGCAAGCTGGGTGGTGGCAAAACCGGTTCTGTAGACACCGTTGTTGAGGCGGGGATAGATATGGTCGTTGAGCGCATCAATCGCGTCCCGCAGATCTTCCGGATAAAGATCGATGTCGTTATCGGCCAGATCGCCGAAGCCGGAATTCAGCATGCGGAGAATGTCGGCGGATTCGTTGTTGACGATGGTTTTCGTCTTCTTGTCCCAAAGAACCGGAACGGTGGCACGGCCGGTATAATGCGGATCGGCGCTGGTATAGGCTTCGTGCATATAAGCGAAGCCGTTCAGCCCGTCGCGATCCGAACCTGGATAATCGCCGAATTTCCAACCCTCGTCGGAGAGCGCCGGCTCCACAATTGAGACCGAAATGACATCCTCGAGCTTCTTGAGCTTGCGGCCGATCAGCGTGCGTGAGGCCCATGGACAAATCAGCGCGACATAGAGATGATAGCGCCCAGCCTCGGCCTTGAAACCGCCCTCTCCCGTCGGGCCTGCTGAACCATCAGACGTTACCCAGTTGCGGAAGCCGGATGTCTGGCGAACGAAACCACCCTTCTTGTCGGTCGCCTGCACCGGGTGCCATTCGGCGGTCCACTTTCCATCCACGAGCATTTTGGGCTCTCCATTCATCTATCGATGAAAAGCTTATGGGGCCGTCTGCACCCACCCCGCAAGCCGCGCTTCGGTTGACGCACTGTTTCCGATCGATGGATGACTTCAAAGCCGATTGCGGAAAAACGGATTCCAGCGAACTGTGCCGAGCCTGACCCTTTCGCGGATCATCGTCAGAAGTCCAGATGCGGCGATGACACCCAGCCCAAGCACCGCGATCGCATCTGGATATTCGTGGAAGAAAGTCATGCCGATCGCCACGGCCCAGAGGATCTGAGAATAATGCGAGGGTGCAATCTGGCTGGCCGGCGCGATACGTGTTGCGACGAGCAGCGTTATCTGTCCCGTCGCCGTGCAGAGGCCGATGAAGGCAAAGGCGGCGAACTGGTGCAGATTGGGCATGACGAACTCGGGAATCGAGGCAATGCCGTTGAAGGTGAGGCCGTAGACCAAAAGCACGCCCATTATCGAGGTGCGCTTCTCCTTGCCCGCAAGCGAGCGGAGCAGCACGATGGTCATCGCCGCCAGGAATGCGACACCGATGGCTGCGACGTGCCCGAGTTCCAGCGCCTTGAAGCCGGGCCGCACGACGAGCAGAACACCGACGATGCCGGCCAGAACGGCCGCCCAGCGCCATGGCCCTATATCTTCCTTCAATACGACAGCCGACAGCACTGTCACAAACAGCGGTGAGAGAAAGATCAGCGCATAGGCTTCGGCCAGCGGAATGGTTGTGAAGGCATAGATACCGAGAATACCGGCGAACAGGCCGGAAATCGCCCGCCCGTGCACCGCAAACGGACGGCTCATGCGCCAGAATTCACGCCACCTTTCCTCACGCGGCTTGCTGAAGAAGATGAAGATGCCGGAAAACAGGATGCTGAAAAAGCCGATCTCGAAAACGCTGATCTGTGATCCAAGCGACTTGATCGTGGCATCGCCCAAGGAAAAGGTCGCATAAGCGAACAGACCGAGCAGAAAACCCTTTTGCATTTGAACTTCCCCGAACAGCGACCGCAACGCAAAGCGCACCCCGGCCGCTTAAAGCAACCCGGACGCCCCTTAAGGGACAGACAGTCTGGCAGATTTGATCCTCACCCTATGGCTAGACCCGGCTACCTATGAGTGCAAGCCGCAAAAGCCGCAAAAACACCCGATCCGACCGCATCGATGCAGATGGCAGCAAGGTGCGGCAAATTTGTCCCGCCGACGCCATCATATCACCGTCACGGAAAGAGGTTAGCCCGTGTTGATCGTGGCGCTTGGCGGCAAGCGTGAAGGCGGCTAAACAATGTGGTGTGATTGCACCCGCTGATTTCGCCTGAAGCTTGCTGCGCGAACATCGCCTCACGAACCGAAAGGAAGAAGAATGCGGATAGTGATGATCGGTGCCGGTTATGTCGGCCTTGTTTCCGGTGCGTGTTTTGCCGATTTCGGCCATGACGTGATCTGCGTGGACAAGATGCCGGAGAAGATCGAAGCGCTGAAAAGCGGCCATATCCCGATCTTCGAACCGGGTCTGGAAGTCATCGTTGCCAACAACGCCAAGGCGGGCCGATTGAGCTTCACCACCGATCTCTCCTCCGCGGTTGCCAATGCCGATGTCGTCTTCATCGCGGTCGGCACGCCCTCGCGGCGCGGCGACGGCCACGCCGATCTCGGTTATGTCTATGCGGCGGCGAAAGAAATCGCCCATTCGCTTGAAGGCTTCACCGTCATCGTCACCAAGTCTACCGTTCCCGTCGGCACGGGGGACGAGGTGGAACGCATCATCCGCGAAGAAAACCCTTCGGCCGATTTTGCCGTGGTTTCCAATCCGGAATTTCTCCGGGAAGGCGCGGCCATCGAGGATTTCAAGCGACCGGACCGCATCGTCGTCGGTCTTTCCGACGAGCGCGCCCGCCCGGTGATGACGGAGGTTTACCGTCCGCTCTATCTCAACCAGTCGCCTTTGCTCTTCACCACCAGGCGCACTTCGGAACTGATCAAATATGCCGCCAACGCCTTTCTGGCGATGAAGATCACCTTTATCAACGAAATGGCGGATCTATGCGAAAAGGTCGGCGCCAATGTTCAGGATATTTCGCGCGGCATCGGCCTCGATGGCCGCATCGGCGCGAAGTTCCTGCATGCCGGCCCCGGTTATGGCGGCTCCTGTTTCCCCAAGGATACGCTGGCGCTTGCCAAGACCGCACAGGACTATGACGCCCCTGTGCGGCTGATCGAGACCACCATCGCCATCAACGACAACCGCAAGCGCGCCATGGGCCGCAAGGTCATCAACGCGGTGGGTGGCGACGTGCGCGGCAAGAAGATCGCCGTCCTTGGCCTGACCTTCAAGCCCAATACCGACGATATGCGCGACAGCCCGGCGATTGCCATCATCCAGACCCTCCAGGACGGCGGCGCCAAGGTGGTCGGCTACGATCCGGAGGGAATGGTGAATGCCCGCCATGTGATCGAGGGTATCGACTATGCCAGCGGTCCCTACGAGGCTGCCGAAGGCGCCGATGCCCTCGTGATCGTGACGGAATGGAACCAGTTCCGCGCACTCGATCTGCCGCGCCTGAAGGCCATCATGAAAAACCCCGTTCTGGTTGATCTGCGCAATATCTACCGCACGGACGAGGTCACCGGGCACGGCTTCGTTTATGCCGGCATTGGCCGCCCGCACGACAGCAGTTCCGACAAGGGCCAATAGCGGTTTCGCCTTCGAAGTTTCATTAAAACGGTTTTTGCGCTTCGGTTCGGCCGCAAACGCACCAACGGATGTGGGATATAGTCATCATGCGTTATCTGGTTACCGGCACCGCGGGCTTCATCGGTTTTTACGTTGCCAAACGGCTGCTCGATGCCGGCCATTTCGTAACCGGTTTCGACGGCATGACGAAATATTACGATGTCAGCCTGAAAGAAAAACGCCATGCGATCCTTTCCCGCTCCAACGGTTTCAGGGCCGAAATCGGCATGCTGGAAGACACTGATGCACTGAAGCGCGCGGCAGAGGCTGCCGAACCGGAAATCATAATTCACCTCGCCGCGCAGGCGGGTGTTCGCTACAGCCTCGAAAATCCACGCGCCTATATCGATTCCAATCTCATCGGATCGTGGAACATGCTGGAGCTTGCCAAGAACCTGCGTGTCAAACACCTGATGCTGGCTTCGACTTCCTCCATCTACGGCGCCAATGAAAAAATTCCCTTTGCGGAAAGCGACAAGGCCGACGAGCCGATGACGCTTTATGCGGCCACCAAAAAATCGATGGAATTGATGGCGCACAGCTACGCCCATCTTCACAAATTGCCCACCACAGCCTTCCGTTTCTTCACGGTTTACGGACCGTGGGGACGGCCGGACATGGCTCCGATCAAATTCGTCGACGCCATCTCGAACGGCGAGCCGATCGATATTTACGGCCAAGGCAATATGAGCCGCGACTTCACCTATATCGATGACCTCGTTGAAGGTATCGTCCGGCTGAGCCAGGTCATTCCGTCCGAGGAAAACCGGGTAACTGAGGAAGGCGTCACCGACACGCTGTCGCACCACGCACCCTTCCGCATCGTCAATATTGGCGGCGGCCAGCCGGTAGAGCTGATGCACTTTGTCGAAACGGTCGAAAAGGCGGTCGGCAGGCCGGCAATCCGAAACATGTTGCCGATGCAGCAGGGCGACGTCCCCCGCACCTTCGCTTCACCCGATCTTCTGAGGGCCTTGACGGGCTATGTGCCGCAAACCCCGGTCGAGGAGGGCATCAAGGCCCTCGTCGCCTGGTATCGTGACATGCAGTCGACAGAGCTGCGCGAATAAATCAAAGCGTCGCCAGCAGACGATTGGAAAGCATGCCGCCGGAAGCGCTCTGCATGGCGATCTTGGTTTCCACGGCTTCGATGATCGTATCGCTGAAATCGACATCGGTGAGGTCACGGATGTTGGAGAGACCGCCGGGCGAAAACACGTTGACCTCCAGTATCTTGTCGCCGACAATATCAAGCCCGACCAGGAACATACCGTCTTCCACCAGCTTCGGCCGCATCATTTCGGCAAGCGCCACAATCTCGTCCGTCACCTTCACGGCCTCGGCAGTGCCCTTGGCGTGAATGTTGGAGCGCAGATCGCCTTTTGCCGGAACGCGGCGCAAAGCCGCATATTGTCCGTCGCGCATCAGAGGCTTGCCATTCATCATGAAGAACCGAATATCGCCATCCTTGGCGGCCGGCAGATAGGCCTGTGCGATCAAGTAACCTTCGAGACTGACCGCCTCGAAAATCTGGTTGAGATTGGCCTCCTTGCTGGAGCCGATCTTGAAGACGTTCTTGCCGCCTGAACCCTGCAGCGGCTTGACGATGACACCCTTAGGGTGGGTATCCGCAAATGCGCGGATTTCATCGACATTGCGCGAGATGATCGTGGTCGGGCGTACGATTTCCGGAAAGCTCTGGAAATAGAGCTTGTTCTGCGCCAGCGCCAATCCTTCCGGGTCGTTCAAAACCACAACGCCGCGCTGTTCTGCCAGCCGCCCGAACAGAATGCCGGCATGCACCGCCCATGGCCGCGTCGTCTGATCCAGCGAGGGATCGTTGCGCAGCATCAGCGCGTCGATTTCCTCTACATCCATGGTACGCCGTTCCAGTGCTTTGTCCTGAAGTGCCGCGTGAAAAGCATCGGCTTTCTTGTATTTGGCCTTCGGTAGAACGGTGGCGTGTACGGTCAGGCTATCATCCGAGCGCAAGGTAAAATCGCCAGGCGTCAGATACACCACCTCGTGACCGCGATTGAGCGCCGCCATGGCCAGCAGGCCGGTTGCGAAAGTAGGCCCCTCGGTTTCAATGGAATTGACGAAAAATGCGATACGCATAAGCCCCTCCTGTAATATTACAATGTCGCCAGTTCGGCGATGGATAATCCGGCCCGTATCTTTTCCAGCCGCTCATTGGCCTTGGCCGGCAGCAGAAAAGCGGGACGTACGCCCGGCGGACGCAAGAGGCCGCGCAAGGCAAGCTCCTGCATCACCGGGAAATGGGCAGCGGCAATCTTGCCCATCCAGAACGGATCGAGCGCGCCACCCTTGCGCAGATGCTCCAGCACCTCCGCAAGCCCACGCAGATAGATCGCGTCCTTGGAAAGACCGCCGCCACGATAGATGCGCAAAACCATGTTGAAGGCGCCGGCCTCGTCGAAACCATGATCGCGGGTCATAGTCCGGAACGTCTCAACAAAAGTCGCGCCGTCCAGCATGGCGGCGCAGCCGACGACACGGCCGGCGATCAGCCGCAGGCGCTCGCGCGTCATGCCGCCGGCCAGATGTTCCGCCAGCACTGCCAGCCCTTCCTGCACGCCCTCGTAACCGGAAAGGCCGGTGCGGAAGAGCCGGAGGCCCTGAAACGAACCGTTGAAATAGGTGAGGAGATGCACGCCGATCTCATGCGACAGCAGCGCCTCGACCCGGCGCTGTTCCATGACGGTGTGGCGAGAAATCAGGAGCTTCTCGCCCGTCACCATCAGGCCAGGCGGCAGGTCATCCCTGATCTCGACACGCGCCTTGAATTCGGGCTCCTCTGCCAGATAGGTCTCGATCATCTCGCGCGATTTTTTGGCGACCGCATAACAATCGACCATGGCGATTTCGCCGCTCTCATCCTTGCGTGGGCAATCGGCAAGCACCTTGAGCGCCAGCGTCAGAAGCGCGGGTTCGACGGCACCGTAAAGGGCGCGGGAGAAATCGGTGAAAGTACGGCGATGCAGATTGGCGAGCATGGTCAGTTGCAGATCGATCTCCTGCTGTTTCTCCCGGTAGAGATGATAGAGCACCGGGTCTTCCAGATGATCGAAAACGACGGAATAGAGCTTGCGTTTCTGCTCTTCGACGTCAACGCCGAGCGGCCGGTAAAGCAGGCGCGGCGCATATTGGAAGCTGCCGTCGCGAAATTCCTCGAAGGCCCGGCGGGCATTGATCGGCGTCACGGACAGAAGAAAATCAAAGGACGAGACGATGTCGTCTATTGAACGATCGGCACGCCTGACGGCATCAACGAAGGCCTTGCGGCCGAGCGCGCGATGGCTGGTAACCTTGAGTGCGTCTTTACCGGCAGCGAATGACGAGAAGGCCTGAAGGCCGGCATCGAAAATATCTGCAATCATCGTCTCGCGCAGGCCGGGATAATCGGCGCCGGATTCAGGCTGTCGGTAGATCGGCGCGAAACGCACGCTGATGCAGGGGAAATCAAGCCCGGCATTTTGAAATCTGAGGATCGGATCGGCATCCGGTTCGGGCCGGGTTATGCGGGGCGTGCGGAAACGCACTTCGGCATCACAAACCGCCTTGATGAAAACACGGCGTGCACTTTGCGTTTCCGGCTCAGATGTTGCCGAGACGGAAACCTCATAATGCGGCAGGAAAGGTGAATCGTCAGCGAGCAGAATGTCGTGTTCCAGTTCGCCGATATCGAGAACCATGAAGGCGCCGAAACGTTCGCGCATGGCCGTGCCGACGGCTGCAATCAGGGGTGCAGCCTCCTGAATGCTCGATGCGATCAGATAAGATGCATGCGCAGAGGCGATATCGCGGGCCGCAAGGTCCTTCGTGCCACCAGTCAGATGCAGGCAAAGAAACGGCAGCGGCCGGTCGATATGCAGCCGGCCGTTCTTTCCGACATCACGACGGACGGCTTTGCCGGCCTCAAGGCAGGCGACGACATCGTCTACCAGCTCGATAACCGGTAACGGTTCACTACGCGCCGAGGAGACGTTCATCGCCGCGCCCTCAGGCACTCTTCGAGTACCGGCTGAAGTGCCGTGATAGCGTCGCGAATATCGGAAACGACGCGCTTATCCGGCTTACCGGTCCACTCGTCCATGAAGAATTTCTTGAACTCCACTGCGATGGCGCAGCCGTTCTGCGCAAAACGCTCGTGAATAAACCGGGTCTGCTCACCCTTGCCCTGAAAGGCGACGTTCTCGCGTACATCAAGGCGGCGTCCGCCGATGGTGGCTGTCGCAAAATGATGGCCCACCGCACTGACGACGTCACTCCAGCGGCTGCGATCCATGGAAAATGTGCCGATATTGATATCAGGCGCTTCCGCCTGTGGCGTTGGCGGCGCTGTAGCGCCCTGCCGGCGATGATTGTAGCTGTGTATGTCCAGCACGACAAAAGCACCATGCCGCCGCTCGACGGTTGAAAGAACTGCTTCGAGCATTGCGTAATAGTCGGCATGAAAATCGAGCGATTGCCGGGTGGCCTCTTCCGGCGGCTCCTGTTTCCAGACCTCCAGCCCCCAGGATTGTTCCGGCTTCAGATAAACTGCCTGATCGGCGGACCGGTTGAGATCGATTTCGAAACGCGAATGGTGAACGACAATGCGGTTTGTCATTCCCGCGATCATCTCGCCGGTAAAAGGGTCTTCTTCTCTCAGCCGCTGGTCGGCGGAAAGAGCCATCAGCGAGGCTATGTCCGGGCGAATGAGATGACCATCATGAATGGCCGTGCCGATGATCGGTGAATTGCCGAAGTCGATCGACCAGAAACCCTTGTTTTCGTCGTTGCCGCGGCACTCGCCGTCACTGTGTCTGGCTGTCATGCTGCCTCCCCTGCATCTGGGGTAAAACAGCACGACTTGCCGGTTTGTTCCGATAAAAATTGCGCGCGATACATTTGTCCTCGGCAAGAATCCGCCTGAAAAAATGCGGAACCATACCGGAAAGCTTACGTTGTTCTGGCAGGAGGGCCGCCGTGTCAAACGGACACGATGGCGCTGAAGAACATCGGGATTTTTCCGTTTTCTCCTGGTGGCCAACGAAATGGCAGCCGAGCTTCTTACCTATCCGGCGCCCTCCGTCCCCGCTTTCCACGCACAAGGAACCGCGACATGGAAAAGACCGAAACGCGTAAACTTGCAGAAGAATATCTGCGGCTCGGCGGCACCCGTCAGGTCATGATCGACGACAACAAGACCTTCGTGCGCCAATGGGAAGACGAACCGGCAGAAGCCGAGACCTTCTGGCAAACGAATATCGAAAAGCTCGATCCGGAGCGCCGGGAGGATGTGGAGTTTTTTCTGCCCTCCGTGAATTCGGACAAAGACGAAAACAGATAAACAGGAAGGAAACAGAAATGACTGCCATCAACACTGCAAAAATCGTCATTCTCGCAACGGACGGCTATGAGCGTTCGGAACTGCGCGTGCCCTATGATCAGCTGAAGGCCAAGGGCGCGGACGTCAAGATCGCCTCGATCAAGGATGGTGAGATCAAGAGCTGGGACGAAAAGAACTGGGGCGACAGCATCGCCGTCGATATTTCCGCGAAGAACGTCAGCGCCAATGATTTCGATGCACTCGTCCTGCCCGGCGGCCAGATCAATCCGGACGTATTGCGTCATGACGAAGATGCAATGCGCGTGGTGCGCGATTTCGTCAAATCCGGCAAGGTCGTGGCTGCCATCTGCCATGCCCCTTGGCTTCTGGTTGAAGCAGATGCCCTGCGCGGTCGCGACGCGACCTCATATTGGTCGATCAAAACCGACCTGAAAAATGCCGGCGCCAACTGGAAGGACGAAAAGGTTGTGACCGATAAGGGCATCATCACGTCTCGCAGCCCCGATGATCTGGACGCCTTCGTCGCCAAAATCATCGAGGAGGTCGAAGAAGGCAACCACGAGCGCCGAGCTGCCTAAGGGCAGTAAAGCGGAAAAAAACCAGAGCGCATCCGGCCTATCCAAAATGGCCGGATGCGCTCTCTGTCTTTGTTTGTTCGCATTTTCCAGACGTAACCCGCCAGGCATTTCCACCGTAAATGCCCTGCACCTTTCAGGAAAACTCCATGCCCACATCGGAACTGACGAAGGAACGCGACCTCAGGGAATCGAAACCCCTTTGGGCCGACACGCCACGCATAGGCCTCCGCACCAGAAATACCCCGAGTTCCGACCATTACGATACGATCGTCGTCGGCGCCGGCATCAGCGGCGCGCTTGCCGCCCATGCGTTGCAGAGACCGGGGCAATCCATGCTGATCGTCGACCGGCGTGATCCGGTGATGGGCAGCAGTGTCGCCAGCACTGCGATGATACAGCACGAGATCGACACACCCCTGATCGAGCTCAGAAAGATGATCGGCAAGGATGCTGCTGATCGGGCGTGGCAGCGCTCCGCGCGCGCCGTGTTGCGGCTGGAGGAAATCGTTTCCTCGCTTGGCATTTCCTGCAGCATGGCGCGCAAACAGGCGCTTTATCTTGCCGGAGACGAGATGGGTTTGCGTGCATTGAAGGCCGAAGTGGCAGCGCGCGAAGAGGCCGGGATCGAAGCCCGCTTTCTCGACACCACAGAACTTAAAAACGACTATGCGATTGAGCGGACAGGAGCGATCCTCAGCGATATTTCCGCTTCCGCCAATCCGGCGCAGCTGACGGCGGGCCTGTTGCGCCACACAGCAGGCGCCGGCGCGGAGATCGTTTCACAACTTGAAATCACCGATCTTCGAAATCTCGGTGACGAGGTGGTCGTCGCCACAGCACAGGGCAAAATCATTTCCGCGCGCAATATCGTTTTCTGCACCGGATACGAATTCCTGAAATCGCTCGAAAGCCCGAAACACCAGATCATCTCCACCTGGGCGCTGGCGAGTGCGAAGGGTATCGATCTGCCGGACTGGCTGAGTAGCCATATCCTCTGGGAGGCTTCAGATCCCTATCTCTACCTGCGCACCGACCGGGACGGGCGCCTTATTGCCGGTGGTGAGGATGAAGAGAACTCCACATCCTACCTGTCTGAGAGCAAGCTTGCCTCCAAGGCGGATGCAATCAAACGCAAGATCGAAAAGCTTCTTGGCGTCGACATCGGCGAACCCGAATATCGCTGGGCGGCCGGCTTCGGCACGACCACCACGGGCCTGCCGCTGATCGGCGCGGTTCCCGGCATGAAGAACGTTTATGCCGTCATGGGCTTTGGCGGCAACGGCATCACCTTCAGCCAGATCGCCGCCGAGATAGTCGCCGCCGCCGTTAATGGTGGCAAGGACCCCGACGCCGATCTCTTCCGTTTCGACTGATGCCCCCTCGTCATCCCGTATGCGGCGGAGCGTCTGCTGGAATATAAAACGTTGCGCGCAACAGAGCCGGAACCATAGGGGCTCCGAAAGGTTTGTCTCCAGTGCGCAATGGCGTACATCACGCACTTTCACACCATGGGAGAAGAACCAATGGCCGAGAAAAAACTCGACGACCTGTTTTACGATACGCTGAAGGATATCTATTACGCCGAAAGGCAGATCCTGAAAGCTCTGCCGAAAATGGCGCGCGCAGCGACAGACCCGAAGCTGAAACAGGCCTTCGAAAAGCACAAGGAAGAAACGCAGGGCCAGATCGAACGCCTGCAGGAAGTGTTCGAGATCATCGGCAAGCGGGCGCAGGGTAAGACATGCGAGGCCATCCAGGGCATCATTGCCGAGGGTGAAGAGATCATGGACGATTTCAAGGGTACCGCAGCTCTCGATGCCGGTCTCATTTCCTCGGCTCAGGCGGTCGAACATTACGAAATCGCCCGTTATGGCACCCTGAAGGCATGGGCCGAAAAGCTTGGTCACGCCAATGCCGTTACCCTGCTGGATGCGACGCTGAAGGAAGAGTCCAAGACGGACGATGCGCTGAGCGCGCTTGCCAAGACATCGATCAATGCCGCAGCACAGAAAAAGGCGGCCTGATCGCCTTTTCCAACTGCACAAGCAAAAACCGGAATGGTCACCCATTCCGGTTTTTTTGTTTGATTGAATCCGCCTCGTTTTACGGCAGGGTATAGGCGATCACATAGTCGCCCGGCTTGGTTCCGACAGAGCCGTGACCGCCCGCGACCATCACAACATATTGCTTGCCGCCATCCAGCGCATAGGTCATGGGCGTTGCCTGCCCGCCAGCCGGCAGACGTGCTTCCCAGAGCTGTTTGCCGGTGGTGAGGTTGTAGGCGCGCAGATAGTTGTCGACGGCAGCACCGAGGAAGGCCACGCCACCCTTGGTAATCATCGGCCCGCCAATGCCCGGTACGCCCACCTTGAAGGGCAACGGCAGCGGCGTCATGTCATGGACCGTGCCGTTCTTGTGCTTGTAGGCGATATCGCCGGTGCGCAGGTCGGCACCCGCGACATAACCCCACGGCGGTGCCTGGCAGGGGATTTTCAGCGGACCGAGGAACGGTCCCATGAAGACGCCATAGGGCGCACCGTCATTGCGGTTCAGCCCCTGCTCACTGCCCTTCTCGTCCTGGCCCTTCGGCGGGATGTCGGCGCGCGGCACGAGCTGCGAGGTAAAGGCAAGGTATGTCGGCATGCCGAACATGACCTGACGTTCGGGATCGACCGCGACGCTGCCCCAGTTGAACGTGCCAAAATTGCCGGGATAGATGATGGAGCCGGTCAGCGAGGGCGGCGTGTAGCGGCCCTGATAGTTCAGCTGATGGAAGCGGATGCGGCAGGCGAGCTGATCGAACATGGAGACGCCCCACATGTCCTTTTCCTTCAGCGGCTCCGGCTTGAACGAAAGCGCCGTCGTTGGCTGGGTCGGGGAGCTGAAGTCCTCAGGGATTGTACCGCCCGGTGCCGGTTCTTCTGTAATCGGCAGAAGCGGCTCACCCGTGCGCCGGTCCAAAACGTAGATATCGCCCTGCTTTGTGGGGCCGACGAGTGCGGGAACGCTTTGACCGTTCTTGGTGATGTCGAGCAGCACCGGCTGGGCCGGCACATCCATATCCCAGAGGTCGTGATGAACCGTCTGGCGCACCCAGCGATCCTTGCCGGTATTGATATCGAGCGCCACGATGGAGGAGGAATATTTCTCCACATTCTCGCTGCGACCCATACCGAGCTGGTCCGGCACCTGATTGCCGAGGGGTACGTAAACGAGGCCAAGCCCCTCGTCGTAACTCAACACGGACCAGCTGTTCGGCGAGTTTGTAGTGTAGGTTTCGCCTGCGGCAATCGGCTCGGTCTTTTCCGGATTGCCGGAATCCCAGTTCCAGATGAGTGCGCCGCTGTTCACATCGAAAGCACGGATGACGCCGGACTGTTCCTGCGTGGAGTAGTTATCGTTCACCGCACCGCCGATGATGATCTTGCCCGCCGCGATCACGGGCGGCGAGGTCGAATAATAATAACCGGCAGGATTGTATTTCATGCCCTGTTCCAGATGCAGCACGCCCTGATCCGCAAAGGATGTGCAGATCTGACCGGTCGCTGCATCAAGCGCAATCAGCCGCGCATCCGAGGTCGGCAGGTAAACGCGCTGGGCGCAGGCGGTGCCCTGTGCGGCATTGGGTTCGGCATAATAGGAAACACCGCGGCACGTCTGGTGCTGGCGGTCCGGGTTAAGACCGACATTGGGGTCGTATTTCCATTTTTCCTTGCCGGTGGCGGCATCGATGGCGATCGCCCAATTGTGCGGCGTGCAGATATAAAGCGTATTGCCGATCTTGAGCGGCGTTACCTGATAGGTGGTTTCACCCACATCATCCGGTAGCTTCACGTCGCCGGTCTGGTACCGCCACGCTTCCTTCAGCTGCGAAACATTATCGACATTGACCTGCGTCAGCGGCGAATAGCGCTGGCCATAAGGCGTGCGGCCGTATTGATGCCAATCGCCATCCGGCACGTCGCCGCCATAGATCGGAGCTGACGCCACCTTCTCCTCAGGCAAGGACCCTGCCTGGTCATGCGGATCCTGCGCCATCGAATATCCCGCCACCACAATGGAGGCGAGAACCGAGAGCGCGAGTGGCCAGGCATTCGGGCCGTAATTCAGCCCTGTCGGGCTTGAAAAACCGAGAGGCTTCCTGACCCAGGGCACCAGCAACCACAGGCCGATAAGAATGACGATGCCACCCCGCGGCCCAAGCTGCCACCAGTCGAAACCGACTTCCCAGAGTGCCCAGGCGAGTGTCGCGACAATGAAGACGGCATAGACGTGGAGAGCTGCCCGGTTACGCTTGAACAGCAGAATGGCTGTCAACAGGAAGGCCATACCGGAAAGGACGTAATAGAAGCTCCCGCCCAACATGACGAGCTGAGAGCCGAAACCGAACAGCGCGAGGCCGATCAGCGATAGAATAACCGCAGTAACGGTGACTGCCATGAATGAAACCCCCGATTCCTGTCACTTTGCGTGAAATGAAATTGGGGGCAATCTGGTTCCATACAAACTCAACATTCACCGTGAAAAATTTCACGGCATGCTGGTTATGGGTTTTGTGGCGCCGGGGCCGTCTCCGTCTGAGCGTTTTGCGGCCGGTTCTCGTCGGGTTCAAAAACCGCATATTCGACGACCGTCCAGACCACCAGCGCGAGAAGCAGACTGACAACCAGAATGACAAGAACCGGACGTCCTTTTACCCCTTGCCGCGCCCGCGTTGCCGTTTCATTTTTCGGATCATGGCGACCGCCAAGATAGCTGGTATTTTCTTTGGCCATGTCTCTCACTCCCTGTAACCCTGGTGATTTAATTCACAGGGACACAGTTTGTTCCAGACAGCAAAATCAGCTTAGCCGTACTCTGCGACCGCAAGTCTATCGGAACCGGCACCGTCGAACTCGTCGACCGCACTGAAACTTTGCCCAATCCCCAGCCACGAGAATGGTGGCCGGCGATTGACGTCTTCGGTTTCGCACTGGATTTCCGGCGGGTTTTCAGAAATCGACAGCCACAGCGGTGGTCCCGCCGTTTCAAAGTCGCATTGGTCGCCGGCGGCTTCGAGGTATCTTGTCGTGTCGCGGCGACGCACCCGCCATACGGGCAGCATCTCCAGAAAATTGAGAATTCGTATCATCATGATTGTCAGGCGAAATATCTATTAAAAACAACGTCCGCACTGTGGCACGCCCGCCGCGCAAGCGCATCCCTGCGGAGGTACAAGCGGAACGAATGGTCGGATTGTGCCAATATTCCGTCATACAGTGTCAGATCGGCTTCGAAACAATCGCGTCAGCGACCGAGCTGCACGATCCAGCGTGTCCATTCTGCGCTATCCGGTTTGATAATATCCGGTATGGTATCGCGGTTTTCGGATGCGAAATGCCGCATCTGACGTGGCGACAGGCCGAAGGTCTTCTTGAAAACGCGGCTGAAATTTTCCGGGTTGGTGAAGCCATAGGACGCCGCCACCTCAGCTATCGTCATATGGGCCGACTGCGGCGCCCGCAGGAAATCCATTGCCCGTTCGAGGCGCCTATGGGTGATGCAGGCCGAAAACCCGCCCAGCGGTTCGAAAAGCCGGTAGACGGTGCGTCGCGATACGCCGAACTCGCCCATGACCTTTTCCACCGACAAGGCCGGATCGAGCAGATGATTGTCGATATAGCGCCTGATGGATGCTCGCAGCGCCCGCTGAACACCCTGCGCATTGTCTTCCCGGACATGATTATTGATGGCAGCCGCGGCAAGCTCCAGCAATGGCGAGACCGTGGCCGCGCCGTCATTGGCGTTCATGACGTCAAAGTGGCGGTAAACGCTGGTCATCGTTTCCCGCAGCAGAGATACCAGGGGCAAACCGGCCGGCAGCACGCGCTCGTGATTATTGCCGGAACCGATGAGCCTGCCTTCCAGCAGCCGGCGCGGCACGACAAGGCTCAGATGATCGTGATCGGTTGTGGCTGTGGCCAGCGGCTGCGCCATGTCAATGATGTAGAGATCGCCCGGGCCGGCAGTCTCGCCCGCTCCGCGCCGCGACATGCTTTGGCCGCTGGCGTAAAATTGCAGGAGAAAGCCGTCCATCCCGTCCCGGGCAATCTTGTGGCGCGAGCGGTCGAAATCCTGTGCCGAGGACTGGGTGCGGCCAAGCGCGACATTGCCGATGAAGGCGGCATCGACACTGGCAAAAAACCCGTCATCCTGCGATCTGCGCAGGCGGGCATCAAAAAGCACGTTGATCGAATCCCGCCACAGCGCCATGGCGTCGCGCTTCGGCACATGGCGTGTATCGAAACGCGAGCGCGCTAGCGGAGCTTCCGAAAACCCTGTGTTCATAATACCGCTGTTCCGTGAACACGGCGCTGACCCCGCCGCACGCAAAACTATACAGTATTGAAATCGCCCCACAATACCGGAAGGATGGCAGATCGTTCGCTTGAGCCGGATGCGCGAAAATTATTTAGCGGTCCAGCCGCCATCGATGGAAATGGTGGTGCCGGTGATGGAGCGCGCCATATCGCCGGTGAGGTAAAGCGCCATCTCCGCCACTTCCTCCGGCTGCACGAAACGTCGAGTCGGCTGCGGCGCAAGCATCACCTTCTTCACCACCTCATCCTCGCCCATGCCATGCAGGCGCGCCTGATCGGCAACCTGCGCCGCGACGAGGGGCGTCCAGACGTAACCGGGGCAGATGGCGTTGCAGGTAATGCCAAGTTCGGCCACTTCCAGCGCCACGCTTTTCGTCAGGCCCACCACGGCATGTTTCGTCGCCACATAGGGACCCTTGAAGGGTGAGGCGCGCAACCCATGCGCGGAAGCAATATTGACGATGCGCCCCCAACCCCTTTCCTTCATGCCCGGCAGGGCTGCACGGATCGTATGAAAAGCGCTGTCGAGGGAGATCGCGACAATATGGGAGAAATCGGCGAAATCGAATTCGTCGATCGGCGCGACCTTCTGGATACCGGCATTGTTGACGAGCACGTCGATGTGACCGAATTCGGCAATGACGGTTTCCGGCAGATGTGCACTCTCGTCATAATTGGCGAGGTTGGCGGAAAAATAGACCGGCCGGTGCCGCGCCACCTTCGCAACCGCCTCCAGTGCCTGCGTCGCCGCATCCACGGTTTCTATGCCGTGGACGGCGACGAGAAATCCCGCCTCGGCAAAACGTGTGGCGATGGCAAGGCCAATGCCGCTGGTGGAGCCGGTGACCAGAACGGTTTTCGGTTGATCCTCCATCATCCTAATCCTTCAGTTGCGGCAGGTTGCGGAAAAGCTCGAGCGCTTCGGGATTGGCGAGCGCGTCGGTGTTTTTCACCGGCCTGCCATGAATGGTGTCGCGAACTGCGATTTCGGAAATCTTGCCCGAGCGCGTACGGGGAATGGCCGTGACGGCAATGATCCTTGCCGGAACATGTCGTGGCGTAGCACCCGAGCGGATGCGCGTACGGATGGTCTTTTCGAGGACCTCCGTCAGCGCTGCACCCTCTTTAAGGCGCACGAAGAGGATAACCCGCTGGTCACCGTCAATGTCCTGACCCACGGCAATCGCTTCCTCGACCTCCGGCACTGCTTCCACCTGACGGTAGATTTCCGCCGTACCGATGCGAACCCCACCGGGATTGAGCGTCGTATCCGAGCGCCCGTGGATGACATATCCGCCGGTGGCACGCATTTCGGCAAAATCGCCATGCGCCCAGATGCCTGGGAAGCGATCGAAATAGGCAGCCTGATAACGAGAACCGTCCTCATCGCCCCAGAATTTGACCGGCATGGAAAGATGGGCATTGCGGCAGACGAGCTCACCAGCCACGCCGCGAACGGGATGGCCTTCATCGTCCAGGGTATCGACATCCATACCGAGCATCGCGCCCTGCAGCTCCCCACGGTGAACAGGTTGCAGCGGATTGCCGCCAAGGAAACAGGCGCATATATCCGTGCCGCCGGAAATGGAGGCGAGATGCAGATCGGCCTTCCAGTCGCGATAGATATAATCGAAGGATTGCGGGATGAGCGGCGAGCCGGTGGAAAGGATTGTCCGAAGGGATGAAAGTTCATGGGTTTCGCGCGGTTTCAACCCTGCCTTCAGGCATGCGTCGATAAATTTGGCCGATGTTCCGAAGGTCGCGATCCGTTCGGCGTCAATGAGATCGATCAGCCGCGCGGGCGACGGATAACCCGGGTTGCCGTCATAGGTGACGAGGGTGGCGCCAAGCGCCAGGCCGGACACCTGCCAGTTCCACATCATCCAGCCGCAGGTGGTGAAATAGAAGAAACGTTCGCCTTGCCTGATATCGCATTGCAGCTTCTGCTCCTTCATATGCTGGAGAAGCAGGCCACCGCCGGAATGGGTGATGCATTTCGGCTTGCCGGTGGTGCCGGAGGAATAAAGGATCGCCAGCGGCGCCTTGACCGGCAGCCGGTTGAACGCGATTTCACCCGGCTCAAAGGGCGAAACGAAATCATGCAACGTCACGCAGCCGAGATCGGAAAGGCTGGCGGGAACAACGCCACCAATCAGCACTATCTTTTGAGGGGCAGCGCTTTCCACCACCGCGCGGATGGTCGGTCCGACATCGATCCGCTTGCCGGCATAACCGTATTCCGGCACGGCGATGAGGATTTTCGGATCGATCTGCGAGAGCCGGTCGGACGCTCCCGCCGGGCCGAAATCCGGTGAACAGGACGACCAGATGGCTCCGATGGCGCTCGTTGCCAGATAACCGACGACCGCCTCGATATCGTGGGTGACGATAGCGCCGATACGATCGCCTTCCTTCACGCCTGCGTGGACAAGCGCCTGCACCATGAGGGAGACATCCGCATAAAGCTGCCTGCGGCTGATTTCACGCCGCGTGCCATCATCGCGATGGGCGATGATCGCCAACCGTTCATCGGCATCGCGCAGCAGGTTTTCGGCATAATTGAGCCTCGCGCCGGGATAAAACTCGGCCTCCCGCATGGTCGCGCCAGGCTTGAAGGCCCTTTCGCCGCGCGTACCGATGATCCCCAGCTCGTCCCACAGGGCATTGTAAAAGGCATCCGGTGCCTCAATGGACCAACGCAGCAGGCCGGAATAATCATCAGCCGAAAGCCCATGCAGCGATGCGGTCCTTGTGGCAAAGGCAAAAAGCGCCGAGTGCTCCAGCCTTTCCATTGGCGGTACCCACAGAATATCCGACGGCGTGGCGTCCATCATGCCTCGCCTCCGCGTAGCATTTCGACGATTGCGGAGAAATCACGCGCGCCACCGCCCTCACCCACGAAGTTCTCATAAAGCGTCGATGCTGCGGCGCCGAGTGGAGTGGCAACGCCGGCTCCATTCGCGGCCGCCTGCGAGAGTAGCAAATCCTTCAGCATCAGCGCCGCAGCGAAACCCGGTTGATAATCATTGTTCGCCGGTGATGTCGGCACTGGTCCCGGCACCGGGCAATAGGTGGTGAGCGACCAGCATTGACCCGATGAGGTGGAGGCGACATCGAACAGCGCCTGATGCGAAAGGCCGAGTTTTTCGCCCAGCACGAAGGCCTCGGAAACCGCAATCATGGAAATGCCGAGGATCATGTTGTTACAGATCTTGGCCGCCTGGCCGTTGCCGCCCTTGCCGCAATGGACGATCTTCTTGCCCATGGCTTCCAGCACCGGCTTGGCCGCCGAGAAAGCCTCGGCCTCGCCGCCACACATGAAGGTCAAGGTGCCGGCACTGGCACCGCCCGTACCGCCAGATACAGGCGCGTCGACGGAGGGGCAACCGGCGGAAGCGGCAAGCTCGTGTGCCTTCAGGGCGCTGTCCATATCCACCGTCGAGCAATCGATGAGAAGCGTTCCGGCAGCTATTTTCTGCACCAGATCGCCATATACCGAAACAACATGTTCTCCCTTCGGCAGCATGGTTACGATCACTTCTGCCGCATCAATGGCTTCGGCAGAATCCAAAGCGACGGGAATTCCGGCCTCCCTCGCCGCCGCGCGGCATGCCTCGGAAAGGTCGAAACCCCTGACGGCATAACCGGCCTTGACGAGATTGGCGGCCATCGGCAGGCCCATATGGCCAAGTCCGATAAAAGCGACGGTCTTCATGGGAACGCTCCTCTTAGCGATTATCCGCAAGGATCATGTCGGCAGCCTTTTCGGCAATCATGATCGTTGGCGAATTGGTATTTCCGGACGTGATCCTCGGCATGATGGAGGCGTCCGCCACACGCAGCCCTGCAAGCTTGCGGAATTTCAGCCGCGTATCGACAACACTTTCGGCATCGGAGCCCATGCGCAGGGTGCCGACGGGGTGGAATATGGTCGTGCCGATATCGCCCGCAGCGCGGGCCAGATCGTCGTCATTCTCAAAAGTGGGGCCGGGCCGGTATTCCTGCGGTTTGAACCGCGAAAAGGCGGGCTGGTTAACGATGCGGCGCGTCAGCCGCATGGAATCGATGGCCACCCGGCGGTCGCCTTCCGTCGACAGATAATTCGGTCGGATTTCCGGCTGCATGGCAAAATCCGGTCCTTTCACATGCACTGAGCCTCGGCTTTCCGGCCGCAGATTGCAGACACTTGCTGTAATGGCCGGAAAAGTGTGAACCGGATCACCAAACTTGTCGAGTGACACCGGCTGGACATGATATTCCAGATCCGCGGTCTCCTTTTCCGGAGAGGAACGGGTGAAGACACCAAGCTGGCTCGGCGCCATCGACATCGGCCCGGAGCGGGTCAAAGCATATTCGAGGCCGATACTTGCCTTTCCGAACAGCGTGGAGGCCCTCTCATTCAGCGTCAGGACGCCTGAAACCTTATAGACCATGCGCAATTGCAGATGATCCTGCAGGTTCTCGCCCACACCTTGAACTTCCGTCACTGTGTCGATACCGGCGGCCTGCAACACGTCGCCGCGGCCAACGCCGGAAAGCTCCAGAATGTGCGGTGAACCGACTGCACCTGCCGAAAGCACCGTTTCGCGCCGTGCACGCATCTTTTTCAAGACGCCGTCGTGGTGAAACTCGACGCCTGTGACCAGGCCCTCTTCGACGATGAGACGCTTGACATGGGCCTTGGTCATGACTGTCAAATTCCGGCGGCCAAGCGCCGGTTTCAAAAAGGCCTTGGCCGTGTTCCAGCGCCAGCCCGACCGCTGGTTCACATCGAAATAACCGGCCCCTTCATTGTCGCCCCGGTTGAAATCTTCGGTCGCAGGAATACCGGCCTCACCTGCCGCCTGCTGAAAGGCATCAAGCACATCCCAGCGCACGCGCGCCTTCTCCACCCGCCATTCGCCGCCGGTGGAATGCATGTCGCCCTTGCCGCGATAAAAATCCTCCGACTTCAGGAAATAGGGCAGGATATCATCCCATCCCCAGCCCTCGCAGCCAAGTTGACGCCAGACATCGTAGTCGCGGGCCTGACCGCGCATATAGATCATGCCGTTGATGGAGGAGCAGCCGCCGAGAACCTTGCCGCGAGGATAGATCAACGACCTTCCGTTAAGCCCAGGTTCTTCCGCCGTCTTGAAACACCAGTCGGTGCGCGGATTGTTGATGCAATAGAGATAACCGACCGGAATATGGATCCAGTGATAATTATCGTTGCCGCCCGCTTCCAGCAGCAGGACGCGATTGTTCGGGTCTTTCGAGAGGCGGTTGGCGAGAACGCATCCCGCACTTCCCGCTCCGATGACGATATAGTCAAATTCCGCCATGCTATTCTCCATGGGGCGCCCTTGCCGCGTCGCGCCGGACGCGGAGGAGCCTTCCCCCTGTTTCAAAAAATTCTTATCCCCGGTGCTGAAAACCCAGTCTTCGCCCGAGCCGCGAAGCGTAAAATTCACCGATCAGGCCGCGCCGGAACACCAGAACGCAGGCCATGAAAACGAGGCCGGTGATGATGGTGACCGGGAAATCGGATGTCGCGAGATAGTTCTGCAGTGCGACGACAAGCCCCGCACCGAAGATCGGGCCGATCATGGTGCCAATGCCGCCGAGCAGGGTCATCAGGATAACCTCGCCCGACATCTGCCAGGCCACATCGGTCAAGGTTGCGAACTGGAACACCAGCGCCTTCAGGCCGCCCGCAAGACCGGCAAGCGCCGCCGACATGACGAAAGCACCAAGCTTGTAACGCTGCACGCTGTATCCAAGAGAAATGGCGCGCTGCTCGTTTTCGCGGATGGATTTCAGGATCATGCCGAAGGGCGAGTTGACGAAACGCCAGATGACGAGAAGTGCCAGCACGAAGGCGGCAAGCACCGTGTAGTAAATGTTCAGCGGCGCGTTGAGATCGAGAAGGCCGAAGAGGTGTCCACGCGGCACGCCCTGCAACCCGTCCTCACCATGGGTGAAGGGTGCTTGAAGGCAGAAGAAATAAAACATCTGCGACAAGGCAAGCGTGATCATGGCGAAATAGATGCCCTGCCGGCGAATGGCGAAAAAGCCGATGACGAGGCCAAGAAGGGCGGCACCCGCCATGCCGATGAGGAGGCCGATCTCGGGCGTGACGCCCCATTCCTTCACCGAATAGGCGGTGAAATAGGCAGCGCCGCCGAAAAATGCCGCATGGCCGAAGGAAAGCAGCCCGGTGTAACCGATCAGCAGATTGAAGGCGCAGGCAAACAGCGCGAAGCAAAGCAGCTTCATCAGAAAGATCGGATAAACGAACATCGGTGCAGCGATCAGCACGGCCAGTCCTGCCAGTATCAGCACGGTCTTGATGGTTCCAGCGGTTGCGGAAACCTTCGCCTGCGGCATCGCGCCGGCTGTCGGGTTGTGAGTGGCTTTGGACATATCAGGCGTCCTTTCCGAAAAGTCCGGCGGGGCGGATGAGCAGCACAAAGGCCATGATGACGAAGATGACGATGTTGGACGCTTCCGGGTAGAACACCTTGGTCAGGCCTTCAGCGATACCCAGCATGTAGCCGGTGACGATGGCGCCCATGATCGACCCCATGCCGCCGACCACGACGACGGCGAAGACGACGATGATGAGGTTGGTGCCCATCAGCGGTGAGACCTGATAGATCGGCGCGGCCAGCACGCCGGTGAAGCCGGCAAGGCCCGCACCCAGCGCGTAGGTCAGCGTCAGGAGCACAGGCACGTTGATACCGAAGGCCTGCACCAGTGTCGGATTTTCCGTCGCCGCACGCAGATAGGAGCCGAGCCTCGTCTTTTCGATCAACGCCCAGGTAGCGATGCAGGCGACAAGCGAGATGACGACGACGAAAGCGCGGTAGTTCGGCAGGAACATGAAACCGAGATTGGTGCCGCCGGCAAGCTCGCGCGGAACCGAATAGGGCTGACCCGCCGCACCGTAAAGCCAGCGGAACGTGCCTTCCACCACCAGCGCCAGGCCGAAGGTGAAGAGCAGCCCATACAGCGGATCGAGATCGTAAAGCCGCGACAGTAGCAGGCGCTCGATGATCGCGCCGAAAAGTGCAACGACAAGCGGCGTCACCAACAGTGCCCACCAGAAGCTGATGCCGAAATATTGCAGGCCGAGAAAGGCGACGAAAGCGCCAAGCATATATTGGGCGCCATGGGCGAAATTGATGACGCGCAGCAGGCCGAAAATGACGGCAAGGCCGAGCGACAGGAGCGCATAGAACGACCCGTTGATGAGGCCGATCAGCAATTGCCCGAGCAGGGCCTGAAGCGGAACGCCGAAGAGCATCGTCATCGTTAAACCCCCAGCACTTTATTGAGTTCGCCCATGCGGCCGGAAAGCTCGCCCACCGGAAAATTGCTGACCATCCGGCCATGATCCATCAGGTAGAAACGATCCGCGATGCGGCTGGCGAAGCGGAAATTTTGCTCGACCAGAACCACTGTCATGCCACGACTTTTCAAGGTCTTCAGCACCTCGCCGATGCGCTGCACGATTACAGGCGCAAGCCCTTCGGTCGGCTCATCGAGCAGGAGAACCTTGACCCCTGTGCGCAGGATGCGCGCCATGGCCAGCATCTGCTGTTCGCCGCCGGAAAGCTTGGTGCCGGGGCTCGCCCGACGTTCGTAAAGATTGGGAAACAGCTCGTAGATTTCATCGAGCGTCATGCCGCCGGATGCGACGACGGGCGGCAGTTTCAGATTTTCCTCGACGCTCAGTGTCGCGAAGATGCCGCGCTCTTCCGGCACGAAACCGAGGCCGTATTTCGCCGTGCGATGCAACGGCACCGGCATCAGATCCTTGCCGCCGAGCTTGATCACGCCCTTGCGGTTGCGGATGATGCCCATGATGGTGCGCAGCGTCGTGGTCTTGCCAACCCCATTGCGCCCGAGAATGGTGATGGTTTCGCCTTCGCCGACGGTCAGATCGACGCCGTGCAGCGCCTGGCTTTCGCCGTACCAGGATTTCAGGTTGGAGACTTCGAGCATTGCCGCCATATCACGCCTCCTCCGTGCCCATATAGGCCGTACGCACGCGCGGATCGGCGGATACGGTGGCGTAATCGCCTTCCGCCAGAATTTCGCCCCGCTGCAGCACCGTGACCTGATGGCAGATATCTGCCACGACCTTCAGATTGTGTTCGACCATCAGCACCGCGCGCGTTTTGGCCACATCGCGGATGAGATCGGCGACATGCGCGACATCCTCGCCCCCCATGCCCGCCATCGGCTCATCGAGAAGCAATACCTTCGGGTCGAGCGCAAGCGTGGTGGCGATTTCAAGAACGCGCTTGCGACCGTAGGAAAGATCGGCCGCAAGTGCATTTTTTTCCCGTGTCAGGCCAACCGTTGCGATCAACTCCTCGGCACGTGCATTGAGCCTGTCGAGTGAAGAGAGCGGCAGCCAGAATTGCGTTGAAAGGTTATTCGGCCGCTGCAACGCCACCCGCACGTTCTCAAGAACCGTCAGATGCGGAAACACCGCCGATATCTGGAAAGACCTGACGAGACCGAGCCGCGCCACCTTGTCCGGCGGCGTCTTTGTTATATCCGTTCCCATGAAGGTGATCGCCCCGCCTGTCGGCTGGAGAAACTTGGTCAACAGGTTGAAGACCGTGGTTTTGCCGGCGCCGTTCGGACCAATAAGTGCATGCACGCGGGCATGATGGACGTCGAGATCGACGTTTTTCACGGCCGCGAATGCGCCGAAGGTCTTGGAGAGACCGCGCGCCGAAAGCACGACGCGGGGTTCCGCCTGACCGGCAGGGGCGGGAGCGATCATCATGAAGTTCCCCCTTTTTACTGCGTTACCAGCGGGCAACCGCTTTTTGCGGGGTCCATGAAGGCTTCCTTGCCGGGGATCGTGGCAAGCACCTTGTAGTAGTCCCACGGCTGCTTGCTCTCATCCGGCTTCTTCACTTCCATCAGATACATGTCGTGGATCATGCGGCCGTTGGCGGCCACATGGCCATCCTTCGAGAAGACGTCGTTGACAGGCATTTCCTTCATGGCCTTTGCCACAGCGTCAGCATCGTCGGTGCCGGCCTTATCGATGGCCTTCAGGTAATGCAGCACGGCGGAATAGGTACCAGCGTGTACCATGTTCGGCATGGCGCCGGTGCGTTCCTTGAACCGTTCGCCGAATTTGCGCGATTCATCGTCGCGGTCCCAATAGAACCCTTCCGTCAGCGTCAGGCCCTGAGCCGCTTCGAGACCGAGGCCGTGCACTTCGGCAAGCGTAAAGAGAAGGGCCGCCAGCCGCTGCCCGCCCGCAACGATACCGAATTCAGCGGCCTGCTTGATGGCGTTGGAGGTGTCGAGACCGGCATTGGCAAGGCCGATGACCTTCGCGCCTGATGACTGCGCCTGCAACAGGAAGGAGGAATAATCCGTAGAGGCCAGCGGATGGCGCACGGAACCCAGCACCTTGCCGCCATTGGCCTTGACGAAGTTGGACGTGTTTTCTTCCAGCGAATAACCGAAGGCGTAATCCGCAGTCAGAAAGAACCAGCTGTCGCCGCCCTGTTTCACCAGCGCACCGCCGGTGCCGACTGCCAGCGAATAGGTGTCGTAGGCCCAGTGGAAACCATAGGGGCTGCACTGCTTGCCCGTCAGTTCCGTGGTCGCAGCGCCCGTGTTGATGGTGATCTTCTTTTTGTCCTTCGAGAGAGCCTGCACGGCAAGGCCCACCGAGGAAGAGGTCAGTTCCATGATCGAATCGACCTGTTCGGTGTCGTACCACTGCCGGGCGATGTTGGAGGCGACATCCGCCTTGTTCTGGTGGTCAGCCGTTACCACTTCCACCGGCGCGCCCAGCACCTTGCCGCCAAAATCCTCGACCGCCATCTTCGCGGCCTCATAAGAGTATTTACCGCCGAAATTGGCGTAGACGCCCGACTGGTCGTTCAAGATGCCGATCTTGACCTTGCCGTCCGAAATCTCGGCAGCGTAAGCGGCGGTGCCTGCCGCCAGTGCCATGGCCGTGGATAAAACGATACTCTTGCGCATGACTTCTCCTCCCAGAGATGATTGCGAGCCTCAGATAGGTCTGTGCAACGGTGAACGAAGGCGCATGGCGATCGTCCCACGGTGTTGCATCACAACGGTCGCGCCACCCTCCTCAAAGCAGCGCCTCCCTATGTAGACTTCTCGAATTCGGCCGTTGACACAAGAGCGGGGCATCATCAAATTGCGAACAGGAACTGTTCATTTTTGAACAGACCTGGCAATGGAGACCGAATTGGCCACGCCTTTTACCTGGGACGACCTGCAATATTTTCTGGCGGTGGCCCGCACCGGACAACTTTCATCGGCAGCGCGTAGCCTGCGCACCAGCCACGCCACCGTCTCCCGCCACATCGACCGGCTGGAATTCTCGCTTAAAACCAAGCTGTTCGAGCGAAATCCACGTGGTTACGAACTGACGACGGTCGGGCGGCGCCTGGTCGATACCGTCGAGCGCATCGAGGCGGAAGCGGAAAGATTGCAATCGGATATTTCCGAAAGCGGCAGCCTGCTGCGCGGCGTGGTCAGGCTCAGTGCGCCTGAAGGTTTTTCCAACTTTTTCTTCGTGGAAAGGCTGAAAGACTTCGCCGTCACCCATCCGCACATCATGGTGGAGATGGTTACGATCCAGCAGATCATGGCATTGTCGAAGAAAGAAGCGGATGTGGCGGTCACACTCGATCCGCCGAAAGCAGGCCCCTACATCAACGAACAGATCGTCGATTACACGCTGCATATCTACGCATCGCGTTCCTATCTTGCCAGCCACCCGAAAATCACGCGGCGCGAAGATTTGCCCGATCATTTCTTTATCGGTTACGTGCAGGATCTGATCTTCTCGCCGGGCCTCGATTACATGCGCGACGTGATGCCCGGCCTCCGGCCCAACTTCCAGTCATCAAGCATTTTTGCGCAGTTGACTGCAACGCTGAGCGGACGTGGCCTTTGCATATTGCCCAACTTCATCGCCGCACGCTTTCCGGACCTGCAGATGGTGCTGGCAGGTGAAGTGGAACTGCGGCGGGGTTACTGGCTGACAAGCCATCAGGACCTTGCCAATGTGCCGCGCGTGCGCTCGCTGATGGATTTCATTCTCACGACAGCGCGCGCCCACCAAAATCTCTTCATCCTCGACCGCAAGACGATCGCCTGAAACGACCGTCGTTCACATTTCGGCGACACCGTGTCTACGCGTGGCGGATTGGAGAATCCGCACTGCAGCCTATATGACTGACAACAACGATGCCGGCTCAAGTCAGCTGCATCCTAAACATTTGGAAGGTCATCATGAAAAAGATCGGATTTCTATCCTTCGGACACTGGACGCCCTCGCCCCAGTCGCAGACCCGCTCTGCTGCAGACACCCTGCTGCAATCGATAGACCTGGCCGTTGCTGCGGAAGAACTCGGCGCCGACGGCGCTTATTTCCGTGTCCACCACTTCGCCCGCCAGTTGGGATCACCTTTTCCGCTGCTTGCCGCCGTTGGCGCAAGAACGAAAAGTATCGAGATCGGCACCGGCGTCATCGACATGCGTTATGAGAACCCCTTTTACATGGTGGAGGATGCGAGTTCAGCCGATCTCATCGCCGGCGGACGCCTGCAACTCGGCATCAGTCGCGGTTCTCCCGAACAGGTGATCGACGGCTGGCGCTATTTCGGCTACCGCCCTGCCGAGGGCCAGACCGAGGAGGACATGGCGCGCCAGCACACCGAAGTCTTCCTCGAGCTTCTGAAGGGCGAAGGTTTCGCCGAGCCGAATCCTCGGCCGATGTTTCCCAACCCGCCCGGCCTGCTGCGGCTGGAGCCGCACTCCGAAGGGTTGCGCGAGCGCATCTGGTGGGGTTCCAGCTCCAATGCGACGGCGGTTTGGGCGGCAAAGCTTGGCATGAACCTTCAAAGCTCCACCCTGAAAACGGATGAGACCGGCGAACCCTTCCATGTGCAGCAGGCCGAACAGATCCGTGCTTACCGCGCCGCATGGAAAGAGGCTGGACACGCCCGCGAGCCTCGCGTGTCGGTCAGCCGCAGCATCTTCGCTCTCGTCAACGATCGCGACCGATCCTATTTCGGTTACGGCAGCGAGGGCGACGACAAGATCGGTTACATCGACGACAAGACGCGCGCGATCTTCGGGCGCAGCTACGCCGCCGAACCGGAAGCATTGATCGAGCAGCTAAAAGCCGACGAAGCCATCGGCGAGGCCGACACACTGTTGCTGACCGTGCCGAACCAGCTGGGCGTCGACTACAACGCCCATGTTATCGAGACGATCCTCAAACAGGTGGCTCCTGCACTCGGCTGGCGCTAAGTCTGGCAAAACCTGCATCATGCCCGCACCGTCACCCCGGATTAGATTCTGGGTGACGGTGCGATCAAGTCTTCGATAGCGCACGATTCCTTTGACGGCGCCGACGCCCCGTGGCCGGATGCAATCCGGGCTGAACGCCTCTGTTTCATTTCACCGCTTTGCCGTAGCGGGCGATGCTTTCGGCCAAAGGCGTGGTGCTGGCGCCGGGATGCTCCGGGCGCTTGTAAACACCGTCGCGCACATGGATCGGCTCTTCGAAATGGTCCTTGATCCACGGAATATATTCGAGGATGGTCGATGCCGGATGCCAGTAACTCAGATGCACATGCACCTGGCTCATCTCACCGGCATGCGGAACGACAGGCAGGCGATTGGCGAGCGCGAGGTCAGCGACCTGGATATATTCGGTGATGCCGCCAAGTCGGGTTACATCCGGCTGGACATAGGCAACAGCGCCCGCGTCGATGAATGACCGGAACGCATCCACCGTATAAAGCTGCTCTCCGAGAGCGATGGGAATGGATGTGTTGCGTGCCAGCCGCGCATGGCTGGTCACATCGTCATACCAGAGCGGCTCCTCGAACCAGTAGATATCCAGATTCTTCGCCGCCGCGCAGAAGCGCTGGCATGTGGGCAGATCCCACTTGCCGTTACCGTCAATCGCAATCCTGATGGAAGAGCCGACCCGTTTGCGGACGGCGGCGAGGCGCGCGATGTCGATATTCGGATCGTCATGCCCGACCTTGAGTTTCAGGCGGGTGAACCCGTCTTCCTCAACGGCCCTGGCGCTGCCCGCCAGCAGATTTTCGAGGTTGAAGGAAAGCCAGCCTATATCGGTATTGTAGGCTTCGACCCCTGTGGTGTGCGCGCCGCCGAGGTATTGCCAGAGTGGAACGCCCGCCTTCTTCGCCTTCAGATCCCAGAGCGCCACATCGACCGCAGCCAGCGCCAGATGGGTGATGCCCGCGCGGCCGACCCATTGCAGGGACGGATAACGGGCAAGTTTTGTCCACAGCCGCGAATGTTCGGATGCGTCCTCGCCGATCAGCAGAGGCGCATAGCAATCGCTGATGCAGGATGTGATCAACCGGTCGGACGGCAGATGCGCATGGGTGCCGGTGAAGCCGTAGCCCTCAAGGCCGTCACTCGTCGTAATTTTTGCGCCGACGACGCCCCAATGGGTGATGCTGTGGGTGGAATCGGAAATGGATTCCGATGTCAGCGGCAGATGCAGGATGAAAGGTTCAACAGCGGTTATTTTCATGATCGGTCAATTCCTCGACGCTTGAGCAGCCTTTGGGGAGGAATAAACGGAAGTTCCGTTCTGATCGAAGCTCCACCGATCAACCAGTGGAATGTCGCCACTGCCCCGCAATCAATGACCGCAGGAGATGAAGCCTCAGGGGATTGCCCGGCCACCCTCCTCCAGCAGCCAGCTTCCGATGACGGATACAGCTAAGGCAAAATCGACCATTGTAAAATAAAAAATTTTTTATTTTTTATATTCTGTCATTGCCTGTCACTCGCGGTTAGACGATGGTATTGCCATGAACACACTGATCAAAGTCACGCTCGCCGACCAAGCGCATCAGGAACTGCGGGCGCGCATCGTCAGCGGCAGATTGCGTGGCGGCGAACGGCTGTTGCCCAACGAACTTGCCGCCGATCTCGGCATCAGCCCCACGCCGGTCAAGGAAGCATGCCTGAAACTCGAGGCAGACGGGCTGGTGGTCAATTCCTCAAGGCGCGGCATGGTAGTGCGCGATTTTACCGTGGAGGATGTGGAAGAACTCTACGCCGCCAGAATGCTGCTGGAAAAAGGCGCTGTGGAAGTGGCCTTCGATGCCGGGCAGCTGGACGAAGCCTTGCATGCGCAGCTTCTGGAAAGCCTTGCGAAACACCGCGAATTTGCCAAGAGCGCGACGCTGGACGATCTCTCCAAAGCGCTGTTTCACGATCGCAGCTTCCACACGGCCCTTGTTTCGGCCGCGCGCATTCCGGTCATTTCCGGCACGCATGGGCGCATTCTCGACCAGACCCACACGGTTTTCGTATCGATCCTTGGCGACTACGCCCGCTCTGTCGAGGAACACCAGAATATTGCCGACGCCATAGCCGCCCGCAGCAAGGCCCAGATTATCGACGCCCTATGGCGCCATCTGGAACGTAGCCGGCAGAATACGCTGCGGCAGGTGCGTCTGCTGAGAGAGGCCGGCGCCTGAGCGCACCCCCGCAATCTTTTGAAGTCCTGAAAAAACAACAGGCCGGAAATCCGGCCTGTTCCACTTATTCATCGGTCAATCGTCGATCTCAAGCCGTCGCAGCCTGCCGTGCCGCCTTGCGGCGCTCTACGCGGGCGCGGATGGCGTCTACATCCGTTACCGGAGTGGCGGCAAAAAGCTGGCGCGTATAGGCGTGCTTCGGATCGGCAAATAGTTCCTCGCGCGTGCCCTGCTCCACGGCTACACCCTTCGAGATGACCATGACGTCATCGGCGATATAGCGAACGACGGAAAGGTCGTGGCTGACGAAGACGTAGGTCAGCTCGAACTCTTCCTGGAGATCTCTCAGCAGGTTCAGCACCTGCGCCTGCACTGAAAGATCGAGTGCCGAGACAGGCTCGTCCAGCACCAGAAGTGCGGGGTTGAGCATCAGCGCCCGCGCAATCGCGATGCGCTGCCGTTGGCCGCCAGAAAACATGTGCGGATATCGGTTGAAGTGTTCGGGACCCAGCCCAACCTTCACGAGCATGGCTTCAGCCCGCTCACGACGCTCGGACGCCGGCATTTTGGTGTTGATGACAAGCGGCTCCATCAGCACGTCGCCAACCTTCTGGCGCGGATTGAGGCTACCATAGGGGTTCTGGAACACCATCTGCACCTTGGAGCGCATGTCCGTGCCGGAACGGCGCTTTGCGATATCGACCGGCTGGCCGTCGATCTTCAGCTCGCCACCGGATGCCGGGTCGATCAACGCGATGATGCGCGCAAGCGTCGATTTGCCGGAACCGGACTCGCCGACGATGGCGAGCGTCTTGCCGCGCTCGACGGCAAAATCGATGCCTTTCAACGCCTGCACGGTCTTTGCTCCGCCGAACAGGCCGCCCGGAACGTGATAATGGCGGGTAATGCCCTTGCCTTCGACAACGATGCTCATTGAACGCCCTCCTTGCCGAAGAAGTCGGAAACCGTGGGCAGGCGGTCGCCGGTCGCATGTTCCGGCAGCGCGGAAAGCAATGCCTTGGTATAGGGATGTTGCGGGGCCTCAAACAGGCTCAGCACATCCGCTTCCTCCATCTTGCGGCCCTTATATTGCACGACCACGCGGTCTGCTGTTTCGGCCACGACACCCATGTCATGGGTGATGAGGATCAGCGCCATGCCGTATTCTTCCTGCAGATCCATCAACAGATCGAGGATCTGTTTCTGGATCGTTACGTCGAGCGCGGTGGTCGGCTCGTCGGCGATCAAGAGACGCGGTTTGGAAGCGATGGCGATGGCTATCATCACACGCTGGCATTGACCGCCGGACATCTGGTGCGGATAGGCATTGAGCTTGGTTTCCGGATCGGGAATACCGACGGACCGGAACAGCTCCAGTGCGCGTGCACGCGCCGCAGACCGGCCCATGCCGAGATTGAGGCGCAGCACCTCCTCGATCTGGAAACCGACCGTAAAGGACGGGTTGAGCGAGGCAACCGGCTCCTGGAAGATCATGGTGATCTCGCGGCCGATCAGCTTGCGGCGCTCCTGCGGCGACATGGCCAGCAGGTTTATACCATCGAAGATCATCTCGTCGGCGGTGATCGTCGCCGTATCGGGCAAAAGCCCCATGACGGCGAGCATGGAGACCGACTTGCCGGAACCGGACTCGCCGACGATGGCCAGCACTTCATGCTTGTCCACGGAGACGTCGATGCCGTTGACGGCCGTGAACGCGCCGGTGGCGGTGGCGAACTTGACGGTGAGGTTCTTGATTTTCAGCAGGCTCATCGCTTAGCTCCGCTTCAGTTTGGGATCGAGCGCATCGCGCAGCCCGTCACCCATCAGGTTGATGGCGAGCACCGATACGAGGATCGTCAGGCCGGGAAGGGTAACGACCCACCAGGCGCGCAGGATGAACTCGCGGGCTTCGGCCAGCATCGTGCCCCATTCGGATGCGGGCGGCTGCGCGCCCATGCCGAGGAAGCCGAGAGCCGCCGCATCGAGAACGGCAGATGAGAAGGAGAGCGTCGCCTGCACGATCAAAGGTGCAAGGCAGTTCGGCAAAATCGTCTTGAACATCAGCCGGAAATTGCCGGCACCCGCCACACGGGCGGCGGTGACATATTCACGCCGAAGCTCGCTCATGACAGCTGCACGCGTCAGACGCGCGAAATGCGGCTGATAGACGATGGCAATCGCGATCATGGCGTTGGTCAACCCCGGACCAAGGATCGCAACCAGCACCAGTGCCAGAAGCAGCGATGGAAACGCCAGGATGACGTCCATCACGCGCATGATGACAGTGTCCACCCAGCCGCCGAAGAAGCCGGCGACGAGACCGATGACAATGCCGCCGACAAGGGCGATGGAAACAACGACGACGCCGATGAACAGCGAATATTGCGCGCCATAGATTAGTCGGGACAGCATGTCGCGGCCGACAGCGTCGGTGCCGAGCAGGAATGCGGTACGGCCTCCATCCTGCCAGACCGGCGGGACGAGCAACGCGTCTCTATATTGCTGGGTCGGGTCATGTGGGGCAATCACGGCTGCGAAAACCGCGATCAGAACCAGAAGAAGGAAGACGGCAAGGCCGACGACGGCGCCACGGTTCTGGCGGAAGTAGAACCAGAAATCGGCGATCATCCGGCGGCGGATGGCGGCGTCGGAAAGCCTGACGCCGGGAGCTGTGGTCACATCGCTCATTTGTGACGGATCCTTGGATTGATGAGGCCATAGGTGAGATCGACAAGCAGGTTGACGATCATCACCAGACCCGCGATCAGAAGCAGGCCGCTCTGCACGACCGGATAGTCGCGGCGCGAGATGGAATCGATCATCCACTTGCCGATGCCCGGCCAGGAGAAGATGGTTTCGGTCAGGATTGCACCCGCCATCAGCACACCGATCTGCAGGCCGATGGTGGTGATGACCGGGATCATGGCGTTGCGCAATGCGTGAACGCCGACGACACGGGACGGCGACATGCCCTTTGCACGCGCTGTCCGCACATAATCCTCACCGAGGACTTCGAGCATTGCCGACCGTGTCTGGCGGGCAATAACTGCAAGCGGGATGGTGGCAAGCACCACCGAAGGCAGGATGAGATGTGACAGAGCCGAAGCGAAAGCACCCTTCTGCCCCGAAATCAGGCTGTCGATCAGCATGAAACCGGTGACGGAAGGGAAGAAATACATCAACGAGATACGGCCCGACACCGGTGTCCATTGCAGGATGCCGGAGAACATGATGATGAGCAGCAGGCCCCACCAGAAGATAGGCATGGAGAAGCCAACCAGCGCCGTCGTCATGGAGATCTGGTCGAACCACGAGCCACGGCGGATGGCGGCGATGACGCCGACCGGCACACCGATCAGTGTGGCGAGGATGATGGCGACGAGGCCAAGCTCGACTGTCGCGGGGAAGAGCGCCAGGAACTCAGTCAGAACGGGTTTCTTGGTGACCAGCGAATTGCCGAGATCACCCTGAAGCAGCCGCCCCAGAAAATGGAGATATTGCTGCCAGATAGGCTGGCTGAAGCCAAGCTGTTCGGCAAGTTGTGCATGCCGCTCGGGCGAAATGCCACGCTCACCCGCCATCAACAGCACGGGATCGCCCGGCAGGACGCGAACGAAGGCAAAGGCAACGATGGTAATCCCGAGAAATGTCGGAACGAGATAGAGAAGTTTGCCGAAAATGAACCGGATCATGGTTTTGTCCTGAAAAGACGCGCGAAAGAACCTGAGTTCTTCCGCGCGTCCTGTTGTTTGGGATTACTCAGCGATATCGACGGATTCGAAGGTGAAGTCGCCAAGCGGGCTCATGGTGAAGCCGGAAACCTTGGCGGACATCGGAACGAACTGCGTGGAGTGCGCAAGCGTCGCCCACGGAGCCTGTTCCTTGAAGATCACCTGCGCCTGCTCATAAAGCTTGGTGCGCTCGGCAACGTCAGTGGTCTGCTTTGCCTTGGAAAGCAGTTCGGAGAACTCCTTGTTGCACCACTGAGCACGGTTTGCACCGCCTTCGCCGGTTGCAGCGCAGGAAAGCAGAACGCCCATGAAGTTATCAGGGTCACCATTGTCGCCGGTCCAGCCGAGGATGACGGCACCGTCGCGGTTCACTTCAGTCGACTTCTTGAGGTATTCACCCCATTCGAAGGAGACGATCTCGGCCTTGACGCCAACCTTCGCGAAATCCGACTGGATCAGCTCGGCGGTGCGGCGGGCATTCGGCATGTATGGACGCTGAACCGGCATCGCCCAGATCTTCATTGTCAGATCCTTGACGCCAGCGGCTTCGAGAGCCTTCTTGGCAGCTTCCGGATCGTAAGGATCGTCCTTGATGCTGTCGTTGTAGGACCACATCGTCGGCGGGATCGGGTTCTTGGCAACCGTGCCGGCGCCCTGGAATACGGCGTCGATGATCGCCTGCTTGTTCATCGCCATGTTCAGCGCCTTGCGGACTTCCGGCTTGTCGAAAGGTGCAACGGTGGTGTTGTAGGCGAAGTAGGCAACGTTCAGGCCCGGCTGTTCATCGAGCTTGAGGTTGGAGTCGGCACGGATGGTGGCGAGGTCGGCCGGGGCCGGATAAGGCATAAGGTGGCATTCGCCAGCCTTCAGCTTCTGCAGACGAACGGCAGCGTCCGGCGTGATCGCGAAGATCAGATCGTCGATCTTCGGAGCTTCGCCCCAGTAGTCGGCGTTCTTCTGGTAGCGGATGACCGCGTCCTTCTGATAGGCGACGAACTTGAACGGGCCGGTGCCGATCGGCAGGTTGTTGAAGTCTTCCTTGGTGCCGGCCTTATCAAGCGTATCAGCATATTCCTTCGAAACGATCGAAGCGAAAGGCATCGCGATATTGGCAAGGAACGGTGCTTCAGGACGGGTCAGCACGAACTTCACGGTGTAATCGTCAACCTTGACGATTTCCTTGATCAGCGACGGCATTTCCATGGAGTTGTAATATTCGTAGGTGATGCCTGCGATATACTGGTTCCACGGGTTCTTTGTGTCACCCTGGCGGTTGTAGCTGAAGATCACGTCATCGGCGTTGAAATCGCGGCTTGGCGTGAACTTCTCGTTGGAGTGCCACTTTACGCCCTTGCGCAGGTGGAACGTGTATTCGAGGCCATCGCTCGAAACTTCCCACTTTTCGGCAAGGCCTGGCTCAACTTCGGTCGTGCCCTTCTTGAACTCGGTCAGACGGTTGTAGACCGGATGCGCGGAGGCATCGAAGGTGCCGCCGGCAGTGTAAGGCGAAGGATCGAAGCCTTCCGGAGATGCCTCGGAGCAATAAACGAAGGTCTTCGCCATGGCGGGCACGGCGGAAGCCATCGCAAGCGCAGAGGCTATAAGCAAACTGCGGGTCAGCGTTTTCATCTGGTGGTCCTTTCCCTCTTTTTCTGAGTTTATGCGACCCCGTTTTAAGGGGCCTACCTGTCCTGGTCAGCGACGACGCGGAGCCCCGTGTCGCCGTTCGGTCCTGTGCCTCCCGACCAATTACCCGGCGACCGGCTGGAACAGCCGGTCGAGGTTCTTTTCCGGCGGGCAGAACCAGCGTGGTCCCGCCTCCGTCATATAAGCTATATCCTCGAGACGGACGCCGCATTCCCCATAAACGCACAGCATCGGCTCGATGGAAAAGCACATTCCCGGCTGAAGTGCCGTGGCATTTCCTGCAACGATATAGGGTTCTTCGTGAATATCCAGCCCAAGCCCATGGCCGGTGCGATGCGGTAGACCCGGAACCTGATAATCCGGCCCAAAACCGGCCGCTTTCAGGCTGTCGCGCGCGGCCTTGTCCACGTCCGAGCAGGCAGCCCCGACCCGGGCCGCGTCAAAGGCAGCAGCCTGCGCGTCCCGCTCGGCGTTCCAGAGAAAACGCTGCCGTTCCGTCGGCTGGCCGAACACATAGGTGCGGGTGATATCCGAACGATAGCCATGAAGGATGCCGCCGAGATCGACCAGCACCATGTCGCCGTCAACAAGCGTCTGCGCATAGGGCACGCCATGCGGATAAGCCGTCGCCTCGCCGAACTGAACCGCCACGAAAAGCGGCTTCATGCCAAGCGCAACATGTGCGGCGTTAACGAAGTCGGCCACTTCCGTGGTGGATATGCCGGGACGCAGCCCCTCGAACACGGCCTTCTGCACGCCGTAGCTCGCATCCATCGCCGCCTGGATGATGGCAATCTCGGCTGCGGATTTGACCTGCCGCTGTGCGACAATCATCGGCTGGGCGGAAATGATGCGGCCTTCCAGACGCTGCATCAGGGCCGATGCGAAAACGAAAGGAGTGGCAGGATCGATCGCGACAAGGTGGCCGGGACAGCCGAGCGCTTCGATGCGCTTTGCCATCAGGTCAAAAGGACTTTCATCCTCTTCCCAGACGGCAACTTCGCCCTCGATACGGATCATCGTCCGTAGTTTCGGCTCCTCAAATGCCGGACTGACATAGACCGGCTTGCCTTCTGCCGGCACCAGGGCGCCGTGAATGCGCTCCGAAAGACCAAGCGACAGGCCAGTATAATAGGTCAGCGACGATGATGCATCGAGCCAGACCGCCTTGATATTTTGCTGGATTAGCTGCGCTTGCAGGCCGCGCAACCGCAACCCGAGCTCGTCTTCAGCGATCGATGAAACCGCGATCGGCTGAAACCGCTTCAGCGCCTCTTGAAAGTCTGCCATTCTCTCCCCGCCGCTTTCAGGCGCACAGACACAAGCGTGTCGGCAACTCCCAAGCGTTCTTTTGCCAATGCTTAAACACAGGCCGGGGCCTAAGCAATGGGCCAGGACGATGCACCGCCACAAAACTGTGCATATTCATCTAGACATAACGAAATCGTGATCGACACGCGCCCGATTTCGACAATCATCGCCTTGACGGGAAAATCAGAAATCCCCCGAAAACTTAAGGGGAAAAGCGGGGTATCGGTCATCCGGGCGCAGACGGCGCGCAGAAACCTCACCGCAAGATGCATTGGAAAAAGAAGCCCAGAAAAGGAAAAAGCCTGCCGCGGGAGGAGGTGCGGCAGGCTTCAAACTTGATCGGTGATTGGGAGGAGGAGTACCACCGATCCGCATCGAGCGACACTGGGAGGAGGAGTGCGTCGCTTCGATGTTTTGAATATAGCGGTATCCGCGATTTTTAACAGAGCAAGTCTCGCAATGCAGCATTGCATTTTTGCATAGCTCGGAAATTCCTGCTTTGTTTTTTAGCACTCCCGCAGAAGACGTTGAAAATCAACTTTCCCGATGCACTTGGAAACCGGCAAAGGACTGGTTGACCGGCATGAGTTCGAGGCTGTTGATGTTGATATGTTTGGGCTGCGAGGCGACCCAATGGATCGTATTGGCGATATCCTCGGCCGTGATCGGATTGACGCCCTTGTAAAGATTGTCCGAGGCATCCTGATTGCCGCCGGTGCGAACAAGCGTGAATTCCGTTTCGCACATGCCCGGTTCGATCGAGGTGACGCGCACGCCCTTGCCATGCAGGTCGGAGCGCAGACCGAGCGAGAATTGCCGCAGGAAGGCTTTCGTTCCGGCATAGACATTGCCGCCCGCATAGGGCCAGTGCGCAGCTACCGAGGAAAGGTTGATGACAATGCCCTTGCGGTCGATCAACGTGGGCAAAAGATGGTGGGTGATGTTCAAAAGACCGGTGATGTTGGTGTTCACCATGGTCTGCCAGTCTTTCAGCGGCACCTGCGGTGCAGGTGCGGTGCCGAGCGCAAGCCCCGCATTGTTGACGAGAATATCGATGTCCCGGAAACCTTCCGGCAAAGCCGCAAGTGCCTTTTTAGTGGCATCTTCGTCGGTAACATCGAAGGCAGCGCCGTGAAAGGCGGAGCCGAGTTCTTGAGCCAGCGCCTCCAGCCGTTCCGCCCGCCGACCTGTGCCGATGACCTTCCAGCCTTCCTTGACGAAACGCCGCGCCGTGGCCTGTCCGAAGCCGGACGTGGCGCCGGTGATGAGGATGGTACCGCTCATGATGATGTCTCCACTAAATTCGTTCTGTCGGGATCAGTCTGTGTCAGTAATTTTTCAGCGGCGGCCGCCAGACAGCGCTTATACGCCTCGAGATCCGTATAAAGGGCCTCTGCCGTGGCGTTGCCAACGATGACGACGCCGCCACGCCGCAAAATTCCGCCGTGCAGCATGAGATTGTCGACCATGTCGAAATTCTCGATCGACAAACCGTCCGGGCCGCGATAGCGCCCTGTTTCATCGATTGCGGCAACACCGTTATATTGCGCCTTGATGCGGGTGAAGTGATTGGCCGCGACATTGGTGTAGGCGAAAACCGGCTTGCCTAGCGCGCACATGAACCCCAGTTCGTAGCTCGTTCCCGTATCGGCGGCGATGCCGCGAAACGGCGTGAGATTGGCGATAACCGCATCCGCTTCCAGCATCATCCGCTCGTCTATGGCATTGATGTTGCAGCCGTGGCCGATTTTCGTGTCCGCGGGCGGAATTTCCAAATCGCCCGGCGAAAGCGGCGTAAACCCGGCCTCGCGTGCAAGCGAGGCCTTGAGGTCGAGCATTTCACGGGCATTCGGGAGGAAGACCTCCGGCCCGGCGAGATAGATTTTCTTTGTCATAGGAAATTTCATACAATTTGGAGAAACAGGATTTTCGCAAACCTAACCCGGAGACTTTCGCAAACGCAAGTACCAAGCGGACATGCGCTAAGGCGCGTCGGAGCGACCTACAAAACGGTATCGTCAAACCTGTCTTTCCGTTATAGCCGGAGCAACGAACTGGACATTCCCGGAGCAAGACAATGGCAGCAACCATCCGTTATCACGAAGGCGATATTTCCGCCGTAGATGCCGCACGCTACCTTGGCGCCATCGCAATCGATACGGAAACACTGGGGCTGGTGCCACGCCGCGACCGTCTCTGTGTCGTTCAGCTTTCTCCTGGAGACGGTACGGCGGATGTCATCCGCATCGCCGCCGGCCAGAAGGAGGCTCCAAACCTCACCCATATGCTTGCAGACCCTGCCCGGCAGAAGATTTTTCACTATGGCCGTTTCGATATCGCCGTTCTGTTCCACACGTTCGGTGTGACGACGACGCCGGTTTTCTGCACCAAGATCGCCTCCCGCCTGACCCGCACCTATACCGACCGGCACGGGCTGAAGGACAATCTGAAGGAAATGCTTGAAGTCGACATCTCCAAGGCGCAGCAATCGTCCGACTGGGCAGCAGAAAAACTGTCACCCGCACAGCTCGAATATGCTGCATCCGATGTGCTGCATTTGCATGCGCTGCGCGACAAGCTGACACACCGCCTCGTGCGTGATGGTCGCCTCGATCATGCCGATGCCTGTTTCGCGTTTCTGCCGACCCGTGCCAAGCTCGATCTTCTGGGCTGGGACGAAACGGATATCTTCGCCCATAGCTGAGCGGTTTCACGCTTCGTTTAAGGACTGATTTACCGAAACTGCCTATTCTCGGCCGCAACTTTGGGTGGCCGGGGACTTCCAGATGATTACACCGTTGCAGCAGACGGCAAGCATTGCAGTCAGCGACCTCATGCGGTCGATGGTGGAAACCATTGAGGAGCGCCATCGCGAAGAGCAGGAAAAAGCGAACGGCACCAAAAAAGACGAGACGATAAAGACCCAGCCGCAGCCGGACCAAAGCCATAAAGTTGCCAATGAAAAGATAAGCGCCTATCTGTTCGGCGCCATGAAGCCTGATGGCGATGCCTTCGCCTCGCTTGTCTCCCGTTTCTCGTCTGCGCTTGGCATCACCCAGGAAAACGATGAATCGAACGCGGCTTTCGCGCAAAGGCTTCAGGACGCGCTGACCCTGACCGACGGCTTTGAAAAAACCGATGCGGCAGGAAAAGCCACGACGATTTCGCTGAAATCCTTCGGCGTTTCGGAAGCGCAGGTCGTGGAAGTCCTGAATAACGGCGTAACTGCCAAGACCGCGCCCATGGCAGCACTTGCCGCACGCATTGCCCAAAATGCCGGCCTGAGCGGCAAGGAAGAAGATTTCGGCGTGCAGATGTCGAAAGCAATCATGGCAGTGCGCGCCACCGCACCCAAAAATGTCAATGATCTCGAAGAATCGACTGGCCTCAAGGAACTTGGTATTTCCGCGCAGCAGATGATCGCCGCAATCGCAAACCCATTTGGCGATGCGGCGCGCGCCGTGAAGAATGCGCTGAACGATCAGGCGCAGGGCACCCAATTCATGACACGGGAAACGATGAAGGTCATCCAGCGCCTGGAAGACGTTGCCGATCCGAAAACCAAGGAAGAATTGCAGGCCGAACGCGGCAAAAACCGCATGGGCGAAATCAACGATGCCGAAGTTGCGGCGGAGCGGGAAGAGGATATCCAGACCCGAGACGCACAGGGCAAGCTGGAGGATGTGCAAAAACTTCAGGACGTCGTGAAGGAACACATAGACGCTGCCGCCGAAGAAAAAGCGCAAGGCACTGACGGGCAAGGCCCGGTCGATATTTCATCGGAAATCGCCCTTATCTCCGTGCTCGCGGCAACGCCATCAAGCGAAACGGCCCCGGCTGAAAATGACAACGAACCCGCAGAGACAGACGCCGCAACCAAGACGGAAGCCGATCAGAAAGACGACGCCGAAAAACTGCTTGATGCTCAGGCAGTCATCGATAACGACCGCAACGCCATTTTGCCGATCTCGATAGACGACAATGGAATTTATGCACTGCTGAAGAAGAAGGCGGCATGATCTCGCCGCTACCGATAGTCACCTGAGCGAAACATGATGTGAGTTCAAACATGTCTCAAATTTCCGGCATATCCGGCAGCGCCGGCCTCGATGCCGAACCAAATGCGGCGCAAGCGCTGCTCTCCATCGCCGCTCCGCCACTGGCGCCGAATGACGACAATTTCGTTGCCGCAAGCGAGGAAGACAACCTCATCGCCCCCGTGGAAAATCGCCCCGAGAGAGGTTTTCCCAAGGCAAGCTGGCTCGACGCGATGCCGCCGGAAGCCTTTGAGGCAGCGGATAGCGAACCGGACCATATTTCATCGGTCAATTCCGACGATAACGGGCTTTACCGCATGTTCATCAGCGTCTCTCCCTGATTGCCATATCGACACGATTTTTATGGTTAGCGAATTCTTAATATCTGCGGCCCAGACTCAGGGTTGATGATTCTGTGTGTATCGCGAAGAGCTGGCATTCCTGCCAGCGACGCACACGGCGCTCCCGCATGAGCGGGCGAGATGACACCTGTACATCACCGGCGCGGCAATCTTTCAACATAGGCCAAATGCGGATCAGAGAGCCAGGGACTGGCCCTTTCGCAGCCAGCGGCGGTAATCGATAGGAACGGAGCGCAGCATGTTACCGCCTGTACCGAAAATTCCGGCAGCCGATGCCGCCTATGGAGCCGCAGCCTCGCAGACGCAGCGCGGGGAGCCGAAGGAGGCCGTGCAGCCGCAGGCAAGCAATCTTGCTCCCGACAATGGCGGCAGTCTTTTCGCCAAAGCCGCAGTCACCTCTCTCGCCAGCGAATATCAGCTTTCCCGCAGCACCGCCGTTCTGGCGGAGGCGCTTGGCAAGCTGATGAACCTGCCAAGGCGCGATGGCGAAGCCATTCAAACCTATGTGATGCGTCTGACGGATGCGCTGCGCGCCCTGCCCGCACCGCAGCGCCTGGCGCTGGAACAACAGGTCAGCAAAGTCCTGCAGGGGTTGAGCCTTTCGATGCTGGCAGAAATCCTGAAACAGCCAACCGGGCCGGATGCCGCAAGGCTTGCGCTGCTGATCGAGCTTTCCCGCTACAAGGGAACGGATCTTGCGGCGAAGGCTGTGGTGTCCTCTTATCAGCAGAACAACTCGGCCAATCCGGTGACCGCGCAGCCAGTACAAGCGAGACAGCAGAACGGCCCGAGCCAGAGTGCTGACGGCCGCCCAAACCCGGCAACGACCACCACAACAACAGCACAACCGGCAACCGCCGCCGCGCCCGGCCGGCTGTTGCCTATGCTCATCGGCCCGCTTGCCCAAAGCGCCGCCGCAATAAAAGCCATGGTTGCGGCGCAGGCAGCGCCGCAAGGCCCGCAGGCCAATCTTCCCGCCCCACCTGCCGACATGTCCGACTCTCCGCGCGATGCGGCAAAACCGGAAGGGAAAGCCGCCGAAAGCACCGTACGCTCGCCTCAGCCGCAAACGAGCAGCACAACAAAAGAAGCTTCGACAGATGCCCGCCCGGCAAATCCGCCACGGGCTGAGAACGCCGAGATGCGCCCTGCACTTCAGCATCGGGACACGATGAAGCTGGAGCCGAGGGAAATCCGCACTACCTTGAACCCACCATCCGGCCAGTCCACGGCTGGCGCCAAGGATATGGAAAACCTGCTCCTCGCTGCATTGGCCGGCAAACTTCCCGCCAAGGCCACCACCGCTGCCCAGCTTTCCGCCACGCCACCGGGCGCCATACCGCAACCACTCGAAGAGCAGCCTGCCGAAAAAACTGCCCTCGCAACGCCCATCCACCCGACCGGGGAGGAAACGGAGACGATTACCAACCGGCCAGAAGCCCAGCCCATGCCCCGCGCCGCTCTCGACCCGGAAGCAAGAATGGCGATGCTGGAACAAACGGCTTCGCAATCGCTGATCGCTGCGGCTCTGGCAAAAGACGGCACGCCGTTACCGCTCGTCGCATACCCACCGGCGGAAGAGGACCACGAATCGGAAACGCCGCATCGCGGGCGTGGTCCATTTTCCGAGGATGAAGCGAATGGCGAGGCGGAGGGCGAAAATCCCGACGGTCAGGACGAGATGGAAGAGAGGGTGGCCGCCAATGACGAGATTGGGGATGGGGAAAATCCGCGGACAGCGGCTTTCGACGACAGTGCGGAAAATTATTACCTCAAGATGAGTGGCATGCACTGAATTCCGCGCCGCCCATTGGCCTGTGCCACGAACACTATAGCCAACAAAAAACCCGCCGGAAAATTCCGGCGGGTTCTTTATATAAAACGATCTCTAGCGATTATTCGCTGCGGTTCTTCAGAGCCGCACCGAGGATGTCGCCGAGCGAAGCGCCAGAGTCGGACGAACCGAACTGTGCGACGGCTTCCTTCTCTTCAGCGATTTCCAGAGCCTTGATCGAAAGCATGACCTTGCGGTCCTTCTTCGAGAAGTTGACGACGCGAGCGTCGAAAACCTGGCCAACTGCGAAACGCTCCGGACGCTGATCGTCACGATCGCGTGCGAGGTCGTTGCGGCGGATGAAGGAGGTGATGTCCTCGTGGTTGACGAGCTTCACTTCCACGCCACCGTCGTTAACGGCGATGACTTCGCACGAAACGACTGCGTTCTTGCGCAGGTCGCCGGACGTTGCGGCTTCACCGACAGCATCCTTGCCGAGCTGCTTGATGCCGAGCGAGATGCGTTCCTTCTCGACGTCAACATCGAGAACGACGGCCTTGACCACGTCACCCTTGTTGAACTCTTCGATGACCTGTTCGCCCGGACGGTTCCAGTCGAGATCCGACAGGTGAACCATGCCGTCGACATCGCCTTCGAGGCCGATGAACAGGCCGAATTCGGTCTTGTTCTTGACTTCGCCTTCGACTTCAGTGCCGGCCGGATGGCTGAAGGCAAATGCCTGCCACGGGTTTTCCAGCGTCTGCTTGAGGCCGAGCGAGATACGGCGCTTGGACGGATCGACTTCAAGAACGACAACGTCAACTTCCTGGCTCGTGGACAGGATCTTGCCGGGATGTACGTTCTTCTTGGTCCAGGACATTTCGGAAATGTGGATCAGGCCTTCGATGCCCGGCTCCAGCTCTACGAATGCACCGTAGTCGGTGATGTTCGTGACCGTACCGGAGATCTTCTTGCCAACCGGGTACTTGGCGGAGATGCCATCCCACGGATCGGACTCGAGCTGCTTCATGCCGAGCGAGATACGGTGGGTTTCCTGGTTGATGCGGATGATCTGAACCTTGACCTGCTGGCCAATGTTGAGGATTTCCGAAGGATGGTTGACGCGGCGCCATGCCATGTCGGTGACGTGCAGCAGGCCGTCGATGCCGCCGAGGTCAACGAACGCACCGTAATCGGTGATGTTCTTGACGACGCCGTCAACAACCTGGCCTTCTTCGAGGTTCTGAACGATTTCAGAACGCTGCTCGGCGCGGGACTCTTCGAGAACCGTGCGGCGCGAGACAACGATGTTGCCGCGACGCTTGTCCATCTTGAGGATTTCGAAGGGCTGCGGGTTGTGCATCAGCGGGGTAACGTCGCGGATCGGACGGATGTCGACCTGCGAACGCGGAAGGAAGGCAACGGCGCCGTCCAGATCGACGGTGAAGCCACCCTTGACCTGGTTGAAGATAACGCCTTCGACGCGCTCGCCAGCTTCGAACTTGGCTTCGAGCTTGACCCAGCTTTCTTCGCGGCGAGCCTTCTCGCGCGACAGAACGGCTTCGCCGAGTGCGTTTTCGATGCGCTCAACGTAAACTTCGACTTCGTCGCCGACCTTCAGCGTGCCGTCCTTGGACTTCGCGCCGAATTCCTTCAACGGTACGCGGCCTTCAACCTTGAGGCCAACGTCGACGATGGCAACGTCCTTCTCGATTGCCGTTACGATACCCTTGGCAACATAGCCTTCGGCAAGATCGTTAGAGGCAAAGGATTCTTCGAGAAGCGCTGCGAAATCTTCGCGCGTGGGGGTAGATACTGACATGAAATCTCCTGATTGCATCCGCGCGAGAGCGAATACAAAAGCGCCGGTGGGCTAGCGTTGTTGATACCCGAACCCATGCCCGCCTTTTTAAAAGGCTTCCCGGCGCAAGGACATGTCTTCAGGCAATTCCGGACTAAACGCGGACCGATTCAAGCGGTTCCGCGAAAAACCTGTTTCTTCAGGGCGGCGTCGATAATCATCCGCGCGGCCTGAAACGCCGCCTCTATACTCATTTCCGACGTATCTAGCAAGTGCGCGTCTTCAGCCGGTTTCAACGGGCTGTCGGCTCGGCCCATGTCGCGCTCGTCGCGTTTCTTCACCTCGGCGAAAATGGCGTCGTAATCGGCAACGCTGCCGTTGGCGACGATTTCATCATAACGCCTGCGTGCCCGCACGTCCGGCGAAGCGGTGACGTAGAGTTTCACTGGCGCCTCCGGGCACACCACCGTGCCGATGTCGCGGCCATCCAGAACCGTGCCCGGCTCCTTTGCCGCAAACCGCTGCTGCGCTGTCACGAGCGCGCGCCTCACCGGCGTCATCACCGCAATCCTGGACGCCGCCTCGCCGATATCGTGCCTTGAAAGCACCGCGCGGTCGAGGCCGGCAAGGTCGAGTTGCAGCGCCACGTTTTCAGCGACGTTCTCGTCATCGAGCGGCAGGCCGGCGTCAAGAAGTGCCTTGGCCGTGGCTCTGTAGGTCAGCCCGGTGTCGAGATGATGGAAACCATAGGTCTCCGCAATCTTGCGTGACAAGGTCCCTTTGCCCGCCGCAGCTGGCCCATCTATGGCAATCGTAAAGGTCATGAAGCTTTCTGCCTGTGCGTCCATCATTAATACAGTAGAGTGCGTCGGCCTCCAATCTTTATGAGCAGCCTGACATACAAGTCGCATCATGGGAGGGCGGCCTCCAAAGTTTGTCTTTGACACGAAAGACCGCAACGATTAAGGGGACCGGCTAGAAATTTTACCGTCTATGCCGGTTTTACGGCGTACACACCGAAACTCATTCGACAATTTGAGGCTTAGACAGTGGCAAAAGCGGACCTTGGTACCAAGCGCACAGACCCCGATACCGGCAAGAAGTTCTACGATCTGAACCGCGACCCGGTCGTTTCTCCCTATAGCGGCAAGTCCTGGCCGCTCTCTTTCTTTGAAGAAAGCACCGCTCAGGCAAAGCTCGAGCAGGCTGAAGAAGAAGAAGTCGCGGAAGTCGATGCCGAAAACACGGAAGTCGAACTCGTATCGCTGGAAGACGCCGACGGCGACAACAGCGGCGACGATATCCCGGACCTGGGCGACGATGACGACGACGTGGAAATCGGCGACGACGACGACACCTTCCTAGAAGCCGACGAAGACGACGATGACGACGACATGTCCGGCATCATCGGCGTACCGGGCGACGACGAAGAAGCTTGATCTTATTGGATAAACCAGCCCGGCGACAAAAAAATGAAGCCGGGCTGTTTTTTGTGCTTGCACTCTTCGATTAGCCGAAGTAGTAAGCCGCCACCGAACGGAACAACAGCCGCTTCGGTTCCCGGAACCGGACGAAATGCCGGAACCCTTATGGGGCTATAGCTCAGCTGGGAGAGCGCTTGCATGGCATGCAAGAGGTCAGCGGTTCGATCCCGCTTAGCTCCACCAAACCTTCTAAAATACAAATTTCCATCGTCCAGCACGGGCTTTCGTGCGGCATTGTCTGTTCTTCGCGTTGACTATTGCAAGAGCGCCCGCACATCCTGCCCGTTGATCCGGCATTCCACCGACGGAACGCCGCCGCCTTCTTCCAGCATGCGGCATTCCAGATATTTGCCGCGCAGGCGGTTCTCCAGCGCCTTGAAGGCGTTCAGGCCGCAGGCATAACGGCGGCCGTCAGGTCCGGCGCAAACCCGGTTGCGGTCGATGTCTTCCACGCCGGCGAGGCGGAACTCCTGTCCTTTGAAGGTGAAGCGATTGTTGGACGCAACGCGCAAGCGCTGATCCGCGTATATTTTCAGGGGGTATGGATCGGGCGGGGTCGGAATACGCTCATAATTCTGATGGCGGGGATCGACCCGGACCGGAGAGGTCGTCCACAGCGTTTCCGTGTTTGCGGAGAGGCCAGTCGCTGGATATGCCGCCTCGCCATTCACGAGGGAGGCGATGCGGATGCCGGCTATACCAAGCCCCGTGACCAGCACGATCTGAAACAGCAAAATGAAAACCTGCCGAACCATGTCACCGCAACATCAAAACAATCGACAAGAAATAGATCGGCGTTTTTCAAGACAGACCGAACGCGATAAATATTACATCAATAAAATCTTGCGCGAGGTGATATCTCGCACCGTGCCCATCGCCATGATTGGAATGCGGTCACCATCAAGGATAACCCTGCCCGTTGTCCGCAGCCAGCGAAAATCGCCGGATTTGAGTTCAATGCGGTATTGCTGATCATAGAACACGCCGTTCGTCAGCGAGTTGTAAACCGCCTTGGCCACGCGCGCGCGAGAGCCGCTTTCGATCTGATCTATGAAATCCTCCACGGGAATGCCGCGGGCGGCTTTCTCTTCGGAAAATTCGCGCAGGCGAGCCGCCACAGCATCCAGATAAACCAGATTCTGCCCCACGTTCCAGGTGTAATAACCCACAAGTGTTTCTTCGAGATATATATCCTCTAACATCGGCCTTCTACATTATGGATGCTTTTGACGCGGGTCTTAACATAAAGGACGATACGCGACTAACCACAAGCACTTATTCTTTTGTCTGATCGCTACGTAAAGTTTTACATGCGCGGCGGCATCCGCGTTTCCCCGCCCGCTTGTTGGCGAACAGGCATTCCTGTGCCAAAGAAGGTCGATACTGACGCCATCTACCAGAGGACCCGCCGTGACCATAGGGCTTGCCCACGCCGAACTCATCGCCGTCGTCACCGCCATCACCACGGACGAGCCGCGGGTAATGACCGTGCGGGCGGGCGCGGCACTTCCATCAGGGCCGTTTGAATTCGGACACAGGACGCTTCAGAGCGGGTTGAGAGAGTGGATACACGAACAGACACATCATCCCGTCGGCTATCTCGAACAGCTCTACACCTTCGCCGACCGGGACCGCAACAATGACATTCTTGGCGGAAGAACCATATCGATCGGTTATCTCGGGCTGGTTCGCGAACAGGAGCCGCCCGGCAATGGCCGCCCTCTCTGGCATGGCTGGTACGAGTATTTTCCCTGGGAAGACCATCGGCAGGGCCGGCCGGCGGTTCTGGACACCATCATCGAAAAGCTGCGCTGCTGGGCGGATTCCGACCCTGCCTGCAAAGGCCAGCGCCATTTACGGGCCGACTTCACCTTCGGCCTTGATGGCGGCGGCTGGAACGAGGAACTGACCCTCCAACGCTACGAATTGCTCTATGAGGCCGGACTGGTCGAAGAAGCCCAGAGTGAGCTTCGGATCAATTTCGGCAGACCGATGTTTGCCGATCACCGCCGCATTCTTGCCACCGGCATCGCGCGCCTCCGGGCGAAGATCAAGTACCGGCCTGTAGTTTTCGAACTGATGGCCGACGCTTTCACCCTGCTGCAATTGCAGCGCGCGGTGGAGGCGCTCGCCGGTCTGACGCTGCACAAGCAGAACTTCCGCCGGCTGATAGAACAGCAGCAGCTGGTGGAAGAAACTGGCGATGTGGCGACCGAAACCGGCGGACGCCCTGCAAAGCTCTTCCGGTTCCGCCAGACCGTTGTGGATGAACGCGCCCTTTCCGGAACCAAACTGCCACTCTCCCGCAATTGACATATGCTCACAATGAGAATATCTCTTTGCCGTAGATATACTCAAATAGAGTATAAATGGGAGAGTGCCGTGAACGAACAGATATCTGCCGCAAGCCTTTACGACCGCGTCAGCCGCGTTATTCCCAAGGCGGAATGGATGGGTTTTCAGGATGATGTGGAGGCGATCCTCGATCTGAAGCGCAGGCGCAACGCCGTCATCCTCGCCCATAATTACCAGACGCCGGAAATCTTCCACGGCGTTGCCGATATCGTTGGCGATAGCCTCGCCCTTGCGCGCAAGGCAATGGAAGTAGAAGCGGATGTGATCGTTCTCGCCGGCGTGCATTTCATGGCCGAGACGGCAAAGCTGCTCAATCCGGGAAAAACCGTGCTTATTCCGGATATGGCCGCCGGCTGCTCGCTCGCCGATTCCATCACGCCCGAAGACATCGCACTTCTGCGCAAGGCCTATCCCGGCGTTCCTGTTGTCACCTACGTGAATACCTCGGCGGCGGTGAAGGCGGCTTCCGACATATGCTGCACCTCCGGCAATGCCCGCCAGGTGGTGGAATCGCTCGGCGTGCCGCGCGTGCTGATGCTGCCGGACGAATATCTGGCGAAGAATGTGGCGCGGGAGACCAATGTCGAACTCATCGCATGGCGCGGCCATTGCGAGGTGCATGAGCTTTTCACCGCCGACGACATCAGGGAATTGCGCGAAAGCCATCCCGGCATCACCGTTCTCGCGCATCCCGAATGTCCGCCCGATGTCGTCGAGGCCGCAGATTTTTCCGGCTCGACCGCTGTCATGTCGGACTACGTCGGCCGGGAAAGACCGGCCCGCGTGGTGCTTTTGACGGAATGCTCGATGAGCGACAATGTCGCCGTGCATCATCCCGATGTCGAATTCATCCGCCCCTGCAACCTCTGCCCGCACATGAAGCGCATCACGCTCGGCAATATCCGCACTGCGCTTGAAGAAAACCGCCACGAGGTGACAATCGATCCGGCTGTTGCGGTCGCCGCCCGCCGCGCGGTGGAAAGGATGCTGGCGGTATGAGTGACGCTCTGTCGCAATATGCGGGCAGGACGGTCATCGTCGGCAGCGGTATTGCCGGCCTGATGGCAGCATTGACGCTCGCACCGCAACCGGTCCTGCTTCTGACCCGCGGCGCGCTCGGTGGCGAAACGTCCAGCGCCTGGGCGCAGGGCGGCATTGCTGCAAGCCTTGGCGCTGACGACAGCACTGCACTGCATCTTGCCGATACGCTCGCCGCAGGCGACGGCCTCTGTGACGCGGCTATGGCAGCGGATATCGTCTCCACCGCCCCCGCCGTCATCGATGCCCTGGAACGAGCCGGAGTTCGTTTCGATCGCGATGCACAAGGCAGGCTCGTTTTCGGGCTGGAAGCTGCCCATGGCCGCCGGCGCATCCTGCATGCCGAAGGTGACGGCTCGGGTGCGGCCATTGTGAGGGCTCTTGCAGCCGCCGTTCTCAACACGCCGTCCATCGCAGTCCTGGAAGGTGCGGAGGTGCGCCGGCTGCTGACAGAGGGCGGGGCCATAGCCGGTCTCATCTGCGCCGGGCAAAAGGGCAGCTTTGTTCTGCCGGCCACAAACGTCATTCTTGCAACCGGTGGCCTCGGCGGGCTGTATGAGGCCACTACCAATCCCACCGGCAATTTCGGACAGGGGATCATGCTCGCCGCGCGCGCCGGAGCCATCCTCACTGATATGGAATTCGTCCAGTTCCACCCAACGGCGCTTTCCTCTCCCCGGCGGCCGCTGGCTCTGGTCAGCGAGGCGGTGCGGGGCGAAGGTGCCGTTCTTCTCAATGAAAGCGGCGAACGTTTCATGGCGACCGTTCCGGGTGCAGAACTTGCCTCCCGCGATATTGTCGCCCGCGCCATCGACCGGGAAATCCTGCGCGGCGGCAAAGTCTTTCTCGATGCCCGCAAGGCGATCGGCAGCGGTTTTTCGGCGCGTTTCCCGTCAATCGACCTGCTATGCCGCGAGGCTGGCATAGACCCCGCCCGCGAACTCGTGCCCGTCCGTCCCGCCGTGCACTACCACATGGGTGGCGTCGCCACAGATGGTAATGGCCGTAGTTCCGTGCCGGGCCTATGGGTTGCGGGCGAAACCGCCTGCATCGGTCTTCACGGGGCCAATCGGCTGGCCAGCAATTCCTTGCTGGAGGCGGCTGCCATGGGCATGCGTGCGGCAAAAGATATTGCCGCCCGACCGGCATCAAAACGGGTGACAGCTGTCACGCCATTCGCAACGCCTGTTCTTTCGGCAGCAGACCCCTCTATCGTCCGGCCCATCGTCTCCCGCCATCTCGGCATCGCCAGACATGAAGCGGGGTTGATCAGCGCGATCAGCGAACTTCTCCCACTGGCCGAACAGAACGGCCCCGCATCCGATCCCGCCATCGTCGGGCTCGCAATCGCCGTCTTCGCCGCCTTGCGAAGAGAATCGCGCGGGGCCCATTTCCGTAACGATTTCCCGGAAAAGGACGCGACCGCCACAAGGCGCAGGCTTTGCCTGTCCGATGTCATCGCCATTGCCTGTGACCTCTCATCGTCCAATCTTTTTTCTTCCAGCATTGCGCGGAGCGCCTGACATGACCCTCACCCCTCTGCCACGCATTATCGTGGAGCCGCTTGTCCGCAACGCCCTTCTGGAAGACCTGGGTCTGGCGGGCGACATCACGTCCGCCGCAGTCATCCCCGCCGATCATCGCTCAGTCGTCGTCATGGCGGCGCGTGAACCGGGTGTCATCGCAGGTCTTGATGCCGCAGAACTGGCTTTCCAGTTGGTGGACCCGACAATCGTGATGAGGCGTCAGGTGCAGGATGGCGCGGCGGTCGCTCCGGGCGATATTATCGCGACAATCGAGGGTCCCTCGCGCGGTCTTTTGACGGCGGAGCGCACCGCCCTTAATTTTCTCGGCCATCTCTCAGGCATCGCGTCCGTCACCGCTACAATTGCTGCCGCCATCTCCGGCACCAGAGCCTCGGTTGCCTGCACCCGCAAAACGACGCCGGGCCTCAGGGCGCTGGAAAAATATGCCGTGCGCGCCGGCGGCGGCATGAACCACCGTTTTGCCCTTTATGATGCTGTACTCATCAAGGACAACCACATCGCCGTAGCCGGCGGCGTGCGTGACGCTATCCGCAGCGCCAAGGCGGGTGTCGGACATCTGGTCAAGATCGAGGTCGAGGTCGATACGCTCTTGCAATTGCGCGAAGCGATGGAGGAAGGAGTCGATGCGGTTCTACTCGACAACATGCCGCCGGAACAGCTGCGCGAGGCGGTGCAGATCGTCGCCGGCCGCGCCATCACCGAGGCCTCCGGACGCATCACCCCTCAAACCGCTGCAGCCATTGCAGCAACCGGCATCGATCTCATCTCCGTCGGCTGGCTGACCCACAGCGCGCCGGTTCTGGATATCGGGCTGGACTTCCAAAGCCAAAGCTGACGAAAGCAAGGAGACCGGAACAAAATCCTCGATTGGCCGTTAATTCCCTGCCTGGGGTCAAGAGGCGGGGGGATCAGTGCGCGCAGAAGCCTGTCCATATGCCTGCGGACCTCTCTCACAAAGGAAAGGCCTGTTATGGAAGACGCACAAATCGGCTGGATTGCAGCAATCATCATCGGCGGCGTAGCCGGTTGGCTTGCCGAACAGTTCATGAAAAGCAACATGGGTCTTTTCATGAACATAATTCTCGGCATCGTTGGCGCCATCGTCGCCAATTTCCTGCTTGGGCTTGTGGGCATTTCGCTCGGAGGCTGGATTGGATACCTTATCGCCGGTTTCATCGGCGCATGCATTCTCATTGCCATCGGGCGCGCATTTCGCCGATAGAGGGAGGACACAATGAGCTTTTTCGACAAGATCAAGAACGCGATTTTTGGCAAGGCAGAGGCGGCACCGCAGACTTCGGCGCCAGCTGGCGCGCCCACGACAGGCGCAAGCCCGGCCGCTCCGGCTCAGCCAGCAGCACCCGCACCGACAGCCGCTGCTCCGGCATCCACCGGCAGCGTCGATGTCGCATCCATTCTGGACGCGGCGGTCAAGCAGAACGGGCAGAAACTCGACTGGAAACATTCGATCGTCGATCTTCTGAAAGCGCTCGATCTCGACAGCAGCCTAACCGCTCGCAAGGAACTGGCAAGCGAACTCGGCTATACCGGTGATACCTCGGACTCAGCCACAATGAACATCTGGCTGCACAAGGCTGTCATCAAGAAGCTGTCTGAAAACGGCGGCAAGGTTCCGGCAGAACTTCTGCATTGAACCAGTGACCGGGAGAACCGCGATGGACGACTATTCAAACTTGCGAGAGCAGATCGGCCAGGACCTCGACACCCTGCACAGGACCGAGAATCCGAAATCGATTTTCGAGATTGCCGACGACTATCTTCTGGGAAACCCAAATCTCAAGAGAGCGCTGGTTGAAGACATCATCAAGGAAGAAGCGGACAAGCGCGGCATCGCGATCCACTGAAACCGCGCGTGTCAATCGCGGCGATTTCTACAAGAAGGGCGGCATCCAGATAGGACGCCGCCCTTTTTTGCCCCGTGCCCCGAAGCGTTATTTTTCCGGCTTGGCCTCGGCCTTTCTGGCGTTTTCTTCCATCAGCTCATACCACATGGCGTTCATGACGGCGAAAATGGCGGCGAGAGGCAGGCCGAGCAGCCAGGCGAAATACCACATGTTCGATCTCCTTGTATTTGTTCGATATTAATAAGCGTGGCCGCTGTCTTCACGGATCGCCTTTTCATCCACCTTGCCCCACAGCACGCGATAGACCCATGAGGTGTAAGCGACGATGATGGGGATGAAGATGAGGGCGACGACCAGCATGATGAACAGCGTCATATGGCTCGAAGATGCGTCCCAGACCGTAAGGCTCGATTTCGGATCGATCGAAGAGGGCAGGATGAAGGGAAACATCGTCAGACCGACCGTCGAGATGATGCCGAATATGGCAAGCGAACTGGAAAGCAGCGCCAGCACCTCTCGCCCGCCCCTTAACAACAGGAAGGCGACGAGCGGGAAGGCAAGACCGAGCGCCGGTGCCAGCATCATCCATGGATGGGCCGCGTAATTCGCAAACCAGACGCCGCTTGCAACCTCGACCGTCTTTGACAACGGATTGGACGGACCGTCGGTCACGACTTCCGAGGTGAAGCGGTACCCGTCGATACCGAGCCACAACAATACGCCACCAAGCGCAAAGAGAACTGTGGTGGCAAGTGCTGCAATACTGCCGAAACTGCGGGCACGCGCAGCGACCGGCCCTTCGGTCTTCAGCACCAGCCAGGCCGCACCATGCATCACCAGCATGCAAACAGAAACGAGGCCGCAAAGGATTGCGTAAGGGTTGAGAAGCTCGAACAAAGTCGTGCCGTCGTAAAAAATCCTGAGGTCATCGTTGAAGCGGAAGGGTACGCCCTGCAGCACATTGCCGATCGCCACACCGAAAATCAGGGCGGGAACAAAGCCCCCGACAAACAGCGCCCAATCCCAGGTACTGCGCCATGTCGTGCTCTCGCGCTTGGAGCGGTATTTGAACCCCACCGGCCGCAGGATCAGCGCAAACAGGGTGGCGAACATCGCCAGGTAAAAACCTGAAAACGACACCGCATAAAGCGGCGGCCACGCGGCGAAGATGGCGCCGCCGCCAAGGATGAGCCAGACCTGATTGCCTTCCCATACCGGGCCGATGGAATTGATGACGACACGCCGCTCGAGATCCGTTTTCGCAACGAAAGGCAGCAGCGCGCCCGTGCCAAGATCGAAACCGCCGGTCACGGCAAAACCGATCAGCACCACGCCAAGCAGCAGCCACCAGATGACGCGGAGGACTTCGTAGTCAATGAGTTGATGCAATATCATGATCGTTTACTCCGCAGCGACGAGTTTTTCAGGAACGAGCGGCGCTTCCGGCTCGTGATCCGGATCCGGCCCCTTGCGGATCGCCTTCAGCATCAGCCCCATTTCGACGATGAACAGCACCGTATAGATGGCGATGAAGCAGAGAAGCGTAATCAGAACCGTTGAAGCGCTGAGGCTGGAGACGGCGGCGGCCGTCGGCAGCACGCCTTCGATGATCCATGGCTGACGGCCGAATTCCGCGACCACCCAGCCCATTTCCGCAGCAATCCACGGCAGCGGTATGGCGAAGACGGCCACCTTCAGCAAGAACGGATAGTGATCCAGCCGGCGCCGTGCCGAGAGATAAAAGAAGGTCGCCGTCAACAGGATGAAGAATATGCCAAGACCGACCATGATGCGGAACGCCCAGAACAGCGTCGGCACATGCGGGATGGTATCGGCGGCGGCCTTGGCAATCTGCTCCTCCGTCGCCTGGCGCGGATCGTCGACATAACGTTTCAGCAACAGGGCGTAACCAAGCTCGTGGCCGAGTTCCGCAAAGGTGCCACGCACCTCTTCGGGCAGTTCCGCGCCCTTGCCGGTGGCACGTATCTGCATCAGCGCATCATAGGCCTTGATGCCATCGCGGATGCGGGTCTTTGCGAGTTCCACCAGATCGTTGATGCCGGGGATTTCCGTGTCCAGCGAGCGCGTGCCGATAAGGCCCATCACCCACGGAATTTTCACGGCGAAATGCGTCTCGCGGGCTTCCTGATCAGGAAAACCGATGGCAGTAAAGGGGGCGGGTGCCGGTTCCGTTTCCCACATGGCTTCGATCGAGGCGAGCTTCATCTTCTGGTGTTCGGTCGAAAGATAACCGCTTTCATCACCCAGCACGACGACCGACAGTGCAGCAGCCAGGCCGAAAGAAGCTGCAACCGTCATAGACCGCTTGGCGAGATCGACATGGCGGCCTTTCAGCACGTACCAGGCGGAAACGCCGAGCACGAAGATGGAGGCAGTGACATAACCCGCAGAAACCGTGTGCACGAACTTCGCTTGGGCGACCGGGTTCATCAGCACCGCGAAGAAATCCGTCACCTCCATGCGCATGGTCTGGGGGTTGAAAGCCGATCCCGTCGGGTTCTGCATCCAGCCATTGGCGATCAATATCCACAACGCCGAGAAGTTCGAGCCGATCGCCACGCACCAAGTTGCGATGAGATGGCCGAGCTTGGACAGCTTGTCCCAGCCGAAAAAGAACAGACCGACGAAGGTGGCTTCCAGAAAGAAAGCCATCATTCCTTCGATCGCCAGCGGCGCACCGAAGATATCGCCGACATAGTGGCTGTAATAACTCCAGTTCATGCCGAACTGGAATTCCATGACGATGCCGGTGGAAACACCAAGCACGAAGTTGATGCCGAACAATGTACCCCAGAATTTCGTCATCTGCCGCCAGATGGTGCGGCCGGTCATGACATAGACCGTTTCCATGATGGCGATCACCACGGACAGTCCGATCGTCAGGGGAACGAATAGAAAGTGATATAAAGCGGTAACAGCGAATTGCAGGCGCGATAGCGCCACGATGTCGAGTTCCATGTTTTTACCCCACCTTTCAGGAAAGGCCGGCCTTCTGTTACGAAACGGCGCCGGCCCTGAAAAAATCACTCAGTCCGGACGCAATGTTTGCAGCATTACGTCGTATTCCGGGGTGCCGCTTTGACATTGATCAAGTTGGCGCCCCTCTCTCAGCACGATGATGCGATCGGCAAATTCCGCCTCACGGCGATTGTGGGTTATCATCACGACAGTCTTGCCTTCCGCCCTTGCAAACAGCCGGCTGAGCACGTCACGGGCGGTTTCGCCGTCCAGCCCTTCCGTCACCTCGTCGAGAAGCCAGAGTGGTTTGTCGCGTAGAAGGAAACGGGCAAGGGCGAGCCGTCGTGACTGCCCGCCGGAGAGACCCTGCCCCGCCTCGCCAAGTCTCGTATCCAGCCCTGCGGCGAGGGTTTTGACATGCTCGCCAAGGCCTGCCGATTGCAGGGCATCCCACAGTTCACGCTCGGTCGCGGCAGGTTTTGCCAGCCTCAGATTATCAGCGATGCTGTCTCGGAAAAGCTGGCTTCTCTGCGTCATGAGCGAGCAAGGCAAAGCGCTGACCCTGCCCGCCGCCGGTAGCACTTCACCAGCCAGAAGCTGGATGAGGCTGGTCTTGCCCGCACCGCTCGGGCCGATAATCGCAATCGTCTCTCCGGCGGCGATTGCAAGGTTGATATTCGTCAGGACAGGGTTTTCGTTCCCATCCCGCTCCAGCCGCACACCATCAAGCTCAGCCACCAGGCCCATGGCAGGCACGCGCGGACAGTTGGCGGCTGCCTCGGCGGAAAGACGCGGCGCAATGCGTCTTGCCGAAAAAAGCGTGCGCCCGAGTTCCATTGCACCACGGCGCAGCGCCGTGAAGGGCTCCAGCGCGGCGAAACAGACGAGCAGGCCGAGGGCGGCAGTCGGCGCGGTCACAACGCCCTGCTCCGCAAGCCAGGCCATGCCGAGGAGAGCCACACTCAAAAGAACCGCCGCTGACATGCCGAATGAGAAACCGGCATTGGTTTCGATCCGGTTCAAGCGGTCATCGCAGGCGAGCAGATAATTGTCGGCCCGTTCAATCGCCGCAACCTGCGCGGAGAGACGGGCAGTCGTGAGCAATTCCACCTGCCCGTTGACCAAGTCCGCCGTGCGGGCACGAAGCGCTTCAAGCCCGATTGCCCGGCGACGCGCAAATTTTTCCGCCGTCAACGCCGAGCGCACTGAAATGCCAAGACCCGCCGCAATGAGGAAGAGGGCCGCCAGAACGCCCGCAAGCGGATTGAGGAGGGCAAGACCGATGCCTGTTGCGATTGCGGCGAGGATTGCGACGGCGGCGGGTACCAGCACGCGCAGATAAAGCGAATCCAGCGCGTCGATATCCGCAGTCAGCCGGTTCAGCAGGCGGGCGGGCCTCGCCTCCAGATGTTTCGCCGCCTGCGGTGCGGCAAAGCCACGAAACAGCTTTTCGCGAAGCGCTGCAAGCACGGACAGCGTCGCCTCATGGGTGGTCATGCGTTCGCCATAACGGGCAGCGGTGCGTGACAACGCCAGCAGACGGATGGCCGCCGATGGCGCAAAGACGTCGAAAGCATAGGCCGTCGCAGGGACCAGACCGGCAATCGCGGTCGCAGTAATGAACCAGCCGGAAACGCCGAGAAGGCCTATACCCGCCAGCACCGTGGTTGCTGCCAGAACCGCGCCAACGAGCAGCATGCCGCGACGTGCCGACCAGAACAGGGAAATGACAGGTTTCAATATGGCAAAACGCGCGATCATGACTGCCCCCTCGAATGGATCGTCGTCATATTCACGACCCTGTCCATGCGCGCGGCGAGCACAGGATCATGGGTTGCGACGATCAATGTCCTGCCTTTTGCGAGTTGCAGCAGGTTTTCGGTGACAAGCGCAGCCGTCTCCCGGTCAAGATGCGCTGTCGGTTCATCGACCAGCACAAGCTGCGTCGCCGGATCGGCGAAAGCACGCGCAATGGCGAGGCGCACCGCCTCCCCGCCCGAAATACCGTAGCCGCCGTCTCCTATAGGCAGATGCCGGCGTGCTTTCGACAATGCATCCAGCCCGGTGCAGCGCAGCGTCTCATCGACCATGCCTTCGCTGACACCGGCGCGGCCAAAGCGAATATTCGCCTTCAGGGAACCGGCAAAAAAGAACGGCTTCTGGCTGACCCAGCCGATTGTCTTGCGCAGTCCATCGGCCGTCGCATGACCAAGCGTTACGCCCCCGATCCCTATTGTACCGCCGTCAGCCTCGGCCAAGCCGGCAATCAAGGAGAGTACAGTGGATTTACCACAACCGGAAGGCCCAAGAATCGCAACTGTCTCGCCTGACTGGACCGTAAGATTTAGATTCCGAATGACAGGCGGAGCATTCGGATAGGCGAAGGAGAGATTAGCCAACTCCACCAGACCGGGCGTCGGAAAAGGGGCCATTGCGACCTCCTTACCCCCACCCACGATGGCTTTGCCAGCCCGCGTCAATGTGTCGAGCGCGCCCAGCGCCGCCTCGCCGGCTGCGCGGTCGTGCCAGACGGCGGACAACTCCCGCAGCGGTTCGAAAAAGGCAGGCGCCAGAAGCAGGATGAACAGCCCCTCGGAAAGTGTCAGCTTCTCGCCCCACGCGCCGAAATCGAGAAAACCGAGCAGATGGAAACCGATATAAACGGCTGTCATGGCAACGCCGAGGGCAGCGAAAAGCTCCAGCACCGCCGAGGACAGAAAGGCGATCCGCAGGACAGCCATCGTCCGCTTCTTGAGGTTCTCTGCGTCCGTGCGCAGGCGTCCAGCGGTCAGATCAACGGCTTCCAGTGCGCGGATCGTTTCCAGGCCACGCAGGCGATCGAGCAGGAAAGCATTCATGTTGCCGGTCTCGGCCAGCTGCTTTTCACTGGCAGTCTTCGCCTGCCAGCCGATCAGCGCCATGAACAGCGGTATAGTGGGCATGGAAAGCAACAGAACAAGCGCCGCGATCCAGGTAAATGGCAGGATTGCCAGCACGAAAACCAAGGGGACAATGGTAGCTTTCATCCGCGCAGGCTGGAACCTGGAAAGATAAGGTACCAGCGCTTCGGCTGCCTCCGCGATGACGCTTGCCGCCTCGCCGGAGGCCGTACGCGCCAGATCAAGCGGCGACACCTCCGCAATGGCATGAAGCGCTTGCAGCCGCCGCCGCGAAAGGGCGGCACGCGCGGCGCGAAACGACAGTCTCGCGGCAACTTTTTCCAGCCATGCCTTGATGAGACCGAGAACGAGAACAGCCACGGCCGCCGGCAGGATCGCCGTCATCGGCGCACCGTCGGCAATGTTTCCGACCGAAAATGCAAGCAAACCCGCCTGGGGCAACCAGAGCAGAGCCGGCAGGACATGCAGCAGGGCGACCGATCTTCCTACCGCGGGTGCCTTCGCGATTTCCGCCGTACCGACACCCTTGTCATTGGTGGATTTACCGAAGAAGCGCCGCCGTGCCTTATCTGGAGAGACCGCCGCTGGAACTGGACAGTCTGCATCATCGCCATTGGCGGATTGCCGGATTTCTGCGGACATGCTCACGGACGATCTCCTCACCTGTCCTTCTTGGCACGGGGTCTGGCAAGAGAGACGATCTTGTCCTTGGCCTCCAGAAGCTTCGTGACCTTCGAGCCGAGTGCCAGAAGCGAAGCCAACCGCTCCGTCTCCAGCTTCTTCACATCGTCATACCAGCCGGTGAGCTGCTCGATCAGCGTTTTCATCTCATCGATGCGCTTCTGCGCATGCCGCTCCTCTTCGTTTTCCGGCTTCTCCATCAGGATTTCACGAAGCACGCTGAGTGTCGGGTCGATCTCGCGCTTCTTGCGCTCTTCGGCAAGGGTGCGCAGAATTTGCCACACATCCTCCGGCGTCGTGAAAAAATCGCGCCGGTCGCCGGGGAAATGCTTGAGAATTGCAAGGTTCCACGCCTGAAGCTCCTTCAGGCTCATCGACACATTGGAACGGGAAATGCCAAGCGCCTCGACAATGTCGTCGGCGCAGAGCGGCTGCGGTGAAATGTAAAGCAATGCATAGACTTGGCCGACCGTGCGGTTGATGCCCCAGCGGCTGCCCATCTCGCCAAAATGCAGCACGAAGGACTGAACGAGTGGAGAAAGACTAGTCGGCATTTCTTTGCTTTCTGTAGTTTCAGTAATTTCTGAAATTTCGATAAAGCAAAAAATGGCAATCGGCAAATCACCTTTTTGACCTGCGTCAAAATGTGCAAATCAGAAGAGGCAGCGTCTGCCGGGGATCAGGGCTGCGCCCTCTGGCACACTTTCACAGCCCGCGATGCACGAAATGATATCGATAACATCAAAGACGTCATGTTGTAGATGGAAGCGCGCGCATGAAAAATCGGCGGGGATTAATCCACCGCCGATCAAGACGTCGACAAACCGGCGTGCGCAACAGGCGCTTACGAAAAAGCGATCTGCACCTTCATGGCGCGGCTGCGGTCGGAGGCAAATTCGAAGGCCGAGATGGCGTCATCGAGGTCCACCGTCTGGGTGATGAACGGCTTGACGTCGATCAGGCCTTTGCGCATCAGTTCGACGCCCGTCGCGAATTCCTCATGGAACCGGAAAGAGCCGCGCAGATCGAGTTCCTTGGCAGTAATCGCCATCATCGGTAGGCTCATATCGCCACCAAGGCCAAGCTGGACAATGATGCCGCGCGGACGCAACGCCGTAATCCCGCCCGCAAGTGCAACGGCGGCACCGGAGCATTCATAGAGAACGTCGAAGGTTCCCTTGTTCGCGCCGTACGCCGCCAGCGCATCAGGCTCATCCTTGCTGTTTATGACGCGGTCCGCGCCCGCTTCCCGCGCCTTGGCAAGCGTGAAGTCCGAAAGATCGGTCGCGACGATTTCAGCGGCACCGGCACGGCGGGCAGACAGGATGGAGAGAATGCCGATGGGGCCGCAGCCGGTGACGAGCACGCGTTTTCCGAGCAAATCGCCGGCGCGGCGGGTGGCATGCAGCGTTACCGCCAGCGGTTCCGCCATAGCTGCCTCACCGGCACTCAAACCGTCGGCCGGAACGCATTGCAGGGCATCCGCGATGAGAACCTCGCGGAAAGCGCCCTGAATATGCGGAAACGGCATGGCGCTGCCATAAAAGCGCATGTTGAGGCACTGATTGTGCAGGCCTTCCTGGCAAAAGCGGCAGGTCCTGCACGGACGGGACGGCGAAACCGCGACCAGACCGCCAACCTTCAGCCCCTCGACGCCCTCGCCCAGCTCCTCAACAATGGCGGAGACCTCATGTCCCAGCACCATTGGTTCGCGAAGCCGTACCGCGCCGAAACCGCCGTGATTGTAATAGTGAAGATCGCTGCCGCAAATCCCGCCCCGAGCCAGACGAAGACGCACTTCTCCTGCCCCCGGCGCCTCCTCCGGCCGCTCCTCGATGCGCACATCCTTTGCCCCGTGGGCGACAATCGCTCTCATAAATATCTCCCGTTCGATATCGCGCCTTAAACGGCGCAACAAAATAATCCCTATCCCAATCATTGCCGCCGGCCGCGTCTCCGCCGCCCTGCAGCCTCCCCGCGCGCATGTTGCGTACCGGAAACAGGCGTTTAAGCCTTGACATCCACGTCTGAAAGGGATGAATGTTATCGATAACATAAACCGGCATGAAAGCAATGTCGAGAGACTGGAGGAAACAGTGGGCCTTAATTTGTTCGATCTTTCCGGCCGCCGCGCCCTGATCACCGGCTCGTCGCAGGGCATCGGCTTTGCGCTGGCGCAGGGCCTGGTGGAGGCGGGAGCCGAAGTGGTGCTGAACGGCCGCGACGAGGCAAAGCTGAAAGCAGCCGCCGCAGGCATCAAGGGTGCCAAGACACTCGCCTTCGATGCCACCGATCATGACGCGGTGCGCAAGGCCATCGACGGTTTCGAGGCGGAAGTCGGCCCCATCGATATTCTGGTCAACAATGCCGGCATGCAGCACCGCACACCGCTGGAGGATTTTCCGGCCGACGCCTTCGAGCGCCTGTTACAGACAAACATCGCCTCGGTGTTCCATGCAGGGCAAGCCGTCGCGCGTCATATGATCAGCCGTGGACGTGGCAAGATCATCAACATCGCCAGCGTCCAGACCGCTCTTGCCCGCCCCGGTATCGCGCCGTACACCGCCACCAAGGGCGCCGTCGGCAATCTGACGAAGGGCATGGCGACGGACTGGGCGAAATATGGCCTGCAGTGCAACGCCATTGCGCCGGGCTATTTCGACACGCCGCTCAACGCGGCCCTGGTGGCAGACGAGACGTTTTCAGCATGGCTTGAAAAACGCACGCCGGCCGGCCGCTGGGGCAAGGTCGAAGAGCTTGTCGGCGCCTGCATTTTCCTGTCGTCCGATGCCTCGTCTTTCGTGAACGGACATATTCTTTACGTCGACGGCGGCATTACCGCCTCGCTTTGAAGAAGCCGTAACCACGACGCTTTGGGAGGAGACCGTGAGCACCATGACCGAGAAGAACAAAATCGCCCTCATCGGCGCTGGCGCGATGGGCGGCGCGATCGGTGCGCGGCTGATCGAGACCGGCAATCACCTGACGGTTTTCGATCTGGACGCGGAAAAGGTGGCGGCTTTGACCAGCCTTGGTGCGCATAGCGCCGAGACGGCGGCGCAAGCGGCTTCGGTCTCCGATGTCGTGATCCTAAGCCTCAATTCGCCGAAAATCGTCCGCGCCGCCGTTTTCGGCAAAGACGGCGTGGCGGCGGGGGCCAGGCCCGGCACGCTGATCATCGACATGTCCTCCATCGATCCGGAAGCGACAAAAGAACTGGCGGCGGATGCGGCTGAAAAAGGGCTGCGCTGGGTGGACAGCCCGCTTTCCGGCGGCGCGCCGAAGGCACTCGTCGGGCAACTGACCCTGATGGCCGGCGGCACCGAAAAGGATGTGGCCGATGCCCATCGCGTGCTGCGGCACGTGGCCAGCAACTACACCCATATGGGTCCAAGCGGCGCCGGCCAGACGACGAAGCTCATCAATCAGGTTCTTTGCGGGCTGAACTTCCTTGCCGTAGCGGAAGCAACGCAGCTTGCGCTGGATGCCGGCGTCGATGCCGCCAAAATTCCGCAGGCGCTGAAAGGCGGCCGCGCCGACAGCGCAATCCTTCAGGAATATATGCCACGTTACGTGGCGAAGGATTACCGCCGCACTGGCCGCATCGACAACATGGTCAAGGACCTGAACGGCGCGCAGGATCTGGCCCGACGCACCAACACGGCCATGCCGCTGACGGCGGTTTGCGCCGAGGTGCACCGCATGCTGACAGCAGCGGGACTTGGCGGCGAGGATCAGGCCGCCCTAATGGAATTTTTCACCGGCGCGAAACACACCTTCACGGAATGATTTGCGCCATGGCCAGGGCAATAACACCTTATTGGCCGGGCTGACGCGAGGTCATTAAGGTGTGCCACCGTCATGGCCATTGCGAAATGTCTCCGCAGCGAAGATGATCGGGCGAATCGGCGGCGCAATCGGCCCGACGGCCGCAGACGCTTGCATGAAGGACAATTTCCCGATGACCACTTCCGCAACAGGCACGGGGATTGCCAGCCTGACCGTTTCCGGAAACGGCTTCAGCGCCGAGATCGCTTATGAGGGCGCTACCCTTCTGAGCTGGCGGCCACGACTTGCCGATGGCAATGAAAAAAACCTTGTCGACGGCTATTCGTCGCTTCAGGAATTGCAGTCGCAGAACGGCGTGAGAAACGGCATTCTCGCCCCCTTCACCAATCGCATTCCTCAGGGCCAATTTAAATTTGGCGGGGAGATGCACCGTATCGAGCCGGTGCTTGCCCACGAGGACCTCGTCTTCCACGGATTTGCCCGTGCCCTGCCCTTCGCCCTCGACCGGTCTTTCGAAGAAAACGACGCGCACATTATCGTCTTTCGTGCCGAGATATTGCCGGCCGAATTCAAGGGCTATCCCTACCATCTCGCCATCGAGGTGGAATACCGGTTTGCCGGCCATGGGGTTACCATCGATATACGCGGCATCAATGGGGACGACCGGCCTTTGCCCTTCGCGGCCGGCTGGCATCCCTATTTCCGTCTGCCCGGCATATCCTCCATCGACGATCTCCTTCTCACCCTACCGTCGCAAACAGCGATCGAAACGGACGAGAATTTGATACCACTCACCGACAGTGAGACGGGCATTCTCAAACGGGACAATGCAGCGTTTCTTTCTGCCGCGCCGCTCGCAGGCCATGTGCTGGATGTCTGCTTTACCGATCTGATCCCATCCGCAAACGGGCTTTACGAGACTAGGATCGAAAACCGGAACGATGGTTCGAGCCTGACCGTTTGGCAGGAGCGCGGCCACATGCATGTCTTTACCGGCGATACGCTTGCCCGCGACAGGCGAAAATCCATCGCGCTCGAACCTGTGGAAACACCGACAAACGCCTTCAACCAGCCGCAACTTGAAGCGGACATTACCCTTCAACCGGGTGAGACCCGAAGTTTCCGCTTTGGTTTCCGTTTTGAAGCCGGGCGCTGAAAAAAGACCAAATATTGCGATTAGATATGCGTTGTCGGGAGTGAAGACGACAGCTTCACCGTCTCCATGGAGATATAGGCGGACATGTCGTAAAGCTCGACCCGCCGGAGGATCTGTTTGTAGATGGTGTCGTAATATTCGACATTTGGAAGCACGAGTTTCAGAATATAATCGAAATTGCCGGTCAGCCGGTGCACCTCGACGATCTCCGGTATGGTGCTGACGGCGGCATGGAACCGGTCCAGCCAGTCCTCCGCATGCAGGCCGGTTCTCACGAGCAGGAAAACCGTGGTCGGCAGGTTGATTTTCCGCCGGTCGAGCAGCGCCATCGTGCCGGTCACATATCCTTCCGCACGCAGACGCGTGATACGGCGGGAACAGGCGGAAAGCGATAACGACACCTCATCCGCGATATCGGCGAGAGGTGTTTCTGCATTCTCCTGGAGAATCGCAAGGATTCGGCGGTCACGGTCGTCAATCATTGCTTCAGAATGCATCAATTAACGTAGTGGCGCAAGAAATTTGCGAGCTGAGCACAATGCACGCCCAGAATTTGCAATCTGCCTTCTAAATCCCTGAAAAAACGCATGCCGTTTTCATCGCGGCAATGGCATTCTTGTCATCAATCAAACTTTTATAAGGGAACGCCTATGAAACGGATCGGTCTGATCGGCGGCATGAGCTGGGAATCCACCGCAACCTATTATCGCATGATCAACGAGGCCGTTCGTGACAGCCGCGGTGGGCTCGTATCGGCCGATATCGTCATGCATTCGCTCGATTTTTCCGAGGTTGTCGCCCTTCAGAAGGCCGACCGCTGGGATGAGGCCGGCGCGCTTTTGGGCGCTGCGGGTGCGCGTCTTGCCAATGCGGGTGCCGATTGTGTGCTGATCTGCACCAACACCATGCACCTCGTTGCGGAAACCGTTGAAAAAATGTCGGGCGTCACTCTCATCGACATCATTGATGAAACTGCCACCGCATTGAAGGCGGATGGACGCCGCAAGCCGCTTCTGCTCGCCACGCGCTACACGATGGAACATGGCTTCTACACCGACCGCATGCGCCGCCACGGCGTCGATGTGGTCGTGCCGGATGAGGAAGACAGGACCGCCATCCACGACATCATTTTTGGCGAATTGTGCCAGGGCGAGATCAAGTCGTGCTCGCGCGAGCGCTACATGTCGGTCATCGAGAAAGCCCGTGCGCTCGGCGTCGATTCCGTCATTCTCGGCTGCACCGAAATTTCCCTGCTGATCGATCCCGATGCCCTGCCTTTGCCGGGCTACGATTCGACCGCCATTCACGCCCAGGCCGCTGTCGGCTTCGCGCTCGGAAACAAGGCCCTGAACAGAGCTGCATGAATGTGCCGCCTTTTTGCCTATTCCGGTAAACCGGTCTGGCTCGACAGTCTTCTGATCGAGCCGGAAGCATCGCTGGTCAGCCAGTCCATGGCCGCAAGGGAAGCTAAAACCGTCGTCAATGGCGACGGTTGCGGTCTTGGCTGGTATGGCGAGCGCGGAACGCCCGGCGTTTTTCGCGACACCAGACCCGCTTGGTCCGACGCCAATCTGGCCGCCCTTTGCCACCAGCTTCGCTCGGGCATGTTCATGGCCCACGTCCGCTCCGCCACATCAGGCGAAGTATCCCGTGCCAATTGCCACCCCTTTGCGCATGGTCAATATCTCTTCATGCATAACGGCCAGATCGGTGGCTACGAGCAGATCAGGCGCGACATTGATTCCCTCATACCCGATGATATTTATTCCGCCCGGCGCGGCACCGGCGACAGCGAAGCCATCTTCCTGATTGCCGCCGGCCACGGCCTTGATGCGGACCCGGTTCGGGCCATTTCCACCGCGCTGTGCCTCTGCCTGGAAAAGATGATCGCGGCGGGTGTTTCTTCCGCGTTGCGGTTCAGCGCCGTGTTGATGGATGGCGATTGCCTGCACGCCTTCCGCTGGTCAAGCGACGACAAGCCGCCAACGCTTTACTGGCGCGGGCTTGAAGAGGGCATCGCGCTAAGCTCGGAACCCTTTTCCTTCGATTGCACCCCTTGGTGTGCGGTGCCGCCAAATACCCGGGTGACGATCCGCGCCGGCGGTATGACCACTGAACCTTTTTCCCTGCCGTAAACGTCGCATTTCATGACGACCGAGGCCATTTTTTTCAGTTTGGCCGCCACCGGTGGGCGCGGCTGCGGCTGCGTCGTGTTTATTTTCATTGAATTATCTCCGCCGCGAAGGCTAGTGTGTGATCCGATAGACCGAAACAGATTTCAGGACCGGTGAACCATTTCAGAAGTGTTGCAGCCCCTCTCCCTTTCTTGAACGATGCCCTGCATCGCAACGACCATGCAAACCCGTTCATGAATGACGGACAATGGGCAGGCAATGCCTTTGGCGATCCTCGGGACGCTGAAGAAAAAGTGTTATTTTTCATTACCCTAAGCTGTTCAAATTTCCACAAAAAATGCTGTTGCCACGCCTCCATATCGATGCATAAACTGGCATCAGTAAAGGCAAACCGGATCGACCTCATCAGACCCTCTCCTCCCACCAAGGTGCTGACCGACCAATGATCAATAATCTAAACGCCGCCGATCTTCCCCGTCCCGCCCCGCGCAGTTCCAACCCGGAAATCATGGCAGCGGAAATCATCGAGCGCCTCACCTACCGTATCGGCAAGGACGTAAAAGTTGCCAAGCCGCATGACTGGCTGACCGCGACCATTCTCGTCGTCCGTGACCGCATCATCGACAAGTGGATGGCCTCCACCCGCAAGGCCTATGCCAACAATTCCAAGCGCGTTTATTACCTGTCGCTCGAGTTTCTGATCGGTCGCCTGATGCGCGATGCGATCTCCAATATCGGGCTGATGCACGAAATCAGGGACGCGCTTTCTTCGCTCGGCGTCGATCTCGATGTCATTGCGGGACTGGAACCGGATGCGGCACTTGGCAATGGCGGCCTTGGCCGTCTCGCTGCCTGTTTCATGGAATCCATGGCAACCGTCGATATTCCCGCCTATGGCTACGGCATCCGTTATGTGCACGGCCTTTTCCGCCAGCAGATGGCGGACGGATGGCAGGTGGAATTGCCGGAGACGTGGCTGGCGCACGGCAATCCCTGGGAATTCGAACGTCGCGAAAGCTCGTATGAAATCGGCTTTGGCGGATCGGTGGAAACCATCGGTGGATATGAGGAGCCGCAGCGCTTCGTCTGGAAACCTGCCGAACGCGTCATTGCCATGGCTTACGACACGCCTGTCGTCGGCTGGCGCGGCACCCGCGTCAACACCTTGCGCCTATGGTCGGCGCAGCCTATCGACCCCATTCTGCTTGCCGCCTTCAATGCCGGCGACCACATCGGCGCGTTGCGGGAAAGCAACAAGGCCGAAAGCCTGACGCGCGTTCTCTACCCCGCCGATGCGACCCCAGCCGGCCAGGAATTGCGTCTGCGGCAGGAGTTTTTCTTCTCCTCCGCCTCCCTGCAGGACATTCTGCGCCGTCACCTGCAGCAATATCCGGATTTCACCTCGCTGCCCGACAAGGTTTCGATCCAGCTCAACGACACGCATCCGGCCATTTCCATCTGCGAAATGATGCGCCTGCTATGCGATGTCCACGGCCTTGAATTCGACGAAGCCTGGAAGATCACGCAGGGCACCTTCTCCTACACCAACCACACGCTTTTGCCCGAAGCGCTGGAAAGCTGGCCCGTCCCGCTGCTCGAGCGGCTTTTGCCGAGGCACATGCAGATCGTCTATGCGATCAATGCCAATACGCTGGTCTACGCCCGCAAGGAAAAGAAGATGCCGGATCAGCAGATCCGGTCCATCTCGCTGATCGACGAAAACGGTGAGCGGCGCGTGCGCATGGGCAATCTCGCCTTCATCGGCTCGCATTCCATCAACGGTGTCTCGGCACTTCATACCGAACTGATGAAGGAAACGGTCTTTGCCGACCTGCACAGCCTTTATCCCGAGCGCATCAACAACAAGACCAACGGCATCACCCCGCGCCGCTGGCTGATGCAGTGCAACCCCGGCCTGACCGGATTGATCCGGGAAGCGATCGGCGACGATTTCCTCGACGATGCGGAAAAGCTGACAGCGCTCGACCGCTTCGCCGACGATGCCGGTTTCCGCGAAAAATTTGCCGAAGTGAAGCGTCTGAACAAGGTGCGGCTTGCCAATACGGTGGCGCAGCGCATGGGCATCCGTGTCGATCCCTCGGCCATGTTCGACATCCAGATCAAGCGCATCCATGAATATAAGCGCCAGCTTCTGAACCTTATCGAAACGGTGGCGCTTTACGACCAGATCCGTTCTCACCCGGAACTGGATTGGGTACCGCGCGTTAAGTTCTTCGCAGGCAAGGCAGCGCCGAGTTATCACAACGCGAAGCTGATCATAAAACTTGCCAACGATATTGCCCGGGTCATCAACAACGATCCGGCCGTGCGCGGGCTTCTAAAAGTGGTGTTTATTCCGAACTACAACGTCTCGCTTGCGGAAATCATGGTTCCGGCCGCCGATCTGTCCGAACAGATCTCGACGGCTGGCATGGAAGCCTCGGGCACCGGCAACATGAAGTTCGCGCTGAACGGCGCGCTCACCATCGGCACGCTGGATGGTGCGAACGTCGAAATGCTCGAACATGTCGGCGAGGACAACATCGTCATCTTCGGCATGACGGCGGAAGAGGTGTCGAAAGCGCGCGCCGAGGGCCACAACCCCCGCGCGATTATTGAACAGTCGGTGGAACTGTCGCAGGCGCTGTCATCCATCGCCTCCGGCGTATTCTCACCCGACGACCGCTCCCGCTTTGCCGGGCTGATCGACGGCATTTACAACAGCGACTGGTTCATGGTCGCGGCCGACTTCGACGCCTACGCCGAAGCGCAGCGCAAGGTGGATGCGATCTGGAGCGATCCGGAAAGCTGGTATGCGAAAACAGTCCGTAACACGGCGCGTATGGGCTGGTTCTCGTCCGACAGGACGATCCGGCAATACGCCGCCGATATCTGGAGAGCCTGATGAAAAAACCGCTCAATTCGGCCGAAGAGAAAAAGACTGGCGAAATCACGAAGGCTGAAATCGAGGCGATCAAGAGCGGTTTGCATTCCAACCCCTTTGCACTTCTCGGCGTTCACGAAACGCCGGGAGGTTTTTCTGCACGGTGTTTCATTCCGGGGGCTGAAGAAGTATCTGTCCTCACACTGGACGGATCTTTCGTCGGCGAACTGAAGCAGCTCGATCCGGAGGGTTTTTTCGAAGGCCCGGTCGATCTCACCTCGCGTCAGCCGGTGCGTTATCGCGCCTGTCGTGACGATGCGGAATGGGCAGTGACCGACCCCTACAGCTTTGGTCCGGTTCTTGGACCGATGGACGATTATTTCGTCCGCGAGGGATCGCATCTGCGACTGTTCGACAAGATGGGCGCTCATCCGCTCAAGCTTGAAGGCGTCGAAGGTTTCCACTTCGCCGTCTGGGCTCCCAATGCGCGGCGCGTCTCCGTCGTCGGCGATTTCAACAATTGGGATGGTCGACGGCATGTGATGCGTTTCCGCAAGGATACCGGCATCTGGGAAATTTTCGCACCTGACGTCTATGCCGGCTGCGCCTATAAATTCGAGATTCTCGGCGCAAACGGCGAGCTTCTGCCGCTGAAGGCCGACCCCTATGCACGGCGTGGTGAACTGCGGCCGAAGAACGCCTCCGTCACCGCACCGGAACTGGCGCAGAAATGGGAAGATCAGGCCCACCGGGAACATTGGGCGCAAGTGGACCAGCGCCGGCAGCCGATCAGCATTTACGAGGTGCACGCCGGTTCCTGGCGGCGTCGCGAGGACGGCACCTTCCTCAGCTGGGACGAAATGGCCACCCAGCTCATTCCCTATTGCACGGATATGGGCTTCACCCATATCGAGTTTCTGCCGATCACCGAACATCCCTACGATCCGTCCTGGGGTTACCAGACGACCGGGCTTTATGCCCCGACCGCCCGTTTCGGCGATCCGGAAGGTTTCGCCCGCTTCGTCAACGGCGCCCACAAGGTCGGCATCGGCGTGATCCTCGACTGGGTTCCCGCGCATTTTCCAACTGACGAGCACGGCCTGGGCCTGTTTGACGGGACAGCGCTTTACGAACATGCCGACCCGCGTCAGGGTTTTCACCCCGACTGGAACACGGCCATCTACAATTTCGGCCGCATCGAGGTATTGTCCTACCTCGTCAACAACGCGCTTTATTGGGCCGAAAAATTCCATCTCGATGGATTGCGCGTCGATGCCGTCGCCTCGATGCTCTATCTCGATTATTCCCGCAAGGAAGGCGAGTGGATCCCCAACGAATATGGCGGGCGCGAGAACCTGGAATCCGTCCGCTTCCTGCAGAAGATGAACTCGCTCGTCTACGGCACCCATCCGGGCGTCATGACCATTGCTGAAGAATCCACATCCTGGCCGAAAGTGTCGCAGCCGGTTCACGAGGGCGGCCTCGGTTTCGGCTTCAAATGGAATATGGGTTTCATGCACGACACGCTGAGCTATTTCTCACGTGAGCCGGTGCACCGCAAATTCCACCATCAGGAACTGACATTCGGCCTTCTTTATGCCTTCACCGAAAATTTCGTGCTGCCGCTTTCCCATGACGAAGTGGTGCACGGCAAGGGATCGTTGATCGCCAAGATGTCCGGCGACGACTGGCAGAAATTTGCCAATCTCCGGTCCTATTACGGCTTCATGTGGGGTTATCCCGGCAAGAAGCTGCTGTTCATGGGGCAGGAGTTCGCCCAGTGGAGCGAATGGAGCGAAAAGGGATCGCTCGACTGGAACCTTCGCCAATATCCGATGCATGAGGGTATGCGCCGCCTCGTGCGCGATCTCAACCTCACCTACCGTTCGAAAGCCGCTCTGCACGCCCGTGACTGCGAACCCGAAGGTTTCCAGTGGCTGGTAGTCGATGATCACGAAAACTCGGTCTTCGCCTGGCTGCGCTCGGCGCCCGGCGAAAAACCGGTTGCGGTTATCTGCAATCTGACCCCGGTCTACCGGGAAAACTATTATGTGCCGCTTCCTGTTGCGGGGCGGTGGCGGGAGATTCTCAACACCGATGCCGAAATTTATGGCGGCAGCGGCAAGGGAAATGGCGGACGCGTTCAGGCGGTCAATGCCGGTGGGGAGATAGGGGCGATGCTCGTCCTGCCGCCCTTGGCAACGATCATGCTCGAACCGGAAAACTGACAGACAGAACGGGAGGACAACCATGTCGGAAAAAAGAGTTCAGCCCCTGGCGCGTGATGCAATGGCCTATGTTCTCGCGGGCGGTAGAGGAAGCCGTTTGAAGGAATTGACAGACCGCCGGGCAAAACCAGCGGTTTATTTTGGCGGTAAGGCCCGCATTATCGATTTTGCACTTTCGAACGCGCTGAATTCCGGCATTCGCCGCATTGGCGTCGCCACGCAATACAAGGCTCACTCCCTCATCCGCCACCTGCAACGCGGCTGGGACTTCTTCCGTCCAGAGCGTAACGAAAGCTTTGACATTCTGCCGGCCTCGCAGCGCGTGTCCGAAACGCAATGGTACGAAGGCACCGCCGACGCCGTTTACCAGAACATCGACATCATCGAGCCCTATGCGCCTGAATATATGGTCATTCTGGCCGGCGACCATATTTACAAGATGGACTACGAATACATGCTGCAACAGCATGTCGATTCCGGCGCGGATGTAACGATCGGTTGCCTTGAAGTGCCACGCAAGGAAGCGTCGGGCTTCGGCGTGATGCATGTGAACGAAAAAGACGAGATCATCGACTTCATCGAAAAGCCGGCTGATCCGCCCGGCATTCCCGGAAATGAGAATTTCGCGCTTGCCTCGATGGGGATCTACGTCTTCCACACGAAATTCCTGATGGAAGCGCTGCGTCGCGATGCCGCCGACCCCACCTCCAGCCGCGACTTCGGCAAGGACATCATTCCCTACATTGTCCAGCACGGCAAAGCCGTCGCCCACCGTTTTGCGGACTCCTGCGTGCGTTCGGATTTCGAGCACGGACCATACTGGCGCGATGTCGGAACCATCGATGCCTATTGGCAGGCCAATATCGACCTGACGGATGTGGTGCCTGACCTCGATATCTATGACAAGTCCTGGCCGATCTGGACCTATGCGGAAATCACTCCGCCGGCGAAATTCGTGCATGACGATGAGGACCGCCGCGGTTCTGCCGTCTCGTCGGTTGTGTCAGGCGATTGCATCATTTCCGGCGCCGCCCTCAACCGTAGCCTTCTGTTCACAGGCGTGCGCGCCAATTCATACTCCCGCCTTGAGAATGCCGTAGTACTGCCGAGTGTGAAGATCGGGCGCCACGCCCAGCTCAGCAACGTCGTCATCGACCATGGAGTGGTCATTCCGGAAGGACTGATTGTAGGAGAAGACCCCGAACTGGATGCCAAACGTTTCCGGCGCACGGAAAACGGCATTTGCCTTATCACCCAATCGATGATCGACAAGCTGGACCTGTAGAGCCCATGAATGTCCTTTCGGTTTCATCCGAAATTTATCCCCTGATCAAGACCGGAGGGCTCGCCGACGTTACCGGCGCCCTCCCCATCGCGCTCGAAGCCTACGGCGTGAGAACGCGCACATTGATACCCGGATATCCGGCGGTGAAAGCCGCCGTGACGGACCCCGTCAAATGTTTTGAGTTCACCGATCTGCTTGGCGAAAAGGCCGATCTGCTCGAAGTCGAACATGAGGGGCTAGACCTTCTGATCCTTGACGCGCCCGCCTATTACGAGCGTTCCGGCGGCCCCTATCTCGGCCAGACCGGCAAGGATTATCCTGATAACTGGAAGCGCTTTGCGGCGCTCTCGCTGGCAGCGGCACGAATCGGCGCCGGTGTGCTTCCCGGCTGGCGGCCTGATATGGTGCACGCCCATGATTGGCAGGCAGCGATGACCCCGGTCTATATGCGTTATGCCGAAACGCCAGAGATTCCGAGCCTTCTCACCATCCACAACATTGCTTTTCAGGGTCAGTTCGGGGCCAACATCTTCAGCAAGCTCGAATTGCCCGCCCACGCCTTCGGCATGGAAGGCATCGAATATTATAACGATGTCAGCTTCCTCAAGGGCGGCTTGCAGACGGCAACCGCGCTCAGCACGGTCAGCCCATCCTATGCGGAAGAAATCCTGACCGCGGAATTCGGCATGGGGCTGCAAGGGGTGATCGGCAGCCGCGCCCATGTGCTGCACGGTATCGTCAACGGCATTGACGCCGATGTCTGGAACCCGGCCACCGACCATCTGATCCACGACAACTATTCCGCCACCAATCTCAAGAACCGCGCGCTGAACAAGAAGGCCGTCGCAGAACATTTCCGCATCGACCAGGATGACAGCCCGCTTTTCTGCGTCATATCCCGCCTCACCTGGCAGAAGGGCATCGATCTGATGGCGGAAGCCGTGGACGAGATCGTTTCCCTCGGCGGCCGTCTGGTTGTGCTGGGCGCCGGCGATGTGGCATTGGAAGGCGCGCTACTGGCGGCGGCATCCCGCCACCATGGCCGCGTCGGTGTCGCCATCGGTTATAATGAGCCGCTATCGCATCTGATGCAGGCGGGTTGCGATGCGATCATCATCCCCTCACGCTTCGAGCCCTGCGGCCTCACCCAGCTTTACGCGCTGCGTTATGGCTGCGTTCCCGTGGTTGCCCGAACCGGCGGCCTTGCCGATACGGTGATCGACGCCAACCATGCCGCCATCGCCAATAAATCGGCGACCGGTGTACAATTCTCACCCGTCACGCTCGACGGTCTGAAACAGGCGATCCGCCGGACCGTGCGTTATTATCACGACCCGAAACTTTGGACACAAATGCAGAAACTCGGCATGAAATCCGATGTTTCCTGGGAAAAAAGCGCTGCGCTCTACGCCGCGCTTTACAGCCAGCTTATTTCGAGAGGCCATTGAAACAATGATCAAGACCGTTCAGACGACACCCTTTCAGGATCAGAAGCCGGGCACATCCGGCCTGCGCAAGAAGGTGCCCGTCTTCGCCCAGGAAAATTATGCCGAAAACTTCATCCAGTCGATCTTCGACTCGCTTGAGGGCTTTCAGGGCCAGACGCTGGTGATCGGCGGCGATGGCCGTTATTACAACCGCGAAGTCATCCAGAAGGCGATCAAGATGGCGGCCGCCGCCGGTTTCGGCAAGGTGCTGGTCGGTCAGGGCGGCATTCTCTCCACCCCCGCCGCCTCCAATATCATCCGCAAATACAAAGCCTTCGGCGGCATCGTGCTTTCCGCCAGCCATAATCCTGGTGGCCCGACCGAAGATTTCGGCATCAAATACAATATCGGCAATGGCGGCCCAGCGCCGGAGAAGATCACCGACGCGATCTATGCCCGCTCGAAGGTCATCGACAGCTACAAGATTTCCGACGCTGCCGACGTCGATCTCGACAAGGTGGGCAGCTTCAAGGTGGATGAACTGACGGTCGACGTCATCGATCCGGTCGCCGATTATGCCGCTTTGATGGAAGAACTGTTCGATTTTGCCGCCATTCGCGCCCTGATTGCCGGCGGCTTCAAGGTTGTTGTCGATTCCATGAGTGCCGTCACCGGCCCCTATGCCGTGGAAATCATCGAAAAGCGTCTCGGCGCGCCGAAGGGCTCCGTCCGCAACGCAACGCCTCTGCCCGATTTCGGCGGCCACCATCCCGACCCCAACCTGGTGCACGCCAAGGAGCTTTATGACGATGTCATGAGCCCGGAAGGTCCCGATTTCGGCGCGGCGTCGGATGGCGACGGCGACCGCAACATGGTGGTCGGCAAGGGCATGTTTGTCACCCCGTCCGACAGCCTGGCGATCATCGCCGCCAATGCGCGGCTCGCGCCCGGTTATGCCGCCGGCATTTCCGGCATCGCCCGTTCCATGCCGACAAGTGCCGCAGCCGACCGCGTCGCCGAAAAGCTTGGGCTTGGCATGTACGAGACGCCAACCGGCTGGAAATTTTTCGGCAACCTCATGGATGCCGGCAAGGTTACAATCTGCGGTGAGGAAAGCTTCGGCACCGGCTCCAACCACGTGCGCGAAAAGGATGGCCTGTGGGCCGTGCTCTACTGGCTGAACATTGTCGCCGCCCGCAAGGAAAGCGTGAAGGACATCGTTACCAAGCACTGGGCCGAATATGGGCGCAACTATTATTCCCGCCACGATTATGAGGAAGTGGATTCGGACGCAGCAAACACTCTGGTGGCCATCCTGCGCGAAAAACTCGCAACACTTCCCGGCACCAGCTACGGCAATCTTAAGGTCGCAGCTGCTGATGATTTCGCCTATCTCGACCCGGTCGACCAGTCCGTCAGCAAGAACCAGGGTATCCGCATCCTGTTCGAAGGTGGTTCGCGCATCGTGCTGCGCCTTTCCGGCACGGGCACTGCGGGCGCAACGCTCAGACTTTACGTCGAGCGCTATGAGCCGGATGCGGCCCGTCACGGCATCGAAACGCAGGCGGCGCTTGCCGACCTTATTTCCGTTGCCGATACGATCGCCGGCATCAAGGCCCATACCGGCCGCAACGAACCGACCGTCATCACGTAAGGTTTTGCATTGCACGCACCGTTTCCGGCAACGGGCATAGCGAAAAACTTGGCAGGCGGCCATGAGGCCGCCTGAGGTTACCGACTAACCTCCCGCCAGACTCGATATCATCATCTTCCGGAGAGAGAGACCATGCAGAAACCAGCCGTTTTCCCCAAAGGCGTAACCCAGACGGAAAACGGAACGGAATTTGCGGTCTATTCCCGGCACGCCTCACAAATCGACCTTTGCCTTTTTGATGCGACGGGCGAAAAAGAGACGGCGCGTTTGCCAATGAGGCGCGATGAGAATGACATTCACCGGCTGACAGTTGCCGAGACCGGCCCCGGTGCGCGATATGGCTACCGCGCCGACGGCATTTATGCCCCCGAACATGGCTTGTGGTTCGACCCCGCAAAACTGCTGCTCGACCCCTATGCCACGGAGATAGACCGGCCATTCCGGCATGATGCCGCGCTTTTGGCCTATGGCGAAGACACGGGCGCGATCATGCCAAAGGCGATCCTGTCGCAATATGAGCAGGTCAGGCGCCAGCCGCCACGCTTTGTCGAAGGCGGGCTGATTTACGAACTCGCGGTTAAATCCTTCACCAAATTGCATCCTGCCGTGCCGGAAGAGCTGAGAGGCACGGTGGCAGCGCTGGCTCATCCTGCCATTATCGCGCATTTGAAAAAAATCGGTGTCGATGCGGTGGAGCTGATGCCGATCACCGCCTGGATCGACGAGCGCCACCTGCCGCCGCTTGGCCTTTCCAATGCATGGGGATACAATCCCGTCGGCTTCATGGCGCTCGATCCGCGCCTCTGCCCCGGCGGAGTGCGGGAGCTGCGCGACACGGTTGCAGCCCTGCACGCGCAAGGCATTGGCGTCATTCTCGATCTGGTCTTCAACCATACGGGTGAAAGCGATAGCGGAGGCTCCATCCTGTCTTTGCGCGGACTGGACAATCTCACCGCTTTCCGTCACCCGGAAGGAAAGCCGGGCGTGCTGGTCAATGACACCGGCACCGGCAACACGGTGGCCTGCGATCATCCCTATGTGCGCCACCTCATTATCGATTCCCTCAGGCATTTCGCTCTCAATGCCGGTATCGATGGCTTCCGTTTCGATCTCGCGCCCATATTGGGACGAACGGCTAGTGGCTTCGACATGGCCAGCGAAACGCTTGCCGCCATGCACTCTGACCCGGTACTATACGACCGCGTGCTGATCGCCGAACCATGGGATATCGGCCCCGGCGGCTATCAGCTCGGCAATTTTCCGGAGAGCTTTCTGGAATGGAACGATCGCGCCCGCGACGACATGCGCCGGTTCTGGCGCGGCGATGCGGGAACGACCGGGGCGCTGGCCAATGCGCTTTCCGGCTCTTCGCCGATCTTTTCCCGCCATGGACGTTCGAAAAGCCGCAGCGTCAATTTCCTTGCCGCCCATGACGGTTTCACCCTGTTCGATCTCGTCAGCCACGAACACAAGCACAATGAGAAAAACGGCGAGAACAATCGCGACGGGCATAATGAAAATCATTCCTGGAACAATGGTTTGGAGGGATTGACGGACGATCCTGCCGTCGTGGCCGCCCGCCACGCGGATGTGAAAGCGCTGCTTTCCACGCTCTTCGTCAGTCGCGGCACGTTGATGCTGACCGCCGGCGATGAGGGTGGCCGCAGCCAGCATGGCAATAACAATGCCTATTGCCAGGACAACGAGATAACGTGGGTCGACTGGTCGTCGCTCTCCCAGGAGCTGACTGACCACACGGCATTTCTTGCCGCACTTCGCAAACGCTTCGGCGTGTTTTCGCAAACAGAGTTTTTCTCCGGCAACGGCGATGTGGCATGGCTTGCCCCCGGCGGAGAACCGATGACGGTCGCGGAATGGGAAAGGCCGGACATGCCGGCTTTCGCCATGGTGCTTGCCACGCCGGACCACGAGACCGAAAACGACGCGGAGCTTGCCGTGCTCATCAACCGCAGCCATGAGATCGTGCCCTTCACCCTGCCGGGCGACGACTGGCAGGCGATCGGCACGGATTTCGGCAATCCGGCCTTCCTGCCTGCCCGCTCGGTGGTGTTTTATCTGCGCGGTTGATCGCTTGGCCCCGGCACCTTTATAAGTTCCGAAAGGCAATCGAGAAGAGGTAACATGGCAAAGGAAATAGCGCTGGCGGAAATGAAAAATTTCGTCGGCACGGAGCTGGGCGTTTCCGACTGGATCACCGTCGACCAGACAATGATCGACGCCTTCGCAAAAGCGACGCTGGACGAACAGTTCATCCACACCGACCCGGAACGCGCCAAGGCGGAAAGCCCCTTTGGCGGCACTATCGCGCATGGGTTCCTGACGCTCTCGCTGCTTTCGGCTCTGAATTACGATGCCCTGCCCCGCATTCGCGAAACGACCATGGGCATCAACTACGGCTTTGACGCCGTCCGCTTCGTCACGCCGGTCAAAAGCGGAGCACGGGTGCGTGGCCGTTTCACTTTGGCCGAGGCGCGGTTTCGCGGCGCCGCCATGCTGGTGACGACCTATGATGTTACGGTGGAGATAGAAAACGAGAAAAAACCGGCGCTCACTGCCCGCTGGACAACCATCACCCAGTTCAACCCCGAGGACAGGCCGCAAGACGCCTGATGGCGAAGTAAATCCCAATTTGAGATCGGAGTGTCTGTGAGATTCGCATATTTGATAGAACCTCCGTTCAACTACAGGAACGAATGCGGCGATGTGACCGGGTGCGATGTGGAGTTGGCGCGAGTCATTCTAGCCATGATCGGTATTCATGAAATTGAATTCATCGAAACCGAATTCTCGCAATTGTTGCCTGGGCTGAACGAAAACCTTTGGGATATGACTACTGGCCTCTTCGATACCGCTGAACGCAGAAAGATCGTGACGTTCAGCCATCCCATCTGGGCGTTGCCTGATGGACTCTTGGTGAGGAAGGGCAACCTCAGAGATCTGGACGGATACGCATCGGCAGCTAAAAATCCGGAATGTACGCTGGTCGCGATCCGTGATCAGATCCAACATCGCGCAATTATGGAAGCGGGCGTGCCCGATGACCGCATTCTCATTTGCGAGACCTACGACGAGGCCGCTCAGGCCGTATTGGATGGGCGTGCCGACGCCTATGCCAGCGTGGCCATGGCCCATCTCGGTTTTATGCAGCAAAATCCAGAGCTCGATTTGGAAGTTGTCTCTGTTTTACCGAAAGAGAGACCAGCAGCCCCAGGCGCATTTGCTTTCCGCCAATCCGACCGGGAACTCCAGAGCGCGGTCGATGCGGCGCTTCTTTGTTATATCGGATCAGACGAGCACCGTGTGCTGATGCGCAATTTTGGTTTTGATGATCAAGCCCTCGTCAACGGCGAGGCCAGTCTGGCAAAGTAACGCCGGACTGCGCAAAGGAGACGGCCCAATGCATGATGAAGCCGTAAGAGACGCGTTTCTCGCACAGGCAAGAGCCTGCGACAGCCTCGGTTCGCCCTTTACCGCACGGCTTTGCCGCGCGGTGGCGGCGCGGCTGGATCGCCAGACGGACGTTGGCGAGATGATTTTGTCCTGGCCTGGCGATGTCGGCCCGTCCGGCGATTCCGTCCCACTGCGGCTTGCCGGTGCCCTGCATGCGCTTGTTATCGAGGACAAGATCACTCCTCTTGTCGATATAGCACCCGAAGACGAGAATGCGCTCTGGCAGGCTTGCGCAAGTGCCTTGCGCTTCCATTCGGGCTTCATCCTCGAAAGGCTGAAATCGCCGCCGCAGACCAACGAAGTCCGCCGTTCCGCTGTGCTGCTGCCGGGTTTTCTTTCCATTGCGGCGCTTTTCGGCAAGCCGCTGGTCCTTTCAGAGGTCGGCGCCAGCGCCGGTCTGAACCTGCAATTTGACCGCTACCAGTATCGTCTTGGCGATCTTGCCTGGGGCAGGCAATCCGAAGTGTCCATGTCGCCGGAATGGCGCGGAGACACTCCGCCCGACAAGCGGATAGAGGTCATCGAGCGCGCCGGCTGCGATCTTAACCCACTCGATCCGTCGTCTGCCGAGGACCGGTTGCGGCTGATGTCATATGTCTGGGCCGATCAGACCGACAGGCTGGAGCGCACGGCGGCCGCCCTGCGTATTGCGGTGGAGAACGGCTTGCACGTTGAAAAGGCTGACGCAATTGACTGGCTGCAACGCCGCCTTGCCGCGCAACATTCGGGCGCTGCCCATGTGGTCTACCATTCTGTCGCCTGGCAATATCTGCCCGATGCGCTGAAAGAGGCCGGCGAAACGCTGATCGCCGGGGCTGGAAGCCGTGCCACCCCTGAGGCTCCGCTTGCCCGCCTGCAGATGGAGGCAGATACGACGCCGGGAAGCGCCGCAATCACCCTGCAAATCTGGCCGACCGGTAAGAAACAGGAAATCGGCCGCGCCGATTTCCATGGGCGATGGGTGGAATGGCAGGGGTGGAAAAGCTAGACCGCCACGTCCTGCGCCGCTTCCTGCAACAGGCCGCCGACATATTCGGCGAAGGAGCGCCAGCACTCTACCCGGAACGTATCGTCAGCCACGCGCAGCAGCACCACTTCCGCCTTGCCGAAAACCGTTCGCGAGCAGGCGCCGATCGGGAACTGTGCGATAGACAGATCCTGCGGGCAACCGGCGTTCAGGGCTGCCTCAGCGCCGGGGCCGGAAACGATGACAGCCGTGTTGCGGTGGGAAACGTCGGTCGCCGAAAACAGGCCGGGAACGGTGGCGAGCGCCGCCATCAGGTCGCTTTCGCCCTGATCGATCACCAGCCATTCGTCCGGACCAAGCCAGAGAGCGGAGCGCAAACCCGATGTGACAGAGCTTTTCGGGCTGTTGGGCAATAACAGGCCGAGTGCATCCGAGAGGGCCGGCAGTGCGCTTTCCCTTGCGCGCAGCGACAGCCGCGACGCCGAGGCGGCGGGCTTCAGCGAGACGAAGGGCGAACCACCGTGGAAATCCTCGAGTACGGATTTGCGTTTTGCGTGAAGTGTGTCAGCCATTGAGACGGGCTCCTTCCTTGTCGAGGAAGACCATGTCGGTCACTTCGACGGCAATTGTTTTATCGGCAAGCGGGATGTAGAGCGTTTCGCCCATGCGCGCCCTGCCATCCGCCACCAGCGCAAAGGCGATGGAGTGGCCGAGATTTTCCGACCAGTAGGCGGAAGTGACATGGCCGAGCATGGTCATGGGTTTCGGCTGGTTTGGATCAGCAACGATCTGGCCACCCTCTTCGGGAACAGTCAGCCGGTCCTTCGTCTTGAGGCCCACAAGCTGCTTTCGACCGGAGCGCATGAGATCCGGGCGTTTCAGACCGCGGATACCGACGAAATCCGTCTTCTTCTTGGAAACGGCCCAGGCAAGCCCGGCATCGTCAGGCGTCACGGTGCCGTCGGTATCCTGTCCGACGATGATGTAACCCTTTTCGGCACGCAGGATGTGCATGGTCTCGGTGCCATAAAGGCATCCGCCCACCGCTTCGGCCCGTTCACGGATCGCGGTCCAGACGGCAGCGCCGTAATCGGCCGGAACGTTGATTTCGAAACCAAGCTCTCCCGTGAATGATACACGGAAGAGACGCGTGGGCACACCGCAGAAGGTGCCTTCCGCGACCGCCATATGCGGGAAGGCTTCGGGCGAAATATCGATACCCTCGACGAAAGGCGCGATCACCTCGCGCGCTTTCGGTCCCTGCACCGCAATCACCGCCCATTGTTCGGTCGCCGATGTCAGCCAGACATTCAGCTCGGGGAATTCGGTCTGGAGATAATCCTCCATGTGCTGGAGAACGCGCGGTGCGCCGCCCGTCGTCGTCGTCACATGGAAACGGTCCTCGGAAAGACGACCGACAACACCGTCATCGTAAACGAAACCGTCCTCGCGCGTCATGATGCCATAGCGGCAACGGCCGGGTTTCAGTGTGTCCCAGGCATTTGTGTAGATGAGGTTCAGGAACTTAGCCGCATCGGGGCCGACCACCTCGATCTTGCCGAGCGTGGAGGCATCGAACACGCCGACGCTTGTCCGCACCGTCTTGCATTCGCGGTTGAGCGCCTCGTGCATATCCTCGCCGCCGCGCGGGAAGAACCATGCGCGCTTCCAGTTGCCGACATCCTCGAAAAGGGCGCCTGCCGCAGCCTCTTCGTCATGCATCGGCGTCTTGCGGGTCGGGTCGAACAGCGCACCGCGCGAATGGTTGATGAGCGTGCCGAAAGTGACCGGCGTATAGGGTTGGCGGAAAGTGGTGAGACCGACCTTCGGCAGATCCCGCCCAAGCGCTTCCGAGGCAATGGCAAGGCCATGCATGTTGGACATCTTGCCCTGATCGGACGCCATGCCATTGGTGGTGAAGCGCTTGATATGCTCGACCGAATGCATGCCTTCACGCACGGCCAGGCGAATATCCTTGGCGCAGACATCGTGCTGGAAATCGATGAAGGCCTTGACGCCGGTGCCTTCGCCTGCCCCTTCCGCAGCGCCGATCATGCCGCCGGTCCAGGCGCGCGCATTCTCGCCGGAGAATTCCGCTGCACCGCCACCTGCGGCAGCAGCCTCGGCGATCAATGCGGCGAGATCGTCCGTGCCGTTGCAGGCGCCGACTGACACACAATTCTGCACATGGATGTCAGGCAGGAACCGCTGGTTTGCCGCGTCAAACTTCAGCTTGCCGCGCGATTGCGAGAAGAGATGCACCGAAGGCGTCCAGCCCGCTGAAACGACGAGCGCGTCGATGGCAATCTTGCGCTTGTTAGAGCCGCCATTGCGGCCAACGCTCATGGAAGAAACGCGCAGCCGCCCTGACGTATCGTAAACACTGTGACCCGCCAGTACCTCGATGCCCAGCGCCCGCGCCTCGTCCAGCAGCCGCCGATCGGGGTTCTCGCGGCAATCCACGATAGCGGCGATCTTCACACCCGCTTTCTTGAGATCGAATGCCGTCTCATAGGCAGAATCATGGGCTGTGTAGACACCGACATTATTGCCGACGGTCACGCCGTAATGGTTGAGATAGATGCGCGCAGCAGAAGCCAGCATGATGCCGGGACGATCATTATTGGCAAAGACCATGTGCCGCTCGATCGCGCCTGCCGCCAGAACGACTTTCTTGGCGCGGACCTGCCACAGTCTTTCACGTGGCTGGTGTTTGGCCGGCGTGGCGAGGTGATCGGTCACACGCTCGGCCAGCGCCACGAAATTGTGGTTGTAATAACCGAACGCTGTCGTGCGGGTCAGAACACGCACATTGGGCAGCGATTTCAGTTCAGTGAAAACTTTTTGCGCCCAGTCATATCCGGACAGGCCGTCGATGACCGCACCGGTATCAAAACGCAGCGCGCCGCCAACTTCGGCATTCTCATCAACCAGAATGACGCTGGCGCCAGTTTTTGCAGCGGCGAGCGCCGCTGTCAGCCCGGCCACACCGCCACCGGCCACCAGCACGTCGCAATGGGCATAACGGCCGGAATAATGATCCGCATCCGGCTCGGTCGGCGCCTTGCCGAGACCGGCTGCGCGACGGATGATCGGTTCATAAATCTTGTGCCACGCGGCCTTCGGCCACATGAAGGTCTTATAGTAGAAACCAGCCGCAAACATCGGCGACAGGAAATCGTTGATCGCACTGATATCGAAGGACAGCGACGGAAAGCGGTTCTGCGAGGCGATGATGGCGCCGTCGAATACATCCTGCACCGTGGCGCGCACATTCGGCTGCTTGCGCAGGCTGTCACGCGATACGTCGATCAGCGCATTCGGCTCCTCCGGGCCGGCGGAAAGGAAACCGCGCGGCCGGTGATATTTGAACGAACGGCCAATCAGATGCACGCCATTCGCCAGAAGTGCGGATGCAACGGTGTCGCCTTCCAGCGCCTGATAGATCTTGCCGTCGAAGGTGAAGCGTGCCGTTCTGGCAGGTGTCAGGCGACCGGCGCCCTTGATACGATAATCGCCGCTCATTGCGCAGCTCCCTTTTGGGCGGAAAGAACCGCGTCGGCATCCGGTTTCGGCTCGCCTGCCTTGTAGGTCATCAGGAATTTGTCGCTGACGGAATCGCGGGCGGCGTTGAAAAAGCGGCCGCAACCGTGAATGTGGCGCCAGCGCTCGAAAACGAGACCTTTGTCATTGTCGCGAATGAAGAAATATTCGGCAAAGGCCTCGTCCGAAATATCGGTAATGTTTTCCGGCCGGGCGATATGGGCTTCGCCCGCCCAGCGAAATTCGAGTTCGGAACGGTCTTCCCGGCAATAAGGGCAATGGATCAGAAGCATCGTGGCTCCACCTTCAAAGAGAACTTTCCGGAAGCATGCTCCCGGCGGGTTGGTCACACAGCCGCTTTCCCATCGCAACGAAGGGGGAAAGCCGCTTCAAGAGCTGCTCGAAATTATCGAATGGTTTCAGCGCCGAGGCCCGACCCATATTGATGATGGCAACCGCCATCATGTCGGTGTCGATCGCGAAGGGCTCGTCCTGCGCACCATTTGCCTTCTCGCCGACGAAATAGACCAGCTTGTCCGCGAGACTCGGCGCGCAGAGCAAAAGGCCTTTTTCAGCCACGAAAGGCCAGTCGCGTTCACCCTGCATTCTCTGGATTTTCTGGCTACGAAAATCCCCCATCTCGGGGATGAGATTGCCCGCCGGCACGACCGCCGCCGCAACACCCATGTTTGCCGAAAGCACAACCGCCGCCAGCATCAGTGCGCCACGGCGGCGGCAGCGGCCTCGTCGATGAGGCGTCCGGTGCGGAAACGATCGAGCGTCAGCCCCGCCGCCAGACGGTGCGGTTCGCCGCGCGCGATGAGATGCGCAAACAGATTGGCCGAGCCCGGTGTCGCCTTGAAACCGCCCGTGCCCCAACCGCAATTGACAAAGAGATTTGGCACCGGCGTCACACTCTGAATGGCGGAGCGATCGGGTGTATTGTCGGTAATGCCGCCCCATTGGCGCATCATCTTGACGCGGCGGAAAATCGGGAACAGCTCGCAGATGGCGTCAAGCGTATGCGTGATGATCTGCAGGCCGCCAGTCTGAGAGTAGGAATTATACTGGTCGGTGCCAGCACCGATGACCAGCTCGCCCTTGTCCGACTGGGAGATATAGGCATGCACCGTATTGGACATGACGACACAGGGGAAGATCGGCTTCAGCGGCTCTGATACCAGCGCCTGTAACGGGTTGGAATGCAGAGGCACACGCACATCCGCCATTTTCATCAGAACGGAGGAGTGGCCGGCGGCGGAAACGCCGATTTTCTTTGCGCCAATGAAACCGCGATTGGTCTCGACGCCCGTGACCGCGCCATCAGGTCCGCGCCTGATGGCCGTGACTTCGCAATTCTGGATAATGTGCACGCCGCGATCGGAAGCCGCACGCGCATATCCCCAGGCCACCGCATCGTGACGCGCCGTGCCGCCGCGCCGCTGGAGGGCAGCACCGTTGATCGGATAACGCGCATTGCCGGAAATCTCGAGCGGCGGGCAATAGGCCTTGGCCTGTTCCGGCGTCAGCCATTCATTGTCGATGCCATAGAGACGGTTGGCATTGATATGGCGCTTGAAGGACTGCTGGTCGTGAATATTGTGCGACAGCATCATAACGCCGCGCGCCGAATACATGACGTTGTAATTGAGATCCTGGCTCAGGCCTTCCCATAATTTCAGGGAATGCTCGTAGATATCCATGCTCTCTTCATAGAGATAATTGGAGCGGATGATGGTGGTGTTGCGGCCGGTATTGCCGCCGCCTAGCCAGCCCTTTTCCAGCACCGCTATATTGGTAATGCCGTGTTCCTTGGCAAGATAATAGGCGGCCCCAAGACCGTGGCCGCCGCCACCGATGATGATGACGTCATATTCCTTGCGCGGCTCGGGCGAAGCCCATTGCGCATCCCACCCCTTATGACCCCGCAACGCCTCGCGCGCCACGGCAAAAACGGAATATTTGCGCATTCGCAGTCTGCTCCTCAAGAACCGGCCAGAAGCCGAAAGCATAGCTCCGGCACATATTATACACATGGCAAATCGGCATCGGAGGCAATATCCATTTTGCGACGCCGCAATGCTTTTGTTTCGACATTGCAGGCAGAATGCCGGGATAGCTGGATTTTGGCTGTTGAATATGCGGTACCGTATGGACTTGCTGCAAATGTTCTGATATTGCACGTCACCAATCGCTAGGCTCGACGGCCGAACGAACGATTTTATTTGCGTGCGAATGCCTTTATTCTCACAGCAAGACAACCAAACAAAAGGAACGGGTTTCACGTGCAGGTACTAGTCCGCGACAATAACGTTGATCAGGCGCTTCGCGCTCTCAAGAAAAAGATGCAGCGCGAAGGCATTTTCCGTGAAATGAAAATGCGCGATTATTACGAAAAGCCTTCCCAGAAGCGCGCCCGCGAAAAGGCTGAAGCTGTTCGTCGCGTTCGCAAGCTGGCACGCAAGCGCGCACAGCGCGAAGGTCTGGTTGCAGCTCCGCGCGCAGGCCGTTAATAGGCCGTCTTTTGGACGTTTTTGAATGCTTGTTGGGCGGGGGCGATCAATTCGCCGCCGCTCTTTGTGTTTGTGGCCGGAGAATGATCTTGAGACCGGCCTGCGAGGGAACCCCCACCGAATGACCGCTGTTGATGCCTGTGTTGTGAAAAACTCCGATGCCTCCACGCGCCGGGTGCTCCTGAAAAACAACAAGAGATTCCGTGTTTCCCTTGTCGTCTGTACCGTCCTTGCCGGTCTTTCCGGCTGCGCTACGTCCAACCAGACTGACGATGTCTTCAGGATCGACCGTGCCCAGGGCTCGCAGGAAAACATTGCCTCGCTCACCTCGGTCATCAACGCCAATCCTCAGGATCCGGAAGGCTATAACGTCCGTGGCTCCGCTTACGGCCGCGCCGGCGATTCGCGCCGCGCTATCGAGGATTTCAACAAGGCGCTGCAACTGAACCCGCGCTTTTATCAGGCCTACGCCAACCGCGCCCTCGTGTATCGCAATTCCGGCCAGCAGCAGCAGGCCTTGCAGGATTACAACGCCGCTTTGCAGATCAATGCGAGCTATGACGTAGCCCTGATCGGCCGTGGCAATCTTTACCGCCAGTCCGGCCGCGTCAACGAAGCTTTCAACGACTTCTCCCGCGCCATCGAACTCGAAACCACCGATGGCCGCGCGTGGCACAATCGTGGCCTGATCTACCAGCTGCGCAACCAGCATGCCCAGGCCATCGAGGACTTCTCCAAGGCCATCTCGCTGTCCTCAACCTCGCCGGAACCCTATAACGGCCGTGGCCTTTCCTATGTCGCGCTGAATGACGACGAAAACGCTTTCGCCGATTTCAACCACGCCATTTCGCTTGATGGCAATGTCGCAGAATCATGGGCCAACCAGGCACTGGTCTATGAGCGCCGCGGCGAGATGGCGAAAGCCGCAAAGTCCTATTCGCATGCGGCACGGCTTGATCCGAAATATAAGCCCGCGCTCGACGGCATTGCCCGCACGCGCGGTGCCGGCGCATCCTGATCAAAAACAGATACGAACAGAAAAGCCGGCGGTGCGACACCTGCCGGCTTTTTTATGGGAAACGCTTAAAGCCTCAATGGCTGTCGCGGCGCGCCTCGGGCGTGGCATCCCCCGCCCACAACTCCGCCTGCACCGCATTTTGAAACTCCATGACCTCGCGCCGCATGGCGGCGTCCTCATAGCCGAGGCCCGTCAGATAGGCGGCCAGTTCACGGCATTCCCTGCGCCAGAAATCATTCGCCTCCACACCATGCAGCCGGTCGAGCATGGTTGCGCACCGTTTTACGTTGGCAATACGGTTCTTTGCCGGAAAGGCGATTACTTCCGAATTCGTCGTCACGCGGGCACCTTGCTCTTCGAGGAATCAATACCGACTTTTTAAAGGCTGGATGGTTAACGAAGTCTGCTACGCAGGAGAGAAGGCCGCTAACGCCTTGCAGGGACGGGTTCTGCAGCCTGTCAGACGCAAGAATCTGCGCTGCCGGAGGACACCGATTCGGGCAAATCGCCGATTACCAAGGAATTTACCAATCAAGATTACCGAAATTTCATGCCGTGGGAGATAGAAGAAGTATATGTGTGTTGAAACAACACCGGTCTCATCGTATATTCTTGCAAAGAAAAAAAATGCCGCAGCGCAGCCAAAAACGGAGAAATCGTTCTCGGGAGGAGAGCACCATGTATGCACCTCGTGTATTTTTCAGCATGATTGGTGCATTGCTTGCCTTTGCGGTCGCTACATATTTCATCCACGGGTCGTTCTATACGGCATTCATCCAGACCCTCATCTGCGCCGTCATTCTGCAAACCGGTTATTTTATTGCACTTCTGGTTCTGGTCGCCCGGGAGAAACGCCGGATGCGCGAAACCTTCGCGCTTGATCGCAGCGCCGAGATCATGACGCCGGACACGGTAAGCAGCGCCCCGCCACATGGCGCGAAACTGACCGATATGTGACCTCTCACGCACATTCTTTTATTGCGCCGCAAAAAAATCACTTGCATCCACACCCCTGACACTTTCTGCTGAGCAAATCCTGACGGTTCGTCACAGCAGAAGGACAACACATGGTGAGCGGTTCACAGCCCATTTGCGTCATCATCGCTGCGAAAAATGCATCTGATACGATAGATATCGCCATCCGCTCCGCCCTTGTGGAGCCGGAGGTCGCCGAAGTCATGGTGATCGACGATGGCTCCACCGATACGACCAGCGATGTCGCGCATGCGGCGGATGACGGCACCGGCCGTTTGCGGGTCGTGCGATTCGATGTCAATCGTGGCCCTTCGGCCGCCCGCAACCATGCGATCTCGATTTCATCCGCGCCGCTCATCAGCATTCTCGATGCGGACGACTTTTTTTTCAGAGGCCGTTTTGCCGCCATGCTGGAAAATGACGACTGGGATCTGGTGGCCGACAATATCGCCTTCATCCAGCAATCGGTTCCGGGCGCGTCGTCCATGCAGCCGGCCCGCTTCGAACCACAGGCCCGGTTTCTGTCGCTGACGGAGTTCGTGGAAGGCAATATTTCCAGACCCGGCGTGGAACGCGGGGAAACCGGCTTTCTGAAACCGGTGATCCGCCGCGCCTTTCTGGACAAACATGCGTTGCGGTACGACGAGCGCCTGCGTCTCGGCGAAGACTACGAACTTTATACCCGCGCGCTTGCCGCCGGTGCCCGTTACAAGGTCATCCGTCATTGCGGTTACGGGGCGATTGTCCGCGGCAATTCGTTGAGCGGCCGTCACAGCACGGAAGATCTTCGCCGTTTATACGAAGCGGACAGGGACATTCTCACCAGCTGCAAGCTGTCGGCCAGCGAGACGGCGATCCTGCTCGAGCACGAAAAACACATCCGCGCGAAATTCGAGCTTCGCCATTTTCTCGATGCGAAAAAGCAGAAAGGGATGGGCGGCGCGTTGAGCCACGCTCTTGCGCGCCTGCCTGCCCTGCCGGCCATCACGCGCGGCATCTGGACCGACAAGACCGCCCGTTTTCGCAAACCGGCGCCGGTTCGGGATATTCGTTATCTGCTGGACGGCACGCCGGTTTCCTGAGGGAAAACCTCCAGCGGCGAGGATGATGGCAAGTTCGATATTCTCTCATTCGTCATGCCGGACTAGATCCGGCATCCAGTCATGGCGCGTCTGCGCCATGAAGAGAGTCTTTTGCGATCAAGGACTTGAGCGCGCTGGACCCCGGACCCAGGCCGGGGTGACTGTGTCCGAAATTGCTGAGGCAACCCGCCTTCAGAGATAATCGCGTTTGACCGTTTCCAGAACAGCGGAAAAACGCTCCTTGCGTTCCTCCAGCCTGCCATCCGGGCTGAGACGCGGTTCGGCACGGCTTGCCTGCCACAGCGCCAGCGTGGAAGGTGCTGCCAGCACTTGCTTGGCCAGTTTGCGCAGCGATAGGGATTGGCTTGCCTGCGGCCGCACCAGCACATCGCCCTCAAGCGCCGGACCGGATCCAGCCTCGGCAATAACGGGGGCTGGCGGCGGCGGGAAGCTCATACCCCAGAAACGCGACCCCTTTTTCGCCGCCTCGGCGCGGGTGGAAACTGGCACGTAACGCGGCTGATACTCCACACCGACCGTGCCTGCCCAATCGCTCCACTTGAAACTGTTGATCGAGGGAGATGTGCTCACCGCCACCCATGGCACGCGGAACGCATCGGCAAGAATGGCGCCATGCATGGATTCGGCCACGATAAATTCAGATTGGGCGATGGCGCGGATGACCGACATCGCCTCGCCGCGCGGGTCGAGATAGGTCAGTCCCGCCGGTTCGCAAACCGTTTCCCACATGCCGAATTCCGCCGATTCCCAATGGGGAACGAAGGTTTTCTTGTAGAGTTTCGGCAGGCCTTTGAACTCTGGCATCTCGGTCACCATCACGGCGGGATCGACAATGCCCTTTTCGGGAGAAAGTCCCAATTTGGCTGCGGTTTTTTCGCCGCGCACGCAGCGAATGTCCCAAAATCCAGTGCTTGTATCCGGCACCGCGCCGTAGCCATAACCGCTGCCGATCACAAGCTTGCGCTGCTTTGCGGGCAACAATGTATCATTGAGAACCGTGCCGACACCGACGAGCATCACATCGTCATGCACGTCCCGCAGCCCGGGCAGCAGAAAGTCCCACAGCCACAGATTGAGATCGTCGCCAAAATTTCCGTGATGCGATTCCCAGTGGTAAGGTTTCATGAAGTCACTCCTGGGTGAAAAACATATAAATTCTTGCAGGCAAGAATTCGATTATCTTGTCCGCACTATTTTGCCTGCGCCGAGCTCAAAAGCCGCTCGCAGGAGTGCCGGATCGCGCATCGCCCACTTCAGCAGCAGTCCGAATTCGGGCACCTTGCGCCGTTTCAGATTGCCCGCTTGGCTCCAGAGCGCCTGTTTGCGCGCCGTATTTTTATAGGAAGCGATCGAGGCCACATCGTCCGGCCGCCGCGAAAATCGCCCCTCCAGCGTATCGAGCGCAACCCAGGTATTGAACTGCTGGCGCAGGAATTCCGGCGAGGTATTGTCGATGCTGTGGAAGATATTGACGCCCATTCCGCGCATGGCACCGGCATCGTCACACAGAAGCGTGCGCTTGGATGCGAGGATGGAATCGCAGAAAAACAGCACATCTTCCGCCGCAAGCCGGAGCGCCGGATCGAAGCGTATCTTTTCAAAAAGCGGGCGGCCGATCACCATGCAGGAGAGATGCAAGAAGCTCCAGTTGCGCAGCATCACGCTCGCCAGATCCGGCAGCTCGATCACCAGAGGCCGCTCGGAAAGCCTTGCGGCGCCCTCGTTCTTCTCCAGCTCGGAAATGGCGAAATGATAATAAAATTCGTCACTTGCCTGCATGGATGCCCAATAGCACTCACCGCCAAATGTCTTCAGCGCGAAGGCCGCATTCTGGAGATGATCGGGCGTCCAGATGTCGTCCGAGTCAAGAAATGCGACGTAATCGCTGCCAGCAGGAACGTGGTCGAGACCGGTATTGCGCGCACCACCCGGCCCGCCATTGGCCTGCTTAATGACGAGAATCCGCTCTTTCTGCGCTTGCGAAAGTTCTGCAAGCTCATTGTCTATCGGATATGGCGATTCGTCATCGACGATGACAAGATCGAAATCCTGGTAAGTCTGCGCAAAAACCGATGCGAGCGCACGTCCAAGAATTCCGTGCTGCTTTTGGTAATAGGGAATGACGACAGTAAATCTTGCCATTGTTTCGCCCCTTGCGTTGATCAAGAAGTGTCGGGCCCGATCCTAAAAGCGGCCCCGATGGTATCGGCAACTCCCCACCGGCGTTCCTCCCCGCCGGCCTCCAGAAACAGGATGCTTGTATGCCCCCAGCTCCAAATGTAAAGACCATCACCACGAATGTCGGCTGGAGCGTCTTGTCTAAGACAGGGACATTCGGGCTTAAATTTGTCACCGTTCCCATTCTTGCACGACTGCTGACACCGGAAGAATTTGGTGTGGTTGCAGTCGGCTTAACGGTTGTACAATTCCTGACCATGATAGCCGGAGCGGGGCTGACCTCGGCGCTGATCGTCGAGAAAGAAGAGGATATGGATACAATCCATACCGTCTTCTGGGCAAATCTGGCGATTTCCTGCACCATGGCCGCTGCGCTCTACATTTTCGCGGAGTTCTTCGGTGGGCTTCTGGGTGCGGTGGAAAGTGCCTATCTGCTGCGTATCATGGCCTTTCTCATTCCGTTGCAACTTGCGGGTGATGTCGCCTATTCACTGCTTGCCCGGCGCATGAACTTCAGCCAGGACGCGCTGTGGAGCATGGCGTCTGAAAGCATCGCGGCGGTTGTCGCCGTGGCTATGGCGCTTCTCGGCTTCGGCGTCTGGGCGCTCATCATCCAGCTTTTCGCCGCCGCACTCATCAGGCTTGTCGGGCTATATGCCGTTTCCCGCTATTGCCCGCGTTTCGTCATGAAACCGCGCCGTCTGGTGCCGCTTCTCGGTTTCAGCTCCGGCCTGATGGGATCGGAAATCGCCAATTTCGTCACCTTCCAGTCGCCGATGGTGGTGATCGCCCGGCATCTCGGCCTTGCCGATGCGGGCGCCTATTCCGCCTCCAACCGTTTTGCCAGCATTCCCAATCAGGTCGTGCTGTCGGCCGTCATGGGCGTGCTGTTTCCCGCCTTCAGCCGTATGATGGACGATCCGCAGCGCCGGCGTGATGCCCTGATGTTCAGCACGCAGGTTCTGACCGTCCTGCTTGCGCCGATGATGTTCGGCCTCTGGGCGGTGGCCGAACCGGCCATGCTGGTGATTTTCGGGCAGAACTGGGCTTATGCCTGGCCGGTTCTCGGTCTCCTTGCCCTCTCGAAAGCCATTCTGACCCCATGCAGCACCTTTATCCCCTATCTCAAGGGTGCCGGCTATGGGCGTGTTCTGTTCTGGTCGGCCACGATCCGCGCCATCGTCACCACAGTTGCCGTCTGGGCTGCAGCCGTCTACGGCAGCCTGATCGACGCGATGATTTGGCTCTGCATCGTCAATGCGGTGACGCTGGTTGCCTACTCATGGGCGGTGTTCAAGGCAAGCGATACACCCTTTCTCAGCGGCCTCTATGTCAGCAGCAGACCGATGATTGCAGCGCTGGTCATGGCCGTTTCGGTGCGTTACCTGCTTCACATCATTGCCGAACGCATCCCCAGCGCAACGCTTCAGGTGCTCGTTGGCGCCGCAGTCGGCGGCGTCATCTATGCGGCGCTGATTTTGCTGACCGAACGCGCCCTGCTTGGAAAAATCCTCGGGATGGTCAAATCGCGGCGAATGCGTGAAAACGCAACCCAAGGTTAGTGTCTCGTAACCGAAAGCGCCTCATTTCGGCCGTTAACAGGTCTCACCCGTCACGGATATGTGTTTCGTGACGGCATGGCAAAGCCATTTTTTTGCGGTGCAATATCGCGTACAATGATAATATCGCTTCCTTTGGCGATTTTTAGTGACGACTTAAATCTAGAAAAAATTAAATATTTTCAGTTGCTTAATTTTTTAAAGTCGCACGGAATGCCGGAACGCCAGACAATCACCCGCAATATCTAAGCTTGTGTTTTTCCCGCGTCGCCACATTTTACCCTAAAGTCGAAACCAGACTTACGAGTGCGGGCTTAAGTTCGCTCTGGTTGCAACGCGGCGTGGGTGGACGCCGCCCAATAGGGGTGACTGATGTGACTGTCGATCAGAACCTATCCTCCCGTATCAATTTGATGCGTATATTGCTGATCTCTGGAATCGTGTTCGTCCATGTGCCGCACGATGCCGAAACCAGCCCTTTTCTTGGCCTTTACGGCTTCTTCGACTGGCTGCGTGTTTTTCTGGGCGACGCCCTGTTTCGCATCGGTGTGCCCTGTCTCAGCGCGATATCCGGCTATCTGCTGTTTCGTCGCGGCATGAGCGGGTTCGATTATCCGGCGACGATCCGTTCGAAGTCGAAAACGGTGCTGCTGCCCTTCCTGCTGTGGAATGGCGTGTTGTTTGCCGCAATTTTGCTTATCCAGCTGTTTGACGTTGGTGTGGGTTATTTCCCGGACCTCTGGAACGCCAGCCCGCGTGAAATCATCAGCCATGGCACGGCGCTCGAAGAACTGCCGGTAAACGTGCCGCTTTATTTCCTGCGCGACCTGTTCGTCTGCATCCTGCTGTCGCCGGTGCTCGCATTTCTCATGCGCCGCTTTGCGCTGCCAACGCTCGCTATCCTGCTCTTCATAACCGCCATGCCTGATCTGACGATCTTCATAGTCCAGAAGAAATCGATCCTGTTCAGCTTCTCACTGGGCATCGCACTTGCGCTGCACCGCGTCGATGTCAAGGCACTCGATCCCTACGCCTTCCCGATCATGGCGCTGACCTTTGTCGCTGCGGCCATGCTGGCAACAGGCCTCTATTTCACCGGCCCGGAGTTTACCTTCTGGCTGAACATGTCTCGCAATTTGCTCGCTGTTTTCGGCGCGCTCGGTTTCTGGGCGTCGTCGGCGCTTTTGATCCGCAGCAGGCTCGGCAAGCGGCTTTCCGAAACCGGAAGCCTCAGCTTCTGGATATTCTGCGCTCACTATCCGTTGCTCGTCATCATGTGGATGGTCTGGAACAAGGGCGGACCCGATTTCTACCCCGCCTTCTATGTCATCGCCACGCTGTCCGCCTTTGTCATTCTGGTGGTGAGCAATGCACAAACCCGCAAATACCTGCCGGCCGTCTATGCCGTGCTGACCGGAAGCCGGAACGGCAAACGCAAGACAACGTCCGAATTCGCTGCAAAACGGGCCTCCATGATCGGCCCGCCCACATCCGAAACACTTTATTCGCAACGACAGAGGTGAACCAATGACAACATTTGTCACCCGCGTTCAGACACGCATTCTTCTCGCCGCCGCCCTGCTGGCGACACCCTTCACGACACCGAGCCAGGCACAAGAAGGCAACGGTGCATCCTTCATCGAGAATTTCGATCAGATGGACCGGTCGTTCTGGTACGTCTCCGACGGCTGGAACAACGGTGCGCATCAGAACTGCACCTGGTCGAAGAAACTGGCCACGGTGGAAAACGGCCAGCTGACGCTTGGTTTTGAGGAAGCAAAGTCCGGCGACCGCAACTTCGCCTGCGGTGAAATCCAGACCAAGGGGCGTTATCGCTACGGCACCTATGAAGCACGGATGAAAGCCGCTACCGGCTCCGGATTGAACTCCGCCTTCTTCACCTATATCGGCCCGACCGACAAAAAGCCCCATGATGAAATCGACTTCGAGGTTTTGGGCAAGAATACGGGCAAGGTACAGCTGAACCAGTATATTTCCGCCAAGGGCGGCAATGAGAAACTGGTGCCGGTAGAAGGCGGAGCTGATGCTGGCTTCAACGATTACGCCTTCGTGTGGGAGCCTCAGCGCCTGCGTTACTACGTCAACGGCAAGCTCGTTCACGAAGTCACGGATGAGACCAAGATTCCGCAGAATGCCCAGAAGATTTTCTTCAGCCTGTGGGGAACCGACACGTTGAAGGACTGGATGGGTGCCTTTTCCTATTCCGGCGCAACACAGATGATTGTTGACCGCTTCGCCTTCACGGCGCTCGGCGACAAATGCCAGTTTCCCGAATCCATCGCCTGCGCCCTTAACTGATTGCTTTTTTAAACCTGAGCCTCGGCGTCCTTGACGTATGAAACCAACCGGAACCCATGCATGATCCATGTTCTTTATCTCGCGCATGATCTGTCGGACCCCGCCATTCGCCGGCGGGTGTTGACCTTGCTTGCGGGCGGCGCGCGGGTCACGCTGGCGGGCTTCCGGCGCGGACAGAACCGGCTTGCAGAGATCGAGGGCGTGGTGCCGGTCATTCTCGGAGAAACCGCCGATGGGCGGTTTCTTCAGCGCATGGCAGCCGTCGCCAAAGCCAGCCTCTCGCTCGGCAAAACATTACGCGGCATCCCCATGCCCGACGTCATTCTTGCCAGAAACCTGGAAATGCTGGCTCTCGCAAAACGGGCCATGTCGCTTTACGACCGCCAGCCGGCACTGGTTTACGAATGTCTCGACATTCACCGCCTGCTTCTCAATGAGGGCAAGCCGGGGCAGCTTCTCAATGCGGCCCAGCGCTATTTCGCCCGGGATGCCAAGCTGCTGGTGACGAGTTCTCCAGCTTTCGTCGAGCATTATTTCAAACCCGTTTCCGGCCTGAACCTTCCCGTGCTGTTGCAGGAAAACAGGGTGCTGGCGCTTGATGCCGCTGTAGCAGCCACCCCACAACCGCGCCCACCTGCCCCCGGCGAACCGTGGAAAATCGGCTGGTTTGGGGCGCTTCGCTGCCGCAAATCGCTCGAAATCCTCGCCGATTTTGCAAGGCGCATGGATGGCAAGGTCGAAATCATCCTGCGCGGCCGGCCGGCCTATTCGGAATTTGCGGATTTCGATGGTTTCGTGGCTGCCGCGCCGCATGTGCATTTCCACGGGGCCTACAAAAACCCTGAAGATCTGGCCACCATCTATAATGAAGTGCAGTTCACCTGGGCGATCGACTTCTTCGAGGAAGGCCAGAATTCAAGCTGGCTGCTGCCCAATCGGCTCTATGAGGGATGCCTTTACGGCACCCTGCCGATTGCACTTGCAGGCACGGAAACGGCTCGTTTCATCGAAAAGCGCAATATCGGTTTTGTTCTGCAAAATGCCGGTGCAGATGATCTGGCCGCTCTTTTCAACACTATGACTCCACAAACGTATACGGACGCCTTCGACGCCCTCTCGGCACTCGATAAGAAACAATGGCTGACCGACCGCGACGATTGCCGTCAGCTGGTCCAGCAATTGTCCTCTCTTACAAAATCCGCTTCCGGCCATGCCCGTGAAGCTGCGTTTTCACCCGTGTAGTGCGTAGGGGGCAAATCATGGAAGGTCTTGGTCATTCCGGCATCAGAACTCTGATCGTCATTCCCTGCCTCAACGAGGCAAAGACGATCGAGGCGTTGCTGCGAAAATTCACCGGCGCGATGGATGGGCGTATTTTCCGCATCGTTGTTGCCGATGGCGGCAGCACGGACGGCACGCGCGACATCGTTTCCGCCTTCGCCGTAACGGATGACCGCGTTACGCTCCTTCCCAATCCCAAGCGCATCCAGAGCGCCGGCATAAACCTGGCCGTATCCACTTTCGGCGAGGATTTCGACTACCTCATCCGCATCGACGCCCATGGCGATTATCCGGATGATTATTGCCAGCGGCTGATTGAAGACGCGGATCGCACCGGCGCGGATTCCGTCGTGGTCGCCATGGATACGGTCGGGCACGGCCTGTTCCAGAAGGCGACGGCGATTGCGCAGAATTCCAAACTCGGCAATGGCGGCTCAAAGCACCGCGAAGGCGCCAAGGGACACTGGATCGACCATGGCCACCACGCGTTGATGCGGATCGCCGCCTTCGACGCGGTCGGTGGTTACGATGAAAGCTTCAGCCACAACGAGGATGCCGAACTGGATTTCCGGCTGCGCAAATCCGGTTTCCGTATCTGGATGACCGACAAGACCCGCATGACCTATTATCCGCGCGCTAGCGTCATGCCTCTGTTCAGGCAATATCTCGCCTATGGCCGTGGCCGGGCAAAGAACCTGCTGAAACATCGCTCGATCCCGAAGATCCGTCAGATGATTCCGCTGGCTGTCCTGCCGGTCTTCGTGCTTGCCCTGCTGTCGCTTGTGCATTGGGCAGCACTTATTCCGCTTGGCCTCTGGATCGCCGCATGTGTGGGTTATGGCTTGTGGATGGCAATAGGTCAGAAAAACCCATACGGCCCGCTCGCCGCCTTTTCCGCAATGGTGATGCATCTGGCGTGGTCCACCGGCTTCTGGCTGGAACTCCTGAAATTCCGGGGAAAAAAGGCTGTCTCATGACCGACCTCATCGTCACCGAACCACACAATTCAAAGACCGTCGATATCGGCATCTGTACCTACAGACGTCCGGCGCTGGTCGCCACACTTCTGTCACTGTTCGAACTGGAAGTGCCCGAAGGCGTGACAGTTCGCCTGATCGTTGCCGACAATGATGAGGAACCAAGTGCCAAGGCAAGTGTGGATCGGCTGCGCGAAACTTCGCCTTTCGAGATCGCCTATGTCCATTGCCCGAAATCGAATATCTCGATTGCCCGCAACGCCTGCCTCTCTGAGAGCCGGGCGGACTATCTGGCCTTTATCGACGATGATGAGACCGCCCCGCCGCACTGGCTGGCCGCACTTATGGAAAAGGCAGGCGAAACCGGCGCGGATGTCGTTCTTGGCCCAGTGACGGCGGTTTACCGTGAGAATGCGCCGGGCTGGATGAAACGTGGCGATTTTCACTCGACCGTGCCCGTCTGGGTGAATGGCGAGATCATCACCGGCTACACCTGCAACACGCTTCTCAAGATGGACGCCCCATCGGTAAAGGACCGGCGTTTTGCGCTGGCGCTCGGCCAGAGCGGCGGTGAGGACACGCATTTCTTCTCGCATCTCCATGCTTCGGGCGGTCGCATCGTCTTTGCGCAAAAGGCCGTGCTCTCCGAGCCGGTGCCGGAAAACCGCGCCCGTTTCATGTGGCTTGCCAAACGTCGCTTCCGCTCCGGCCAGACCCATGGCCGTGTGCTTGCCGAAAAGAAACCCGGCGCAAGACGCGTGATGCAGGTGCTGAAGGCAGGATCGAAAGTTCTCTATTGCGCCGTCTTTGCCGCGCTGAACGGTTTCAACGCCGTGCGCCGCAACCGCTATGCCCTGCGCGGCGCCTTGCATCTCGGCTCGGTAAGCGGCGCCTTCGGAGTGCGCGAAATCCGCCAATACGGCGCGGTGGAGGCAACCTGATGGAGAACCTTAACCCTCAGCCCGATATCAGCTTCGTCATTGCCGCCTATAATGCCGCAGAGACGATCGAAGCCGCCATTCAAAGTGCGCTTGAACAGCAGGGCGTGACACTGGAGGTGATCGTCGTGGACGACCGCTCCGCCGACGAGACGATCTCGCTCGTCGAGGCCATTGCGGCCAACGATCCGCGTGTCCGGCTGCTTGCGCTTGAACAGAACCTCGGACCGGGAGGCGCGCGCAATGCCGGTATCGACGCAGCAACCGGACGCTTTATCGCAGTTCTCGATTCGGACGACGTCATCCGCCCCGACCGTTCCGCCTGCATGATGTGCCGGGCAGATGCGGCCAATGCGGTGATCGCTGTCGACAATCTCGATGTCGCCTATACGGACGGCAGGCCGATGGAAACGATGTTCGCAGAGGAGTTTCTGGAGGAAAGACCCGTCCTTACCCTTGAGGACTTCATTTCCTCCAACATCCTTTTCCGCTCCACCTTCAACTTCGGCTACATGAAGCCGATGTTCCGGCGCGATTTCCTAAATAGCGAGGGATTGCGTTTTCGCGAGGACATCCGCATCGGCGAGGATTACATCCTGCTTGCCTCGGCGCTTGCCGCCGGCGGCCTTTGCGTCATCGAGCCGAAACCGGGCTACATCTATAATATTCGCGAGGGTTCGATCTCGCGCGTCCTCGAAATCCACCACGTCGAAGGAATGATGCGGGCGGACCAGGAGTTTCTGAGCCACTACGCGCTGTTGCCCGCCGCCATGGATGCGCAGCAGGCCAGAAGCCGTAGCCTGCAACTGGCCCGTAACTTCCTGACATTGGTGGAAGACATCAAGCGCCGCTCGATTATCGGCGCGCTGAAGACAACGATCAGAGATCCCGCCGTGCTGGGGCATTTGAGAATGCCCATTGCCGTGCGGCTGAAGAGGTTGCGGAACGCGATGTTTGCGCCCGCGGCAAATACTGGGGTGAAAAGGCAGATTTCGTAAAATTTGTGAGCGGACAAATCTGTACGCGAAAAATCTGCAAGCGGACTGGGGACAGATCAAACCTTGATGAAGGAGAACGCGATGGACCTGAACAAAACTGTCAGAAAAGCCGTCATTCCCGTAGCCGGCAACGGCACGCGGTTTTTGCCCGCCACCAAGGCGATGCCGAAGGAAATGCTCACGATCGTCGACCGGCCGGTCGTGCAATATGCCGTCGATGAGGCCATGCAGGCCGGCATCGAGCACATTATTTTCGTAACCAGCCGTAACAAGACCGCCATCGAAGACTATTTCGACAGCGCGCCCGAGCTTATCAACACGCTCACCCGCTCCGGCAAGACGGTGCAGGTGCTGCAGCTTGAAAAGATGCTGCCAGTCGCAGGCACAGTCAGCTACACCCGCCAGCAGGTGCCGCTCGGCCTCGGCCACGCGGTTTGGTGCGCGCGCGAACTGGTGGGCAAGGAGCCTTTTGCGCTGCTTTTGCCTGATATGGTTTCCTATGGCGCACGCGGCTGCATTGCCGGGTTGATGGAACTCTACGACGAAGTCGGCGGCAATATCCTCGGTGTTGAGGAATGCCTGCCGGAAGAAGTGTCATCCTACGGCGTCGTTGGTGTCGGCCAGAAGGTCAATCACGGCTTTGCGGTGACCGAAATGGTCGAGAAGCCGGAACCATCCAGGGCGCCTTCGAATTATTATCTCAACGGCCGTTATATTCTGCAGCCGGAAATCTTCGACATTCTCGCCAAACAGGAGCGTGGCGCGGGCAACGAAATCCAGCTGACTGACGGCATGAAGCGGCTCGCTGAGAAGCAGGCCTTCCATGCGCAGAAGTACAGCGGTCGCACATTCGACTGCGGCAGCAAGCAGGGCTTCATCGCCGCCAATGTCGCTTTCTCGCTGATGCGTGCCGACATGGAGGCGCAGGTTCTCGCTTCCGTCAAGGAACTCGTCGCAAACCATGAAAGCCGCGTTCAGGCGGCCTGACTTTAATCGTGCTGCCGGGGAGGCGGTCGGCACATCAATAACGGGGGGCGGGAAGCCGAGCGTTGCTCGGCTTCCCGCGTACCATTTTTAATTCACAAGGTAGGTCCATGCACCACAAGACCTTTAAATCCAGCATCGGTTTTCCGGATCCCGGCAAGGATGCCGACACATTTATTGACCTCGATCGCCTCTGGGCAGCCGTGGTGCGCCGCGCCAATGTCATTGCCGCCTCGGTCATCGCCGCTGTGGTTCTGGCCGGCCTTTATCTGGTGCTTGCAACCCCCGTTTACACCGCGATGACTCAGGTGCTTCTGGATGAAAGCCTTTCCCGTTACGCGGAAGAGGAATCGCCGGTACCTGCCGCCCAGATCGTCGACAACCGTATCGCCAGTGCTGTGGAAATTCTGAAATCCAAGGAAATGGCGCTGACCGTGGTCGACAAGGCCAAGCTCGACGAGAACGACACCATCGTCAATCCGTCGCTGTCGCCGGTCGATCTCGTGAAATCTTCCGTGCGCGGTATCGTCGATCTCATCCTGCCCGGAGATCCGCCGGCCTCCGAAGCGGCAATCCGCGCCGGACGCCGCGAAAAGGCAGCCGCCGTGCTGCAACAATCGCTGATCGTAGAGCGTGTCGGCCGCAGTTCGGTCATCGCCATTTCCACCCGTTCGACGGATCGGCAGCTTGCCGCGCTCATCGCCAAGACCTATGCGCAGGCCTATCTGACCGAACAGCTGAACGCCAATTTCGACGCCAGCGAGCGCGCTTCCGTGTGGCTGCAGGAGCGCATGAGCGACCTGAACCAGCGTGCGCAGGCCGCACAGCTTGCTGTCGAAAAATTCAAGACGGACAATAATATCGTTTCTTCGCGCGGCGAGCTGATGTCGGAAGGCCAGTTGGCCGATCTCAACGGCCAGCTGATTGCCGCGCAGGCGGATGTCGCGACGGCTGCTGCACGTTATGGCCAGTACAAATCCATCATCGACCGGGGACCGGATGCAGCCGTTGACAATGCAGTCGTTTCCGCGCGGGATGCCGATAACTCGGTCATTCAGGACCTTCGCAAGCGCTACATCACGATCTCTGACCGATTGCAGGGCGTCGTCCAGCAATTCGGCGCCGACCACCCTCAGGCGGTAGCGCTGGAGAGTGAGAAGAAAGAGATTGCAAGGCAGATCTTCCAGGAACTGCAGCAGGTTACGGGCAGCCTGAAGAACGAATACGACGTCTCCAATTCCCGTGTGCAATCGCTTCGCGACAATATCGACCGCGTGGCGGGCCGCAATTCGCAGGCCAATATCACCATGGTGCAATTGCGTGAGCTGGAGCAGCGGGCAACCGCTCTGCGCACACTTTACCAGTCCTACCTCGGCCGCTTCGAAGAAGCATCCCAGAAACAGTCGCTGCCGATCGCCAAGGCCCGCATCATCTCCGAAGCGGGTCTGCCGACAGCTCCGTCCAGCCCGAAAAAGACGATGACCATGGCGCTTTCCGTCATTCTCGGCCTTATGCTGGGCGTCGGCATCGCAGCGCTTCTTGAGTTCCGGGATCGCTTTTTCCACACCGGCAACGATGTGCGCGACAATCTGCGCATGCGTTTTCTGGGCTACCTGCCCTTTATCGGGGAACGGGGTGCAGAAACCGCAAAGTCGGGTACCCCTGCCGCCACCCCCGGCAGCGAGAGCACGACCATCGACGAAAACGGTCAGGTCTCGTTCCAGAAAATGCTACGCCTTGCCGTCGACAGCCCGCGCTCAAGCTTTGCCGAGACGCTGCGCAACGTGAAGCTGACGGCTGATGTCGTTATCCAGGAACGCCAGTGCCGGGTAATCGGCGTCATCTCGTGCCTGCCGAACGAGGGTAAATCGGTCGTGGCGCTCAATCTCGCCGGTCTGATCGCCTCCACCGGCAAGCGCACGCTTGTGGTGGATGCCGACATCCGCAACCCCGGCCTCAGCCGCATGCTGACAACGCGGCAATCCGCCGGTCTGGTGGAGGTCGTGCTTGACGAGATACCGTGGACGCAGGCAGTGAAGGTCGATACCCGCACGAAAATGGGCATCCTTCCGGTTTCCACAAGCAACCAGTTTGCCCATTCAAGCGAGCTTCTTGCCTCCTCCGGCATGCGCAAATTCATCGAATCGGCGCGTGAGGCCTGCGACTACATCATTGTCGACCTTGCACCCGTCGTTCCCGTCATCGACGCAAAAGCCTTCGCACCGCAGGTCGATGGTTTCGTCTTCGTGACGGAATGGGGCAAGACGCCGATCCAGATGGTGCAGAACCTGATGGCCAACGAACCACAGATTGCCAACAAGACGTTGGGTATCGTGCTCAACAAGACCGATATGACGGAATTGCAGCGTTATGCAGGCCCCGGTGGTTCTGAGCATTATCACGAGACATTCGCGGCCTATTACGGCGACGCCAAACCGCCGGTGAAGGAAAACGCCTGAATGGTGTAGCGGCCCGGTGCAAACCGGGCCGCTTTTTTTTGCAGCTCAAATTTTGCTATCCAGCCTATGGCGTTGCCCGCAAAATTACGCATTGATGGCGACCAACCAATCGCCAGCAAGCAGGACCAGTTTCATGCCATCACCCATCGCCCTTGTTTCGCGGATGAATGCGCAAGCGGAAGCCATCTGGAAGCAAGCGCTTCGCGACGCCATGCCGGAAGAGGAAATCCTCTCCTTTTCCGAATTAAGCGGGGAGCAGAAACGCGCGGTGGACTTCGCCATCGTCGCCAATCCCGATCCAGCCGATATTGCAGCCTTGCCGGGTCTTTCGTGGATTCACAGCCTGTGGGCGGGTGTCGAACGGCTCGTTCTGGAACTGGGAGACAAGGCGCCGCCGATCGTGCGGCTGAAAGACCCGGAGCTTTCACGCGTGATGGCGGAAGCCGTGCTGGCATGGACATATTACCTGCAACGCGACATGCCGGCCTATCGCGTAAACCAGCAAAAAGCCCTCTGGCAGGAACTCGATTATCGGCATCCGGGCGAGATGACCATCGGCCTCCTCGGCCTCGGCGCGCTTGGAACGGCTGCGGCGCAACGCCTGCTTCATGCAGGCTTCAACGTTTCCGGCTGGAGCCGCTCGGCCAAGGCAATCGAGGGAGTGGCAACGCTGACGGGCGATGACGGGCTGGAGGACTTGCTGGAAAAAAGCGACATTCTCGTCTGTCTGGTGCCGCTGACCGATGCGACGCGCGGCCTTCTGAATGCCGACCGTCTCGGCGCCATGAAAAAGGGAGCCGCACTCATCAATTTCGCCCGCGGAGCCGTCGTCGTCGCCGATGACCTGATCGCGGCGCTTGATTCCGGCCAGCTTTCGCATGCGGTTCTCGATGTCTTCGAACAGGAGCCGCTACCTCCCGCCTCCGCATTCTGGCAGCACCCGAAAGTGACCGTCCTGCCACATATTTCCGCGCCGACAAGCCGGGAAAGTTCCGCGAAAATAGTGGCAGGCAATGTCAAGACATGGCGTGAAACAGGCACGCTACCGGAAACGGTCGATATGACGCGCGGTTATTGAGACACGATGGCGGGCGGTTTATTCGCCCGCCATCGTGTTTGCCGTATGGGCCAGTTCGACAGCTGAGACGATCTGCTGTTCGTCATAGGGCTTGGTCAAAAGCACTGCCGTTTCCGGCGCCCCGTTCGGCAGTTGGTTGTCTCCCGTGGCAAACACAATGGCTAGTCCTGGTTTCCGGCGCAATGCCTCAACCGCCAGCTCGCCGCCCTTCATGTCCGGCAGGCCTATGTCGGTAACGAGAACATCGATCTCTTCCGTCTCGATCGCCTTTAGCGCCTGCACAGCATTTCCGGCCTCGACGACGGCAAAGCCGTTATCGGCCAGCATCTCGGTCGAATTCATCCGGATCAACTCGTCATCCTCAACAAGAAGCACGCAAACCGATCTGGTCTCGTCTCCGACGACCTGCGCGGGTTCGGGGGTTTTGGAATGACGCGGTGATGATACCGGCCTCGTCTTGGCGAGAGAAACCTGCTTGCGATTGGCGATGACATGGCGGATGCGCCGCGCCAGCGCTTCGCGCGTGTAAGGCTTGGAGAGCAGTTCCACCCCGGAATCCAGCTTGCCGCCATGCACGATGGAGTTTTCCGTATAACCGGATGTGAAGAGAACGGCGAGATTAGGCAACCTTTCCTGCGCACGGCGCGCCATTTCCCGGCTTTTCAAAGGTCCCGGCATCACCACATCGGTGAAGATGACGTCAATCGGAATGCCGCTTTCGACCACCGTCAAACCAGCCTGCGCATCGCGGGCAGTGAGCACGCGGTAACCGAGATCGCTCAGTGTCTCGACGACGGTGCTGCGCACCTCCTCGTCATCCTCCACCACAAGGATCGTTTCCGTGCCACCCTCGACGGGGCCGGTCGGTATCACCACTTCCCTGTCCTCGTCGGCGGCGGATCGCGGTAGATACATCTTCACCGTCGTGCCCTGCCCCACCTCGCTATAGATGTTGACGTGGCCACTGGACTGTTTTGCAAAGCCGTAGACCATCGAAAGGCCGAGACCGGTGCCTTTGCCTTCCGGTTTCGTCGAAAAGAACGGCTCGAACACCTTTTCCAGAATGTCCGGCGACATGCCCGATCCGGTATCGGTAACAGCCAGCATGACATATTGCCCCGGAGAAACTTCCGAATGCTTGCGCGCGTAATCGCGATCGAGAACCGCATTGCCGACCTCGATCGTCAGCTTGCCGTGCCCTTCCATGGCATCGCGCGCATTGATCGCGAGATTAAGGAGAGCGTTTTCCACCTGGTTGGGGTCGGCATAGGTATTCCACAGGCCGCCGGAGGTGATGACCTCAACCTCGATCGCCTCACCAAGCGAACGGCGCAGGAGATCATCCATGCCGGTAACGAAGCGGGAGATGTTGATAACGCGCGGTTCCAGCGCCTGACGGCGGCCAAAGGCCAGAAGCTGGCTTGCAAGCTTGGCACCGCGATGAACGCCGGCCAGCGCATTTTCCAGCCGCCGTTCGGCACGCTCGTTGCCAATCACGTCCTTTGACAGCAATTGCAGATTGCCCGCGATTACCTGAAGAAGATTGTTGAAATCATGCGCGACGCCACCGGTCAACTGGCCGATGGATTCCATTTTCTGCGCCTGCTGCAACGCCCTTTCGGTCTGGCGGCGCTCGGCGATTTCCGTCTCGACCCGCGCTTCCAGCCCTTCATTCAATTGGCGAAGCTGCTCTTCCGCTCTTATGCGGTGGCGAATCTCGCGTTCCAGATTGCTGGCATGTTCTTTAAGCGTGTTCTCGGCCAGCCGCTGTTCGGTGATATCCGTGTGGACACCCACCCATTCCGCAATATCACCGGAATTGTCGAAAATCGGAACGCCACGGATCGCAAATGTGCGGTAGACGCCGTCATGGCGGCGAACGCGATGCTCCCAAATATAGGTCGCCCGCGCGGAAACGGCTTTTGTCCAGCTTTCCAGCGAATGGTCCCTGTCTTCGGGATGAACCGCTTCGACCCAGCCGAACCCCTGATACTCGTCGAAGCTCTGCCCGGTAAGTGCACCCCACGCAGGCTGCTCACCCAGCATCATGCCGTCGGCGGTATTGGTCCAAAGCACGCCGTGGACCGCATCAACAGCGGCGCGGAAACGGTTATTGCTAAGCACAATTTCGTGCTCGGAACGTTTCCGGTCCTCGATATCGATGATCAGCACATAAATGCCGTCAACCGAGCCATCGGCGATATAGCGGGGAACATAACGGATTTCGGCGGCTCGCTTGCTGCCATCCGGTCTGCTGATCACCGTATCCGAAACGATCTTTTCGCCGCCGAGCGCACGATCGAGATAGGCCCTGCGCGAACTGAAGAACGCGTCTCCAACGATTTCCGGAACGCTGCGGCCGATCACCTCCTCGGCGCTGCGGCCGAACCACTCCAGATAACCGTCATTGGCGAATTTATAGACATAGTCGCGATCGACATATCCCACCAGGATCGGCAGGGCATTGGTAAGCCGGCTCAGCTCCTTGCGGCTCTGCTCCAGCGCCTCCACGGCCTTCACCTTTTCGGTGTTTTCAAGCACCGTGCACAGGACGCCGTCCACCGCGCCGCCATCATTGTAGATCGGCGTATAGAACAGATCGAAGATCACCTCTTCCGGCTGACCGTGCCGCATCAGCGTCATCGGCTGGTCGCGATAAGCCATGACCTCGCCACGAAAGCCAGCCTCCAGAATGCGGCTGTTCCAGTCCCAGATCTCGGGCCAGATACCTGGCACCGTTCCGCCCAGCGCCCGCGGGTGATAATTGCCGGCAATTTCCGCATAGCCGTCATTGTAGATCATCACATGATCCGCACCCCACATCAGCACCTGCGGAATGGGAGAGTTGACGACGGAATTGGCCTTCTGCCTCAAATTCTGCGGCCAGTCGCTAATCGGACCGAGCGATGTCTTCGACCAGTCGAAGCCACGCACAAGCTCACCCGTTTCACCGCCGCCGATCGGCCATACCGGGGCAGCACGAAGATTGGTCATTCAATATCACCACAAAAAAGAGACGAAATTTTCCGTAGTACAGAACGGAATAAATGTCCAAGAAAACAGAAACTTCTGCTTGTTGTTCACGGCTTTTCAGAAGCGCGACCGGCAAGACTGGGGAATTCGCACGCCGCAAATTTCGCAGAAGCACCCCACAAGCGTGATGATTGATTGACGATTGCCATCCTCAATACGCCAAAAACTGCCGCAAACGGAACGGCAACAAAGTAATTATTAACGCTCAATGCGGGTGCTGGCGGTCGCGGTGCCGTCAGCGCCCGGGTCTTCGCACACCGCGACCAGAGGGAACAAAAATGAAAATACTTTTGGGTGCCACAATTCTTTCCGCCGGCTTCGCCCTTACAGGCGGTGCAGCCTTTGCTGCGGACTGTGGAAACGTCACGATCGCCAGCATGAACTGGCAATCCGCTGAAGTCGCCGCCAATCTCGACAAGATCATTCTGGAAAAGGGTTACGGTTGCAGCGCTGAAATCGTCACAGGCGACACCGTACCGACATTGACCTCCATGGCCGAAAAGGGCCAGCCTGATATCGCGCCGGAGGCCTGGGTCAGCCTGCAGCCGGAAATCGTCAAACAGGGACTTGAGGGCGGCAAGGTCGTGGCGGCCGCCAAGATCCTGTCGGACGGCGCTGTGCAGGGATGGTGGATCCCGAAATATGTCGCTGATGCCAACCCCGATCTCAAGACCATTCCTGATCTCTTCAAGCATCCCGAGCTCTTCCCCTCGCCTGAAGACAAGGCAAAGGGCGCCGTCTTCAACGGCCCGCAGGGCTGGGGCGGCACCGTCGTCACCGCCCAGCTCTTCAAGGCTTTTGGTGGTGAAAAGGCTGGCTTCACCCTGGTGGATACCGGTTCTGCCGCAGGTCTCGACGGCTCGGTGGCCAAGGCTTACGAAGCGAAACAGCCGTGGGTAGGCTATTACTGGGCTCCGACCTCGCTGCTCGGCAAATATGAGATGGTGAAGCTCGGCTTCGGCACGGAATATGACTCTGCCGAATGGAAACGCTGCACCTCGGTTGCCGATTGCGCGGACCCGAAGCCCAATGCATGGCAGGTTGACGACGTGCAGACGCTGGTCAGCAAGACCTTTGCCGACCGCGCCGGCCCGGCCATGGACTATCTGAACAAACGCGCCTGGACCAACGACACCGTTAACAAGCTGATCGCCTGGATGACCGACAATCAGGCAACCGGCGAAGATGGTGCGAAACACTTCCTGAAGGAAAACGAGGCTCTGTGGACGGGCTGGGTTTCCCCCGACGTCGCGCAAAAGGTCAAGGCTGCCCTCTAAAAGGGCGGCACGACATATGTGGTCGACAGCTTGGCCCGCCAATGGCGGCGCCCGGCCGTTTTTAAGTTCCGGAGCGCGGCGGATATTGCCCGCCGGCCCCGGTTCGTCGTGGAGAACAGGATATGGATTGGCTTTTCAAATTTCCGACCATGAATGATGATGCACTGCGTGCGCTGAAGAAAGTGATCGACGAGGGGTTTCGGGGTTTCACCAGAGCCTATGGCGGCACGATAGAGGGGCTGTTCACACCGCTCCAGAGCTTCCTCATCTGGGCGGAAAGGCTTTTGATCGGCACCCCCTGGCCGGTCGTTATTCTTATTGTCGGCGTACTCGCCTGGTTTGCCAGCCGCAGCGCCACCATTGTTGGACTATGTTGCGGTATTCTCTTTGCCATCGGCTGGTTCGGCATGTGGGAAGACACGATGAAGACGATCTCGATGATCTTCGTCTGCGCCGTGCTCTCGATTGTGATCGGTTTGCCGATTGGCATCGCCATGGCGCGGTCCAACCGCCTGCAGAGTATCGTGAACCCCGTTCTCGACGTCATGCAGACGATGCCGAGTTTCGTCTATCTCATTCCCGTCGTCATGCTGCTCGGCATCGGCCGTGTCCCGGGCGTTATCGCCGTGGTGATCTACGCCATTCCGCCGATGATCCGGCTTACCAATCTCGGCATCCGCATGGTTGACCGGGACGTGCTGGAAGCGGCAGACGCTTACGGTTCCTCGAAGCGCCAGAAGCTTTTCAAGGTGCAGCTGCCGCTTGCACTCCCCACCATCATGGCGGGCATCAACCAGACAATCATGATGGCGCTCGCCATGGTCGTCATCGCCTCCATGATAGGTGTTCAGGGCCTTGGCCAGCCGGTTCTGAAGGCCATCGCCAACCAGTATTTCACGCTCGGTGTGTTCAACGGCCTGGCAATCGTCGGCATCGCCATCATCTTCGACCGCATCAGCCAGGCCTACGGCCTTCGCCTGCAAAAACACCGGGAAGTGGCGCATGGCTAGTCAATCGATCGAAATCCGCAGCCTTTACAAGATTTTCGGCTCCAAGGCGGAGAATTACATCGACGCCGTGAAGGGCGGCATGTCCAAGGCGGAACTGAACGCCAAGCACGGCCATGTGCTCGGCCTCAGCGACATCAACATCACCATGCCGGGCGGGCAGATCACCGTGATCATGGGCCTTTCCGGCTCGGGAAAATCGACGCTGATCCGTCACGTCAACCGCCTGATCGACCCCACAGCGGGAGAAATCCTTTATGGCGGAACGGATGTCTGTCGCCTCAACGAAGCGGAACTTCTGGAATTCCGCCGCCACAAGACGGCGATGGTATTCCAGAAATTCGGCCTGCTGCCGCACCGCAACGTGCTGCAAAACGTCGTCTATGGCCTTGAGGTGCAGGGCGTCGACAAGGGAGAGCGGGAAGAAAAAGCCGACGTCTGGATCAAGCGGGTGGGGCTGGAAGGCTTTTCGAGCCATTATCCGAACCAGCTTTCAGGCGGCATGCAGCAGCGCGTGGGTCTCGCCCGCGCGCTGACCAACAACGCCGAAATCCTGCTGATGGACGAGGCCTATTCGGCACTTGATCCACTCATCCGCGTCGACATGCAGACAGTGCTGCTGGAATTGCAGAAAGAGCTGAAGAAAACCGTCGTCTTCATCACCCACGATCTGGATGAGGCTCTTCGGCTGGGAGACAAGATCGCCATTCTGCGCGACGGCGAGATCATCCAGCAGGGCACGGCCGCCGAAATTGTCATGAGTCCGGCAGACAGCTATATCGAAGCCTTCGTGGAAGAGGTCAATCGTGGCCGGGTCATTCGTCTCGGCGCAATCGTCCAACCGGACTTTACCGGCCAGTCGCGTCTTCAGCTCGATGCGGACATGACCGTCGAGGAAGGCTTGCGCGCGCTCGTCAGGGAGGATGTCGGCAGTGCCGTCATCATCGGCGATAACGGCAAGTCACTCGGCTCCGTCACCACGGATGCCATCATGCGCTGCCTCGTCAGGACCACGCCAAGCGCGGAAAAAAAACTGGCCGAGGCCGGTTAGGCCAAGCCGTCGAGCCATTTGGTCATGCCCCTGGCGGCGGCCTTGCCAGTGGCAAAACAGGCGGTCAGCAGATAACCGCCGGTCGGCGCCTCCCAGTCCAGCATTTCCCCGGCAGCAAAAATGCCGGGGAGTTTTTTCAGCATGTAGTTCTCATCGATACCTTGCCAGTCAACGCCCCCAGCCGATGAAATCGCCTCGGCAATCGGTCTCGTCCGTGCAAGCGGTATCTCCGCATGTTTGATTCTTGCAGCGACCGGATCATCCGGCATCGCCGAGATATCGTAAAAGATTTCCCGCAGAAGTCCGACCTTGACGGCGGAGAGGCCCACGGCCTTCCGCAACCGGTTTGCAAAACTCTCCTTGCGGCCAAGCTTTGCCAGATCCCGGCCAAGGCGCTCCAAGGTACGTCCCGGCGCCAGATCGACAGCGAGTGTCGCCTTACCCGTGTGTTCCAGCTGGTCGCGAAGTGCGGCGGAATGGGCATAGATGACGCTGCCCTCAATGCCGTGCTGCGTCACCACGAACTCGCCCTGAAACGCCCCGGCCGGGGAAATGGTGGTGACGGATTTCAACGCCTCACCGGCAAAACGCTGCCGGAAGACATCGCTCCAATCGACATCAAAGCCACAATTGGCGGGGCGGAAAGGGTTAAGCGCCACGCCTTCAGCCGCGAGTGCCGGGACCCATGCGGCATCGGAACCCAGACGCGGCCAGCTTGCGCCGCCGAGCGCCAGAAGAACGGCGTCGGCCTTCATGTAGACATCCCCCTCCGGTGTCGCGAAAACCAGCCCGTCTGCGGAAAAACCCATCCAGCGATGCCGCGTCTTGATGATAACGCCGTGCGCCTCCAGCCGGGCAAGCCATGCCCGCAACAGCGGCGAGGCCTTCATAACCGTCGGAAACACCCGGCCCGACGTGCCGACGAAAGTCTCCTGCCCCAGACCTTGCGCCCAGTGACGCAGCGCGCCGGGCGTGAAATCATCGAGGGCGGCGCGCAGCTTTTGCTCCGCGTCGCCAAAACGGTGGAGGAAAATGTCGTAGTCTTCGGCATGGGTGATGTTGAGACCGGATTTTCCGGCCATCAGCAATTTGCGCGCGACGGTCGGCATGGCCTCGAACACCGTTACGGCATGGCCAGCCGCAGACAGCACTTCGGCCGCCATCAGGCCCGCTGGCCCGCCGCCGACAATCGCGACCTGCCTTGCCTTCTTCAAAACCCGCTCCATCGCATCTTCGCCATTGTGGCCTTATACCGATTTCCGCGCGCGAATATATGCGATATTGAAGCGCGCATGTTCACGCTCGACCGACCCGTCACCTTTTCGCAGGATATCAAGAAAAGCCGCTTCATTGCCTTTGCAGCACCTGTCACTGGCGAGGAGGATGCGAAAAGCTTCCTTGCGGCGCATTCTGACTTCGACGCAAACCACAATTGCTGGGCATGGCGAAACGGCCAGACCTATCGTTTCAGTGACGACGGCGAGCCTTCCGGCACGGCGGGAAAGCCAATCCTTCAGGCTATCGACGGTCAGGCGCTGGACAATGTCGCGGTCCTCGTCATCCGCTGGTTCGGCGGCATTCTGCTCGGCAGCGGCGGCCTCATGCGCGCCTATGGCGGCACGGCGGCGGCCTGCCTTCGGCTTGGCGAGACGTCACCGGTCATCGCCTATGTCAGCGCGACCTTGAGCTGCCCGTTCTCCGATCTGGCCCTGGTAAAATCGCGCCTCGCCGCCACGCGAAACCTGCGAGTGGAAAAGGAGGACTTCACCGGCACCGGCGCGGATATGCAGCTTTCGGTTCCCGTAGAGGAGGCCGCGCGACTGACACGGCTCATCAGCGATCTCACCAGTGGCCGCGTCAATCTTCATATTCCGGACTAATCATATTGCGGGGCAGGCATCTGGCCCCATGCCCGATTTGTGCTAAGGAAGCGCAATGTCACTTGTGCTGTCCAACCCCGTCTATAATCCGCCGCTCGAACCGTGGCTCACCATCGTGCACCGGGATGACGATCTACTGGTGCTGGACAAGCCGAGCGGACTTCTTTCGGTGCCGGGACGCGATCCCGTGCTCTTCGACAGTCTTTTGACGCGCGTGCAGAAACAGTTTCCAAAAGCACTGATGATCAACCGGCTGGACAAGGATACATCAGGCATCGTGTTGATGTCCCTGAACCGCAAGGCGCACGCGGCCGTCGCCGCCCAGTTCGAGAACCGCCAGACCCGCAAATCCTATGTCGCCGTCGTCTGGGGGAAAGTCGAGGGTGAAGAGGGCAAGGTGGACCTGCCACTCGCGATCGACCCCGAGAACAAGCCCCGCCACCGGGTGGACCACGACCATGGCAAGCCGGCGCAAAGCCTTTGGCGCGTGCTGGAAAGATTGCCGCTTCCCGCCACGAGGCTCGCACTTGCTCCTCTCACCGGCCGCACCCATCAATTGCGGGTGCATATGAAGGCTCTCGGCCACCCTATCCTTGGCGATGAATTTTATGCAGAAGGTGAAGCGCTCGCCGCCGCGCCGCGTCTTATGCTGCATGCCGAGGCGGTGGGCTTTCGTCACCCGGATGGCCGCGACGTCACCTATACCGTGCCCTGCCCCTTCTGAGGCCTGCGATGAAAGAACAAGACGAAAGCTTCGTGGTGGATTTTGTTGGCGGTGCGGTCGGTCACCGTTTTCGCTCCGGCGAGGGGCGCGGACAGGCTCTGCCGAAAGCCGCGGGCTTCACCAAAGGCCGCACGCCAAAAATCGTCGATGCCACGGCAGGGCTCGGGCGCGATGCCTTTCTGTTGGCGTCACTCGGAGCCGAAGTTACGCTGATAGAGCGTTCACCCGGTATGCACGCCCACCTTGCTGACGGCATTCGCCGCGCATTGGAGGCGGGTGGAGCCTATGCCGAGGCTGCCTCCCGCATGACGCTGCTGCAGGGCGATTCCCGGCTTCTGCTGAAAGAACTTTCACCGGAGGTGGTGATCGTGGACCCAATGCATCCGCCGCGCCACAACACGGCGCTGGTGAAAAAGGAAATGCGGGTGCTGCGGGAACTGGTGGGATCCGATCCCGATCAGGTAGAGCTGATGGAGGCTGCGCTTGAACATGCGACGAAGCGGGTGGTTCTAAAATGGCCTCTGCGCGCCGAACCTATGCCCGGCGTTCGCAAGCCTTCGCACCAGATAGTGGGAAAGAACACCCGATATGATGTCTTCATGATTTTCGGAAAATCGATCGATCCGGAGGAATGATCAGCGGAAGTTCGGCTTGCGCTGAGCGTTCATCAAAAGCTCGTGCCGGGATGCGAATTCTCCGAACAGCCTTCTCAACCGTGTCTCCTCGGCCTTGTCCAGCCGGTAACGGCGGCAAAACTCCGCAACATTGAGAATTGGCTTGGCTCTGTTCCCGTCTATGTTCTTATTGTCGATGATCTGCATGGCGGCGCCCTCCGTGTAACCAGGGGGAAAACGTAGGCGTGGGCTTGCGGTTCCCTGTAAGTTTACATGGATGAAAAAAGAGGATGCCGCCCGTACACGGCCTCATCAAGTTTTCTTGAAACTATCGCAAGAAACGAATTCCTCCCCAAATGGTTCTCTGCCCGATGCAGACAAAGGAAGGGAGACCCATGTTCCGCAACAACCGATTTCTGAGTTCGACGATGCTATTCGCGCTGCTGGCCGTACCACTTGCCGGCGCCGCCCACGCACAGACCGCCCCGGCAGTCGAGACGAAACGGCCCAATGCGCCGGATCAGAAACCGGCTTTCGAGGGTCAGACCCGTGCGCCGCAAGCCGCCACTCAGCCGGATGTCGAAAAAACCGTCATTGCCGAGGGCCTACCGCATATCTGGTCGATGGAATTCCTGCCCGATGGCCGCATGATCGTAGCGGCCAAGGAAGGCGCAATGCACATCGTCGCAGACGGGAAAGCCAGCCCTGCCATCGCGGGCGTGCCGGAGGTGGCGTCCGACGGACAGGGCGGTCTGCTCGACATCGCGCTGGCTCCCGATTTCGAAACCTCCCGTAAAATCTTCTTCTCTTTTTCCGAGCCACGGGATGGCGGCAACGGCACCTCCGTCGCATCGGCCAAGTTGACCGAAGAGGGTGGAGCAGCAAAACTGGAAGACGTCTCGGTGATCTTCCGCCAGATGCCGACCTATGATGGTGATAAGCATTTCGGCTCCCGCCTGGTCTTCGGCCAGAACAACGAGCTCTACGTCACCGTCGGTGAACGTTCAGACGCAACGCCGCGTGTGCAGGCGCAGGACCTGTCGAGCGGGCTTGGCAAGGTCTTCCGCATTGATGCCGAAGGCAAGGCCTTCGAGGGCAACCCCTTCGCCGGCCAGCAGAACGCCCTCCCCGAGATATGGAGCTATGGCCACCGTAACCTCCAGTCGGCAGCACTGGATGGGCAGGGCAGGCTCTGGACAGTGGAACATGGCCCGAAAGGCGGCGATGAGATGAACCTGCCGAAGGCGGGCCTCAATTATGGCTGGCCGGTCATCACCTACGGTGTCGAATATAGCGGTCGGTCCGTTGGCGAAGGTGCCACCGCCAAGGAAGGCATGGAACAGCCGGTTTATTATTGGGACCCCGTCATCGGCCCGTCCGGCATGGCCTTTTACGACGCCGACCAGATTTCCGAGTGGAAGGGAGCCTTCATCGTAGGCGGTCTGGTGAGCCAGGGCCTCGTCATCCTGCACATTGACGGCGACAAGGTTGCGACGGAAAGCCGATTGCCGCTGGAAGCGCGCATTCGTGATGTGAAAGTGGGTCCGGATGGTGCCGTCTATGCCGTGACCGAAGAGCGCGGTGGCGGCAACTCGCAAATTTTGCGGATCGCCAAGGCCGGCTGAGAAAGTCATGACCGGAACAGCAGGCCGCCGGAACGAAGGCGGCCTGTTTCTCGTTTCCTGCAACCTTAAACCTGCCGGAAAAAACGATGCCACAACCGCCCACCCGCCTTCTTGCCAAAATCGGACTTGCCTATGTCAACGATCAGGAGCCGGGCATAGCCCGAGAAAGGCGCGGGCGCGGTTTTTGTTACCGGTTGCCGGGCGGCGAACTTCTGTCCGATAACGTGGAGTTGAAGCGCATCAAATCGCTCGGCGTCCCGCCTGCCTACAAAGATGTCTGGATATGCATCGACCCATCAGGGCATTTGCAGGCAACGGGCTTTGATGCGCGCGGGCGAAAGCAATATCGTTACCATCCCGACTGGCACGCATTGCGCGGTGAGACGAAGTTCTTTCAGCTGAAAAGCTTCGGCAAGGCGCTGCCCGCCATCCGCCGACGCGCGATGGCTGACATTGCAAAACAGGATCATGGTCAGGACATGACACTGGCGGCCCTGACGCTGCTTCTCGATGCCGCCTATCTGCGCGTCGGCAACCGTTCTTATCTTGAAACCAACGGTACCTATGGCGCAACCACATTGCTCAAGCGCCACGTGTCCTTCGGCGAGACAATCGAACTGCGCTTTGCAGCCAAGGGCGGGCAGAAGGTGAAGCGGCAATTGCGCCACCCGCGCCTTCAAAAAATCCTCGAGGAAATCGCCGATCTGCCCGGCAAGGAGCTGTTTGTCTGGCAGGACAGTGAAAACCGGGTTCACTCCGTCGATTCAAGCGATCTCAACGCCTATCTTTCCCGCGTCGGCGGACAAGGCATTTCCGCCAAGACTTTCCGTACCTGGGGCGGAACGCTTGCGGCCTTCTGTCATGCGATGGAACATGTGGCTGCGGGTGAAAAACCCAGCATCAAGGGTATGTGTCAGGCAGCGGCGACGGAACTGTCCAACACACCCGCCATTTGCCGCAAGAGCTACGTACATCCCGCCGTTCTCGATATAGCAACGGAGGAGAAGGCGCAGAAGAAGCTTGGCCGTATTCTGAAGGTGGGCGCAAAGCCGGTCTCGGGCCTCAGGGCCGATGAAAGACGTCTGCTTGCCTTCCTGCCGTGATAATCAGCGGCCAGTCGCCCATTCGCCCAATTCCCGCTCGGCCCTTTCGAGCGCGCTGTAATTCAACAGCTTGCGCAGGAAAGCGACGGTGACGGCGCGGGTTCGAAGATTATAACGGCCTTCCGCCTCGTCATCACCGGCCGCCTGATGGACGTTCAGCTTTTCGTAGAGGCTTTGCAGCCGGTTCTGCACGCTGCGCAACGAAAGGTTACGGCGGCGCGCAATCGCCTTGTCCGTCAGGCCCAGCGCAACATCAACCAGGATTTCATATTCGGAATCGGTGAAGCCATGCGCCTTGCCAAGGCTTTTTTCCTGTAGGCCGCGCACTTCCCGATCGATCACGCATTGCGCCTCGATGAAGATGCTGCGCAACGCCAGCCGCAACCGGTCGTCAGATGCTGATTTCAGCACGTAGCCATAGGCAGCACCTTCGGGCACGATGCGGGAAACGCCGCGCACATAGGCCTCGTCGGAATAGTTGGACCAGAACAGGATGCGGGTGTCCGGCCGCTCCTTCCAGATGGTGCGCGCCGCCTCTATGCCGTTGCGCTCGTTCATCTGCAAATCCATGACGATATGGGCGGCGCGGTTTTCCCGCGCCAGCTTTTCGCCGGTTCTGCCGTTTGCCGCCTCCAGCACCTTGTCGCATTCCGGCAGGGCGGCTCTCACCGCCTCGTTCAGATAGGCGCGGTGTAGCGCATCGTCCTCAACGATCAGCACGTCCATGTCATATTTCCTCCCGCCGGTCGAAAGCGCCTTCCGGCAACGTCACGGTAATGCGGGTTCCAGCGTCTTTGCCATTGCCACCAATATCGAATCTGGCTGAAATCAGCCGTGCACGCGTCTTCATGTTGCCGATGCCGAGTCCACCAGAGACAGCCCCCTCGCCACGGCCGCTACCGTCATCGCTCACGGTCACCCGTAACCCGCCATCCGTCAACGACAGTGTCACCGCGATCGTTTCCGGCTGCGCGTGACGGATGGCATTGTTGACCGCCTCCTGCACGATGCGGAACAGCGAGATGGCAACGGTCTTGTCGAGTGTTTCCACAAGCCCGTCCGTCTCGTCCGTAACCGACCAGTCGATAGAAGAGCCGCTGTCGCGCACGGAGCGATCCACATAGGTCTCGATGGCCTGCACGACGCCGAACAATTGCAGGATGGAGGGTTTCGCCTCCTCAATGATCTCGCGCAGATCCTGCATGCAGTGCTGCAGGCTGCGCACCACCGGTTCCAGCATCTCGCCCGACACGTCCGATGCGTGGCTCATCCGCTCGATGCGCCGTGCAAGCCGCGTCAGGTCCGCCAGCGTCTGGTCGTGCAAATCCATGCCGATCCGCTGCCGCTCGGCCTCCAGCGCTTCGGTCAATTGCAGGGCACCCAGCCGCAACCCCTCCTCGCGGGCATTGGCGCGCGCCTCCTCGATCGCAGACCGTTTGGCCTGTTCGGCGGCGCGGATGGCGTAAAAATAGGGCGCCAGCAAATCCGCAACCGCGCGGGCATTGGCGACATCCTCCATCGTATAGGCATCCGACTGGTGCGAGGAGCAACTGAGCGCGCCGATAATGTCGCCATGCACCTTCATCGGCACGTGCAGGCGGCTATGCAGATCAAGCTCGATGATCGGGCTGGAAAATGCGCCTTCGAAATGGAAGCGCGGATCGGCGCAGGCATCGCCGCTCAAAAGATATTCCACCTCGCCCGAGAGCACGGAACGGATGGGACTGCCGGACAGAAGGGCGGGCGGCTGGCGGCTCCAGGCGCTTGCCAGACCGCTTTCATAGGCGATGTGAAATTTGTCATCCAGCTGCTTGATGCAGACATCCATGTGGACGTGAGGAATGATATGGGTGATTTCGGTGGCGACCGCCTGAATGATGGCGTTGAATTCGAGCTGCCCGGCGAGCAGCCGCGAAATGCCCATGTAGTGATGGAAAAGAGCGCTTTTCGGCGTATCCAGCATGTGCGGACACCCTCCCAAGCGCCTGCCTTGTCAACTTGTGGCGGCGCGACCTGCCCCGTATCAGCTATTCTGCGCCCGGCGGTGGCATTTCGTCCTGCGGGTTCCCGCATCCTTTCTGCGGAAACCCGCAGGAAGATTGCCGTTATCCGCCTGTACAAGCCAAACCTTCTTGGTCATTCTCGCTTTTACTGGGGAAAGGAGCTCCAGTGCAAAGGAATTCCGCCTGCCGCCGAGGAGATTTGCGGGAAAGCGGGTTCCGAGCTCAAAAAGGGCAAGCCACCAGGGAGGAAAATCAATGGCTTTCAGAAAGATGCTTCTGGCATCGGCCGCTGTCGCATGCGCAGCTTTGCCGATCACCGCTCACGCCGACACCTCGGCTAAAAAAATCGCGCTTTCGAACAATTACGCGGGCAATTCCTGGCGTCAGGCAATGCTGACGAGCTGGGACAAGATCACCAAGCAGGCAGTTGCAGACAAGCAGGTCGCTGCCGCTGACGCCTTCACGACAGCCGAAAATCAGGCGACCGAACAGGCGGCGCAGATCCAGAACCTCATTCTTCAGGGTTACGACGCCATCGTCATCAACGCCGCCTCGCCCACCGCTCTTAACGGTGCTGTCAAGGAAGCCTGCGACGCCGGCATCACCGTCGTCTCGTTCGATGGCATTGTCACCGAGCCCTGCGCCTGGCGCATCGCCGTAGACTTCAAGGCGATGGGTGCAAGCCAGATCGACTATCTCGCCAAGGCGATGCCGAAGGGTGGCAACCTGCTCGAAATCCGCGGCCTCGCGGGCGTTTCGGTGGACGATGAAATCCATGCCGGCATCGTCGACGCCGTCGCCAAGAACCCGCAGTTCAAGATTGTCGGTTCGGTCAATGGCGACTGGGCGCAGGACGTCGCACAGCGCGCTGTCGCCGGCATTCTGCCTAGCCTTCCCGAAGTTGCGGCAGTCGTGACGCAGGGCGGTGACGGTTACGGTGCAGCACAGGCTTTTGCCGCCGCCAAGCGTCCGACACCCACCATCGTCATGGGCAACCGCGAAGACGAGTTGCAATGGTGGAAGCAGCAGAAGGATGCCAGCGGCTACGAGACCATGTCGGTCTCCATCGCCCCCGGTGTTTCCACGCTCGCTTTCTGGGTGGCGCAGCAAATCCTCGACGGCAAGGATGTCAAAAAGGATTTGACCGTACCTTTCCTGCGCATCGATCAGGGCAATCTTGAGGAAAACCTCAAGAACACCCAGAAGGGCGGCGTCGCGAATGTGGAATATTCACAGGAAGACGCCCAGAAGGCCATCGCCTCCGCCAAATAGGCAGGACAATTTCCTGGACAAAAGCGATTGCGGCGCTCCCTGAACGGGCGCCGCAACTGCTACCAATATTATCCAAGTTTCAGATCACTGGCGTGAATGCTCATGAATGACATCATCGAGGCGGAAGAAGTCGTTGCCGCGCGCGGCGTGAAGGTCGTGTTCGGCGCGGTAAGAGCGCTTGATGGGGCCGATCTCGTCATCCGTTCGGGCGAATGCCTGGGGCTCGTCGGCCATAACGGTGCGGGAAAATCCACCATCGTCAACGTCATCAATGGCGGGCTGACGCCGCATGAGGGGTCCATTTCCTATCGCGGCGAACAAGGCCGTCAAGGAATCGCGGCAGCACGCGCCAGCGGCGTTCGCTGCGTGTTTCAGGAATTGTCGCTCTGCCCGAACCTGACGATCAGCGAAAACGTCCGCATCATGCATGCCGCGATGAACGGGCGGAACTGGCGCGGACGTGCCCTCACCATGATCCGGCATACGCTGGACGAGATTTTTCCCGGCCACGGTATCGATTGCGAATTGACGATCGCAGAACTCTCCATCGCCGAGCGGCAGATGGTCGAAATCGCCATCAATTTCTGTCGAACCCCGGATGCGCCGAGACTGGTGATCCTCGATGAACCGACTTCCTCGCTCGATGCCGGTCTTGCGGAACAATTGATGGATTATGTTCGCAGTTTCGTGCGCACCGGCGGCTCCGTGCTGCTGATCTCGCATATTCTCGGCGAGATTCTGTCGACAGCAACCCGCATCGTGGTGATGAAGGACGGCCGAGTGGTCGCTGATCGGGCAGCGGGCGAGTTCACGACGCGCACGCTGGTGGAAGCCATGGGCAGCGTCGTCAAGGAACAGGACAGGCAAAAGGGCGAAAACCGCAAGGCGGGAGAGAAGGTGCTTTCGATGCCGGCGCGCCGGGGCGAAGGCCTCGCCTTCGAGGCTTTCCGCGGTGAAATCATCGGCCTTGCCGGTCTCGGCGGCCACGGGCAGACCGAAGCGCTACTCGATCTCTACCTTGCCCGCAACAGCAGCTGGCTGCCCGCGCGCAAGACCGACATCGCCTTCGTGGCGGGTGATCGCAGTCTGAACGGCACCTTCCCGCTGTGGAGCATCCTCAAAAACCTTTCCATCGCCTCGCTGCGGGATATTTCATCCGCCGGAATGGTGGACAGGGGCAAGGAAACCGAGCTTGGCGCGCAGTGGAAAAAGCGCATCGAAATCCGCACGCCCGACATGGGCAACAAAATCCTTTCGCTCTCCGGCGGCAACCAGCAGAAGGTGCTTTTCGCCCGTGCGCTCGCCACCACGGCCAGCACCGTGCTGATGGACGACCCGATGCGCGGCGTCGATATCGGCACCAAACAGGAGGTCTACGATATCTTGAGAACCGAAGCCTCCCACGGCCGCACCTTCATCTGGTACTCCACCGAGATGGATGAAATCCGCCTTTGCGACCGGGTCTATGTTTTCCGCGACGGCGCCATTCAGGCGGAACTGGTGGGAGAGGACATCACCGAACAGAATGTGCTGGCCGCTTCCTTTTCCGGAGAGGACCACGCATGAAACTCTCCGCCAGTGCCCTTCGTCTCATCATTCCCGCCGCCTCGCTCGCCTTCCTGCTCGCCGCCGTCTTTTACATGCAGCCGCGCGCCATGAGCTATAACGGACTCAACTTGCTGTTCAATCTGGCGGTGCCGATTGCACTTGCCACCATTGCGCAGATGCTGATCATGTCCGTCAACGATCTCGATCTGTCGATGGGTACCTTCGTAAGTTTCTGCGCCTGCGTCACCGCCACCTTCCTGCAAACGACGCCACTGCTCGGTATCGCGATCTTCGCCGGTGCGATTGCGGTTTATGCGATGCTGGGCGCCATCATCCACATCCGCGCCCTGCCCTCAATCGTCGTCACGCTTGGCATGAGCTTTGTCTGGGGCGGCCTTGCCGTTCTCATCCTCCCCTCACCCGGCGGCCAGGCGCCAGCCTTCATCCGGGCGCTGATGACGGCAAAACCGCCGCTCGTGCCAATTGCCATCGTTGCCAGCATCGTGATTGCGGTCGTTGCCCACTACATCGTCATGCGCTCCTCCTTCGGCGTGCTGATGCGCGGCGTCGGCGGTAACTTCCGCTCCGTCGAGCGCTCCGGCTGGTCGGTCATCGGCATACGTGCTGCCACCTTCGCGCTGGCCGGTTTCTTCGCGGTGTTGTCGGGCATAGCGCTCGTCGGGCTGACGACATCGGCAGATGCCAATATCGCGCTTCGCTACACGCTGTTGTCGATTGCCGGCGTTATTCTGGGCGGCGGCGAATTCGTCGGCGGTCGGGTCTCGCCCATCGGTGCTGTCATCGGCGCGCTGACGCTCACCCTTGCCGGCTCGTTCCTGTCATTCATGCGCATTTCGCCGGACTGGCAGATAGGCGCACAAGGGGCGATCCTCATCATCGTGCTGGCGCTCCGCATCCTGCTCAACCGTCTCGAAAAGCGGGAGAAAAACCAATGAACGGGCTTTCGTCTCTCTCGAAAAAACCATGGATCTGGTCGTTCGCCGCAACGGCCGCGGTCTGGATCGTTACCGTCATGTTCACCGGCGGCGCCAGCTCCTTCGGCCTGTCGCACGCAGCCCTGACCTTCGCTGCCTTTTCCGTGATCGTCGGTATCGGCCAGATGTTCGTCATCACGCTCGGGCCGGGTAATATCGACCTCTGCGTTCCCGCCACGATGACGCTATCAGGCACGCTGGCGCTCAAATTCATGGATGTGTCCGATGGTCTCATCCTGCCGGGATTGCTGATCGCCATCCTGATCGGCATCGCCATCGGCATCGGCAACTATACGTTGATCAAGCTTCTGCGCATCCCACCGATCATCGCGACGCTTTCGATGAGCTTCATCGTGCAGTCTATCGCCATCTGGTCCAACCGCGGCCTGCGGATCAAGCCGCCGGAAACACTGGCCACCTTTGCCACGTCGAGCTCTCTCGGCATTCCGAATGTTGCCCTCGTCGCCCTTGTCCTCTCGGTCATCGCCTGGCTGCTGCTCGACCGCACCTTTTACGGACGCTGGATTTCCGCCATCGGCCAGAGCACTTTCGCCGCCCGCATGACCGGCATTCCGGTGGATGGAGCACGCTTCGTCACCTATGTGCTCTGCGCGGTACTGGCGGCGATCGCGGGTTATCTGCTCGCCAGCTTCTCCGGCGGCGCAGCACTCAACATGGGATCGGAATATCTGCTGATGTCCATCGCGGTGGTGGTGATCGGCGGCACGGCGGTTGCGGGCGGCGATTCCAACGTACCCGGTATCTGGGGCGCTTCGCTGTTCATGTTCCTGGTGGTCTCGATGCTGAACACCTATGGTTTCGGCGCGGGCATCCGCCTCATCCTCACCGGCCTCATCATCATTTCCGTCATTCTTCTGGCAAGCGGCCCCAAGGCCACACGCTGAACCCCGAACGAAAAGCCCTCAAGCGGACCACGCTCATGACCACAGACAACGCCTCCCCTTACGAAATCCACGATGAACGCTTCCGCCTTCTGATCGTCGGCAATGCGGAACTGGAAGAGCTTTATTCCGGCTGCCGCTGGGCGGAAGGCCCGGTGTGGTTTTCCGATCTGAACTGCCTGCTGTTCAGCGACATTCCCAATGAGCGCATGCTGCGCTGGGTGCCGGATGGCGGGATTTCGGTATTCCGCCACCCCTCCAACTTCACCAATGGCAATACGCGCGACCGGCAGGGACGGCTGGTTTCCTGCGAACATGGCGGCCGTCGCGTCACCCGCACCGAAGTCGACGGCTCGATCACCGTTCTTGCCGACAGCTACGGCGGCAAGCGGCTGAACTCGCCTAATGACGTGGTGGTGAAATCCGATGGCAGCGTCTGGTTCACCGACCCCACTTATGGCATTCTTTCCGATTATGAGGGCTACAAGGCAGAACCCGAACAGAAGACGCGCAATGTTTACCGGCTCGACCCCGCGACCGGTGAAATCAAGATCGCCATCGATGACTTCGTGCAGCCAAACGGTCTGGCTTTCTCGCCTGATGAAACCAAGCTCTATGTCGCAGACAGTTCCTACAGCCATGATGTATCCCGCCCACGACATATCCGCGTTTTCGATGTCGTGGACGGCGTGAAGCTCACAAACGGCCGGGAATTCTGCAATCTCGACAATGGCTTGCCTGATGGATTCCGTCTGGATACAGCTGGCAATCTCTGGACCAGTGCCGGCGATGGCGTGCACTGCTTTTCGCCTGACGGTACGCTGCTTGGCAAAATCAAGGTGCCGCAGACGGTCGCAAACCTCACCTTCGGCGGCCCGAAGAAAAACCGCCTGTTCATCACCGCAACGAAATCGCTCTATTCGGTCTACGTCGCCGCAACCGGCGCGCAGACGCCGTGAGACGCTGCAAAACCGGAGGGCGTGTAGCAGACAGGAACTGGCAAGACGGCTTCGCTGCGCTATAAAAGCGGGATGAACGATGATTCCAGCCCCTTCCTGACCGACGACATGGCACTGGATGGCGAAACGCAGGCCATCGAACCCACCAGCCGCATGCTGTCATGGGCGCGCAATTCCGCTCTCTACCGGCTGGAACAGCGCATGATGACGGAAAAGCAGTTGCGCGATGCGATCACCCGCAAGGCGCGGGAAAAATTCGAGGATATCAGCCCCGCTCAGATAAAGGCCCTTGGCGAATTCGCCGTGACCTTCGCCTATGGCATCAAGGCGCTCGACGATACGGCTTATGCAGAAATTGCCGTGCGAAGTGGCCAGCGCAGCGGCAAGTCGAAGCGCGGGCTTGCGCAAAAACTTCAGATCAAGGGCATTGATCGGGAAACGGCCGCAGTCGCACTGCAGGAAACCAACGATCTGGTGGCGGCCGTCATCTTTGCGCGCAAGCGCGCCTTCGGCCCCTTTCGCCGTGTCGAGCTTGATGAAAAACGCAAGTCGAAGGAATTTTCCGCATTCGCCCGCAACGGCTTCGGCTTCGAAATCGGCGCGAAGGTGATGGCGATGACGGTGGAAGAGGCAGAAGAGATTGTTTCGGAAGCACCGCTTTAAGGGTTATTGCGGCATCGGATGCGTTTTCAGATAGGCGATCAGATCCGCAATATCCGTTTCGCTCCACAGCCCGAAAAAGCGCATCGAGGTTCCAGGGATCGCCTTTTTTGGGCTCGAGATAAAACTTTGCAGCTCCTCCTCCGTCCACACCCGACCCGCGGCACCGGCATCCTTCAGCGCCTGCGAATAATGGCCGTAATCAGCTACGGAGGCTATCGGCCTGCCCACCACGCCCATCAGATGCGGTCCCATGCGGGTGCGCGGCGCATCGATGCTGTGGCAGGTGGAACAGCGGCTGAAAACTTTTTCCCCGTGCACCGCATCGCCTTCGGCCAATGCCGGCGCAGCAATACAGAGGAAAAAAGCCATTGAAGCCGGAAGCGTTCTGAATGCCGAGATCATCATGCCCCGCATAATACAACGCCCTCCCCGTCTGACAACGAAGAGGGCGTTTTTTGACATGCGACAGAATGCCCGGCGTTATAAGCCGGGCAGTACGTCGATGATCAGTTCATCGCAGTGAGCGTCACGGATGTACCGGTTGCGGCGAGGTTGAGGCCAACCTGACCCGTCACGCTGACCGTCTGAAGCTGGATGGAGCCCGAGGTGCCGCCAACGAGGATGTTGGTGCCAACGCCGAGGCCAACGGTTACTTCAGCCGTGGCGCCCTGATAAAGGCCACCGAGCGAACCACGGTGGTAACCCGCTGTCGGGGCGAAAACGGCCCAGACCAGACGGCCCTGCGTGGTGAAGCCAAGGTCAACGCCCATCTTGCGGATGGCGCCGGTATAATGGTCGGTGCGACGCGCGCCCATGGTGGACTGGAAGGTGCAATCCAGTTCCTTGGCCGAGCCGATTACGTAACCGACGCCACCGCCGATATCGCAGGTGAGGTAACCGATCTTGACGCCATTGCGTTCGTCCTGCTCCTGCGGAGCCGGCTCATATCTTGCAAGGTCGGCAGCGAGTGCGGACACGGTTCCACCGAGACCCATCGTCAATGCGGCAAAAGTTACGGCAACAGCCTTTTTCATCTGATTTTCTCCTGTTTTATTCCTACCCGCAGCAGCCCTTCTTGCCCTCTCCGGATATTGAATTCCGCACTGTTAACGTTTGTTCCCCGAAATCGATCCAAAACAACTGAATTGGGTGCAAGGAAAGCAAAACGGTTAACAATGTCTACTGGCGGTAGGATGCCATTAAGACATTGTTAGGGCGGGAAACGCCTGCGGAATTCCTGTTAAAGGCGAGTACGTCAGGGCGTTGTTTTGCTGCAACGATGTCAAAGCGGCAGTGCTACGGGAAAGCCGGTCGCAGCATGGGTCATGACATCCATACGGACGCCATAGATACGCTCCAGCGTTTCCGGCGTCATGATTTCGTTCGGCGTTCCCCTTGCGATAAGCCTACCGGAATGCAGTGCGACGATCTCATCGCAGAACCGCGCCGCCATGTTGACATCGTGCAGCACCACGATGACGCCGAGACCCTTTTCCCGCGACAGTCTTTGCACCAGCGAGAGAACCTCGAGCTGGTGTGCCATGTCGAGCGCCGATATGGGTTCGTCGAGAAGCAGGCTTTCGGCGTTCTGGGCAACCAGCATGGCCAGCCACACGCGCTGGCGCTCCCCGCCGGAAAGCGTGTCCACCAGCCGGTCCCTGAAGGCCACGGTGTCGGTCAGCTCTATAGCCTCGTCCACCCTCTCCTGATCCGCCTTGGTGAATTGGCCGAGCGCGCCGTGCCAGGGGTAACGGCCAAGCGCCACCAGTTCCTTGGCCAGCATGCCGGACGCAGCCGGCGTATATTGCGGAAGATAGGCGAGCTTTCGCGCAAATTCGCGGTTGCCCCAGCTCCCCAGCGGCTGCCCCTCGAACGACACCTTGCCCGCCGTCGGCTCGTGCATGCGCGCGAGAATCTTAAGCAGCGTCGATTTTCCCGAACCGTTATGGCCGATAAGACCGATGGTCTTGCCGGTGGCAAAGCTTGCCGTCAGCGGATGCAGCAATGTCCTGCCCGGAACCTCCATGGTTACCGCTTCCAGAAAGAAAAGCGGGATATCGTCGTAATCTACGGCAGGTGCGGCCTGACCCATTGTTCTCATCTCCGTAAATCGTTCAGAAAAATCATCATCGCCTGCCTGAAAGCCAGATCAGATAGGGCGCACCGGCCAGAGCCGCAAAAAGCCCAAGCGGCAACTCGTAAGGAAAGGTCACGGTTCTTGCCCCGAGATCGGAAAGCGCCATCAGCACCGCACCGAACAGGAACGATGCAAACAGGTGGTCGCGCGGTGTGGTGAAACCGGCCCGAAGCGCAATGTGCGGTGCCATCAACCCGACGAAGCTCAGCGGACCGACCAGCAGTGAGGCCGCACCGGTGGCAATGCCGGCCACGGCGATGACTGCAATACGCGCCGTAGCGAGCGGCAGACCTAGTGAGAGCGGCACATCCCGGCCAAGCGGCAGGATCACCAGCCAGCGCGTCACCGACAGGGCAGCGGCCAGGAGCACGACGGAAAGCACCGCAAGAAAGATCGCCGAACCTGATGTCGCCGTCGAACCCGAGCCGCTGAGCCAGGAGAGAATTTGCCAGGCCCGCTGATCACCAATGGCAAGCAGTGCCGAAAGTACCGCCGAGCAGAGCGAACTGATGGCAATGCCGGCGAGCAGTATTTTTTCAGGCGCCAGATGCCGGCGCACCGAAAAGAACAGAACGAGCATCATGACGGCTGCCGAGCCGAGGCCGGCGCCGCAAAACAGTTCGAACAGCCCGGCGGCCGGAAAGAGCGTGATGGCGGCGGCAAAACCAAGACCCGCGCCACCGCTGACGCCGATCACCTCCGGGCTTGCCATGGGATTTCCGGTCAGCCGCTGCAGAAGCGCGCCCGCCATCGCCAATAAACCACCGGCAGCACAAGCCGCCATCAACCGCGGCCAACGAAAGGGCAGAAGGCTTTGCAGGTCGCCAGCTTTCAGCACCGTCCAGCCCTCCGGCCCCTTGCCGATGGCGAGGGCTGCAAAAACCAGCCCGGCCATGATGACAAGCACCGGCAGCAGGGAGGCAAGCCTGCGTCTGATCGCGAGATCGCCGCCCTCATTGCGATGGATATTCGTAGGCGGGATTTTCGGCAGCAGCCAAAGCAGCAAAGGCCCGCCGATGAGAGCCGTGACCGCACCCGTCGGAAACACTTCCGCTGTCGTACTCGCCAGAAGCTGCACGAGACCGTCGCAGAACCAGAGCAGCAGACCGCCCAGAAGCGGCGAAACGAACAGCACGGAAGATGCACGTCGCACACCCAGCGCACGGGTAAGCGCAGGTGCTGCAAGTCCGATAAAACTGACGAGACCGACGGCGGCGGCGACGAATGCCGACAGCATCACGGCGACGGCAGCCACCGCCAGCCTGATCGAAAAGAGCGATACGCCGAGCGATCGCGCACTGGAATCGCTGAGACCCAGAACCGTCAATGGCCTTATCAGTAGCCCGGTGAGAACCAGACCAGCGAGAAGTTGGGCGGCAAGCAGAAACGCATTCGACCAGTCCTGCTGGCTGAGGGAACCGCCATTCCAGACCACAAGCGACATTAGATATTCGCCTCGTGCAAGCGTCAGCGCGGCGGCAACGGAAGCGGCGGTGATGCCGACCAGCAGTCCCGACACCACCATGGTGACGGGCTCGAAGGACCGCCGCCAGCCGAGAAGAAACACCACGGAGGCCGCAGCGGTACCGCCGGCGAGCGCCACCCATGCGCGGTTGCCATCCAGCACCGAGGGGAAGAACAGGGTCGCGATGACGATTGCCAGCTGGGCGCCGGCAGAGATGCCAAGGGTGGAGGGGTCGGCAATCGGATTGCGCAGCAATTGCTGGAAAAGCGCACCCGACAATCCCAGCATCGCCCCCGCCAGAATGGCAACCGCCACACGCGGCATCAGGCTGAAGGCGAAAATGACCTGATCCATCGACATGGACGCGGCATCGAACGGCAGGCCGGGCCAAGCGCCGAGGGGTAACCGCAGCAATCCGGCATGCAGGGAAAGCCCGCAGGCCAGAAGAAAGACGAGGCCGAAGAAAAGCTGGAGAGGCCGTGCCGTCACAATGCCTCTCCGTGGGTTGCCAGAGCCTCGGTCAAAAGCCGCGCAAAACGCATGGCTGCGGTGATACCGCCATAGGGGCTGACATTACCGAGGGTGACCACCCGGTTTTCCCGCACGGCCGGAAGCGCACGCCAGATGGCACTGTTGCGCAGGCTCTCGCGGGCCTCCACCGGAACATCCGAAACAATGACGATGCGTGCATCGGCCACGTCGGCTAGATTTTCGAGCGGAACCGGGGCGGCGAAGGTGAACTGCGAACGATCTACCCAGGCGTTGGTCAGCCCCAGCCGGCCAAGAATATCGCCGAACATGCTGTCTTCACCGAAGGCGCGGAAATGCCGGGCATCGCCGATGTTGATCACATAAGTCGGCCGCGACGCAAAACCTGCCAGGCGCGTCCGCATGGCTTGCAGCGCGAGGCGTGCCTCGTCCAGAACCTTGCGGGCTTCGTCAGCCCTGCCCAGCTTTTCGCCAAGTGCCGAGACCGCGGCAAGCGACTTTTCAAACGGCGGCTCGCCCTTCACGTAAAATGGCAATGAAAACACCGGCGCTATCGCTTCCAGCCGGCCGGTATAACGCGTGTAGAAAGGTGAAATGAGGATGAGGTCGGGCCGCGTCAGTTGCAGAAGCTCAAAATTCGGCGCGCCGCGCAGACCAAGATCAGAGACGGTTTCAGGAATTTCCGGCTCGACAGCACCTGCCCTGAACTGGATGAGTTCAGTTGCGGCAACCGGCATGATACCGAGCGCGACGGAGGTTTCCAGCATGGCCCAGTCGATCGCGGCAAGACGCGGCGTCACCGCCGCCCGCGCCTTGCCCGCAAGAGCCGAAGCGGCAAGCAGCCCCAGAAATTCCCGCCGCCCCCAACCGGAAGACATCAATCGATCTCTGCGCTTCATGCCCCTGCTGCTTCACTTGATATGCGTTATCACCGATGGGTCAGCTTGCCCGCAACGGTTCTTCCGTCACCGTAATACCATCCGAAAGTGGAGCAACTAGAAATATATTCTTTATCAGTCAAGTTTTACGACAATGCGCGATCCCGGGGATAAAAATTCGCCGCCATCCGCTTGGCCGACAGGAATGGCGATACGGCCAACCCCATGAAATTGCGTAAGGACCATAAGTCTTTCCGGCTGAGCCCGGTGCAGGACCGGAGCCTGCGCCGACATTTGCTTCCCCGCTTGTCCCCGTCACCCCGGCTCACCGCATAATCACGGCGGATTTTGATTTACGGGAGACCACAATGGCTGAGACTTACACACATCATAGCGCCGGCCTCGAATCACCGGCGTCCCACGGTTTCGACATCGTTCCCGATGATAACAACCCGCTACCGTCAGTCACACGTGCCATTTATGTCGGCAATGGCGGGCAGCTATGCCTAACCCTGCTGTCCGGGGCGACGGTGACCTTCCAGAACCTGCCTGCGGGCAGCGTGCTACCGGTCCGGGCCACGCGCGTGTTTTCAATGCGCACCACGGCGACAGGCCTCGTCGGGCTGAATTAATTGATATCCGCTCGAGAGCTTGGTCATCGACATGAAAACACGTGCACCGCCGCATGGAGCGCGGCGCAACATGACAGATTCATGACAATCATTCAGGTTGATGTCAGCTAAATGATGCAACCGCCATCCACTGGCCTCTGAGGCAATTTAAATACGGGCGTTCGCACTTTCATTGCTGATGCCCGCCGTTCTGAATCTGGTGGGACCTGATAGTGGCGCTTTTTACCGCGAAAACGACTGGGACTGTAACTCTTCGTCCGGAAATAGGCAGCGTGCCGCTCTGTCTGCTGACGGGAGCCTATCTGCTGTTTTTTACAAACCAGACGTTCTGGTCGAAGGTTCACACCTATCTTTCCGCCTATCCGGTCGCCATCGTTGGGCTTTATGTCGCCATAGCGGCGCTTTTCGGTGCGCTCATCACCATTTTTTCCGCCAAATATCTCATCAAGCCGTTTCTTATCTTGCTGATATTCGCGGCCGCGGCAGCTTCATGGTTCATGGACCGCTACGGCATCATCATCGACAGCGACATGATCCGCAACGCCGTGGAGACCACGCGGGCGGAAGCGGGCAATCTGATGACACCTGGCCTTTTCTGGCATCTGACCATCTATGGGCTGGTGCCGTCGCTCGTCATCGCCGCCGTCCGGGTTCGGCATCGGCCGATCATCGACAAGCTGCTGTGGAACACCGTCAGCATCCTGATCTGCCTCACCGTTGCCGGCATCATCAGCTTTGCGAATTCCAAAACATTCACCACCGCCGTGCGCCAGCACAAGGATATCGTCAAAAGCGTCAATCCCTTGTCGCCGATCATATCCACCATTCACTATCTGACGCAGGCGGAAAAGGAAGCTGACATACAGGTGAGCCCGATCGGCAAGGATGCGAAAATCCTGCCGGCGCTGGGTGGCATCCACAAGCCACGCATCACCGTCATCGTGGCTGGTGAGACCGCGCGCGCCGCGAACTTTTCCCTGAACGGCTATGGGCGCGACACCAACCCGGAACTGGCAAAGCGCGACGTGATCTATTTCCCTGATACAACCAGCTGCGGCACTGCGACGGCGATTTCCATTCCCTGCATGTTCTCGAAATTCCCGCGTTCTGAGTATAGCCACAACAAGGCGCTCGCCAACGAGAACGTCATGGATGTTCTTGTCCATGCCGGTGTCGGTGCAACCTGGCTGGACAACAACACCGGCAGCAAGAACGTGGCCGACCGCATTCCCTTTTTCGACCTGCCTTCCACCAACGACACCCGCTTCTGCACTGGCGGAGAATGCCGCGACGATATCTTCTTCGACAAGCTCGACGCATGGCTCGATAACGTCAAGAAGGACAGTGTCATCGTGTTGCACCAGATGGGCAGCCATGGGCCGACCTACTATCTGCGTTACACCGACGAATTCCGGAAGTTCACCCCGGACTGTCGAACCGCTGAGCTTGGCAATTGCACGGACGCGCAAATCGTGAATTCCTATGACAACACGCTTCTCTACACCGATCATTTCCTGTCGACCGTGATCGACAAGCTGAAGGCACGTTCCAACACGCTGGCAACGGGGATGATCTACGCCTCTGACCATGGTGAATCGCTTGGCGAAAACGGCGTCTATCTGCACGGCGCACCCTATCTGCTGGCACCCGACCAGCAGACCCATGTGCCGTTTCTCGTCTGGTTCGATGATGATTTCGCCAAATCTATGGGGCTGGATCGCGCCTGCCTTGCAAAAGGCGCAGCAAAGGGCGGGCGCTCGCACGACAATTATTTCCACAGTATCCTTGGAATGATGAACGTCTCCACCTCCGTCTACGATTCCGCGCAGGACGTGTTCGGCGGCTGCACCCAGCGCCAGAATAGCTGAACATACAGTGCTTGACGCTTATCCCGTGAAAGCGATACGCAAGACGACGCGATAAAGGAGCTGTCTTGCGGGTTCTGCTTGTTGAAGACGATCATGTGCTGGGAGAGGCGCTGCGAGACCATGTCGCCGCGGCAGGCCACGCCGTCGACTGGTTTAAGTTGCTCGACGACGCCACGGCGGCGACGCTGACCATGGCTTACGGGCTCATCCTGCTCGACATGCGGCTGCCGGACGGCGATGGCATCACCCTTTTGCAATCACTGCGCAACCGAGACGACTCGACGCCGGTGATCATTCTGACGGCGCACGACCAAGTATCCGACCGGATTGCCGGACTGAATGCCGGAGCGGACGACTATCTGGTCAAGCCCTTCGATCTCAACGAGCTTTCGGCACGCATGCTGGCGGTCTCGCGTCGTTACGAGGGGCGCTCCGCCCCCGTCATTCGCCTGCCCGGCATCGAAATCAACCAGGTGGCGCGCAATATCGTCGTTGACGGAACAGCGCAAACGCTCAGCGCCAGAGAATGGGCCGTGCTGGAAAAGCTGGTCGAGCATCCCGGTGCGGTCGTCTCGAAATCTCAACTGCACGATACGCTCTACGAATTCGGCGCGGAAATAGAAAGCAATACCGTCGAGGTCTATATCAGCCGGCTGCGCAAGAAGATCGGCCATGACCGCGTCGAGACCGTGCGCGGCGTCGGCTACACCATCAGGTAGACAGAAATGGCCAGACCAACCAGCATGACCCGCAAGCTCGTCACCGCGCTGACGAGCGTTGTCGCCATATCCTGGTTTATCGCCTGCGGGTTGGGCGTCATGGTGATGCAGGACGAGTTCGCTGAAATTTTCGACGCTGGCGTTGAGGAAACAGCCGAAAGACTGCTGCCACTGCTGGTGGACGATCTCAGGGAAAACAACACGGGCCCCGCCTCGCAAAAACTCAACCAGTCTGCACATGCGGCGGAATATCTGACCTATCAGGTTCGCGACCGGGAAGGACAGGTCGTCCTGCATTCGCATGACAGTTCGACCGAACCTTTCGAAGTCTCTCTCGACCCCGGTTTTTCTGAAACGGCGACCCAGCGCATCTACACGGTGGCGACACCGGACGGGAATTACTTCCTTCAGGTCGCAGATGCCTTCGCCAACCGGCGTGAGGCAATCGAGGAAGCCGGCACTGCAATTTTGCTGCCCGTTCTCATTCTTATCCCCGCCAGCATCTTTGCCGTTATCTTCGTGGTGCGCAAAACCCTGCAACCGATACAGACCTTGCGCGACGAGATCGGGAAAAAAGACGGCGGCAATCTCGCGCCGCTGGAAACCCTGCCGTTTCCGGCTGAACTTCACCCGATTGCCCGCTCGGTCAATCTGCTGCTGAGGCGGCTGCGATCGACAATCGAAGCGGAAAGGGAGTTTACCGCCAACAGCGCCCATGAATTGCGCACGCCGATTGCCGGCGCGCTGGCGCAGGCGCAGCGGCTGCACGCCGATATTCCGCCTGAACTTGCACCGCGCGTGGAAAATATCGAGAAAGCCCTGATGCATCTCGGCCATCTCGCCGAAAAACTGCTGCAGATGTCGCGCGCGGAAGCAAGGATCGGGGTAACAGACACGGCGACCGACCTCATCCCCATTCTCGAGCTCATCATCGACGATATGAGCAGAACGGCGATCGGCACGTCCCGCATCCGCTTCACCAATCGCTGCGAAGGCGGCCTGAACTGCAAGCTGGGCACGGACGCCTTCGGCATCATCATCCGCAACCTTCTCGAAAACGCCCTGATCCACAGTCCGGCGGAAAGCCCGGTGCACATACTGGCCGAAGAGGACGGTACGATCCGCGTCGTCAATTCCGGCGCGGCGATCGACAAGGCGCTTCTTCCCAAACTGACGACGCGCTTTGTCCGAGGCCCGTCCAAGGCTGATGGCACCGGGCTTGGCCTCGCTATCGTCAGAAGCCTGATGGAACAGATTGGCGGCGAACTCGTGCTATCCTCCCCCGCACCCGGCAGACAGGACGGTTTTGAGGCCCGCATCGTGCTTCCGGTCGAAGACGCCTGAATGCGCTGAAAACAAAAAGCCCCGCCAGGGGCGGGGCTTTCGCTGGTATAATTGTGGCCGCTCAATCCTCGTGAATATGGCTATGGTCGCGCGTATCGCGCATCTTCACATAAACCACCAGCGACAGCGCAATCATGATTGTAACGTACCAGAAGAACCAGTTTTCGTGGCCGATCTGCTTGAACTTCAAGGCTACGAATTCTGCCGTTCCACCGAAAATCGTGTTCGCCAGCGCGTAGGGCAGAGCCACACCGAGCGCCCGGATGTGGGCGGGGAACATTTCCGCCTTCACCACCGCATTGATGGAAGTGTAGCCGGTGACGATCAACAGGCCGACCAGAACGAGAGCGAAAGCCATGATCGGGTCGGTTGTCGTCGCCAGCGTCGTGAAGATGAGATAGGTGAACAGCGTTCCAAGAATGCCGAAGCCGACCATCAGCGGCTTGCGACCCACCTTGTCCGACAGCGCACCGGCAATCGGCTGGCACAGCATGAAGACGAAGAGGGCTGCCGTGGTGATTTCGGTCGCGCTTTCCTTGCTGAAGCCGGAGGTATTGACGAGGAATTTCTGCAGATAGGTTGTGTAGGCGTAAAAGGCGAGCGTGCCGCCTGATGTCAGCGCCATGACCATCATCGCTTCCCGCGGATAATGCTTGAACAGCGCCCATCCGCTCGATTTCGGCTTGTCCGCGTTGCCCGCCTTGGCATTTTCAAAGGACTGCGTCTCGGCAAGGCCGCGACGGATGTAAAACACCGCAATTGCAAGAACGCCACCGATGAAGAAGGGAATGCGCCAGCCCCAAGCGCCGAGCTGCTCGGGTGTCAGAACCCGCTGCAGAACCAGCAACACCGCCAGCGCCAGAAGCTGGCCTGAAATCAGCGTTACATACTGGAAACTGGAGAAAAAGCCGCGACGATTCTTGCCGGCCATTTCGCTGAGATAGGTCGCGCTGGCGCCATATTCACCGCCGACACTGATGCCCTGCAGCAGGCGGGCAAACACCAGAATGGCAGGCGCTGCAATGCCGATCGTCTCATGGCCGGGTGTAATTGCGATCAACAGCGAGCCGAGGCACATCAAGGTAACGGACAAGGTCAGGCCGGCCTTGCGGCCCTTGCGGTCGGCATAGGTTCCCATGAACCAAGCACCGATGGGCCGCATCAGAAATCCGACGGCAAAAACGGCGGCCGCGCTCAGCAATTCAGCGGTCTGGTTTCCGGAAGGGAAAAACACCGGCGCGAAATAAAGGGTGAAGGCCGAATAAACGTACCAGTCGTACCATTCGACGAGGTTGCCCGCCGATCCGCCGATAATGGATTTCAAACGGGTTTTCTGATCCGGTGCCGTAGCGGGACCATTTGCCATAATATTCAAGGTAAACTCCAATTCATCTCGCCTGGAGGTGGAAGGGCGAACGGAAGGTGTGATAATTTGTCGCTCTCGGAGGGGGTATATACCCGCCATATTGCAATGCGCAAGTTTACGCCGCATCGCAGCATGGCAATGGCAGCGTCTACTCGCCATCTTCCGCGTCGGACCATTCTAATACGCCTTGTCACCCGGCCGTGCTCAAACTAAAAAATATCAATGATTTACGATACATCGGACATCCATATCGAAAAGCTTCTCATCCCAGCCGCGCGCGCCGGTGAAGCGCTGGCACGACTGGACGAGAGGATAAGCCGGTCGCCGATGAAACACGGCTTCATCGAAAGGCAGGACTTTACCGACGCGATTTCCTCCATGTGGGTGGATGGCGAACTCGTCCATATGGAAGATCTGGTCCTGCATGACGCCCATATGGATGTGCGGGCGCCAACCCATGAAATGACGGCGGCGCACCGGATCGTCCGCTCAAGGCGGCTGATTTTTTCAAACGCGCCAGGCTGGGCCTTCACTGCACCAGGCCTTTCCCGTCTGCGCGGAAGAATGGGAATTGCCGCCGACGCGACGGCATTTACCCCGGAAACGGTGGATCATTCCGGCAACGAAGAGTCTGATGCAGACGGCGAGACACCGCTGGACGGGGCCTTTTCCGAGCTGGACGCACTTCTGGCGCGAAGCGCCGCGACCTTGGACGCGATCACCGCCGGCACCACCCTTGCGCCGGTGACACATCGGGAAGAGGCCCATCCGATGATCAACGATCCCGACTGGGACGAGGAGGAAAGGCTGAAGGAATGGCGGCAGGTCCTTGGCCAGACGGAGGAGTTGCCCCCGATCCTGCGCACCGCAATCCTGCTGGATGCCTGGAATATGATCGAGGTTCTGCAACGCAGCCCCTGGCTCGGCAGGCTCATGGCCGCCGCTTTTCTGCGCGACGGGGCTGTCTCTCCCGACCACCTGCCGGCGCTCAGCGCTGGGCTTCGTGCCGTCCCGCGCGAGCGCCGGCACGCCAGAAACCAGACGCAACGCCTAGTCGCACTTCTCGACAGCTTTTACGAGGCGGCGCTGGCCAGCATGAAGGAACATGACAGGCTGACCCACGCCAGAGAACGCATGATGCGCAAGCTGGCCGGCCGACGCTCGTCTTCGCGTCTTCCAGAGCTGGTGGAGCTTGTCGTCTCCCGGCCGGTGGTTTCGGCGGCCATGATAGTCAGGGAACTCGGCACCACGCCGCAGGGCGCGATAGGGCTCGCCAATCAACTGGAGTTGAGGGAGGTTACGGGCCGCGGCCGCTTCCGTGCCTGGGGCATGCTGTAGCACAAGCCGCCAGTCTTCATCCGCCTAAACCCCGGAAAAATAGTATTTTTCTCAACCCCTTGTTCCTGCGGTGAATCCCGCAGGAATCCTGCGATCACGAATCTTAACAAAATTTAACTATTGCGTAGGTGGATGAAGCGGCTATGTTCTCGCTGCGTTGCAACACGATTTTTCTCCGGTAACGCGGTCGCATTCGGCTCCGGCAACCTTTCTTTGCCATCCGCATTAAAGTGTCCACCATGAGGGAGATGCAAAAAATGACAATTTCAGTCTCACAACTCGATTCCGATCAAGAAACAGATGCTCCTTTCGCCCGAAAAGTCCTGATGGCGCGCAATCTCGCCGGATATACGGTCGATCAACTTGCCATCACCTGCGGCCTGACGGCCAATGAAATCCGCGCCCTGGAAGACGGCTCAGACAGCGATCCTCTGCGCATCAGGCGCGTTGCCGCCGCCCTGCATATTCCAGTCGAAACCGTTATCTAATCGTTCACAACGATCCGAACCAAATCTCAGCGCCGCCGGGGACGATGTTCACGCAACATCCGGGCGGCGCGCGTAACGGTTTGAACGCTACAAGTCTCTCCGGAACATTTTCCGCTCCGCTCTCTTAACATTTCCGTTATCCGGCACCACATGATGTCCGCACGGGACATGTTCGCCATGTGGCCCGCCTGCGCGAGAGCACCAATAATTTCCGGAATCCTGCCATGACACTCAGCCTTAACACCGAAGAACGGGTTTCTTCAGCATTGGATGAATTGTGGCCAACGGAGAAAACGGAAATTCTCGACTGGCTCGTCACCGGCACGAAGGACGAGCGCTTTATCGATGAGATATTCTTCGAGCTGTGTAGCAGGTTGCGCGAGAGTGGAATTTCCATAGCGCGGGGCGCACTTGCCTTCCGCATTCGTCACCCGCAATGGCTTGGCGCGCGCATCCTGTGGAAGGCCGGCATATCGTCGGCCGAGATCACCACCTATGGCTATGGGGCGGAGAGCTCGCCCGAATATCTGAACAGTCCCATCAACGACATCCATCAGGGCGCAACCGAAATCCGCCACCGGCTGACCGGCGACGAAATCGAGCCATCCGCTTATCCGATCTATGAGGAATTGCGCGCCGACGGGCTGACGGATTATTTCGCCTGGCCGATCGAACATACGTTCGGCAAGCGCCATGTCGCCACTTTTTCCAGCGATCGGCCCGGTGGCTTTTTGGAAGCGGAAGTCCTTGCGTTGAAAAACCTGCTACCGGCGCTCGCGCTGGTCAGCGAAATTCGCCTGAAAAACCGCATGACGCGCACCCTGCTGGAGACCTATGTCGGGCCGCATGCGGGCGAAAAAATCCTCAATGGTGCAACGACGCGCGGCAGCGGCATAACGGTCGGCGCGGCGATCCTGATCTGCGACCTGCGCAACTTCACCCATATTTCCGACCTCTGGCCGCGCGATGATGTGATCGAGTTGCTGAACGGTTATTTCGACGCGATGTGCGATCCGATCGAGGAATTCGGTGGTGAAATCCTGAAATTCATGGGCGATGGGCTGCTGGCGATTTTCCCGCTCAGCGATCCGCAGGCTTGTGAAAACCTGCTGAAAGCCATTGCCAGCGCACAGAAAAGTCTCGTTGCCCTCAACGACATCAATTGCCAGAAAGGCCATGACCCTCTGGGTTACGGCATCGGCGTCCATGTCGGCGATGTCATGTATGGCAATATCGGCTCGAAAACCCGCCTCGATTTTACCGTCATCGGTCCGGCCGTAAACATCGCATCACGGCTTGAAACCCTGACCAAGGAAACCGGCCGCAACGTCCTGTTTTCCGAAGAATTTGTCCGTATGGCCGGACACGAGGATAAGCTGGACAATCTCGGCCCATGGCTTCTGCGCGGCCTTGAAACCCCGGTCGAGGTTTATGCGCTTCCCCAACAGGAGGTCGTCGCACCCTCTGTCAACTGACTGCCGGTGGGGACTTTGTTCCCGTTTCAACGCTTTCTCAACGCAGCGCTCACCCGTGCTGCGCAACCTCCCGAAGAGATCATTTCGGCTGCCCTGCCCGTCGTCAAAACGCTTGACACGCCTCCGGTGTCGATCTAGCAAAATAGAACATATATTCCATATCGAAACATTGTTTGCGTTCATATTCTGTCTTTCCGGGAGTGGAAGACGGGTGTGAGGAACCGGAGGAAAGATGGTTACGAAATTGGCACTGCTCGGCGCTGGACGGATCGGCAAGGTCCACGCCAATGCGATCACCACCGACAGCCGTGCGAAGCTGGTGGCCGTTGTGGACGCCGTTGCCGGTGCTGCGGAAGCAATCGCCCGCGAAGCGCAGTGCAAGGTCAGCACAATCGACGAGGTTCTGGCTGACAAGACGATCGACGCCGTCATCATCTGCACGCCGACCAACACCCATGCCGATCTGATCGAGCGTTTCGCCCGTGCCGGCAAGGCCATCTTCTGCGAAAAACCCGTCGATCTGGATGTGGCCCGTGCGGAAGCCTGCGCCAAGGTGGTTGAGGAAACCGGTGCAAAGGTGATGCTCGGTTTCAACCGGCGTTTCGATCCGCATTTTCAGGCCGCGCACAAGGCAATCGAGGATGGCCGCATCGGCAAGGTCGAAATGGTGACCATCACCAGCCGCGATCCCGGCCCGCCGCCAGCCGAATACATCAAGGTTTCCGGCGGCATTTTCCGTGACATGACTATTCATGATTTCGACATGGCGCGGTTCCTGCTCGGCGAGGAAGTGGAAAGCGTATTCGCCACCGGTTCCGTTCTCGTCAATCCGGAGATCGGTGCACTCGGCGATTTCGATAGCGCCAGCATCATTCTGACGACGAAAAGCGGCAGGCAAGCCAGCATTTCGAATTCGCGACGCGCGACCTATGGGTATGACCAGCGTATCGAAGTGCATGGTTCGCTCGGTTCGGCTGCGGCCGAGAACCAGCGGCCGGTCTCCATCGAGATCGCCAATGCTGAGGGCTACACCCGCCCGCCGCTGCATGATTTCTTCATGACGCGTTATACGGCGGCCTACGCGGCGGAAATTACCGCTTTCATCGATTGCATCGAAAACAATGTGGCTCCGTCACCCTCCATCAAGGATGGGCTGATCGCATTGAAACTGGCCGACGCTGCGCTGAAATCCGTCACCTCGAAGGCGGCCGTGATGATCGGCTGATCGACGCAGAAATCACTCCGTAACCGACATCCTGTCCGCGGTGCGTTAACGCATGGCGGACAGGAAAACAGCTATTCGCAAAGCTTTCGCCAGCATAGGCGCCACCCGTGAACTTGACCGGGCAGAGGCAGTCTTCGGACTTGCATGGCAGCTATTCGGAAAATAAGGTTGTCTGACAAGATACGGCCAGACCATATGGCTGCTATTCACCTTATTCACGCCGAATCCTCTTTTTGCCGGCAACAGCCGGACAGTGGTTTATTTATGCCATCACCCAAGACCGGTTATCTTTATGCGCTCATAGCATTCACGATCTTTGCAGCGCAGGATGGCATATCCAAACATCTTGGCAGTTCTTATCCGCCCGTCTTCGTCGCAATGCTTCGATACTGGGCCTTCGCCGTCTTCGTTTTGTTGATGGCTGCAAGGTCCTCTGGCGGCATTCGGGGCGCTGTCATGGCAAACCGTCCGTGGCTGCAGATCAGCCGCGGCGTCCTTCTTGCCGTGCAGATTGTTTTTTCCATTTTCTCCTTCGCCGTTGTCGGGCTGGCGCACAGCCACTCCATCCTCGCTTCGGCGCCGCTGATCGTCGCCGCACTGTCCGTGCCGTTGCTTGGCGAACATGTGGGCTGGCGGCGCTGGTGCGCCATTTTTGTCGGCTTCATCGGCGTTCTCGTCATTCTGAAACCTGATGGCGAAGGGTTCGACAACCGCCTGCTGATCACTTTCATCGCCGCCTTCATGCTTGCGCTCTACAGCGTCCTGACCCGCCTTGGCAGCAAGAGCGATTCAGCGATGACGAGCTTCTTTTATACCGGCGTGGCCGGTGCGGCAGCACTGACGCTGGTGGGTCCGTTTTATTGGGTTAGCCTCGCACCCCAGGATTGGGGCTGGATGCTGGCGCTGTGCATTACCGGCATGAGCGGCCATTATTGCCTGATCAAGGCATTCGAGCTGGCGGATGCGGCCTCCGTGCAGCCGTTTTCCTATTACCAGCTCGTGCTCGTCTCCATCATCGGCGTCACCATCTATGGCGAGGTCGTGACATCCAACATGGTTCTGGGTGCTGCAATCGTGATCGCCGCCGGTCTCTTCACCATCTGGCGGGAACATGCCGTTGCCCGCAGGGAACGCAGGCGGGCTGGCTGACGTCATTCCGGTTGAACGTCCTCTCAGGCGAGAGCCGCCTCGCAGCGCAACAGCATTCCAAACAGGTCGCGCGGCTCATCCGGATCGGCCAGCAGATCCAGTTCCGTATAAAGCCCGGTGGCGGCCAGTTTCGAGCGCACATAACGCAGCGCCGAAAAATCCTCGGTCGCGAAACCAACGCTGTCGAACAGCGTGATCTGCCTGTCGTTTACCCGTCCCTGCTTTTGACCGGCAATGACCTGCCATAGTTCTGTGACAGGGTAGTCCGCTGGCAATTGCTGGATTTCACCTTCGATGCGGGTCTGCGGCGGGTATTCGACAAAAATGTCCGACCGCAGCAGAATGTCCCGGTGCAGTTCCGTCTTGCCAGGACAATCGCCGCCGACGGCATTGATGTGAATGCCAGGACCAACCATGTTGTCGGTCAGGATCGTCGCATATTGCTTGTCAGCCGTGACGGTGGTGATGATATCAGCACCTTCCACCGCGCCCTGCGCACTATCGCAAATTTCGATGGTAAAGCCCTGCCCGGCAAGATTGCGGGCGCATTTTTCGCTGGCGGTCCGGTCGATATCGAAAAGCCGCACGGTGTCGATGCCGAGAATGGCCTTGAAGGCCCGCGCCTGGAACTCGCTCTGCGCGCCATTGCCGATGATGGCCATCGAGCGGGCATTTTTGCGGGCTAGGTGTTTTGCAGCGACAGCCGAAGTAGCAGCGGTGCGCAGCGCCGTCAGAATGGTCATTTCGGTCAGGAGCAGCGGATAGCCGTTGCCGACATCGGAAAGCACCCCAAAGGCGGTCACCGTCTGGCGGCCCTCCTTCATGTTTTTCGGATGGCCGTTCACATATTTGAAGCCATACAGCGTTCCATCACTGGTCGGCATCAGCTCGATGACGCCCTCTTGGGAATGCGATGCGATGCGTGGCGTCTTGTCGAAACTTTCCCAGCGGCGGAAATCCTCTTCCACCACGTCGGCCAGCTCGCGCAGAAACGTATCGATCCCCACGCGCAGCACGAGTTTCATCATATGATCGACGCTGACGAAAGGTACGATATTAAGGTTCGGTATAATCGTCATTGCATCATCCCCCTCAGCCGGCCCGCGTCGGGCGGTCCATAACCCGCTTGCCCATCAGGCTGGCAGCCAGGTCGACCATCAGCGTCGCCGTCCTGCCGCGCTCATCGAGAAACGGGTTAAGCTCCACGAGATCGAGACTGCACACAAGCCCGCTATCATGCAGCATCTCCATCACCAGATGCGCCTCACGGAACGTCGCCCCACCCGGAACCGTGGTGCCGACCGCAGGCGCGATAGACGGTTCCAGGAAATCGACATCGAGACTGACATGCAACAGGCCGTTTGCCGCCTGCACCCGCGCAAGGAATGCGCGCAGCAGAACCGCGACACCATGTTCGTCTATCGAGCGCATGTCGTGAACGGTGATGCCGCTGTCTTCCAGTGCGGCTCTCTCGGCTGGATCGACGCTGCGGATGCCGATCATGCCGATATTTTCCTCAGGAACCGCATGGGAGAGCGGCGGAAAGTAACCCGAAAATCCGTCGCGACCACTGAAATAGGCGACCGGCGTGCCATGCAGGTTGCCGCTGCGCGTCGTTTCAAGCGTGTGGTAATCGGTATGGGCATCGAGCCAGAGCACGAAAAACGGCCGGCCACTCTCCGCCACCCGCCGCGCCATGCCGGCGACGGTGCCCGCGGAAATTGCGTGGTCGCCGCCAAGAAAGATCGGCACGGCGCCAGCACTTTCTCGATAGGCGGCCTCCGTCAGCGCCTCGGTCCAGGCCACCGTCTCAGCGAGATGATGCACCGCCGGATTGGGGTGGTTAAACTCCCTCAGCGGCGCCGGCGTCACATTGCCGGTATCCACCACCCGATGGCCCAAATCTTCGAGCGCCCGCGTGAGACCGGCGATGCGATACGCACTCGGCCCCATCTCACACCCCAATTGCCCGGCTCCGATTTGCAACGGCGCACCGATCAGCCTGATATCCATTTGAGCCCTCGCTTTTATAAACCGATAACCTCACTAAACCACACAGACATGGCGGAATGAACATCGAATATTGGCAATATTATCGAAATAGGCTATCGATTTGGTCAAATCTATTTATCAGAATGGATACCAATGGATGATCTCGACGAACGGCTCGTGACCCTTTTGAGGCATAACGGCAGACGCAGCATTTCTGATCTGGCGATCGAGACGGAAACCTCGCGCGCAACGGTACGCTCACGCATCGAAAAAATGGAAAATGACGGCACTATAATCGGTTACACCGTCATCCTGCGTGCCGATGCGGTGGAGGCGGCGATCCGCGGCATCATGATGATCGAGATTGAAGGCCATGTGACGGACCGCGTCATCCGCACGCTCGGCGGTTTCCCGGAAATATCCGAAATTCACAGCACGAACGGCCGCTGGGACCTGATCGTAGAACTTAACGCCGCCACTCTCAGCGATTTCGACGCGGTGCTCCGCCGTATCCGCCTTGTCCCTGGCATTACCGGCAGCGAGACCAGCCTTCTGCTCTCCACCCCACGCTCCACCCGTGCGCGGCTCTGACGCAGGAGACAGACGCAAAAGAGCGACGAAAACGCATTTTTCGATTTTTTCGACTTGCGCCTCGCAAGAAATCATCTATATGACGACCCACCAAAGCGAACGCGGTAACCCGCTTCAGGCTTTTGGGGAATAGTTCAATGGTAGAACGACGGACTCTGACTCCGTTAATCTTGGTTCGAGTCCAGGTTCCCCAGCCAAATTTCTCCAAACAAAATCAAACTGTTTCGAGCACTTGAGCTGCATCACCGCGCTCTGCCTATATCTGCCGACGTTGTACGCGCGGCTCGATCCGACTCAGACATTTCCGTATCCAGCTGGCCTAGCCTCGATACACCACCGCCCCCCCAGTCATCCCCGCCCCTGCCGCCGTCAATAACAGCGTTTCACCCTCCGCGATGGGCCGCTCAGCATTGGAAACGGAAAGCGAAAGCGGAATAGTGGCGGCAGAAGAGTTGCCGAAGGTTTCGACTGTACGTACCGTCTTTTGCCGGTCGATGCCGATATTGCCGCAGACGGCATCGAACATGCGGGCATTGGCCTGATGCGGCACGAACCGCTGGATATCGGTGGCCGTCATTTCTGCGCGTTGCAGAGCGCGCTGTGAGGTCTGCGTCATTGTTGCGACGGCACGGGAAAAGACCTCGCGGCCGTCCCGCATCGTCATCAGGGTATCTTCAGCCTCTGTATCAATGGAAAAAGGCTGGCTGCTGCCGCCCGCCGCGATCTGGATCAGGTCGTAACCGCTCCCATCCGAAACGAGATCGGCAGACAAAAGGCCGCGCTGCGCATCCCGGCAGGGGACAAGCACGACGGCGCCGGCAGCATCGGCGAACAGAACCGCAGTTGCCCTTTCCGCCGGATTGATACGACGGCTTAAGATATTGGCGGCAACAACAAGCACCGCGCGGCCGTGCGTGCGGACAAAACCATCCGCAAGAGTGAGCGCATAGAGAAAACCGGAACAGGCCCCGGCAAGATCGATCGCCCCGGATTGTGTGAGGCCCAACCGGTGCGCAAGCAGCGGGGCCGAAGGCGGCAAAAGATGGTCTGGCGTGGACGTCGCAAGCAATGTCAGTGCGATATCCTCGGCGCCAATTCTCGCGTTTTCCAGTGCCATGCGGCCGGCCTTTTCGGCAAGGCCGCTTAGCGTCTCGCCCTCTTGCGCCCAATAACGTGTGCGGATCCCCGTCCGACGCTCTATCCAGCCAGCCTCCAGCCCAAGACGCGTCTCAATCTCCGCGTTGCGGACACATCGCACTGGCACGGCATGCCCGAAGCCAGCCATGCGGGAAGAACGGGTCTGCATTGTCAGGCCTTTCGGAGACGGTTTTTGATCGCGGCCGCGCCGGGTTCTCCCAGAGCGGCTTCAGTCACGATCGAGGCGACTTCGTCCATGGCGTCAAAGGCACGGGTGAGGTCTTGCGCCGTCGAACAATAGGGCGGCATCAGATAGAGCACATTGCCGAGCGGGCGGATGATGAGCCCGCGCTCGCGGAACAATTGCCGCATGCGTGGCCCCGCCTCCGCGAGATAACCGCCGGAGGGCACGACGAGGTCAAGCGCTGCGATCGCTCCAATCTGGCGTATGTTGGTGAAGCGCCTGTCATCCGCAAATCGCCCGAGATTGTCGCGCAGCACTTCTTGCAGTTGACCGATGCGCTGCACCACTGGCTCATCGCGCCAAACCTGCAGATTGGCGACAGCGGCAGCGCAGGCAATCGGATTGGCGGTGTAGGAACTCGAATGGAAAAAGGTCTTGCGGCGATCGGTCGAGAAGTGCGCGTCGAAGATTTCGCCACTGCACAAGGTCGCTGCCAACGGCAGGGAGCCGCCGGTCAGCCCCTTGGAGGTGCACAGAATATCCGGTGAAACTCCCGCCTGCTCGCAGGCGAACATGGTTCCTGTCCGGCCCCAGCCCGTCATCACCTCGTCGGCGATGACAAGGCAACCGTAGCGTTCGGCAATTTGTTTCAGTCCGGCGAGCACCTCCGCACGGTAAATCTTCATGCCACCGGCACCGAGAATAAGCGGCTCGATCAGCAAGGCGGCGACTCGGCCCGAACGACAAAAGCTCTCGAACATGTCGAGCGTCTCCTGCTCACAATCCGCTTCTGGAAAAGCAAGCCGGTCGACGCCGAATAGCAGTGGTTCATACGCAGCATTGAACACGCCGCGTTCGCCCGTCGACATGGCGCCGATCGTATCACCGTGGTAGCCGTGCTCCATGACCACGATGCGATCTCGCTTTTCACCGCAATTGTGAAAATAACCGAGCGCCATTTTCAGCGCCACTTCCACCGAGGTCGAACCGCTATCGGAATAAAACACATGTTCCAAGCCGGCAGGCGCGAGTTCGATCAGCCCTTTGGCCAGCGTTTCGGCCGGCTCGTGCGAAAACTCGGCGAAAATGATCTGGTCGAAGGTCTCGATCGCTGCGCGGATGGCGGACATGATTGCCGGGTGCCGGTGGCCGTGAGTGATGACCCACCAGGATGAAATTGCATCGAACAACCGCTGGCCATCCTCATCGACCAGATAGGAGCCCTCCGCCGAGACGATGCGTTTCATCGGCGGTTCCAGCCCGTGCTGGGTGAAAGGATGCCAGACGCGGGAACGGCTCATGCCGGCACCTCCAGGAAATCAGCGAGATCGAATTGTTGAGCGAATGCGTGGTGCAGCGCCTCGGCAGTCATCTCCGGTATGCGAGGCAAGCGGCCAAGCGAGCGAACTCGGCCGATATCGGCGATAATGCGCTGATTTTCCCGGTTCTCATCACCGATGAAGACCACGCCGTGCACCGGAATGGCTCTCAGCCGCAGCGCCTCGAGCGACAGCAGCGTGTGGTTGATGGTGCCGAGTGAGGTTCTGGCGCACAGGATCAGCGGAATTCGCCAGCGGGCGAAAATATCGACAAACAGCAATGTGTCGGTCAGCGGCACCAGCAGGCCGCCCGCCCCTTCGATCACCAGCGGCCCATCCGTTTCCGGCGGCAGCAAAAGCTCGGGCTCGATCGTGACATTGTCGAGGCGGGCCGAAAGATGCGGTGAGGCCGGCATTTTCAGGCGATAGGCCTCCGGCAGGATGCGCGTGCGCGGCACGCCACCCATCCGCTCCACCACCTCGCTGTCGGTCTCTTCCTCGAGCCCGGATTGCACCGGCTTCCAGTAATGGGCTTGCAATGCGTGAGTAAGCGCCGCAGAAAAAACCGTCTTACCGATACCCGTATCGGTGCCCGAGACGATGAAACGAAGGCTCATCGTTCCCCCTCCATGGCGAGGGCGAGCAGCCCGACCATATCGGCGATCTGGCTTTCCTCGACATTGAGCGTGATGGCTATGCGCAGGCGTGCCGTGCCTTCCGGCACCGTTGGCGGGCGGATAGCGCGCACGTCGAAGCCGCCGTCTCGCATACGCGTGGCGATCTTCAGTGCACGCGCATTGTCACCAATCATCACCGGCAATATCTGCGAGCCGCCGGGCGTCACGCCCAGCCGGGATCGTAATTGTTCGCTGGCCAAATTTATCAGTTCTTCCAGACGGATGCGCCGCCAGGGCTCGTCGGCGACGATCCGCAAGGCCTCCCGCACAGCCGCCGCCATCAGCGGTGACGGCGCGGTCGAATAGATGAAACCGCGGGCGCGGTTAGTAAGGTAATCGGCAAGAACCGCAGGCAGACTGATAAGCGCGCCGGAAAGACCAAGCGCCTTGCCGCAGGTGTGCAGCGCCACGACATTACCCCGACCTTCCAGTTCAGCGGCCAGGCCGCGCCCGCCCGGCCCGAACACGCCGGTGGCATGCGCCTCATCGACGACGAGAAAGCCGCCATGTCGCCCGGCGAGGTCGGCAAGGGCCGCAACCGGCGCCCGGTCACCATCCATGGAATAGAGGCTCTCCACCGCGATCCACGGGCGACCTTTGCCGCCCGCCTGCCGCCATCGGTTTATTTCCCGTTCGAATGCCTCAACCTGATTATGCGGCACAGCGACCGCCTTCGCCTTGCCGGCGGCAATGCCGTCATGCACGCTGGCATGGATCAGCGCATCGTAGAGAACGAGGTCGTCCCGCAGCGGCAGTGCGGAAAAAAGTGCGACATTGGCGGCAAATCCGCTACCGAAATAGATCGCCCTCTCAGCGCCGAAAAATACCGCCGCCTCCGTTTCAAGCGCCTCATGTTCGGGATGGTTGCCACGAAGCAGCCGCGAACCACCTGCACCCACAGGCACGCCCCTCTCGATTGCGTCAGTGATCGCCGCCTTCAGCCGGGGTGCATCGGCAAGCCCGAGATAGTCGTTGGAGGTGAAGTCGATACCCTGCCGGGGCGCTAGCGCCCGCAGGCGCGACTTGCGGTGCAGACCGGCAAGCTTCAGCTCATAGGCGGAGAGCGCCGACGAATTCACCGGGTCTCTCCCGCTTCCGCCGTTTGCAACGCCATCGGCTTCAGGCCCAGCCGCCGGAACAGCGCCGTATCGTGATCTTCCCCCGGATTATCCGCCGTCAGCAGCGTCTCGCCGACGAAGATGGAATTCGCCCCGGCCAGAAAACAGAGCGCCTGCATCTCATCACTCATTTCGGTACGTCCGGCGGAAAGCCTCACATGCGAACGGGGCATGAGGATGCGCGCAAGCGCAATGGTGCGGACGAAGTCGATCGGATCAACCGGAGCGGCCTTGGCAAGCTTCGAGCCGGGGATCGGGATCAGCATGTTGATCGGCACGCTTTCCGGCGGAACCGGCAGATTAGCAAGGGTTACCAGCATGGAAATACGGTCCTCGACCGTTTCTCCCATGCCGAGAATGCCGCCGGCGCAGACCTTCATGCCGGCATCACGAACATTGGCAAGCGTTTCCAGCCGATCTTCGAAGGTGCGGGTTGTGATGATCTCCGAATAGAACCGCTCCGACGTATCGACATTGTGATTGTAGTAATCTAGCCCGGCGTGAGCGAGACGTTCGGATTGTTCCGGCGTCAGCATGCCGAGCGTCATGCAGGTTTCCATGCCGAGCGCCTTGACGCCTTCGACCATGGCCACCACCGCCTCCATGTCGCGCTCCTTAGGGTTGCGCCACGCCGCCCCCATGCAATAGCGCGTCGCCCCGCCCTCTTTCGCCTTGCGCGCCTCCGCCAGCACTCGCTCCACCTCCATGAGTTTGGAAGCCTTCAGACCTGTTGGATTGCGGGCGGACTGGCTGCAATAACCACAATCCTCCGGGCAGCCGCCGGTCTTGATCGATAAAAGCCGGCTCATCTGGATGGCGTTGGCATCGAAATGGCGACGGTGCACCTGCTGTGCCCGGAACAGGAGGTCATTAAATGGTAAATTATAGATAATTTTTGCTTCTTCGAGTGAAGGATCCGCTTTGATTGAGGGAATCTGCGCCTGATTTTGTTCAATTTCCGTGATAATCTGATTCATCCGACGATCTTTCCTTCAAATAAATAGATAGAACTTATTTTTATCTATTTTTTTATCGGACCCTTTTGCAAGGACTTTTTTCGAGAAAAACGTCAGGCACCGGAGATCGAAGAAATATGCGGGATAAGACTGCGGCGTTTGGCTGCGGGGATTTAGCGAATGGGAAAACGCCTTGCGAAAAGACCCATGGCGCAAAAACGCCGCAATTGCTAAGGGTGAGGCATGATCACATTTCGTCCCGCCAACGCTCGCGACACGGCCCGCATCCTTGAAATATGGCGTAAGGCCGTAGACGCTACCCATGATTTTCTTCACAGAGCGGATCGCGCCGCAATCGAGGAAGAAGTGACGGCTTTTCTTCCCGAGGCCGCTTTGATGCTCGCCGTCGATGCGTCGGATAAGCCTCTCGGGTTCATGTTTTTGCATGAAGGGCACATGGAAGCGCTTTTCATCGATCCGGATTATCACGGCAGAGGCATCGGCAAGGCGCTCGTGCAGGCAGCGCTTGCCGCACACCCCGCGCTGACCACCGATGTCAACGAACGGAATACACAGGCCATGGGCTTTTATCGCCGGCTCGGTTTCAAGCCGACGGGACGCTCCGACCTCGACGGGCAGGGACGGCCCTATCCGCTCGTCCATCTTGGGTTTCGCGCAACCGAACAATAAGCCGCGGGGACATGGCTCATCTGGGGGGAGCAAGCCACGAACACCATCATCCGTTTCGCAACCGAGGATTTTCAGCCCGAGCACCGCTTCGACCAATGGCGCGAAGTGCGCGGCAAAAGCCTGTTTGGCGTAACGATCGAGCTTGCGCCGGATCGCCGCCAGGCCTTCAGCGGGTCGTTTCAGGCGCGCTCTGTTGCAGGCGCCGTCGTAAGCGAAATGCGCGCTTCCTCTTACCGGGTCAACCGCACGGAAGCCGATATTGCCCGCATTGCCGGCGACAGCCTCTGCATTGGCTTGCAGGTAAAGGGTTCGGGGTTGCTGCATGCCGGTCGAGACAGGATCCATGCCGTTAGCGGCGGTGATTTCACCATCAACTATTCGGACTTGCCCTATGACGCGATACCGGGCGGTGAGGCGGATTTTCACTACAAGATGCTCAAGATCCCTGTCGATGACGAAGTCATGCTTGGCCGACCGGCCGATGACCTGTTCGCCACGCGTTACGCCGACAAGACCGCCTTCTCCCGGCCGTTCCGGGCGCTCTTCAACGCGCTGAACGCCGAACGCGGCAGGCTCATCGATCCCGTGCGCGATGTGACGCATATCGCTCGATTAGCCATGACGGCGCGTGGACGGCTTTCGCCTGCAATGCCGGAAGTGCGCGCCGCACTCCGCACCGGGCTTTGTTATGCGGCCCAGGACATCATGATGCGCAAAAAGTCCTGGCAGAACCTCACGCCTGCCGCAGTGGCAAAGGAACTGGGCATTTCACTTCGGCAACTGCACGTCGTTTTCGAAGGCGCGGAGCTGTCTTTTTCCCGCACGCTCGCCTCCATGCGGATCGAGGAAGCGCGACGCCTGCTGCTGGAATCTCCCGCCCTGACAATCACGCAGGTCGCGTATGGCAGCGGCTTCGACAGTCTTCCAACCTTTTACCGGGTGTTCAGCAGCACCTATGGCATGACGCCCGGCGAAGCCCGCGCCACGGGCATGCCGACGGCCTAAAAGTGTCACCTCTGCGCGCAATGAGAAGACGCCTCATCCCGACCCCTGTAAGGCCGATGGATCATCCAATCCTCATTACACTCCGCAAGGAGGGTGGTGCCGGCAATTCGAGGAGCGCTGCCCATGACCAATTTTTTCGATTTCGCGATCTCCGGGTTGCCGGACGCCTCCGCCGTTGGCCGCAGGCTACCACCCAGCGAAATCGACCGGTTGCTTCAAACGGGTGCTTTCGCGGCAGCACTACGGCTGCTGGCGGGAAGTTTCATCACCCTCTACGAAGGTTCGCCCGACATGACCGCGCTTTTCGCCACGCGCCAGAGCCGGCTTCTTTGCCACGCGCTGTTGGCGCTCTATTTTCAAAAGCGCAAGACCGGAACGGACGAACCCGCCCTGACGCGGGAAGATTTCGGCCAACTCGCGCTCCAACACGGCATTGCCAGCCATGATGTCGCCTATGCCTTCTTCAAAGAGGCGCTGAAACGCGGCCTGACAAGACCGGCGCACCAAGCCGGCGAAAAGCCGGCCGATGGCGTGGTGCCTTCACCGTCCACCCTGGCGATGCTTGCCCAATGGTACGACGTGCATTTTCAGGCGCTGGACCTCATCGATGAGGGGTTCAGAGCCTCTCGGTTTATCGAGCGATCCGAAACCATGCTCGCACACATCCATCCGCGCGTGGCGCAGGCGCTGCTGTCCAATCCGGAAGTGCGCTGCCCGGGCCCGCTTTCCATCATCTTCAACTGGTTCGACGCGGGCGGGCTGCTGATGGACCGCCTGATCGCCGGGATCGACTGGGAAAAGCCGACAGAACAGGGCAGACACCTGACGGATGTGAAAACACCATCGCAACTGGCGGCATCGCTCTCCCTTTCCCGAATCCATGTCAGGCGCAAGCTTGACGCGGCCGAACTGATCGGCGGCATCGGCTGGAGCGGACGGAAGGGGCGTTCCGCTCTCTGGATATCCCAGGGCTTTTACGAGGAATATGCCCGCATGCAGGCGCGTAAACTCCTCATTCTCGACGATGCCTTTATGGAGACAGTGTGAGGTTTAAGAACCGGCAGACGTGCTATTTATTGATGGTTATGAGCGATATCCATTGACAAACTTCAGGACTGCGGCTCTTCTACAGGGCATGCGTGGGATGTTGCGAACATCGAAATTGACGGCACTGCTGTTTCGACTGGTGATGATATTGTCACTGGCGGGATACAGCGTTTCCACCGTCAATGCCGCAATGCATGGTCCCGATACCGCGGAAATGCAGACCACCCAATCCGCCATGATGATGGATCACGGCGCGATGATGGACCATGGCGGTTTGGCCATGATGTCCAGCGACCACCATAATATGGATACGGCAGACCACGACAGCGGCGTCAAAAAGCCCGTGAAGCCGGAATGCTGCAACGATTTCTGTCTGGGCATGGCGGTGCTGATTGCGCATGACGCCCTTGGCGGACCAGTCGTCAATTCCATCCGTTCCTTCCTTGACGACAGCAAGACCGTGGGCCAGATCCCGCTGCTTCACCGTCCACCGAATATCTGAACAGGCAAAGCCCGCCTCTCGGGCAATGATCGTGCGTGAACGGCTTTAGCGCCGTCGCGCCGTTGCATCTCCTGTTCGGAAATTACCATGAACCCTATCTACATCGTGGTTGCAGCGCCCCTTTTATTGGGCGGCTGCACAGCCACATCCTCGATGAACGAGGCCGCCTCGTATGAAGACGCGGCAAACCCGTCGCTAGGCGTCACCCCTCTGCGTTATCAGACACCGGTCACAGGTTACTCGCACCGTGCTCCGGTGGACCCGAAGCCCTGGCGAAACCAGAACGATGCGCAGGCTCCGAAAGGAGACGCATCATGACGCTACGCGTGATCAAACTCACGGCTGTCCTTTCCGTCCCGCTCGTTCTTGGCGGCTGCGTCACGGCCGCCGACTACACCTCGAAGAACGCAGGCTTCACCACCGTCTCGGCCAGGGCGACCGAGGCGACAGGAAAGCAGACTGTCTGGATACAGAACCGGGCCGAGGCACAGGCAACCGCAACCCGCGTCAAATCGCTGATGTCAGCGAAAACAATCGATGTCGAGACGGCGGTTCAGGTCGCGCTCCTCAACAACAAGGGCCTTCAGGCGGCCTATGCCGATCTGGGTGAATCGGCCGCAACCGCCTGGCAATCGACCATGCTGGTCAATCCGAGGGTCGGCATCGGATTGACGGGGATCGGCACTCCGGGGCTCCGGGCCTACAAGGCGATCGAGGGTGTGATCGTCACCAATATTCTGGCACTGGCCACGCTCAAACAGAATGTCGAGATTGCCGATACCGGCTTCCGAAAGGCGCAGCTCGCAGCCGCGCTGAAGACGTTGCAATTGGCGGCAGATACCCGCCGCGCCTGGATCACGGCGGTTGCTGCCTGGGAAAATGTCGGCCAGCTGGCGCAGGCCCAGACAGCCGCGGATGCCGCCTCGGAACTTGCAAGGAAGCTTGGCGAAGCAGGCTCGCTGAACAAGGAAGGCCAGGCTCGCGAGCAGGTCTTCTATGCCGAACTGACCGGCCAGATCGCCAAGGCGCGGCTTGAAGCCCGGCTTGCGAAGGAGGAACTGACAAGGCTGATGGGCCTGTGGGGCGCGGACATAGACTACTCCATCCCCAACCGCCTGCCCCAGCTTCCAAAGGATCTCGTCAAACGTGAGATGATCGAGGCCGAGGCGCTGCAACGCCGGGTGGATTTGCAGATGGCGAAGCTCGATCTGGAATCGACCGCCCGGTCGTTCAAACTCACAGAAGCTACCCGATACGTTACCGATCTAGAACTTCGTTCCGGCTTCGAGACCGAACGCGAACTTGAAGACGGCGAAAAACACAAACAGACGACCGGCAATGCCGAGCTGGAATTCGTCATTCCGATCTTCGATTCCGGTCGGGCAAGAATGCGGGAATCCGAACTCGCCTATATGCGCGCAGCAAACCTGCTGGCCGAAAAAGCGGTCAATATCCGCTCCGAAGCCCGCTCCGCCTATCAGGCCTATCGCTCGAACTACGACATCGCCCGGCACTATCGCAACAGCGTGGTGCCGCTGCGGACCAAGATCGAGGAGGAGTCGCTGCTGACCTATAACGGCATGCTCACCAACACCTTCGAACTGCTCGCCGACAGTCGCGAAAAGGTCAATTCGAACCTGCTCGCCATCAATGCCAAACGTGACTTCTGGCTCGCGGAAGCCGGCCTTGCGCCCGCCATCTACGGCGGTGGCGCGGGTACGGCAGGCGCGGAGACCGAAGTTGCCGCCACTGGTGGCGGCAGCGGTGGCGGACACTGAGAAAGGAAACGACCATGTTCAATAGAAGAAACTTTCTGGGCGTCGGCGCCGCAATGGTCTCCACGGCGGCCTGGGCAAAGACATCGAATAGCAGCCTGCCGGAAGCGGCCGTGATGGAAACGGCAGCGACGCAAGCCCCCGTCAACCCCACTACCGGTCCCGATTACAATCCGGTCGTCACCCTCAACGGCTGGACCCTGCCTTTCCGGATGAACAATGGCGTCAAGGAATTCCACCTTGTCGCCGAGCCAGTGGAACGCGAGATGGCGGAGGGCATGACGGCCCGCCTCTGGGGCTATAACGGCCAGTCACCCGGCCCGACCATCGAGGCCGTAGAAGGCGACCGGGTGCGGATTTTCGTGACCAACAAGCTGCCGGAACATACAACGGTCCACTGGCACGGCATGATCCTGCCATCAGGCATGGACGGTGTCGGCGGCCTGTCGCAACCGCATATCCCCGTTGGCAAGACCTTCGTCTACGAGTTCGAGCTCGTGAAGTCCGGCACCTTCATGTACCACCCGCATTCAGACGAGATGGTGCAGATGGCGATGGGCATGATGGGCTTTTTCGTGGTCCATCCAAAGGACCCGACCTTCATGCCTGTTGATCGCGACTTCGTGTTCCTGATCAACGCCTTCGACATCAATCCCGGCTCCTACGTTCCGAAAATCATGACCATGACGGACTTCAATCTGTGGTCATGGAACAGCCGGGTATTTCCGGGCATCGATCCGCTGGTGGTCTCCAAGGACGACCGGGTGCGTGTCAGGGTCGGCAACCTGACCATGACCAACCACCCGATCCACATGCACGGTTATGATTTCGAGGTGACGTGCACGGATGGCGGCTGGGTGCGGCCCGAGGCCCGGTGGCCGGAGGTCAGCATCGACATCCCCGTCGGCGCCATGCGGGCCTATGAATTCGACGCCAAATATGTCGGCGACTGGGCGATCCATTGCCACAAGTCGCACCACACGATGAATGCGATGGGACACGATGTCCCGACCTTCATCGGCGTCGACAAGAAGACCGTCACCGAAAAGATCCGAAAGGTGCGGCCGGAATACATGCCGATGGGTACAGCCGGCATGGCCGATATGGGCGCGATGGAGATGGAAATCCCTGAGAACACCGTTCCCATGATGACCGGCTGGGGTCCGCACGGCCCCATCGAAATGGGCGGCATGTTCTCCGTGGTGAAGGTCCGCGAAGGCATCTCCGCGGGCGATTACTCAGATCCCGGCTGGTACCAAAACCCGCCCGGTACCCAGGCCTGGGAATGGACCGGCGACGTGCCGGATACCGAAAAGACCAATGATCCGAAAACACAGATCACGCCGAAACCGATGAAACACGGCTGATCGTGCAGACCATATCCCCACCAGAACCAAGGAAAAATTCGATGACCAGACTGAAACTTGCACTGCTTCTCACCGCTCTTGCCACACCCGCCTTCGCATCGGGCACCCACGGCGGCGGCCATGAAGCGATGGCGATCGGCGAACCCGGCGACAAATCCAAGGTAACCCAGACCATACAGGTCACCATGAGGGAAACGCCTGATGGCAAGATGCTGTTCACGCCCGCCAAGTTCGAATTCAAGAAGGGCAAGACCGTTCGCTTTGCCGTGAAGAATGTCGGCGAGCTGGACCATGAATTCATTCTCGACGAACAGAGCGCAAATCTGGAGCACAAGGCCGCCATGGCAAAGGCCCCGGAGATGGAACACGACAATCCGAACGCAATCAGCCTTGCGCCGGGCGAAAGCGGCGAAATCATCTGGAAATTCACCAATGACGGCATGTTCGAATTCGCCTGCCTGAAGCCCGGACATTACGAGGCCGGCATGCGCGGCGATCTCAAAGTTTCGGCCAAGTAACCAATCGAAAAAAGGAATCTGACCATGAAGACAATCGTTAAAATTACCCTTGCAGCCGCTCTGTTGCTTACAGCCCCCTTTGGCGCATTCGCACAGGAATTCACCAAGGGTACGGTGAAGAAGGTCGACGCTACCGCCAAGAAAGTCACCATCATTCATGAGGAACTGAAGAACCTCGACATGCCCGCCATGACGATGGTGTTCCGCGTCAAGGACGATGCCCTGCTCGCCAAGCTCAAGGAAGGCGCGAACATCGAGTTCATCGCCGAACGTGCGGATGGCAAGCTGGTCGTAGCCCAAGTGAAATAAGGCAGTCCTCGTCCGCACATGCCCGTACCAGACCACAGGCACGGGCATGTGCGATTTGAACAGGCGGCGGACGAACCCCGGACACAAATTTATTGCTCGGGGCATGACCTTTGTTCGGCGCTATGCCGTATTCCCATGAATTAGCGCAGAAACGCAGTGTCGATTGTGTTCCCATGCTTCGTGAACAGCCGATGCAGTGGGAGGAACACGGCGAGCATCAGTGGCCATGCAATCAGGACATCGGAGAGAAAATGTGCGCCCATAGCTGCCCTGTTTAGGGAGCAAAGCACGATGAACGGCATCAAGATCGCCGTGGCGCTCAGGCGAAATTTTTCCGGCAGGAAGATGATGAACGCCAGCAGGGCGATTGCGGACGCGCTTTCGCCGGATGGAAAGGAGCAGTTGCGCGAACAGCTGCCATCGAGGGAAAGAACGGGCGTAAAAAACAAATCCGCCCCGAATTCACTGATATGCCGCGGTCTGGCACGTCCGAACAGGTTTTTCAGCACATGCACGGTCGCACCCGGCCCAAGCGCATAAAAGGTGAGAACAAGTAGCAGTTTGTGAGGGCGGATGGCACGCCGCACGCCGGAGACAAATGGCGTGGCAAGGAGCAGGCAGACAAGCGTGGACAATAAAATGGCGGGAAGTGCGCGGTTCAGATCGCGGACGGAAATCAGGAATTGATCCTCGCCAAGACGAAAACCATCTGTCCAGAACCAGCGACTGGCGTCAAGATCGATATCCGGCCTGACAGTGAAGAAGACCATCATTGCAAGCGTGGTCGAAAGCGCGAGCAGGGATGGGCTGCCGGAAACCCATGCGAAAGTCTGGCGCGCCGTGGGGATGACGGCAAAGCGGAACTTCGGTTTTTCGGGCCGGCCTGGCCATTTCTGTTCGGTCTTATGGGAGAGATACTGGTGCATGGCCAGCTTTCTTCTGTAGAAATGTCAAGGTTCTGCGGAGGAAGTCCCAAGACTGAGAGGAAAAGCGTGCCTGCCGCATCTATCTCGTGAGAAGGCTCTTGCCCGGCGCTTTGCGTCGGCTTAGCGTCCCGGCAATAAAGCGGTAATATCAGTAAGTTCGTAAGGTCAGCATGGACAAAGGTCTCATTCTCATCGTCGAAGACGACCCCGACATCATGCAGATTCTGGACGCCTATCTCATTCGTGACGGATACAGAACCGTTAGAGCCGGGGATGGCGAGACGGCCATGACGCATTTCTCCATGCTGCGGCCGGATCTCATTCTTCTCGACATCGGGCTACCGAAGCTCGATGGCATCGATGTGCTGACACGCATACGGCGGGAGCGTGATACACCGATCATCATGGTCACCGCCCTTGCCGAAGATATGGACAAGCTGACCGGTCTGCGCCTGGGTGCCGATGACTACATCGTCAAACCTTTCAACCCGCAGGAAATGGTCGCCCGGGTGAATGCCGTTCTAAAACGCTCGCGTCAGCCAACTGGCGGAGGAATCCTGCGTTTCGGCGCCATCGAAATAGATACCGAAGCTTACATCGCGGCTGTTTGCAGCGATGCGGGACGAACCGTTCTGCCGTTGACGCTCAGCGAATTCAGAATTCTTGCCCATATGACGCGTCGCCCCACCTATGCCTTTCAGCGGGCCGATCTTCTGGATGCCTGCCTGCCGGAAAGCGATGCGCTGGCACGCACGGTCGATACGCACATCGCCAATCTGCGTAAAAAACTGTCGGATCACGGTGCTGGCGGTTATCTGGTGTCGGTGCGCAGCATCGGCTACCGACTTGCCAGGGAGCAGACATCATGAGGTTCCGGCGGCTCCGCCTGCGCACGATGACGGCGATCACAATCACCACAATGCTCATCTTTGCGGTTGCGTTGGTCTATTTCGGCGTTTCCTGGTATTCGGACACCATTGAGGAGCGCATCCTTGCCCAACTATCGCCTGATGCCGCCAAGGCTTTCTCGGATATTGACCGGGGCGTGATGCCGGATCAGAGCCAGCTTCAGGCCCTTATCGAGGTTTTACCGGGCCTGGAGGACCAGGCAGATAGCGAACTTCTCAAATCGGTGTTCCTCTTTGGATTGCTCGGTGTCTTCCTGTGCAGCTTGCTTGGTTATTTCATCTCCCGGCGCATTGCAGCACCTCTCGGCGAACTTGCCGACGCGGCGCGGCGCATGGCGACCGGCGACTTCAGCGGAGGCGCAAAGATCAAGGCGAGCCGCATCGCCGAAGTCGGATTTCTGGTCGACAGTTTCGAGACTTTGACGCAGGAGCTTCAGATGATGGAGCGCCGGTTGAAGTTCAACACCATGGCGGTAGCCCACGAGCTGCGCACCCCGCTGACCATCCTGCAAGGCCGTTTACACGGCATTGCCGATGACGTCTTTCCGCTCGACAAGCAGGCCATTCGCCACCTCATCGGCCATGTGGAAGGACTTGCGCGTCTCGTCGATGACCTGCGGACGCTCTCGCTGGCAGAAACCAACAGTCTCGTTACGGAGATGCGGCCACTCGATCTCGCTACCGAATGCGCGGCCGTGGCGGAGGCGGCACGGCCTCTTCTCGAAGAGGCAGGAATTCGTCTCGATATGTCGCTGCAGACGGCTCCAATTTGCGGCGACCCTCAACGCCTTCAACAGCTGCTGCTCATCCTGATGGATAATGTACGCCGCTATGCGGCGAGCGGGAAGAGCCTCTTCTGCTCGACCGGAGTCCGGGAAGGACGTCCCTTCATAACAATCGAAGACAAGGGGCCGGGTTTCCCCCCCGGCATCGAGGCACACGGCATCGAACTCTTCTGGCGCACAGAGCCGTCGCGTGCACGTAAGACCGGTGGCACCGGCCTCGGCCTGTCGATTGCTCGAGCGATCGCAAGGGCGCATGACAGCGATTTGCAGATAGATCCGCGACAGGACGGCGGAACCGTCGTCACGGTTCTCTTCAAGGCGGCCTCCTGAAAAATCCCGGCGAGTTGATGCTCTCCCGCGCGCGCTGACGGTGTGCTTCGTTGGGGCTTATTCCAGGGTTTCGCCGCGCCAGGACTGCTGTCGGGAATAAGGTGATCGCAAATTTTCCTTACGCCGAATTATTTTCTATAAAATAGATAGAAAAAGAACGACCTGTCTTTCTTGAGGCGCTCCTCATGCCTAGTTTAGCTGTCATCATTGGTCGCCATCAGGGAGGACCGATGTTGAGCGAAATCCCGTATCGATCCAGCAAACCGCACCGCTGCAATTGATACTGGCGCATTATCGGCCCGGTTGAATTGGAGGAAAAGGTGACACGATACGTTATCATTGGCGCAGGCGCGGTTGGCGCGAGCCTTGCCGCACAGTTCGAGCTTTCCGGCATCAAATATGCTCTGGTCGGACGCGGCGCACAAATTGCCTCCATCATTGAACAGGGGCTGAGCTACCAACGCCCCTCAGGCACGCAGCAAATAAGGCTGAACGCCTTCGACGTATCTGCTCCGCCGGACCTGGCGCCCGACGATATCCTGCTGCTGACCGTCAAAACGCAGGATGCGGCAGCCACTCTGGCAGACTGGTCATGGCGACAGGTATCCGGCGTGGAAGGTCTAACAGCCACGCAGTTGCCGGTGGTTACCTTTCAGAACGGTCTGGCGACGGAAGCGCTGGCGCTCAGGACCTTCGCCAATGTCTACGGCGCCAGTATTCTGACCCCTGCCCGGTTTACACAAACCGGCGCGGTTGCGGCGGCCGGCAATCCGCAGGTCGGCGTGGTCACGATCGGGCGCTTCCCGGCCGGTTCCGACGAAACGGCGAAGGAGATTGCCGCAGACCTCACACGCGCTAATTATCTTGCGGAAACCAGCAGCGATATCCGCCGCTGGAAATCGGCAAAACTGCTTCATAACGTCCGCAATGCGCTGGATCTGTTCGACGGAGAAGACGATCTGCGAGCATCGATCGCCGAAGCGCTGGTCAATGAAGCCCGCCAGACGCTTGAGGTAGCAGGCTACAATCTCGCCTCTCCCTCTGAACGGGCTGTCGATATTTCAGGCTGGAGCATCGCTCAAAACAGCGGCATTCAGCCCGGCCAGCAATCGACCTGGCAGAGCTTTGCCCGGGGCGCTTCCAGCGAGGTCGATTTTCTCAACGGTGAGATTGTGCTGCTCGGCCGTCTGCATAACGTCGCGACACCGTATAACGAGGCTATCCAGTCTCTTGGCGGCAGGCTGGCGCATCAGGGCGCCTTCTCGAAGGCGGTGCCGCTTGACGCGATCCTCTCTTTTGTCGGGCAGCTCCACGAGCGCGACAAAACCGGTCTCGCCGCCGCGCAATGATGCGTGCGACCCGTTCTTCCCATGAAACCACCAAGCTGAAGCGATAAAATGAGAGAAGCCATTCCAGACCAGATTCTCACCGCCGCCGGAGCGCTGTTTTATACCGAAGGTATCCGGGCGGTCGGTATCGACCGCATCATCGAAGAAGCGAAGGTCGCAAAAGCTACTCTCTATCGGCATTTTCCGTCCAAGGATCATCTTGTCGCGGCCTATCTTCAGGATCGCCACGACCGTGTCATTCGCTCGCTGAAGGATGTTCTGACAGCGACTATTGATCCAAGGGACCAACTGCGGGTGATTTTCGAGCGGCTTTACGAGAAGGCCGACAGCCCGGAATTCAGGGGCTGCGCCTTTGCACTCGCGGTTGCCGAACACGGCGATTCCGAACGCGTCGTCACCGTGGCTCGAACCCACAAAAGAATGGTGCGGGATATTTTCGAGACCGTCATGTCGAACGCGGGGGTGCGACTGGATCAGGCGGCCTCCCACCTTTCGCTTCTTTACGAAGGCGCACTTGCCACCGTCGCGGTCGGGCGCGATCCGCATGCCGTACTCATCGCCCGGGACTGTGCGCTCTCGGTATTCGATCTCGCCACCGGCGAGATATTCTCAGGAGACAAGATATGACCAAGACCATCGACTACTTCTTCGGCATCGGCTCCCCCTGGGCCTTTCTCGGCCTGGAGCCTTTCGCCGCGCTCGCCGCCGAGCACAACGCCACGATACGGCCCTATGTCATCCCGCTGATCGAGGATAATGGCGCCATCTACTCACGCAACCGTCCGGAAGCGCGCCGCGCCTATTGGACGAAGGATTTGAAGCGATGGGCGGCACTGCGCGGCAAGTCCCTTAACTTCGACAATCGCGCCGCCCTTTCCGATCCCACGCCGGCCGGCTTCATGGTCATTGCCGCGATCGATGCGGGCGAGGACTGGTTGAGGCTGACCAAGGCGCTTCAGGAAGCTTTCTGGGAAGGAGGCGAAGATATTGGCAATGCCGAAGTTCGCCGCGCAATCGCTGACAAAGCTGGTTTCGACGGTGCGGCGCTGGACGAACGCGGCGGAAGCGATGCCGTGGAAGCCATCCGGAAAGCCAATTATGAGGCCGCAAAGGCAGCCGGTGTGTTCGGGCTTCCGACATTCCGCTACGAGGACGAACTGTATTGGGGACAGGACAGCCTGCCTTTCCTCGAACGTCATCTCAAGGGCGAAAAACTGGCCGCCTGATCCCCGCCGAAAACCGGGTGACTGTCACGCCGTGGCCGCAACCCGGCCATGGCTCTCTCCAGACCATTCCCGTGGAGTTTCTCATGTCTCTTTTCCCGCCCTCTTCGCGCGGAGTATCGCGATGAGCGCACTGCCTCCCGCTCTCTCGGACGCTTTGCGCAACCGTTTCGGCGAGCATTTTTCCACCGCGCAGGCATTGCGGGAACAACACGGCCGTGGCGAATCCCACCATACGCCAGCGATCCCGGATGCCGTCGTTTTCGCCGAGAGCACGGATGATGTGGCGGAAGCCGTGCGGCTTTGCGCCGCTGAAGGTGTTCCCGTCATCGCCTTCGGCACCGGCACTTCCCTCGAAGGCCATCTGACGGCAGTGCGTGGCGGTGTCTCGGTCGATCTGTCGCGCATGTCGAAAATCGTCCGTATCAGCGCCGAGGATCTCGATTGCACGGTGGAGGCCGGCGTCACGCGCGAGCAACTGAACACGCACCTGCGCGACATGGGCCTGTTCTTTCCGATCGATCCTGGCGCCAATGCGTCCATCGGCGGCATGGCGGCAACCCGCGCTTCCGGCACAAACGCCGTGCGTTACGGCACAATGCGAGAAAACGTGCTGTCGCTGACAGTCGTCTTGCCGAACGGCCAGGTCATCCGCACCGGCGGGCGGGCGCGTAAATCATCAGCAGGTTATGACCTAACGCGGCTGTTCGTCGGCTCCGAGGGGACGCTCGGCATCATCACGGAAGTGACGTTGCGACTCTACGGAATTCCCGAAACCATCTCGGCTGCACTTTGCTCCTTCGAAAGCGTCGAACAGGCAGTTGCGGCAGCCATTACGGTCGTGCAGCTCGGCATTCCAGTTGCGAGAATGGAATTAATGGACCGTGGCCTGATCGAGGCCGTCAACGCCTATTCCAGTCTTTCCCTCAAGGTCGAGGACACGCTCGCCTTCGAGTTCCACGGCTCGCCTGCTGGCGTGAAGGAGCAGGTCGAGATGGTCGCTGCCATAGTGGAAGACAATGGCGGCAGGGATTTCGAATGGGCGAATGCGCCGCAAGATCGCAACCGCCTCTGGAAGGCGCGCCACAACGCGTTTTACGCCGTGGTCTCGCAGCGCCCGAACGCCAGGGGCTGGTCTTCCGATGTCTGCGTGCCGGTATCCGAGTTGAGCGGCTGCATCGTCAGGACCCGGGAATTGCTACGCGACTGCAGCGTGCCCGCCGCCATTCTCGGCCATGTCGGCGATGGCAACTATCATGTGGTCTTCGCCGTAGACCCTGCAAATCAAGCCGAACTCGACGAGGTGGCGGCAATCAACAAGAAGATGGTGCAGCACGCCATCTCGGTTGGCGGCACTTCCACCGGCGAGCATGGGGTTGGCACCGGCAAGATCGCTTATCTGCGGCAGGAACACGGCGACGCGGTGGACCTCATGGCCATCATCAAAAACGCCATAGATCCGGCCGGCATCATGAACCCGGGCAAGATCCTGCCGAGCCAAGACTTGCCCAGCCGCCGAGAAACGCTTTGACCGTGCGGGATTTCGCAGATGGATAATTACAAGACCCACAGCTCCCACTGGGGCGCCTTTTCCGGCAGCTACCGGAATGGCAAGCTCGATATCCGTCCGCATCCGGACGATCCACACCCCTCGCCCTTGCTCGCCAATCTGCCGGCAATCGCCGATAGCGCCGCGCGCATCCGGCGTCCGGCGGTCAGGCGCGGCTGGCTGGAGGGAAAACCGGGCAACGCGCAGATACGCGGGGCGGACGACTATGTGGAGGTCGATTGGCCGCAGGCGGCGGACCTCGTCGCGAAGGAACTTCAAAGGGTTTACGGCGATTACGGCCCACAGGCCGTGTTCGGCGGCTCCTACGGCTGGTCGAGCGCCGGACGTTTCCATCACGCGCAAAGTCAGGTCCACCGTTTTCTGAATACGCTTGGCGGATATGTGCGCTCCGTCAACACGTATAGTTCCGGCGCGGCGATGGTCATTATTCCGCATGTTCTCGGACCCTATGATCATTTCGACCGCAAGAGCGTTACCTGGGATGCAATCGAGCGCAGCAGCGAATTGATCGTCGCCTTCGGCGGCATGGCGATCAAGAATACGGACGTGCATGGCGGCGGCAACAGCGTGCATATCGTGCCACAGAAGCTGAATGGCGCACGTGCACGCGGCGCGCGATTCGTGCTGATCAGCCCGCTAAAAGACGATTTTCCGAAAGACCTCAATGCGGAGTGGCTGCCGGTCATACCCGGTACCGATGTCGCGCTGATGCTCGGACTTGCGCATGTTCTCGTCACCGAGGGCCTGCACGATCGGGCGTTTCTTGACCGCTATGCCGTCGGCTATCAGCGTTTCGAAGACTACCTACTCGGCCGGACCGATGGTGTGGCGAAAAGCCCCGAATGGGCTTCCGGGCTCTGCGGCATCGGCACGGAAACTATTAGGGAACTCGCCCGCACCATGGCGCGCGCGAGAACATTGATCACTGTCAGCCATTCGCTTCAGCGCGCCGATTATGGTGAGCAACCCGTCTGGCTGGGGATCGTTCTTGCCGCCATGCTCGGTCAGATTGGCCTCGACGGCGGCGGATATTCCTATTCCCTCGGCGCTTTGGGCAATGTCGGGAAGAACCTGCTGGCCGTTCCCCTGCCGACACTTAACCAGTTCAAAAACCCGGTCGCGGATTTCATTCCGGTCGCGCGTATTGCCGACATGCTGCTCAATCCTGGTGGGGAATTTCACTATAACGGCCAGAGGATGCACTATCCCGATATCCGCTTGGTTTACTGGGCGGGTGGTAACCCGTTCCACCACCATCAGGATATCAACCGGCTACGGGCAGCGTTCAGACGGCCCGAGACCATCATCGTGCACGAAACCGCATGGACATCATCTGCGCGGCATGCCGATGTCGTGCTGCCGGCGACGACAACTCTGGAGCGCGACGACATTGGCGCCGCCGACCGCGATCCTCTGATGATCGCGATGAAAAAGCTGATCGAACCGGTTGGTGAGGCGCACGACGACTACGAAATCTTCTCCGAGATCGCGCGCCGGCTCGGCAAATTCGAAACCTTCACCGAAGGCCGTAGCAGCCGGGAATGGCTTGCCTTCCTCTATGAAACAACGCGTGGGGCGCTTGCCGCCGGTGGGCATGAGGCTCCCGATTTCGAAACGTTCTGGGAACGTGGAGAGATAGGTCTGCCGCTCAAGCCGGATGACGGAGGGCCTGCGCGTGCCTTCCGTGATGATCCCATAGCCTTCCCTCTGAAGACACCATCCGGTAAAATCGAAATCTTCTCCGAGACGATCGAGGGTTTCGGCTATGACGATTGCGGCGGCCATCCGCAATGGTATCCCGGCAGGACGAAACCGGAAGACGAAGCGCTCTATCCGCTGCATCTGGTCTGCAATCAGCCGCATCAGCGTCTGCACAGCCAGCTCGACTATGGCGCTTTCAGCCGCTCCACCAAGATTAAGGGCCGGGAACCCGTGCGCATCAACCCCGAAGATGCAGCCCGCCGGGGCATTGCCGATGGCGATATCATCAGGCTGTTCAATAGTCGTGGCAGCTGCCTCGCCGCAGCCGTCCTGAGCACGGATGTGCGCAACAGCGTGATGCAGCTGGCAACGGGTGCGTGGTTCGAACCGCATGACCGGCATGCAGAGCAAGCGATGTGCATTCACGGCAATCCGAACATCCTGACGCGCGACATCGGCACCTCGAAACTGGCGCAGGGATCGACCGGTCAGATTACCAGAGTGGAGGTCGAACGTTTTGCCGGTGAGGCGCCTCCGGTGCGGATTTTCGAAAAGATGGCATTTGCAAAATAAGTGAGGGACCGGTGTTCCGGCACTGCCGGAAAAATCGCACCGCCAACGTATTCCGGGCGTCGGAAAAGCTGATCCTACCACCTTCGGAAACCGCGGCAAAATAATCCATTAATTCGATAGAAAAAGAACAACTGGTCTTTCTCCTTCTGGCCACCCTGCTACGTTAGACATCAAGAACCGAATTTCAAAACAAGGGACCGCGTCATGACCGCACGATGTATCAGCAAGCACGGCCTGCGATCGAACGAGCCGTCAATGGCTAAAAGTAACGGCTAAGCCGTAACATCGGTCGGACCCTCCAAGAGGTAACGCAGGCACATTTTTCCCGATTTCAGGACATTGAAACCACCGGCAAGGCTGTCGTGTGAAGCCTTTCGTGTGCCCGCAAAAGACCGGCGCAGAGCGGCGATAGTTCCTGAAATCACAAAGACAAGAAACAACGCGACCAATCAGGATTTCTTAATGACGATACGTTCTTCGCTTTTTTCCTTCTCCCGTCGGGGTCTGCTGACCACCACTCTCGCAGGGGCAATCGCGCTTCTGACGACGATGGCGCCTGCTCCGGTTGAGGCAGCAGATACCCCCCGCAATGGCGGCGACATCACCTTCCTCATCGATTCTCTCGGCGACACCTGGATCCCGAACAACAGCGCCATTTCCAGCTTTCAGGGCCATATCTGGGGCCATGTCGCCGACAAGCTTCTTTATGTCGATGCCGATGGTAAGGTCAGCCCCTGGCTTGCCGAGCGCTGGGAGCAGAACGACAATGCCACCGAATTCACGCTTCACCTCAAAAACGGCGTGACCTTCTCCGATGGCACACCGCTGGATGCAGCGGCGGTCGTCGCCAATCTCGACATCTGGTATGCCGGACGCAAGAGCGAAGGCATCAACCCGATCGGTCTTTTCCCCAAGACCTACGACCATGCTGAAGCGGTGGACGCATCCACGGTGAAGGTCTTCTTCAAGAAGCCGACGCTCGGCTTTATTCCGACGCTCGGTTACCACGGCTCGATCCTGATCTCGCCGAAGACCATCGCCCAGCCCGCCACCCAGCAGGCCGATCTCAGCAAGACTTCCGGCAGCGGCCCCTATGTGGTCGAATCCTGGAAGGAGGGAGATTACGTCAAGCTGGTCAAGCGCAAGGATTACAATTGGGGTCCTGCCGCCGTTGGCCACACCGGCCCGGCCTTCCTCGATTCCATCACCTATAAGCTGGTGTCGGAACCGTCGTTGCGTGTCGCCTCGGTCCAGTCCGGCCAGGCCGATGTCGCCTATAATGCTTCGCCGCAGGAACTGAAGTCACTGCACGAAGAGGGCTTTACCGTCGCAACGCCGCGTTATCTCGGCTTCGTCAACGGCTGGGCGGTCAACACCAAGCTTCCGCCCTATGATGATGTGAAGGTTCGCCAGGCACTTCAGGCCGGCGTAAACCGTCAGGAAATCATCGACACCGTCTATACGCCGGACTGGAAGCTCGCCACGTCCTTCATCCAGAGCAACGTGCCGGGCGCGACCGACCACAGCGCACTTCTCGCTTACGATCCCGCCAAGGCCGAAAAGCTACTCGACGAGGCGGGCTGGGTCAAGGGTGCCGATGGTATCAGGACCAAAGACGGCAAACCGCTGTCGCTGACGATCCACTCCAATCCCTATCTCGCGACATCCAAGTCGGTCGATGAACTCATCGCCCAGCAACTCGGCAAGCTCGGCTGGAAAGTCGCTATCCGCGCTTACGACGTCGTGACCTTTGGTGAAAAGGTCAAATTCGGCGGTGCGGCGATCCCGACCTATGAGGTGACGCGCAGCTTCATCGATGCAGGCACCGTCGCCAGCATTCTCACCAACGCCAATAATGGCGAGAACTGGTTCGCCCTTGACGACCGCGACGCGACGCTCAACGGATTGCGCGACAAGATCGCCGGCGCCGGCTCTGTCGACGAGCGCAGCCCGCTTCTCGATGAGCTGCAGAAATATGTCCTTGAGCAGGGCTATTTCATTCCGCGAACGCAGATCGTGCAGCGGATCTACGTGCAGTCCCCGAAGCTGAAGGGCGAAGTGTATAACGGCGTGGCTTATGCCAGCTACTACACCGCCTCCATCAGCGACTGATGCGCACAACAAGGCAACGTTGAAGGAGGTCACCGGCATGAGCAATGCCTACCTAACCTACGCCGCAAAGCGGCTTGGCCAGGCGGTCGTCGTCATACTGCTGGCCTATGTCTTCACCTTCGTGGTCGTCAGCATCCTGCCTGGCGACCCGATCACCAGCGTGCTCCGGAACCCGCAAAACGGGTTCACCGAGCAGGAGATCGCGGAAATCATCGCCGCGCAGGGCCTCGACAGACCGGTTCTCGTGCAGCTGTGGTCGTCCCTGTCGGGGTTTCTGACTGGCGATCTGGGCATGTCGATGCGCTCCAACCGGCCGGTGGCGACCCTCATCGCTGAAGTGCTGCCATCGACACTGATCCTTGCATCCACGGGACTTGCCGTCGCCTTGATTCTGGCAATGGCCGTTGCTTACGGAACCCAGGTGGTACCAAAGCGCTACGGCCAGGGATTGCTACGAGCTTTCCCATCGCTGTTTCTCTCGACACCGAATTTTGTGATTGGCCTGATACTGATCCATCTCTTCGGCTTTCAGCTGCGCCTCTTCCGCGTTATCGAACCAGATAGCTTCTGGGCAACGGTGTTTGCCGCAATCACAATCGGAATTCCTTTCTCTGCGCAAATCGCCGAGGTGCTTATAGCGAACCTCGACAGGGAGGCAGAACAGGAATACGCGGCCGTCGCCCGCAGCCGCGGCATCGGACAGGCGCGGCTGTTTGCACAGCATCTGCTCAAGCCTGCCTCGTTGCCCGTCGTCACCGTGATCGCCATCACCGTCGGTGAACTGCTTGGCAATTCACTCATCACCGAGTCTGTCTTTGGGCGAACCGGTCTCGGCAGCCTGGTGCAGCGCTCCGTGAGCACGCAGGACCTGCCTGTCCTGCAAGCGATCGTTTCGCTGGGAGCCGTGGTGTTCGTGCTCGTCAACCTGATTGCCGATCTTCTTTATCCCCTGCTCGATCCACGCGTGCAAATTCTCGGCGCGCGAAAGCCTCGCTTGGCCATTACAGAGGATTCCTCCACCACCACCAAGGCGGTGACACCATGACTTTCGCCTCGAACGCTTCCCTGCCGGGTGCGACCCCTGCAAACAGGCTGACAGGCCTGCGGATACCGCTGACCGTCGCCTTGTCCTTCGCCATTATCGCGCTCGTCGTCGCCTGGTCACTGGCGCCCGGCCTGTTTACCAGTCACAGCCCGGTCGTCGGGGTGCCGACGGACAAATTGCTCGGCCCAAGTCTTGCGCATCGGTTCGGCACCGACCACCTTGGCCGCGATGTCTACGCACGCGTCGTTTATGGCACGTCCTCTTCCGTCTCCAGCGCGCTCGTCGCGGTCGTCATCGGCGTCTTCGCTGGCGGTCTCATCGGGCTTCTTGCGGGCTTTCTCGGCGGCTGGGTCGATATCACACTTGCCCGGCTGGTCGATGTTCTCTTGGCAATTCCAAAGTTTCTGCTGGCGGTGATCGTGGTCACCGCCATCGGTTTCGAGACCATCAATGCCGCCATCGCCACCGGCGTCTCCGCCGTGGCGGTCTTTGCCCGCGTCACGCGTGCGGAGGTCATCAAGACCAGACAGGCGACATTCGTGGAGGCTTCGTACCTGCTCGGCGGCTCGCGCTGGTTCATCCTTCTGCGCCATGTTCTGCCCAACGCGTCACGCTCGGTGCTGCCGCTTGCCGTGTTGCAGTTCGGCGAGTCGATCCTCGTGATCGCAAGCCTTGCCTTTCTCGGATACGGCGACCCGCCGCCCGCCTCCGACTGGGGCCTGCTGATCTCGATCGGCAAGGATTACCTCAAATGGCCGTGGCTCGTATACGCCCCCGCCTTCGTCACAATCGCGACCGTCCTCTCTGTAAACAGGATCAGCCGATGGCTACGCAAGACAGACTGACCACCACTATCGCCCGCCCCGTTACCTTTGCGGCCAGACCGCAGCCGCAGCAGGCTCCTGTCCCGCTTCTCCGGGTCAACGATCTTTCTGTTGCCTATGGAGGCCAGGAGGTCGTCAGCAATGTCGGTTTCGAACTCGGCCGTGGCAAGAGCCTTGCCCTCATTGGCGAGTCCGGTTCCGGCAAATCGACAATCGCCCGCGCGGTCCTTCGGCTTTTGCCAAGCGGGGGACATGCCACCGGCCACGTCACCTTTGGTGATCAGGAGATATTGGGACTGCCAGAGCGCAACTTCCGACCGCTGCGGGGACGCGCCATCGGCTTTGTCCCGCAGGATCCAGGCAATTCGCTCAATCCGGTGCGGACAATCGGCGCGCAGGCCATGGAGGCGGCCGCACTTCTCGACGAGCCTGACAAGGCGATCCGCAAGGCCCTCATTCTCGAGACCTTCGCGCAGGTGGGATTGGAAAACCCGGGTGTTGTCTACGAGTCCTACCCGCACCAATTATCCGGCGGCATGTTGCAGCGGGTGCTCATAGGCCTTGCGGTTCTGCCGCGCCCGTCACTTCTGGTCGCAGACGAGCCAACGTCTGCGCTCGATGTGACGATCCAGAAGCGGATCCTCGATCTGCTCTCGCGGTTGCAGCACGAGCTGGATATCAGCCTGCTCCTCATCACACACGATCTGGCGATCGCCGCCGAACGGGCGGATTCGCTGGTAGTCCTGAAGGGTGGCAAGGTTCAGGAAGCCGGAAGCACCGCATCGGTGTTTTCCGCACCGGCCTCTGCCTATGCAAGGAAGCTGCATGCGGACGTGCCGGCACTCAATCCGGATCGCTACGCCCGGCTGCGCGATCCGGGTTTCCGTCTGCTGAAGGCAGAGTCCACCACGACGCCAAAGATCGCGGTCAATGCCGTCACCAAGAATTTCAGGGTCGGCGACAGGGTGCTGACGGCGGTCAACAACGTCTCCTTCAACGTGCCTGCAGGTACCACCCATGCGCTGGTTGGCGAGTCCGGCTCTGGCAAGACGACAACCATTCGGCTGCTGCTTGGCCTCGAGGAACCCGACACCGGCACAATATCGGTAGCCGGCGAAGAATTGACCGGCCGCTCCCGCACGTCGCTGCGTGCAACCTGGCGCCATCTTCAGTTCGTCTACCAGAACCCGTTTACCTCGCTTGATCCCACCTGGAGTGTCGAACAGCTGGTGCGCGAGCCGCTTGATCGTTTCAAGATCGGAACCCGTGCGGAACGGCTCGAAACTGTTCGTGAGGCTTTGGCCAATGTGGGCTTGAGCGAACACCTTCTCAACCGCAAGCCGACGGCCCTTTCGGGTGGCCAGCGCCAGCGCGTTGCCATTGCAAGGGCGCTGGTTCTCCGACCGGATGTGATCGTGCTCGACGAGCCGACCTCCGCACTTGATGTCAGCGTCCAGGCAGACATCGTCGATGTGCTGCTCTCGCTGCAGGCGAAGCTCGGCCTGACCTATGTTTTCGTCTCCCATGATCTGGCACTGGTACGCCAGCTCGCCCACACCGTTTCGGTGATGCAGCGCGGGCGTATTGTCGAACATGGAACGGTCGTCGATATCTTCGACAATCCGCAGCACCCCTATACCGCGTCGCTGCTGGAATCGATCCCATCCGGTGCCGCAACCATCGCCCGTGCGCCACAGCCGCTGCCCCGGCGGGTTCACGATAAGGAAAAGATCGCATGACCATCGCTGCACCCATCGATACTGCGTGCACGTCCTTCCGCCCCAAACAGCGGCTCGGCTTCAATACCCGCGTATCTTTCAGCGACGATGCCGGGCCGGCGCAGGGGCTGCGTGAGGGTATCGAGCTGTTCAAGGCTGCCGAACAACTGGGCTACCAGTCCGGCTGGGCCTATCAGCGGCATTTCGATCACTATCTGTCCTCGCCACTTCCGTTCTTCGCCGCTGCCGGCCAGCATACCCGGCATATTACGCTCGGTTCTGCGGTCATCCCCATGCGCTATCAGGATCCGATTCTGCTTGCCGAGGCGGCCGGCACGACCGATCTTTTGATTGATGGGCGACTGGAACTTGCCATTTCGACCGGCGCAAACGCCGCCTTTGACGCGGTATTCGGCACGGTCGACACCGATGCCCGCACAGAGGCCAGACGTCGTCAGGCCCGCTTCCTCTCGGCAATCGCTGGCGATGTCCTGCACCGTGTCGAAGGCGGCCAATCCAACCCGGAAGGCACGGCACTGCGTGTCACGCCGCATAGCCCTACACTGCGTTCGCGCATCCGGCAGGGTGCAGCAAGCATTGCTTCGGCTGTGCAGGCGGCGGAACTCGGCATCGGCCTTATCTCGGGAACCGTCCAGCACGACCAGGCAGAAGGCGAGAGCTTCGGGGAATATCAGGCCCGCATCATCGAGGCCTTCCGTTCCACATGGCGCAAGACATGGACAACGGAACCGCCGCCGGTCGCCGTCGCCGCCTCCATCCTGGTTGGCACCACGGCCGAGCTTCGCGAAAAATACGCCGCCTATGATCTGGAGCGGCGTACCAAGGGTATTGCCGCGTCTCGCCCCAAAGGCGCTCTCGAACAGGCAGCCCAGCCAGCGGGGTTTCAAATTTCGCCCGTTTTCCAGGGCACGCCCGATCAGGTGCTGGAATCGGTATTCAACGATCCTGGCCTTGCAGCAGCCGATGAGGTCGTGCTGTTTTTGCCGCCTGCCTTCGGTCTCGCCGAAAACATACAACTGCTGACCGATCTGGCGGACACGGTGGCTTCGAGCCTGGGCTGGGCGCCCACCTTGTAACCGTTAGGGCACCGAGCGATTGCCACTTCGTGGCAGCGACTTGAAGACGGAAACGCGGCGGCGGTTGCTGGTCCTATATCGAAGGCCGTCGCAGGGAATATTTTCTACATATTCGATAGAAAAAGAAAGACCTGTCTTCCTCGTTCCTGCGCCGCGCCCTAACATGCTTGCATTGAACCTGAAGGAGCGCCCATGTCCGCGGAATTTATCAGCGTAAGCTTTCCCAATGCATCGAACGATCTAAACCCCGTTCCAGACGCACCTGTGGATCCTGTTTTTCTGGAGCGCTATGCCCGCGCCCTTGATGATTACGGTTTCAACTATACGCTGATCCCCTACTCCTCATCGTCTTTCGATCCTTTCACGCTGGGCGCCACGGTGCTCGCGCACACGAAAAACATCAAGATCATCGTCGCCCTGCGGCCGAACACGGTTTATCCCACAGTTGCGGCCAAGTCGCTCGCGACGCTCGATCAGTTGAGTGGTGGACGTGTCGTGGTGCACTTCATTGCCGGCGGCAGCGATGAAGAACAGGCGCGTGAAGGCGACTTCCTCAACAAGGAAGAACGCTATGAGCGCCAGGAGGAATATATCCGCATCCTGCGCCTGGCCTGGACCTCGAAAGAGCCCTTCGACTTCGACGGAAAATATTACCAGTTCAAGCAATTCCGCAGCGCGGTGCGGCCCACAAACGGGCTTATTCCGATTTCGCTCGGCGGCTCCTCGGACGCCGCCTATCGCATCGGTGGTTCGCTCTGCGATATCTTCGGCCTGTGGGGAGAGCCGCTTGCCGAAACCAAGCAGCAGATCGAGCGGGTCTATGCGGAAGCCGCAAAGGCGGGCCGCACGGATCGCCCCCGGATCTGGGTCACATTCCGGCCGATCGTCGCCGAGACGGACGAGCTTGCCTGGGAAAAGGCTCACAGAACTCTGGATCGGTTGAACGAGAACCGCCAGAAAGGTGTAACACGCGCACCGCTCAACGCGCCGCGCCCGGCCAATGTCGGTTCGCAACGGCTTCTGGAAATCGCCGCACGCGGCGATGTGCATGATCGCGCCCTCTGGTATCCGACGGTCACCGCCACCAATGCCAGCGGCGCCACCACTGCGCTGGTCGGTTCGCCACGCACCATTGCGGATTCCATCCTCGACTACATCGATCTTGGCGCTGACCTGATCTCGATCCGCGGCTACGACAATTACAACGACGCGGTGGATTATGGCCGCTACATCCTGCCGCTTGTCCGCGAAGGCATTCGCGAACGGGAAGATGCGAAGAAAAAGACCGCTGCATAATGCCGCGATCCGGCCCGGTCGCCTGACCGGGCATTTTTTTGAAGTGCAGACGGAGCCAATCGCCCCTGATGGGGAAATGGTATTCCCCACAGCCAGAGAGCCTCGACCACGCATGTCTCATGACCCAACTGTCCTAGACGCAACCGCTCGCATCCTTGAACAGGCCGCACCGGATGCGGACCAGACTGGCCAGTTTCCCTGGACGGGTATCCGTGCCGTTCACGAAAGCGGCCTCCTCGAAAGCACGGTTGCGACACGTTATGGCGGCCAAGGAGCGACGCTTGCCGATACCGCCCACATTCTCGCGGCACTTGGCCGGGGCGATCCTTCCGTGGCGCTGATCAGCGCCATGACGATCTTTACCCATCTCGCCCAGGCCGCGAAAAACCACTGGCCCGAAGATCTCTACCGGCGGCTTCTGATGGACGCCAAACAACGGCCGTTGCTGCTCAATGCCGCGCGTGTCGAGCCGGAGCTGGGGTCGCCGGCGCGCGGTGGCCTGCCCGCGACGCTCGCCCGCCGGACAAACAATGGCTGGTCTATCACGGGCCGAAAACGCTTCGTGACGGGCGCATATGGTCTCACGCATTTCCTTGTCTGGGCGCATACTGACGAAACGCCGGCGCGGGTGGGAACATTCGTGGTGCCGAACGGGTTGCCGGGCATCAAGGTCATCGAGAACTGGCAGAGCCTCGGCATGCGCGCTACGGGATCGCACGATGTCGAATATGCCAATGTCGAAATCCCGGCGGAAAACGTCATCGACCTCGTCGATCCATCGGTCGCCCAGCAGGACAACCGGGCGCATGCGGCACTCACGCTGGCTTTGACAGCGCTTTACCTCGGCGTAGCAGAAGCCGCTCAGGCCAAGTTCATCCGCTTCGCGCATGAGCGTGTGCCGGCCAATCTCGGCCATCCCATCGCCCGCACGGAACGTTTCATAACGCTTTCAGGCGAAATCGATCTTCTGGTCTCCGGCGCCCGCCAGATCATTTTCGGCACGCTCGAAAACAACAATGGCGATGCGGAAGGATTCATCAGGGCAAGGCTGCTTGCCGGCCGGCAGCTGCGTGATGCCGTCGAGATCGCAGTGCGCGGCATCGGCAATCCAGGTCTTGGTAGCGAACTGGGCCTCGAACGACATTTCCGCGACATCCAGACGGTGCTCGTCCATGCGCCGCAGGAGGATACGTCGATTGCGATTTTGGGGCGCTCCGCCTTTGGCCGCTGGAGCCGCGAGGAGACTGCGGCCGCCCAACCTTCGGCAGGACTGCAAATCCTGAAATCCGCCTGACTATCGTCCCAGCGCCCGGGCACCACTAACCGTGGGCAAGCTTTCGCGCCGGGCCGAAAACCACAAAGCTCAGAGCGGCGAGCAACCAGACACTGATGCCAGCATAAAGCATGACCAGACCGAAACCGTCCGCGAGTGCCTGATGGACGAGTGCATCCGAAACACGCTCCACCGACGATCCCGCGGTTCCCGCCGCGATCTTCTCCGCGAGCGAACGCAGGGCGGGCAAATCCGCGCCGGACGGCAGGTTGGCCCTAAGCGACGACCAGACGCCCTCAACCAGAATGAAGCCCATGATCGGGATGTTGATGGCAAGCGAGATCATTCGCGCGCTCATGTCGATGCCGGAGGCCATGCCGGAACGGGCAGCGGGAACGGCACCGGTTGTCGTATTGGTGACCGGCGTGTTGGTGAGGCCAAGCCCGACACCGGACAGGATGCAGCCGGGCAGCATGGTGAGCCAGCTCGCATCTGCGACACTGCTGCCAAGTTTCATCAGCATGAAACCGAGACCGATGGTGAACAGCCCGGCCGGGACGACAAGACGGGGTTGATAACGCAGCGACAGACGCTCGGCCAACGGCGGTACGACCAGCGCTGGCAGCGTATAGGCAAGCAGACCGAGACCGGCGGTGACGCTGTCATAACCAAGGCCCGCCTGAAACCAGATCGGCAGATAGATCATGAACGGCCAGAAGCTGATGTTCATCGCCGCCGAGCCGATAATCGCGCCGGAAAATGGCCGGATGCGAAATACGGAGAAATCGAACATCGGCCTTGGAGTGAGCTTTTCGACGATCACGAAGGCGATAAAACTCGCGACTGATAGACCAAGGATCAGAAGTGCCTTTGAACTGGCAAAGCCGAGTTCCGGTCCTTGGGTGATGAAAAACGCAAGGCAGAACACGGCAACCGAAAGTGTGGCGATACCGGCAAGATCAAGACGGGTCGCATCCGGATCACGCGATTCTTCCACACCGCTTGCGGCAAGGAACAGTGTCAGGATGCCGAGGGCCACGTGAACGAGGAATACCCACTCCCAGCTCCACAGCGCAACGATGGCTCCGCCGATGATCGGCCCGAAACCCAGCCCGACGCCGGAGACAATACCCCACCAGCCGAAAGCCATTCCACGCTCGCGGGCCGTGCGGAACTGATGTGACAGAATGGCGATCTGGCATACCAGCATCGCTCCACCGCTTAGTCCCTGAAGGAAGCGTGCGCCGATCAGCACCGCCACGCTTTCAGTCATGCCGCAGGCGAGGGAGGAAATGGCGAAAGCGACGATGGTCGCGATGAAGACGCGTTTGCGACCGAAGCGGTCGGCCAACGCGCCGGTTGCCATCAGCACCATCGTCACGCCGATCGTATAGGCGTTCATGATCCACTGCAGCTGCCGGAAATCCGCGTGCAGCACCTGCTCGAGCGTCGGCAGGATCGCCGGCACGCTGGAGATTTCCAGCCCGAACATCAGAGCGGAGAGACAGACGGCAGCGAGCGCAATGGTACTTCTACTCCGGGTTGGGGCGGTAACGGCAAGGGTCATTCTTCAGCCTTTCGTGGTTCGGACTGAAGCATCAGAAGACATGCACGCTTCGATCCGTGTTTTGCAGAGTCCAAGGCAAATTAGTGAAAGCTTGACCATAACTGAATTGGATGCTTGGATATTTCAGAGACAACAAATTTGGATGATTAAAGTGACCACTCTGGATGTGGATGCCGTTCAGGCTTTCGTCACCATCGCCGATCTGCAGAGCTTCACCCGCGCTGCCGAAACGCTCGGAACCACGCAGGGTGCCATCAGCGTCAAGCTCAAGCGACTGGAAGACCGGCTCGGCCAGCGGCTTCTTGAGCGGACGCCGCGTTCGGTGCGGCTTTCCGCGCAAGGCGCCGTGTTTCTAACACCAGCCCGCGAATTCCTTGCCGCGCACGATCGCGCCATGGCAGGGCTTTTTTCCACGCGCCGACGCTTTGGCCTTGGCATCGCCGCCCATGTTGCCGGGCCGGAAGTGCCAACGCTGCTGGCGCGGCTCAACGCGCACGATCCGGGACTGACGATAGAAGTGCGGATGGACAATTCCCGCACGTTGCTGGATGCCTTCGACCGCGGCGAGATCGATGCTGCAATCATCCGGCGCGAGGATGACAGGCGTGATGGCGAAGTGCTCGGGCCAGAGCATTTCGGCTGGTTCGCAGCCCCGCAATTCGAGCATCGTCAGGGCGAGCCGCTGCGACTGGCAGCGCTTTCGCCCGCCTGCGGTGTACGTGACATCGCCGCTCGTGCTCTTGATTCCGCCGCCATCGCGTGGACGGAAGTCTTTCTTGGCGGCACCTCATCGATGGTGACCGCGGCCGTTTCGGCAGGTCTCGCCATTTCGGCATTCTCCTGCCGCCTGGCGCCACCCGGTACAATCGAGGTCAGCCAGCGTTTCAGCCTCCCGCCGCTGCCTTCCACCGAGATCGTGATGTTCTCGACCCTTACCGACAGCAGATCCCGTGAGGCGCTGCGCACACTGGCCGCCGCTTTCCGGGAGCATCGGCCGTGACTGTGAGCGACACCCAGTGGGTGCACAGGTCCTTGACTGGTCGCGCGCCCAGGTCGCACTGATGCGCCCAAGCCGGAGTACACGGGCGCTGGAAGCCATCATCCGCGATCTCATCGAGACCCGCGACGGCGCGACATATTTCGCCGAGCGCGTATGGGGCATTTCCCTCCGCTACGAGCTAGGCGGCAACGATCCGCTGGTGGGCTGAAGCGTTCCGGACTTCGCACTGGCGGACGGGAGGAGCACCGGCGAACTTCTGAGAGAGGGCAAAGGTCTGCTTTTGAATTTTAGCGTGGACGCATCGCTTGAAGCGCTGGCAGGCCGCTGGAACGGCCGGATTTCCTATGTCGCCGGCAATGCCATCGATCAATTGGGCTTGAGCACAGTCCTGGTGCGCCCCGATGGTATCGTCGCCTGGGCCACGGAGTCTGCTCCGGACAAGGAGAAATTCGCAAGGGCAGCAGCCCGTTGGTTCGGAGAGATTTAACGGGTATGTGAGGTGGCCGATCCGGTTGCCACGCCATTTCTTCGGCAGATATGCCAGCCCCCGGCAATCTAGAGATTGTTTCATTGCCTTCCTGCGTCAGCCGTACCGATGTATCGTTCCTTCCTATCAATGCAATGGAGTCATCATGTCCCTTCCCCAGAAAATCGGCTTTATCGGAACCGGCGCTATCACCGATGCGATGGTGCGGGGGCTCCTCAGCACGCCTGCCGCCGTGCCGCATGTCATGGTATCCCAGCGCAGCGCGGATATCTCGGCCAGGCTTGCCGCCGATTTCCCGCAGGTGATCGTCTCCAGCGACAATCAGGCGATTGTCGACGGCTGCGATACCATCGTTCTGGCCATCCGCCCGCAGATCGCCGAGGACGTCATCCGGCCGCTGCGGTTTCGCGAGGGGCAGAAAGTCATAAGCGTCGCTGCCGCAACCGGTCGACATGCACTGCTTGACTGGATCGGCGTGGATGTGCGCCTGACCCAGGCGATCCCGCTGCCTTTTGTCGCCCGCCGCAAAGGCGTCACGGCCGTTTACCCCTCCGATGCGGATACCGCCGCGATCTTCAACGTGCTCGGCAATGCGGTGGAATGTGAAACAAAGGCGGAATACGACCTTCTCGCCGCCGCAAGCGCCCTGATGGCAACCTATTTCGGCATTCTGCAACAGACGACGGAGTGGTTGGCCGAAAACGGCCTGCCGGAAGAAAAGGGCCGCGCCTATCTTGCACCCCTCTTCGCCGGCCTCTCCGAAGTGGCGCTGCTTGCCGGCAAGGACACGGACTTTACCGATCTCAGCCGCGAATTCGCCACCAAGGGTGGCCTGAATGAGCAGGTTCTTCAGGACTTTGACGGCAATGGCGGTTCGAGCGCATTGAAGCGGGCATTGAGCCGCGTGCTGGAACGGATTACGCAATAGACATTCCGCGCCGACAATCGATCCGAACTGAAAGAACGATGCCATGACCTTTACTATCCATATGATCGATGTATTCGGCTCCGGCCCGCTTTCTGGCAATCCGCTGGCGGTCGTCACGGGTGCAGACACCTTGACCACGGATGACATGCAGCGATTGACGCGGTGGTTCAATCTGTCCGAAACCACGTTTCTGCTGCCGCCCACCCACCCCAGGCTGATTACCGTGTCCGGATATTCTCACTGGACCGGGAGATGCCTTTTGCCGGACACCCTACGCTCGGCACTTGCCATGCCTGGCTTTCCGAAAACGGCCTGCCCAAAAGCGAAACGGGCATCGTTCAGGAATGCGGTGCCGGTCTGGTCACGATCCGGCACGCGCATGGTCGACTTTCCTTTGCCGCTCCGCCCCTTATCCGTTCCGGCGCGCCGACACCCGCAGAGCTGGAAGAGGCCCGGCAGCTGCTGGGAATAGAGACCCACGACATTGTTGATGCCGCATGGATCGACAATGGCCCCGGCTGGTTGGGGATCAGGCTGGCATCGGCTGAGAAGGTGCTTGCCCTTGAGCCGGTCCGCAGCTGGCCCGGCCGCATTGACGTTGGCGTCGTTGGTCCGCACGCAAATGGCGGCGAAGCCGCCTTCGAGGTTCGCGCCTTCTTCAGCGATCATCTGGGCGCCATCGCCGAGGATCCGGTCACCGGAAGCCTCAACGCCTCGCTGGCGCAATGGCTGTTTGCGACAGGCGTGGTCGCGGAAGACTATGTCGCCGCCCAGGGCACACGTCTTGGCCGTAAAGGCCGCATTTACCTGACCCGCGATGATACCGGCCAGATATGGGTCGGCGGCGAGACGCGCACGCAAGTCGAAGGCCGGCTGCACGGCCTTTGAAAAGACAGATAATGACGAGGTGATTTGATGAATAGCAGTGTTTACCGCCCGATTTCGCAACGCGTATTGGCGGATGATTGGGGACGACTGACCAAATATGAGTATGAACTTCAGCTAAGGGACGGAAGCTGGCAACGGCAGACCCGGGAGGCTTATGATCGCGGCAACGGAGCGACATGCCTGTTGTACAACCCCGCAAACGACCATGTTTTGCTCACCCGCCAGTTCCGTTTGCCGGTTCTCTTGAACGGCGGCCTCGAGTCGCTGATCGAGACACCGGCGGGGCTGCTGGAAGGCGCTGAACCGGCAGCGCGCATGCGTGCGGAACTGATGGAGGAGACCGGTTATGAGGTTTCCGAACTCACCCATCTGTTCGATATCTATATGAGCCCCGGATCGGTCACCGAATACCTCGCCTTTTTCTACGGCGAATATGCCGAGAACCACAAAGTGGGCACAGGCGGCGGCTCCGCGGACGAGGGAGAAGACATAGACGTGCTGGAAATCGCTCTGCCAGAAGCTATGCAGATGATCGGCCGCGGCGATATTCGCGACGCCAAGACCATCATTTTGTTGCAGCACCTCACCATCCGGCTTTCGCAGGAAAAGCACGGAACACGCTGATCTCGACCGCAATATCTACCAATGCGGAAGCGATGCTGATTACGGCCAGACTACAGGATCAACAGGACGAATTTGCCTGACGTAGACTGGCCGAAATCCATCACTTGCGTTGGGCAACAAAGATCAAAGACTTACGATTTGGGCTTCACCTGCCATCCTCAAAACGGAATGCGGGAAAGCCCTTGATGTCGGACGGAATGACCCAAACGCCACCGGAAAGAGGTACCTCGCTCAGCCTGTCTTGCGTCATGTTATGGCGGTGCGATGTCACGAAAAGCGAGCCGAAATCCGGCCCGCCAAAGCAGGGCATCGTTGGATGCGGAACAGGCATCCTTACCGTCCCGATCTGTTGACTGCCGTCTTCCGAGAAAATGTTCAAAACGCCGGCAGAGACACCCGCGCTCCAATATCGGCCGCTTATGTCAAGACATCCACCATCGGGCCTTCCGGTCTCTTCCTGCATTTGTGCGACGAGCACACCTTCATCAAATACACCGTTGGTTTTGTCGAAATTCCGCCTGCGTATCCATTTCTGCACGGAATCGCTTTGCCACATGACGGAACCGTCCTGCGAAAAAGCGAGGCCGTTGGGACATGTCAGTCCGGTCTGGATACGTTCGGCCCCGTTATTCGTAATACGCCAGAGCTCTCCATGGGGCTGCATCTGCGAGAGCGGGACATTGTGCATGGTACCAACCCAGAAAGCTCCATCCGGACCGACACGTCCGTCATTCAGCCGGCAGGCGATGCCTTCAGGTGCGGGAATGGAATGAAGTGTGCGCCGCGCGCCGCTTTCCGGATTGAGGATGAGTATATCCATCCCGCAAGCGGCAATCAGATCACCGCTCTGACAGAGCCCAAGACTGGAGACGGTTTCCGGGAACGTCCATTCACGATACTGGACGCCGCCCAGCCCAGCTGAACGTAGCTTCTTGCCAAGAATGTCGCACCAGAACAGGACCTGACGTCTTTCGTCCCACACCGGGCTTTCCGCAAGAATGCTGATTTCGTCGCACAGGAGTCCTGCCTGATCGATCGCAGGCGCGTTGTCGAAATTTGCTGTTGTCATTTTCTGTCTGAACCGTTGAATTGCGCGGCGTGGCGTTATTCGAAATATTCCTGATGTGCTTCGAAGATCTGCGACAGAATGCCGAGGACGCGGCGGAGATGCTGGCGCAGATAATCCACCGCGCTCTCCTCCTCACGCGCCTTTATTGCATTGTAGACGGCCTCATGCTCCGTCAGCAGTCTGGCCATGTGTGCTTCGTCGGTAATCGCCAGCGCTCGCAGGCGGTCTAGCCCAGCCTTTTCCCGGATCAACAGGGTCTCCAGCCTTTCGAGGCCGGTTGCGGCGGCAAGGGCGCTGTGGAACTGGTCGTCATGGATACGGAAGGCCTTTTTGTCGCCAAGCTCCATCGCCACACGCTGGCCTTCCAGCGCATGCAGGATTTCCTGGTCCGCTTCGGCCGGAATGCCGGTCTGGCAGAGCCTGCGGGCAGCGGCAACCTCCAGCGCCTCACGAATGAACTGCGCGCTGCGGATATTTTTGTCCGACAGTCTGGAGACATAGGTCCCGCGGCTCGGCAGGGTGACGATCAAACCGTCATCTCGCAGCCGGCTCAACGCCTCGCGCACCGGGGTGCGGCTGGAGTTGAAGGACTGGCCAATCTCGTTTTCCGACACGGCTTGGCCCGGAAACAGCTCCCTCGAAAGGATGGCAGATTTCAGCGCCGAATAGATCTGGTCCACAACCGGGCGGTTGAAATCCAGTCGTTCCATCATCGGCACCGTGCCGCCTGTCATCGGGATCTTTGGCATACGCTCTCCAAATGTCTTTCTCTATAACCGGTATACCGGAACACTGGTGTGTTGACAACCGGCATACCGGTATGCAATTGAATGGCCATGGGAAGGAGGCTCCCGAATGCAAAATATCAAGACCTGCGTCATCGTTGGTGCCGGAATGGTAGCGAAGACGCATGTGCTTGCCTGTGCGGCAAGCCCTGAAGAAATCCGCCTGAAAGCGATTGTCGACGGTGGCTCCGGCCGCGCTAAAGCGCTGGCTGCCGAAGCGGCAAAACACACCGGTCACCACGTTGCCGTATACGCGTCAATCGAGGAAGCCGCGCGTGACGGCGATGTCGATTTCGCCATCATCGCAACGCCGCCCAATGCCCGCGCCGATATCGTCGGTCCGCTTGCAAAAGCCGGCAAACACATTCTTCTCGAAAAGCCTGTCGCCCGCAACACGCGGGAAGCGGCCGATCTGGTAGCGCTCTGCCGCGATGCGGGTGTAACGCTCGGTATCATTTTCCAGCACCGCATGCGCGCCGCATCGCAAAAGGCACGCGAACTGGTCGCATCCGGCACGCTCGGCGAACTAGGCCTTTGCGAGATTTCGGTGCCGTGGTGGCGTACCCAGGCCTATTATGATGAGCCGGGACGCGGCACGCTTGCGCGTGACGGCGGCGGCGTTCTGATATCGCAGGCAATCCACACGATCGATCTGGCCCTGAGCCTTGCAGGCCCTGTGGCCCGCGTGCAGGCCATGGCGGCAACGACGCGTTTTCACAAGATGGAAACCGAGGATTACGTATCGGCCGGCCTTCGTTTCAAAAACGGCGCCGTCGGCTCGCTCGTCGCGAGCACCGCAAGCTTTCCCGGTGCGCCTGAATCCATTCTTCTCCATTTCGACAAGGCAAGCCTGCGGCTCGCATCCGGCCTGCTGCATGTCGACTGGCGCGACGGCCGCCAGGAAACCTTCGGTGGTGCCGCTTCCGGCACCGGCAGCGGCGCCGATCCCATGGCTTTCACGCATGAATGGCATCAGGGCGTTTTCGACGATTTCGTCGACGCCATTTCTTCAGGGCGCCCGCCGGTCGTCACCGGTGAAGCAGCTCTTTTGTCTCACAGACTGATCGACGCGATCATCAACTCAGCCGAAACCGGCAAGGAAGTGGAACTGCAGGATGAGTAAACCAATCAAGTTCGTGGCTCTCGGCATAGAGCACAGGCACATTTTCGGCATGGCGCAGAACATGCTGGATGCCGGTGCGCAATTCGCGGGCTGGTGGACGGAAGGCGAGCCGGACGTGGTCGAAGGTTTCGTAAAGCGCTTCCCGGACGTGCCGCGTGCTGCCTCCAAGGAGGATTTGCTGGCTGACCAAACCATCGATCTCGTCATCATTGCCGACATTCCGTCCAAGCGTGCCGATCTTGCCATCGCTGCCATGGAAGCGGGCAAGGACGTCATGTCCGACAAGCCGGGCTGCACCACGTTCGACCAGCTTGAGCGCCTGCGCCAGACCGTTGCCAAGACCAAAAGAATCTGGACCGTCGATTTTTCCGAGCGCTTCGAAGTCCCGAGCGTCACGAAAGCCGCCGAGCTGGTTGCACAGGGTGCCATCGGCCGCGTCATCCAGACGGTTGGCCTTGGTCCGCACCGCCTGAACCGACAAATCCGCCCGACATGGTTCTTCGAACGCGAGGCCTATGGCGGCATTCTCACCGATATTGCCAGCCACCAGATCGACCAGTTCATGGTCTTTACCGGCTCCACCGAGGTTGAGATCGTATCTGCCACCGTTGCCAATTACGCCAATCCGGGCGATCCGGGCCTGCAGGATTTCGGCGAAGTCGTGCTGCGAGGCGACAAGGGCCATGGGTATATCCGCGTCGACTGGTACACACCCGATGCACTGCCGACATGGGGTGATGGCCGCCTGACGATCCTCGGTACCGAAGGTTACATCGAACTGCGCAAATACGTCGATGTCGGCAACACCGAGGGCACAGACCGTCTGATCCTCGTCAATGGCGACCGTTGCGAATATATCGACGCATCCGGTGCCGGCCTGCCCTACTTCGCCCGTGTATGCGACGATATACGCAACCGCACGGAAACTGCCATGACGCAGGAACACGTCTTCAAGGTTTGTGACCTCTCGCTTCAGGCGCAGGCCAAGGCTGAAGGAACCGCAGCATGATCGGCGTCGCCATTATCGGCGCCGGTATTGGCGCACAGCATCTGAGCGGTTATCTGGCGCTGCCGGAACGTTTCACCGTCAAGGCGATCTGCGATCTTGATGTGGAGCGGGCACGGGCGGTGGCTGGCGAAGGTTCTTCCATCCGCATCACGGCGGATCTCGAAGAAGTCCTCGCCGATGAAAGCATTTCGCTCATAGACGTCTGCCTGCCGCCGCATCTGCATTTCCCCGTAATGCTTAAGGCCCACGCGGCCGGCAAGGACGTGGTCTGCGAAAAGCCGCTGGTGCGTTCGCTGGAGGAAGCAAATGCGCTGATGGAATCTGTCAAGAAGACCGGACGGCGCGTCTTTCCGGTTTTCCAGTATCGTTTTGGTCCCGCCCTGCGGCAGCTGCGCGCCCTCATCGACGCCGGACTTGCTGGCAAAGCCTATGTGGCAAGCTCGGAAGTTCACTGGAACCGTGGCGCGAGCTACTACGACATTCCCTGGCGCGGCACCTGGAAGGGTGAATGCGGCGGCGCGATCCTCGGTCACGCCATCCATGCCCACGACCTTCTGTGCCATGTCCTAGGTCCGGTGGAACAGGTCTTCGCCATGGCCGACACCCGGGTGAACAGGATCGAGACGGAAGACTGCGCTGCCATCAGCTTCCGCATGAAGAGCGGCGCGCTCGCCACCAGCTCGGTCACGCTTGGTGCAGCCGACGACACGTCCCGTCTGCGGTTCTGCTTCGAAGGCTTCACGGCCGAAAGCGGAACGCTGCCCTATCGTCCGGCGGAAGATAAATGGCACTTTACGGCGCGGGCGCCGACCACGCAGGACCAGATCGACGCCGTCCTCGCAACAGTAGAAGATGGCGAAAACGGCTTTACCGGTTTTGTCGAGGCGATTGCCAATGCGATGGAGGGTCGCGCGGGCAAGGAAGTGACGATTACGGACGGCTTGCAGTCCATCGAACTCGTAACCGCAATCTACACATCGGTACAGGAAGGCACGGCCGTTCGCCTGCCGCTGACCGCTGACAATGAGCGGCTCAAGGGTTGGGCTCCGCGCGCGTCCGCCACGGCATAATCATCTAAAGGGAGGAAACCAGATGAGCAGAAAATACAGCCTGGCGTTTGCCTTGGCCCTGGGGACGGCATCTTTTGCCGGTGCCGCTGAGGCACAGGAAGTTCGCTTCACCTGCGCCTATGACGGCAACGGCTGCGAAGTCCTGAAGGACATCCTGTCGCGTTACGAAAAACAGCATCCTGACGTCAAGATCGTTACGGATATCGTGCCCTACAAGGCGCTTCTCGAAGGCCTGCCGGTGCAGCTCGCCGGCGGCAGCGGCCCGGATTTCGCAACCGTCACCGATCTTGGCGGCCTCAATCGCTATTATCTCGACCTGACGCCCTACGTGGATGCGAAGTACTGGCAGGACAATTTCGGCGATGTGCTGAAATGGTATCGTAGCGGCCCGGACGACAAGGGCATCTATGGTATGCAGACGCAGCTTACCATTACCGGCGCCTTCATCAATCGCACCTTGTTCGATCAGGCGAAAGTCGCCGTTCCCGGCAAGGATGCGACTTTTGACGACTGGGCGAAGGCCGCAAATGAAGTGGCCAAAGCCACCGGCTCGCCATACCCCATGGCGATCGACCGCTCCGGTCACCGTATCGCCGGTCCGGCTATTTCCTACGGTGCGAAACTTTTCGACGCCGACGGCAAGCCGATCCTGGTCGACGAGGGCTTCACCACTTTCGTGAAGAAATTCGTCGAGTGGAACAAGGACGGCACCATGGCGCGTGACGTCTGGGCCGGCCAGGGTGGCAACACCTACCGCGATGCGGCGCAGGAATTCATCAACGGTCAGCTCGTCTATTATTATTCCGGCAGCTGGCAGACAGCGCGCTTCGACAGTCAGGTCGGCGATGCTTTCGACTGGGAAGTCGTGTCGCAGCCATGCGGACCGGCCGCATGCACCGGCATGCCGGGCGGAACGGGTATCGTGGGCTTCAAGCAGACCAAGAACCCCAAGATCGTCGCGGATATTCTGAACTTCCTCGCGCAGGACGAAAATTACCTCGATTTCACCGTCCGTACCCGCAACGTCCCGGCTCACAAGGCCGTCGGCGCAAAGCCTATCGACTACACCGGCGCAACCCCGGCGACCCAGAAGGCCATGAACGCGTGGCTGGATCAGGTCCCTGGTATCAGCCCCGTCGCCTACGCCTATCAGGGCTACAAGAACAACCGTGCGATGTTCAACATTTCCGTCCAGCGCGTCACGCAGGCGATTGTTGGCGAAAGCTCGGTTGACGACGCCATGACACGTGCGAAGGCCGATCTTGAGGAAGCGTTGAAACAGGCGAAGTGATCCATCGCCTTCCGGCGCGGCCTTGCCGCGCCGCGCCGGATCGAAGGAGGACCATCAATGTACAGACTTCTTGCGCCCGTCATGGGCATCATAGAGCTGCCTTTCGCCCTCTTGCAGAAAATGCTCGGGCATCGGCGCATCGCATGGGTGTTTCTGACACCCAATCTCCTGTTGTTTGCGGTCTTCGCGTTTTTGCCGATCGTTCTCAACATGGCTTATTCAGTGACCGGCAGCGAGCATATCCTGCTGTCGGAACGCCCCTCCGTGGGCGGCGAAAACTTCTCGGTCCTTCTCTCGTGCCAGAACTATTTCGATCCCAATTCCTGTCAGCGCGATCTTTTCTGGCGCTCCGTCTGGAACACGCTTTTCTTCGTGGTGCTGCAGGTCGGGTTCATGGTGGGCTTCTCGCTGATTACGGCGGTCGTGCTCAACCGTGACATCAGGGCACGCGGTTTTTTCCGCGCCGTCTTCTTCTTTCCCGTGCTGCTTTCACCGGTGGTCGTGGCGCTGATATGGAAGTGGATATTGCAGCGTTTCGGCGTCCTGAACGCTGCGCTCGATTCCCTCGGTATCGGTTCGGTGGACTGGCTGCTGGAGGCCAACCTTGCCTTTGGATGGTCGGTATTCCTGTCCGTCTGGGCGCATATGGGCTTCTACACGCTCATCCTGCTTGCCGGCCTTCAGGCCATTCCGCGCGACGTCTATGAGGCGGCACAGCTGGACAAGGCAAGCCCGTGGCGGATTTTCCGCCGGATCACAATGCCGCTTCTCGCCCCGACCATGCTCGTGGTTCTCGTATTGTCCCTCATCAAGGGCGTACAGACCTTCGATGAAGTCTTCGCATTTACCGGCGGTGGGCCGGGTTCTGCGACGACCTTCATCATTCAATTCATCTATCAGACTGGTTTTGCCGGAACACCCCGCAACTTCGGACTGGCCGCGGCCGCGTCGCTGCTGCTTGCCGTGGTTCTCGTGGTGCTGACTGCCCTGCAATTCCGGGCCAACAGGAGCAAAGTCGATGGCTAGGATTGGCGCATTTCTAACCCGCACACGCGGCAGAAACGGCAAATTGCACTGGACCGACTGGCTGTCCTACGCCTATCTCGGCGTTGCCGCTCTGATGATGTTCGGACCCGTTCTCTGGCTCGTTCTCTCCTCCTTCAAGACGGAAGCCGACCTCCAGCGGTTTCCGCCGCGCCTGCTTCCCTATGCGCAGGAAACGGTGGTCATTGACGGTCAGGCCGCACCTTTGCCGGCCTTTGTCGACAAGGAAGGCCGCAAGCTCGGCATGATCAGGCGCGTCGGGCTCGTCGCCCAGGTGGTGGATCCGGCAAAGCCCGGCGAAGTCATGAAGATGCCGTTCAACGAGCTGCGCCCGGCCGAGAAGGTTGCACTGGCGACGGAGAACTACACCGAGCTTTTCCAGCGCTTCAACTTTCCGCTTTATTTCTGGAACTCGACCTTCATCACCGTGACGTCGACCGTCATCATGCTGATCGTGAACTCCATGGCGGCCTTTGCACTGTCGAAATACAGCTTCAAGGGCAGAGGCGTGGTTCTGGCACTCGTCGTCGGAACGTTGATGATCCCGCAGACCGTCGTGCTCGTTCCGCTTTTTCTCATCACCAGCCAGCTCGGCATGATAAACAGCCTGTGGGGTGTGATCATTCCAGGAGCGGCCACACCGACCGGGGTATTTCTGCTGCGCCAATACATGCTGACCATCCCGGATGAAATCCTCGATGCGGCACGCATGGACAAGGCCAGCGAATGGAAAATCTACTGGCGCATCATCCTGCCACTGTCTGCACCGGCGCTCGCGGTGCTCGCCATCCTCGCCATCATGTGGCGTTGGAACGACTTCCTGTGGCCGCTTATCGTGCTGACGCGCAACGACAATTTCACCCTGCAACTGGCGCTCAACTCCTTCCAGGGAGAAATGACGACAGAGTGGAGCAATCTGCTGGCCATGACGGTGCTGACATTGGCGCCAATCGCGCTGGTCTTCATGTTCCTGCAAAAATATATCGCCACCGGCATCGCATCGACCGGCGGAAAATGATCCTCAAGGGAGGGAATGACACAATGGCAAGTATAGAGCTTCGTCAGGTCAAAAAAACATATGGCGCCCTCGACGTCATCAAGGGTATCGATCTTGATATCAAGCACGGCGAGTTCTGTGTTTTCGTCGGCCCGTCCGGTTGCGGAAAATCGACGCTGCTGCGCATGATCTCCGGTCTTGAAGAGCTGAGCGGCGGCGATATCGTCATCGGCGGCGACGTGGTGAACGCGGTTCCGGCTGCCGATCGCGGGCTTGCCATGGTGTTCCAGTCCTATGCGCTCTACCCGCATATGACGGTTCGGGAAAACCTGTCCTTCGGCCTGGAAAATATCGGCACGCCGAAAAAAGACATCGTCGAGAAGGTCTCACAGGTGTCCAAGATGCTGCAGATCGACCAGCTGCTTGAGCGGCGGCCCAAGGATCTGTCGGGCGGCCAGCGACAGCGCGTCGCGATCGGTCGCGCTGTCGTGCGCGAACCGCGGGTTTTCCTGTTTGACGAGCCGCTGTCGAACCTCGATGCGGAACTGCGCGTGGATATGCGCGGCGAGATTTCTAGCCTGCATCGGCGTCTTGGCAATACCATGATCTATGTGACCCACGATCAGGTGGAGGCCATGACGATGGCCGACAAGATTGCCGTGCTGCGCGCCGGAAAGCTCGAGCAGTTCGGCGTTCCCCTCGATCTTTATAATCGCCCCGCAAACCTTTTCGTAGCAGGCTTCATCGGTTCGCCGAAGATGAACTTCTTCGCCGGCGAAATAGTAGCAGAAGGTCAGCCGTCCCTTAAAATCGCGACCGGCGAATTGATCCCGTTGCCGCAGAGCGGCTTTTCCTACGCACCCGGCCAGAAGGTCACGCTCGGCATTCGCCCCAACCATGTGCAGCCCACACCGGATGGTGCGGTGACCATGTCCGTGCGCACGGCAGAGCAGCTCGGCGGGGAATCCTATCTCTATGGCAACCTCGGTGACGGCAGCCACGTCACCCTGCATCTTGCGGGGCAGACATCGACATCGGCTGGCGAAGTCATCCGCATGTCGGCGCCGCTCCAACATATCCACCTCTTCGATACGAAAAGCGGGCTGACGCTGAAGCAGGACTAAGCCTCCGTCGCCACGCCCCGTAAAGCAGGACCTTTGACATGACCGACAAAAAACTCCGTTCCTCCCGCTGGTTCGCGCCTGACGATCTGCGCAGTTTCGGCCACCGCTCACGCATGATGCAGCTTGGCTATTCGGAGGAGGATTTTGCCGGCAAACCCGTCATCGGCATTCTCAACACCTGGTCGGAGCTGAATACCTGTCACTCGCATTTTCCCGAACGTGTGAAGGATGTAAAGCGCGGCGTCCTACAGGCAGGCGGCTTCCCGGTCGAGATGCCCTCGCTTTCGGTCGATGAGAGTTTCACCAAGCCGACCTCCATGCTCTATCGCAACATGCTCGCCATGGAGACGGAGGAAATGATCCGTTCGCATCCGCTGGATGGCGTGGTGCTGATGGGTGGTTGCGACAAGACCACCCCCGGCCTCGTCATGGGAGCGATCTCGGCCGGCGTGCCGATGATCTATCTTCCGGCCGGGCCGATGCTGCGCGGCAACTATGCCGGCAAGGTGCTGGGCTCCGGCTCCGATGCCTGGAAATACTGGGACGAGCGCCGGGCCGGTAACGTGACCGATGAAGAATGGCGCGGCGTGCAGGGCGGCATTGCCCGCTCCGCCGGCGTCTGCATGACCATGGGTACGGCATCGACCATGACGGCAATCACCGATGCGCTCGGTCTCACTTTGCCCGGCGCTTCCTCTATCCCGGCGGTGGACGCCGAACACCAGCGCATGTCGGCAGGCTGTGGCCGTCGCATTGTGGAAATGGTGGCCGAGGAGCTGACCCCGGATCGTATTCTGACTGCGCCCGCGTTTCGGAATGCGGCCATCGTTGCCATGGCGACCGGTTGTTCCACCAATGCCGTCGTGCATCTGATTGCCATGGCGCGCCGCGCTGGTGTGCCGATGACGCTGGACGAGCTGGACGAACTCGGCCGCGTGACGCCGCTTATCGCCAATGTCCGCCCCTCCGGCAAAGATTACCTGATGGAGGATTTTTATTATGCGGGCGGTCTGCGAGCCCTGATGAAGCAGATCGAAAGCCGTCTGGACTGTTCCGTGCTCACCGTTACCGGCCGCAGCATGGGCGAAAACCTCGAAGGCGCGCGGGTCTATAATGACGACGTCATCCGCTCGCTGGATAACCCTGTTTACGCCGAAGGATCGCTTGCCGTTCTACGCGGCAATCTCTGCCCGGATGGTGCTGTGATCAAGCCCGCCGCCTGCGATCCGAAACTTCATTTCCATGAAGGTCCGGCGCTGGTCTTTGATAGCTACCCTGAGATGAAGGCGGCAATCGACGATGAAAATCTAGATGTGACGCCCGATCACGTTCTGGTTCTGCGTAATGCGGGCCCGCTTGGCGGCCCCGGCTTTCCCGAATGGGGCATGCTGCCCATCCCCAAGGCGCTGATCAAGAAGGGTCACCGCGATATGGTGCGCATCTCCGATGCCCGCATGTCAGGCACCTCCTATGGCGCCTGCGTTCTTCATGTCGCGCCGGAAAGCTTCGTCGGCGGGCCGCTTGCCCTGCTGAAGACCGGCGATATCGTGCGGCTCGATCTGCCCCAGCGCCGTCTCGACATGCTGGTCAGCGAAGAGGAGATCGCCCAGCGTCGGGCTGCATGGCAGGCGCCGCCGCCGCGTTACGAGCGTGGTTATGGCTACATCTTCTCGAAACACGTTACCCAGGCGGATGCCGGATGCGATTTCGATTTCCTGCAGACGGATTTCGGCCGCACCGCTGGCGAACCCGACATATTCTGAGACGGGAGCGCGCAAAATGATGAAACGTTTGCTGATTACGGGCGCCGGCGGCAAGCTGGGCAGCATGTTGCGCGGCAGGCTCGGCCACCTCGCGGAGATCATCCGCGTTTCGGATGTGGTTGATATGGGTGCGGCGGCAGCGAATGAAGAGATCATCCGCTGCTCTCTGGAGGACGGTGGCGCCGTCCATGCGCTGGTGAAGGATTGCGACGGCATCGTCCATCTCGGCGGCATCTCCGTCGAAAAGGCTTACGATCCCATCGAGGCCGCCAATCTGCGCGGTGTCTATAATCTTTACGAGGCAGCAAGGCTTGCTGGCATGCCACGCATCCTGTTTGCCTCCAGCAATCACACCATCGGATATTATCCGCAGGGGGAGCAGCTATCGCCGCAGACGCCGCTTTTGCCGGATGGCCTTTACGGCGTCTCGAAGATTTTCGGCGAGGCAATGGCGAGCCTCTACCATTCCAAATTCGGACAGGAAACGGCCATCGTCCGCATTGGCTCCTGCGAAGAGAAGCCCACCAACTGGCGCATGTTATCCACCTGGCTCAGCCATGACGATCTGGTCTCCCTGGTAGAGGCCGTATTTCACGCGCCAAAACTCGGTTGCCCGCTCATCTGGGGCGTCTCTGCCAATGACGACAGCTGGTGGGATAATTCCCACGTCGATTTTCTCGGCTGGCAGCGGCGGGATAATGCCGCACGCTTCCGGGCCGATATCGAACGGGATGTCCCTCGCCCTGATCCGGATGCCGCAATCGCGAAATACCAGGGCGGCGTTTTCATAGACGAACCGATCCACAAAAACTGACGTGCAGACACTCACGCTATTCGAGGAGAATAAGATGAATACAGAAACCAGGGAAAAATTGATGACGGTTTCCGTCGCCACCCTCGCAACCGCACTCTACAAGCGCGGCCTGCGCAATCAGGTCATTCAGGGCGTCCACCCGCTTGGCCACAAGGGCGCGAACATGGTCGGGCCTGCTTTCACGCTGCGTTACATGCCCGCCCGCGAAGACCGCAACCAGCTGGTGGAATTCCGCAACCCCGCACATCCCCAGCGCGTCGCCATTGAGACCTGCCCGCCCGGCCACGTACTGGTCATGGACAGCCGCAAAGACCCGAGCGCCGCATCTGCTGGTGATATTCTCATCACCCGCCTGATGGTGCGCGGTGCTGCCGGCGTCGTTACGGATGGCGGTTTCCGCGATGCTGCGACGATTGCGGAGCTGGATATTCCAGCCTACCACACCCGACCATCCAGCCCCACCAACCTCACCAAACACGAAGCAATTGAAATTAACGGCCCGATCGGCTGCGGCGATGCCCCGATTTTCCCCGGGGATATCATTGTCGGCGATGCGGATTGCGTCATCGTCATCCCCGCCGGAATTGCCGACGAAATCGCGACAGAAGCGGTGGAAATGACCGCTTACGAGGATTTCGTGGTCGAACAGGTGAAGGGCGGCGCAACCATCATCGGCCTTTATCCCTGCACGAAGGACGAACACCAGAAGGCTTTCGCCGTATGGCGCGAACAGAGAGACCGTTCGGGCGCGTGAGCCGAACAGAACGCTTGCCGGTTTCGTCCGCAATGCCTTGAAGCAAGCCTGCATGGGTGGCGTCCCACTCATGCAGGCGGACTCGCATGTACAATAATACCAAGTCGCCGAAGCGACTGGGCCGACGATTCTCCCGCACTAAAAACCGGCCCGAAATGGGTTTCTGTCGATATTCGTAAAATGATCCCTTGGAGTTTGTGGTGTTTGGTAACACCCGCAAAAACACATTGACTATGCCTATATTTCCATTAATCTGGATATATGGAACAAGAACAGGCTATTCTCGCTTTGGCGGCGCTTGCGCAGCCAACCCGTCTCGAAACTTTTCGGCTGCTTGTGCGGCACGCACCGGAAGGCTTGCCGGCGGGTGACATCGCGCGCGCGCTGGTGGTGCCGCAAAACACCATGTCCGCGCATCTGAATGTTCTGTCACGCGCGGGCCTCGTATCATCGCAACGCCACAGCAGAATCATCATGTATCGCGCGCAGATAGAACAGCTTCGCGACATGACGCTGTTTCTCCTGAAAGATTGTTGTGGTGGATCGGCAGAGCTTTGCGCTCCGCTGATCGCCGAGTTGACGCCCTGCTGCACTCCACACGCGGGAAAGTCAGCCTGATGTCCACATTTGAACGTTACCTAACCGGCTGGGTGTTTCTGTGCATCATCGTCGGTGTCGCCCTCGGCCATTTGCTGCCTGGCGTCTTCCAGCTCATTGGCGCGGCCGAGATTGCCAAGGTGAATATCCCGGTCGCAATACTGATCTGGCTGATGATCATTCCGATGCTGCTGAAGATCGATTTCCGCTCTCTCACGCAGGTCGGCACCTACTGGCGGGGTATCGGCGTCACGCTGTTCATCAACTGGGCCGTCAAGCCGTTCTCGATGGCGCTGTTGGGCTGGCTCTTCATCGGCTGGCTGTTTCGCCCCTATCTTCCCGCTGACCAGATCGACTCCTATATCGCGGGACTGATCATTCTTGCCGCAGCGCCCTGCACTGCAATGGTCTTTGTGTGGTCTAACCTGACACGCGGCGAACCACTGTTCACGCTCTCGCAGGTCGCACTCAACGATGCGATCATGGTCATCGCCTTTGCTCCCATTGTCGGCCTTTTGCTTGGCCTGTCCGCAATCACCGTTCCATGGGACACGCTCGTCCTCTCCGTTGCCCTCTATATCGTCGTGCCCGTCTTCCTCGCGCAGTTCATCCGGCACCGGCTCATGGCGGACGGAACGTCACGGATGCTCGATCGCATTCTCGCAAGGCTGCAGCCGATTTCGCTGGTAGCGCTGCTTGCAACACTGGTTCTTCTCTTCGCCTTCCAGGGCGAGCAGATTATCGCCCAACCGGCCGTCATCGGCTTGCTTGCAATCCCCATCCTTATCCAGGTCTATCTGAACTCCGGGCTCGCCTATCTTCTGAACCGGATGAGCGGCGAACGGCACTGCATTGCCGGTCCGTCGGCACTGATCGGTGCAAGCAATTTCTTCGAACTCGCGGTTGCGGCCGCTATTAGCCTGTTCGGTTTTCAATCAGGCGCAGCACTGGCAACCGTTGTCGGTGTCCTCATCGAGGTTCCGGTCATGCTCTCGGTCGTCTGGATCGTGAACCGCTCGAAGGATTGGTACGAGGCGGCCCCAGCCGTTTCCCGAAACACAATTACCGAAAGGCAATGAGCATGGACGTCACCATCTACCACAATCCGGATTGCGGCACTTCGCGCAACACCCTCGCACTCATTGAGCACGCCGGTATTCAACCCACTGTGATCGAGTATCTGAAAACCCCGCCGAGCCGCGAGCAACTCGTCAAGATGATCGCCGACGCCGGGCTGACCGTCCGCGAGGCGATCCGCGAGAAGGGCACGCCCTATACGGTTCTTGGGCTTGGATATCCTGAACTGACCGATGACCAGTTGATCGATGCCATGCTCGAGACGCCAATCCTGATCAACCGGCCATTCGTCATCACCCCAATGGGTACGCGGTTGTCGCGCCCCTCGGAAGTGGTTCTGGATATACTTCCGGCAGACGCATTCAAGGGGCCGTTTACCAAAGAAGACGGCGAACAGGTCCTCGATGATGAAGGAAAGCGCATTGCCTGACACATTCCCCGCACTTGAGGGCCAGAACCTGCACGCGATTGATCTCGATGCTCTGCGTCCAGCCTTTTCGACACATAAGCCCCGCATTCTGATCCTCTACGGTTCGCTACGCGAGGTATCCTACAGTCGTTTGCTTGCCTTCGAAGCAGGGCGGCTGCTCGAACGGCTTGGATGCGAAGTTCGGATATTCGATCCGAAGGGCCTGCCTTTGCCCGACGAAGCACCCGTGAGCCACCCGAAGGTGCAGGAATTGCGTGAGCTCTCGCAATGGTCGGAAGGGCAGGTTTGGGTAAGCCCCGAGCGCCACGGCGCGATGACCGGCATCATGAAGTCGCAGATCGACTGGATTCCTCTCTCGCTCGGATCTGTTCGCCCGACACAGGGCAAGACGCTCGCCGTCATGGAGGTTTCCGGCGGCAGCCAGTCCTTCAATGCTGTGAACCAGATGCGTATCCTCGGGCGATGGATGCGGATGATCACCATCCCCAACCAGTCGTCGGTCGCAAGGGCGTATCAGGAGTTCGATGCTAGCGGACGGATGAAGCCGTCTCCCTATTACGACCGGGTGGTGGATGTCTGCGAGGAGCTGGTGAAGTTCACCATCATGACCCGCGATGCCTCGGCCTATTTGACCGACCGCTACAGCGAGCGGAAGGAAGAAGCGGTCGAGTTGGAGAAGCGGGTCTCCCTGAAGTCGATCTGACGACCTAGGTTGTTGCGGTGGCTGGCCGCCGACAGGACGCTGCCACCGCAACGAATGCCGTGATGCTGACCGCGCCGAGACATGCGTTTCCAATGAGTGACAGGCTCAGGCCAAAGTTTTCCATGGACGCCGCGAACGCGAAGGGTGCCCCGGCTCCGAGCGCCAGTCGAGCTGCCGCCATCTTGCCCGTGATCGCGCCATACCCTTCCGATCCGAACAGATAGAGTGGCAGGCTGCCCTGCGCGATGCTGTTGATGCCTGACCCAAGCCCGAGGCAGATTGCGAACGCGACTGCCCCCGGTAGCCAGTCTCGCGTTGCCAGCAAGATCAGGATGCCGAACACGATCAGCACGGCCGACAGGACGGCGAGCGCTGGCGGCGACAGGTTCTTTCCGAAGACCATGTTGATCAGGCGGCTCGCGACCTGTGCCGGACCGAACAGAGATCCTATAACTACTGCCGCGCCACCTAGCCCGATGGAACCGAGCATCGGCACCATGTGCGCGAGGATCGCGGCAAGCGTAAATCCGAGAAGCGCGAAGGCGAACGACACCATGATCATGCTTCGGCGGCGCGCATCGTGGGGGATTGCTCCGATTATGGCTTCGCGAGGGACGGCCGCATCCGCATTCGGTCCGGTCTTGCCGACGCGCATGATCCAGACGTGTAGAGGCATGCAAAGGAACAGATTCAGCGCTGCAAAGACCAGATAGATCTCACGCCACGACATCCATTCGGAAAGTGCGGCCGAGATCGGCCAGAAGATCGTCGATGCGAACCCACCGATCAGCGTGAGGTAGGTGATGCTCCGGGATGCGGTTCTGGGATCGCTTTCGACCAGCGTCGCGAATGCGGCCTGATACTGCACCATTCCGGACGATACCTCGAGCAGGATGATGGCAACGGCAAAGATTGCGACTGACGGTGACCAGGCACAGAGCGACAGCATCAAGGCCGCAAGGCCTGAGCCGACCGTCATCACCGTGGCGGCTCCGATCCTATCCATCTGCCTGCCGATATAGGTTGCCGACAGACCTCCGATGAATAGCGACACCGAGAAGACGCCAAATACCTCCGCCAATGTCAGGCCGAGGTCTTCCGCCATGCCGGGGGCAAGAATACTGAAACTGTAATAGAGAGTGCCGTAACCGATGATCTGCGTGAGGCCAAGCGCTGAGACGATGCCAGCAGGTACTTTCGAATTATGCAACGACATTGCCCCCATCGGAGGAAGTGCCGGCCGGACTGGCGCATCCATCGCTTCGCTCGACATTCTCCAGAATCGCCGGATGTTCGGCACAACAGTCTTCTACCAGGAATTTCACAAGCTCGGCCAAAGTGTCGTAGCTGGCGCTGTAAAGGATAGACCTCGATATTCGTCGTTGCGAGACCAGGCCAGACCGCTCCAGTTCCTTGAGATGAAACGACACGTTCGTCGCCGAGACGCCCATGCGCTCGGCGATTGCACCGGCGGCCAGTCCGTCAGGACCGGCAACGACAAGTGCTCGAACGATCGCGAGGCGCGTCTCCTGAGAGAGGGCAGCAAATGCCGAAAGAGCCTGATGCTGGTCCATACTTCAATAATCCTTGAATTATTGAAGTATGGATAGCGAACGGCGATGCCATCGGCAAGGCAATTTCTTCCGAGATTACACTTGCCCCTCTGGAACATACGTCGGCGTTCGCGGCGACGGGGCTATGAGCGGCGTATGCTCTACGCCTTGCGCGCGTTCTTGTGAAACGCCTCTGATGCGAAACCGGCGAGTTCGCGAATGAAGAAATCGAGCACCGTCGAAGGCTTTTCAGCGGACCGCGTGGCAATAACGAAGGTGGACTGGATACGGGTCTTTGCTGCCATCAACGGCCGGAAAATTCCTTTCTGGACCCAATCATCCGCATAATGATCGGGTAGATACCCAACATAGTGGCCGGACATCACGAACATCGCCTGCGCCTCCATGTTGGAGGCCGAAGCGCGCGCCCGTGCCTGCGGAAAATATTGCAGCTCACGCATATTGGCATAGGGCCGCACGACAAAATCGAAGGATTCGATGCGCTCGACGGAAAGTTCGGCATCGGGAAGATGAAAGAGCTGGTGTCCCTTCGCGCAATACAGTGAATGCGCCTCTTCCCTGAAGCGCGAAAGCTTCAGGCCCTGATACGGCAGCGTTTCCGGTAAAAGTGCGATGTCCAGGCCGCCATTGGCAATTTCCGACAACAGGGCGTCCGGCGTGTCGATTACCAGCTCGATACGTGCTTCCGGCGCCTTTTCGCTGATGCGGGCGATGATGCGGTGAATGGGCAGGTCGTGATCGGTAATCGTGTTGTCCACAAGTCCCAGTCGCAACGTACCGGTAATACGGTTTTTGAGCGTACCGATATCGCTTTCGAAGGCGTTCAGCGCCAGGAACAGCACTTTCGAACGCTCATGCACGAGCGCGCCGCGATCCGTCAATTCAAAACCGGATCGCCCTCGCCGACACAGCTTGAAACCAAGCCTGTCTTCCAGCGCCTTGATATGGAAACTGACAGCGGACTGGCTCAGCCCGAGCGTGATTTGCGCGCCGAGAAAACTCTTGTGCTCCACGACAGCGCGGAAGACGGCGAGAGAACGAAGGTCGGATTGCGCGAGCTGCATGGGGACCGTTACATCAATTTTACAAATATAAACTCCATCAGTTTCCTATTTTTCTGGAATAATGTCCATGGTTTCCTCCTCCCCAATTACAAACCAATAAGGGAACGAAACCATGCAAAACCTGCCCACTCTGAAATCTCTCACGCTCTGCGCAGCTTTCGCCGTCAGCCTCGGCGCATCCGCCCATGCCGCCGATCTTCTGGAAAAGATCAAGGCCGATAAGGTTTTCACTGTCGCAACCGAGGCCCGGTTTGCGCCGTTCGAATTTGTCGAGGACGGCAAGATCGTCGGTTATTCCGCTGACATCATGCAAGAAGTCATGAAAGCCTTGCCGGGCGTTGAGCTGAAGCGTCTCGATCTGCCCTGGCAGGGCATCCTGCCAGGCCTTGCCGCCAGCCGCTTCGATTATGTCGTGACCTCGGTCACCGTGACGCCGGAACGCATGAAGGCCTACAAGCTCTCAGCACCCGTTGCAGATGCGACGATGGCAATCCTGAAACGCAAGGGCGATGCCGAGATCTCCAAGCCGGAAGATATCGCGGGTAAGCCCGTCGGCTCGCAGGCGGGCTCCGCGCAGCTCAAGGCGCTTGAGACGTTTTCCGCCGAACTGAAGGCCGCCGGCAAGGATGCCACGACGGTCTCCAGCTACACGGATTTCTCGGAAGCTTATGCCGACCTCGGTGCCGGGCGCCTGCGCGCCGTCGTCAACTCGCTTCCAAACCTTCTGGAAGCTGCACGCCAGCGGCCGGATGCTTTTGAAGTCGTTCTGCCGACCTTCGGACCGAAGACCTATTTCTCATGGGCGGGCCGCAACGATACTGACAGTGCGACGCTAAATGCCTTCATGGACAGTGAATTGGCAAAGCTCAATGCATCCGGCAAACTGGCCGAATTCCAGAAGAAATGGTTCGGCGCGCAGATGGAGCTGCCCGCCACTCTGCCGGCGACTGAGTGACCGGCAGGTCGAACCGGTCATGGACAAGATATCTTTTGCCATCTGGCCGGTTCTTCTGGACGGCCTCTTCACCACGCTGACCGTCAGCCTTTCGGCGCTTCTCCTGGGAGCGCCGCTGGCCCTTCTCCTCGCGGCCTGCGGTCGCAGCGGCCGCCTGCCCCGCCTGGCATCCGGTCTCTACATCTCCTTCTGGCGAGGCACGCCCATTCTAGTCCAGCTGCTGATCGTCTTCTACGTCCTGCCACTTCTGGGGCTGGATCTGACGCCGGTTGCTGCCGCAACTTTGGCGCTGGCGCTAAACACAGCCGCCTTCCAGTCGGAGATATACAGGGCAGGCCTGCAATCCATTCCAAAGGGAGAGCGGGAAGCCGCCGCCATGCTCGGCCTTTCCGCAGGTCGTACATTCCTGCACATTGAAGTGCCTCAGGCCTTCAGAACCATGTTGCCGGCACTTGTCGGCGAGATACAGGCTCTCGTGAAGAACTCCTCACTCGTTTCGGTCATCGCCGTCACCGACTTGACGCGCCGTGCCCAGCAATATGCAGCCACCACCTTCCGGCCACTCGACGCCTATCTCTCGGCTCTCCTGCTTTATGTCGCTGTTGGAGCGCTGCTTGCGGGAATAGGCCTCCTTGTCGAACGGCACCTCACAAAGGGAGCGACGCGATGATTTCCGGCTTCCTGAACGATATTCCTCTCTATGCGGCCGGGTTGTTCACAACACTGACAGTTTCCATTGCGGGTATCGCACTGGCCGTCATCATTGGTATCGTGCTGGCTGCGGCGCTACGGTCGCGGTACATGGCCATCTCCCTGCCGGTAAGGCTTTATGTGGAGTTTGCCCGCGGCGCGCCGCTCGCGCTGATCCTGTTTCTTTTCTATTATGGCGGCCCGCAATTGGGGCTGATCCTCAGCCCCTATGCCGCCGGCATCGTCGGTCTCGGCCTCTATGGCGCTGGCCCCTTTGCGGAGATTTTCCGCGCTGGTTTCAATGCCGTTCCAAGAGGCGAGATCGAAGCGGCGGGAATGCTGGGCATTACCTCCGGCGACACCTTTCTCCACATCCAGATGCCGCAGGCGCTGGCACTGACGCTGCCGGCTTCCGTCGGCCAGGCCATTAATCTCGTCAAGGAATCCGCCGTTCTGTCCGTCATCACGCTCAGCGAGCTGACCAAGGTCGCCGGTACGATCAGCTCGATCACCTTCGCGGTCGTAACCCCTTATCTCACCATTGCCCTGCTCTACTGGGCAATCGTCGAAATCCTGTCGCGGCTCGGCCTCTATCTCGAACGCCGCCTTTCCACCGAAGGCTCCTGACATGAGCGAACGAACAGTTGTTATTTCCGCGCGCGGCTTGGAGAAAAGGTTCGGTGACAAGACCGTTCTGAAAGGCATCGATCTCGACATTCATATGGGTGATGTCCTGTGCATCATCGGACCTTCGGGATCGGGCAAGAGCACGCTTCTGCGCTCGCTTGCATTTCTCGATCCCTATGACGCGGGTGATGTCGATGTCTTCGGCCGCCTGATCGGCTGGCGTGAAACCCCGCTTGGCCGCGAACGCGCCGGTCCGAAAGAACTGGCAGAGACGCGCCGCCCGCTTGGAATGGTCTTTCAGCACTTTCATCTGTGGCCGCATATGAGCGTCATCAAAAACGTGACATTGGCGCTCAGGCTCGTCCATGGTCTTCCCCAGGCCGAAGCGATAAAGCGCGGCCGCGCCATGCTGGATAAAGTCGGGCTTGCCGCTTTCGCTGACCGCCGACCCGACGGCCTGTCCGGTGGGCAGAAGCAACGCGTCGCCATCGCCCGCGCACTGGCGGTGAACCCCCGCGCCATGCTGTTCGACGAACCGACCTCCGCACTCGATCCCGAACTTGTCGGTGAAGTGCTTTCCGTCATGAAGACGCTCGCGGCGGAAGGAATGACCATGGTCATCGTCACGCACGAAATGGGTTTTGCCGCGCATGCGGCCAACCGTGTCGTCTTCATGGATGACGGCAAGATCGTTGAGGAAGGCGCGCCGCAGACGCTTTTCAGTAATCCGAAGAGCGAACGCCTTTCCCAATTTCTGCAAACCTGGCGCGAGCGCGCACTTTGATATCTGAAAGGACATCTCTATGACTGCCCACGGCTATGACGGCGGACGATTGAACCTGCCATTCGTCGGTATTTCCACCTTTGCCAAAAGTCCCTACGTCGAAAACTGGGACGCGATCAACGCGGATGTTGCGGTTCTCGGTGCCCCGTTCGATTTTGGGACGCAATGGCGCCCCGGCGCCCGCTTCGGGCCGCGCAGCATCCGTGAGGCCTCCACCCTGTTTTCCTTCGGCCACGCGGGCGCCTACGATCACGAGGACGACGTCACCTATCTGGAAGGCGTGAAAATCGTCGATATAGGCGACGCCGACATTGTTCATACCGATACGGTGAACAGCCACGCAAATATCGAGTTCGGCGTCCGCAAAATCCTTAAAGCCGACGCACTGCCTGTGGTGCTTGGCGGAGACCACTCCATCAACATCCCCTGCATCAATGCCTTCAGCGATCAGGAGCCGATCCATCTGGTGCAGATCGACGCGCATCTGGATTTCGTCGATGAGCGTCACGGCGTCCGCTTCGGACATGGCAGCCCCATGCGCCGCGCCTCGGAAAAACCGTGGGTCACCGGAATGACCCAGCTCGGTATCCGCAACGTCTCCTCCACCGCAAAGGAAGGATACGACTATGCACGCTCCCAGGGCTCGGATATTCTCTCCGTGCGCCAGATCCGCAAACTCGGCGTGGACGCCGTAGTGGAGCGCATCCCCGCGGGCAAGCGCTATTATCTTTCGATCGATATCGATGGCTTCGACCCGTCCATCGCGCCAGGAACCGGGACCCCGAGCCATGGCGGCTTCACCTATTACGAGGTACTGGAACTGATTGCAGGTCTTGCAAAGCGTGGCGAGATCGTCGGCATTGATCTGGTCGAGGTCGCGCCTGATTACGATCACAGCGGCTCCACCGCCATTCTGGCTGCGCAGATTCTGCTCAACACGATCGGACGTATCTTCATAGCTCGGAACGCATAAAAAACCGCGATCCGCCGGTACTGGATCCTTGGACACGCAGCGCGCAAAAAGGGCCGCCCTTGGGGCTTCCTGGAGTTCGATGGTCTCGTCAGACGTGAAGCCAAAAGCCCTCCACGAAGGGAGGGCTTTTGTTTGCATTGATTGTAGCTACGGTTGCGTCGGTTTTAAAAGTCCAAAAACGCCAAACGCGCCTCGCTGCACCACGTAAAAATCAGATATCGACGACAAGCCCCTTTGCCTTCAGGACGGGCTCCAGATTGCTGACTTCGATAACGGATTTGCCCTGCTTGTAAGCTTCAATGAAGCCCGCTTCAGCATCTTCGCGAATTTGCGAAAGACGTGCCGATTCCTGAGCGTCCGCACGACGCACAACCACCAAACCGTCCGCATCGCCAACAATGATGTCGCCGGGATTGACGATCTCATCGCCAATGATGATCGTATCGTTTACTGCGGCAATCGTTTCCTTGACGGTACCCTTGATGCAGACGCTGAACGAGAATACAGGGAAGCCAAGGTCTCGAAGCTGCAAGGTGTCACGCACACCGGTATCCGTCACCAGACCACCGATCCCCTTTGCAAGGCAGGCATTTGCCAGCACGTCGCCAAATGAACCAGCCTCTTCGTACTCACCAGCTGAAACCACGATGATGTCGCCGGGCTTGGCGTAATTAATGGCCAGCTGCAACATGATGTTGTCACGCGGCGCGCATTTGACGGTAAAGGCGGGACCACACAGTTTCATGCGGTAGTCGACAGGCTTGATGCGGGAGGAAAGTGCGCCCCTGCGACCCTGTGCCTCGTGGATGGTTGCCGGCGAAAACTTCGAAAGGGCTTCGATGTCTGCCTTGCTTGGCCGTTCTGCTATATCTTTAATGTGGATCATAAAACCTCCCACGGTAAGGCTGGCGGCGGGAACGTCCCGCCACTCGCATTGAGTTTAATTGTCATGTGTCAATCGTTGCCGTGGCTTGAAGCCAGGCGGGATCAGGGGATCGGGTCGAATTTCAGCTCGGAGAGCGGGACGACCTTGTCCGTACGGGTCATTTTGTATTCGGTATTCGGGCCAAGCCACTTGTCCCAGATTTTGTTTATCTCGCCGGAGGCGTCGAGTGTGCGCAGCACTTCATTGATTTTCGCTGTCAGGGCAGGATTGTCCTTTGCCATGCCGACACCGATCGGCTGATAGAGCATAGGCTCCTCGATCATGCGCATCGGTTTGCCCTTGGTCTTCGATTCATTGACGAACTTGGTGGTGGTCATGGTGTTGGCCACCATACCCCGCGCCTTGCCCTGCTGAACGGCAAGATAGGCAGAGGCAGTATCCTGGAAGGTCAGCGGCTCGGACTTGTTGAGCTTGATAGACATTTCAGAGGTCGAGCCCTTGGTGGAGGCGACACGCTGGCCTTCGTAATCCGACTTCTTCTTGCCGGCATCATCAACCGGCACGATGAGCATTTCCTTGGCGAGATAATAGGGATCGCTGAACTGAATCTGCTCGGCGCGGCTTTGTGTGTAGGCGAGATTGGCGACAGTGATATCGACGCGGCCAAGCTTGACTTCCGGCACACGGGCTTCCACCGACACCGGTTTGACTTCGGCCTTAACGCCCAGTTCCTTGGCGATCGCGTTGCAAAGATCAACGTCAAAACCGGCCATTTCACGGGTCTTCGGATCGGGTGCCGCGAATGGCACGACATCAGCAAAGGTTGCGCAACGAAGCACCTTGTTCGCCATGATCGTATCGAGTTGATCAGCCGCCGCTGGTGACGCGAGAGCGGTTCCAGCCAGTGCAACGGTAAGTGTCAGGCATTTCCAGTTCATGGTCAGTTCTCCTCTTATGATTGATTGTTATCAGTGGCGCAGATCGGAAAGGAACCGCTGCGCGCGCGGATGGCGTGGTGCTGTAAAAAACTCTTCCGGCGTCGCTTTTTCGAGAATTTCGCCGGCGTCGATGAACCAGATGCGGTCGGCAACTTCACGGGCAAAGCCCATTTCGTGGGTCACGCAAAGCATGGTCATGCCCTCTGCCGCGAGCCCCTTCATGACGGCCAGCACCTCTCCAACCATTTCCGGGTCGAGAGCGCTTGTCGGTTCATCGAACAACATGACGGGCGGCTCCATGGCCAGCGCACGCGCAATTGCCACGCGCTGCTGCTGACCGCCGGACAATTGCCCCGGATAGGCCCCGGCCTTGTCGGAGAGGCCTACCCGATCCAGAAGCTTCAAAGCTTTCTGGCGGGCAACATCAGGTGCGACGCCTTTCACCCGGATCGGGGAAATCGTGACATTTTCGACAACAGACAGGTGCGGAAAGAGATTGAAATTCTGGAACACAAAACCAACTCTGCTACGCAGAAGATTGAGTTCCTTTGTCTTGGTTGCCGCGTGAATATCCTGCCCATCGAGCGTGATGGATCCGCTGTTGATCTCTTCGAGACGATTGACGGTACGGATCAATGTGGATTTGCCGGAGCCGGAAGGGCCGCAGATGACGATAACCTCGCCCCGCGCAACTTCGGCGTCGACATTCTTCAAAACCTCGTAGTCGCCATAACTCTTGCAGACATTGGAAATGCGGATGGTCTGCTGTGTTGATGATGCCGTGTTTGTCATGGCTGCTCCGTTATGATTTTCGCCTGCGCCTGCAATGCCTGTTGCCGGCGACCGACCACACCGGCACGGCGTTTGGCGATACGCCGCTCGACGGCATTTGCGAGATACGTCAAGCTCCAGCAAATGGCGTAGTAGACAACCGCGAGGATGAGGAAGACCTGGAATGGTTGGGTCAGAAGCTGATTATTGACCTGACTTGCCGCAAAGGTGAGGTCGGGTACGTTGATGACGTAACCGAGCGTCGTATCCTTGATCGTGGCGACGAATGTCGAGATCATGCTGGGGATCATGTTGTAAAGCGCCTGCGGCAAGATGATGAAGCGCATTGCACCGAGATAGCTGTGGCCAAGCGCTCTCGCCGCATCCATCTGCCCGGCACCAAGAGCGACAATACCCGCTCTTACGACTTCGCTGAGAAATGCGCCCTGATAGATGACAAGCGTCGTCAACATGATGACGAAGCTCGGCACGTCTGCGCCGGTCCAGAGCGGAACGAGGAAATAACTCCAAAGGATGAGCATGAGCAAAGGCACGCCGCGCGTGACATAGACCAGCCCCGTTACCGGCCACCGCAGGAGCCGCCACTTGGACAGGCGCGCCATCGCTATAAGGATGCTGACAGGAAAGGCCAGTGCGATGGCAAGGGCAGACAGGATGATCGTGTTCGCAAGCCCTCCAAGCGGGCCGTTCGGATATTGCCCGATCAGCAGCAGCAACCAGTTGTCATGAACGATGGTAATCATGTCGCCGATCATCCGCGTGCCCTCCACGCCGGATCAAGGCGCATCGAAAGATACGCACCGGCACCCATGATCAACAGCGAGAAGAAGAGGTACAGAACAGTTCCGACAAGATAGATCTCGAAGGTCTGGAAGCTGAGATTTTCAATTTCCTTGATGGCATGGGTCAATTCGGAAGCGCCGATAATGAGGGCGAGACTGCTGTTCTTGAACAGGGAGACACTGTGATTGATGAGCGGCGGCAGGGCATTGCGCACGCCTTGCGGCATGATGATGAAGCGCATCGCGGAGAGATAACCGTGGCCCAATGCCTTGGCCGCTTCCATCTGTCCCGGGCTGACGGAGCGCAGGCCTGAACGCAGATCCTCACTGAAATAGGCTGCCTGACAGAGACCAAGACCCACCACGGCAAAGATCGCTTCGGCATTGTGACCGATCAGCCAGTCCGTCAAACCTGAAGGCAGGAGCGTGAATATCCCGAAGTACCACAGCATCAATTGCACGAGTGTGGGCACATTGCGGTGGTAGGAAACATAGGCCGCCACGGCGCGATCAGCAAAACGCGACGATGAAAACCGCACGCATAACAGGACCAGCGCAAGCGTCATGGCGAGAGACCATGACCCGATAAAGATGACGAAGGTCATCTGCAATCCGTGCCAAAGCATTGCAATATATTGCGGGTCGCTCAGGATTGCCGACAGGTCGAAACCGCTCACGGCTTTTGTTCCTTCGCTGCGTCAGCTTGCGCCACAGTCTGCGGTTTGGCCGTCTGAAGTCCGCCCATAACCTGCAATGTCGGGGTAATTTCCATATGGCCGATATTCATGGAAACTGGCGCGGCAATGGCAAAGGCTATAGCGTCGGCAATATCTTCCGCTTTCGGCAGCTCGAAACCATCGATGAAGCGCTCGCGCACGCTCGGATCGTTGCCGTGAACGTGAGTGAAGATATCCGTCGCCACGCGGCCGGGGCAGATCTCCGTTACGCGGACGCGTCTGCCGAATGCATCCAGCCTCAACTGGTTCGACAGCATGGCGACCCCAGCTTTAACGGCATGATAGGTCGAGTTGCCACCGAAATTATAGTTTCCGGCGATGGACGAGATATTGACGACATGCCCGCGATCACGCTCCACCATGCCCGGAACAATCAGCCGGCAAATGTGGAGAACGGCACGGAGATTCACATCGATCAAAAGGTCGATATCCTCCGCATCCGCCTGAAGGAACTTCTTCGGCCTGTCGACGCCGGCATTGTTCACGAGAATGTCGAACTGCACCTTGTCTGCAAGATCTGCAATTGCAGCGCGATCGGTAACGTCGATCGCGTGCGGTATACAGCCGGTGCGTTCGGCAAGTTCATTCAGGGCGCCGGCGCTGCGGGCAACCGCGTGGACTTCAATGTTTTCGCGGCAAAACCGCTCGACGACAGCGGCACCGATACCGGATGAAGCACCGGTGACCAAAGCGGTCTTGTAATCGGAGAATGGCATTCTGATCCCCTTTTTTGTTACCATCAACACTAGCGAAGCTTTCCCTGCTTGCCTAAGACCGATTATTTTTGGAGTAATAAGTAAGTTTTATGGAGACCCGCAAACAGGCAATTAGAGACGGGATTCCGGGATGTTCTTGTTCCAGGCAGGAGCTTTCCGCTCTGGCGCCCAGATTGCAAAACGCGTGCGAGCCTGTAAGCTGCGCCAAGCATGGATATAAGACGTCTCAAATCATTCATCGTCATCGTAGACAGTGGCAGCATCACGCGCGCCGCAGATATTCTGCATCTGGCGCAACCGGCACTCAGCCAGCAACTAGCCGCGCTTGAAGATCATTTCGGCCAGAAATTGCTCATCCGCAGCCAACAGGGCGTGACGATGACGGATGCGGGACATGCCGTTTACCGCCATGCACAGATCATATTGCGCCAGATGGAACAGGCGCAGGTCGACGTATCGGCGGCGGGTAACTCAATTGCGGGACGCGTCTCGGTCGGTCTGGTCCCATTCAGCAGCGCTGCAACGCTTTCCGTGGAGCTGTTGGCGGAAACGCGGAAGCGACATCCGGGGATATTGATCCACCTGACGGAAAGTGTGGGACAAACCTATAGCCAGATGATCATGAATGGACGTCTGGAACTGGCATTGATCCACGGCGTCGGACCAATCAAGGGCGTAAAATTCGAGCCCATGCTCAGCGAAGAATTTTATCTTGTCGCACATCGCGATTTCGCAATCGAAGCGGATTCAAAACCGGTGCCGATCGCCGCGCTTGATGGCATGCCCATGCTGATGCCACCCGCGTATAATTTTGTCCGGCGCGCTGTAGACACGGCATTTACCCGCAGCCGGATCAATCTGAAGGTCGTCGCGGAAGTGGAAATCGTCAGGACGCTTGCCCGCGCCGTTGCCAGTGGTCTCGGCGCAACCATCATGCCAAAAGCCATAGCCAACCGGATCGTCTCGGAAACGAGCGAACCACTTATTTGCCGGCTGCTGTCGCCACGGATCGAAGAAACACTGTCGCTCTGCATGTCCGACCAGAATTCGCTCTCTGAGCCGGCTTTTGCCGTCAAGGATATCCTGGTGGAACTGACGGAAAAATTGAAACTTTAGAGTATCCTTTGGCCCGGCAGCCGAGCCAAAGGATCGTTTTCAGGATCAACGCATATCCTGGCAGAACTGCGCAATGCGGGCGCAGCCTTCGCTCAGCATCTCCATGCTCGTTGCATAGGAGATCCGGAAGTATGGGCTCATACCATAGGCGGCGCCCTGTACCGTTGCCACGTGATGCTCATCCACCAGCGCCATCACAAAATCCACATCGCCTTCGATTTTGCGTCCGCCCTTGGTGGTCTTGCCGATAAGCCCAGACATATTGGGATAGAGGTAAAAGGCGCCTTCCGGCTTATGGCAGCGCAAACCGTCAATCTCGCCGAGTTTGCTCAGAACAAAATCGCGACGGTCGCGATAGATAGCGGCGCGTTCTTTAAGAAGATCCTTGGGACCATCCAGCGCTGCAATCGCTGCCGCCTGCGAAACAGTGGCAATGCCGCCGCCGTTCTGACCGTTTACATTGCTTATTGCGGCGATAAGTTCCTTCGAGCCGCTGGCGCAATAGCCCAGACGCCATCCCGTCATGGCGTAAGCCTTCGACACGCCGTTCATTGTCAGAACGCGGTCATAAAGCCGCGGCTCCACATCGGCAATTGTGCCGAATTCGAAGCCATCATAGACAAGATGCTCGTAAATATCGTCAGTCAGGATCCAGACATGGGGATGACGCAGCATAACCTCTGCGATTGCTTTCATCTCCGCACGGGAGCAGGCGGCGCCGGTGGGGTTGTTGGGAAAATTGAGAATGAGCCACTTGGTACGTGGCGTAATCGCAGCTTCCAAATCTTCGGCACGCAGTTTGAAACCGGTTTGTTCGACGCACGGCACAGCGACGGGAACACCCCCTGCGAATTTGACGATATCCGCATAGCTGACCCATGACGGGGTGGGAATAACGACCTCGTCGCCCGGATTGCAGGTTGCAAGCATGGCGTTGAAAATTACCTGTTTGCCGCCTGCGGAAACGATGATCTGGCTGGCATCGTAGGTCAGATTATTGTCCCGCTTGAACTTTCTGGCGATCGCGGCTTTCAGCGCAGGCGTGCCATCCATCGGTGGATATTTAGTCTGCCCGCCAAGGGCTGCTTCGTGCGCGGCCTCGATTGCGTGAGCAGGCGTCGGGAAGTCCGGTTCACCTGAGGAGAGGCTGACCACCTTGACACCCTGCGCGGCCAGCTCTCTGGCGCGTTGGGTCATGGCGGCGGAAGCGGAGATGGAGACGTTTTTCAGGCGGTCTGATGTAGAGGGCATCTGCATGATCTTTCAGTAAGATTTAGAGAACGGGCCAACCAGAGGCCCATTAAGACGCGAGTTCTGCGGCAGGCGCGAGCGTTGCGCCGGAGGCGCTGATTTCACTACGCACGATGCGCGCCAGCTCCAGTGAACCGGGCGTATCGCTGTGGACGAGGATGGAGCGAGCCGGCATTGTGATGATCGTGCCATCGATGGCTTCGACCGTGCCATTGGTCAGGAACCGGCGGACACGGGCGCGCACCGATGGTTCATCCTTGACCAGCGCGCCGGGAAGACCCCGCGCGACAAGGCTTCCCTTGGCGTCATAGGCGCGATCGGCCAAAAACAATGCCAGGGTCTTCAATCCAGCGCGTTTTGCCGCTCTCTCGATTTCGCTGTCCGGCGTTACGAACACCACAAGCTTCGGATCAACGGCAGAAATGGCATTCATCATCATATCGGCAAGCGCCGGGTCGCGATTGACCATATTGCCCATGGCCGCATGAAAACTGAAGTGCCCGACTTCGACGCCTTCGCTTTTGGCAATCGCGATCAAGGCCCCGAGCTGATAGAGCATCTGCTGTCTCAACTCATCCGGCTGAAAGGGCATTTCGCGTCGGCCGAAGCCTGCCCTATCAGGCAATCCCGGATGCGCGCCAATGCCAACGCCATTTTCTTTGGCAAGGCGAACCATTCGCGCCATGGTATCTGGCTCGCCGCCATGGAAACCACAGGCAATATTAGCCGACGATACGATCTTCATCATCGCTTCGTCGTCACAGAGCCGGTAAGGACCGAAGCCTTCGCCCATGTCGGAGTTCAGATCGATCTTCATCGTTTCCTCCCTTTGCTCCCTGGTTGTCCGTCAACCCATCGCATTCAGCGCTCGCTTGACCATTTGTGAGGTCTGGCGAACATCATCGACGTATTTCGCAACTGCCCGCTCGGCCACACGCGCTTCCTCGTGATTGGACTTCACGAATTTGATCTTCCCACCCGGGCGTGCCTGTCCTAACCGCCACAGGTCGGCTTCGATCACGCCGGCAATCTTTGGATAACCGCCCGCCGTATTTGCATCGCTCATCTGGATGATCGGCTCGCCACCTGGCGGCACCTGTACAACGCCCGGCATCACACCGTGGGAACGCATTTCGATGGTTTCGGTCGGTTTGATAGGATCACCCGACAGCCGGTAACCGGTCCGGTCGCTGCGGGAGGATATGCGCCAGATCTGGCTCCAGAATTCCTCGCCATCATTGGCAAACAGCTTTTGTTCACCGGCCGGAATAGCACGTATCGGCAAAACGCCGTCCACTACAGGCGGGAAAATATCGCTTAAAGCCACGGAAGGCTCAACTACACCAAGCCCGTTTGATGGCAGTGGTAAAAGATCGACGGAAGCCCCTATTTCCAGCCTGTCACCTTTTGCAAGCGGTCGCCCATCGTGACCGCCGAAACTGCCGCGCAGTGCCGTGCTTCGAGATCCCATCAAAACCGGAACGTCCACCCCACCCGCAACGACGACATAGGCGCGGGCGAGTTTCGGCGGCTGCCTCAGTTCCAGTATCTGACCTTCCTTGCAGATATGAGCGCACCAGGAAAGCAGCTCTTTCCCGTCAAGCAACGGGCGCCCATCCGTCCCGGTAACGGCAAATGTTGCTGTTTTCATAAAACGCAATTTGAATGGAAAAGTCTGGACCTCGATGACAGCAGCATCTGCGGCATTACCAGTCAGAATATTGCCGATCTTGAGCGACAGAGTATCCATGGCACCGCCAGCAGAAACCCCGATGTCACGGTAACCGGGGCGACCGAGGTCTTGCACGGTGTTGAAGGGGCCGGTTTCGATAATCTCGATCATAGCTCGATCCCTGTAGGTATGAAGCGAACCGTATCTCCGGGTGCCAAAAGAGCTGGCGAAGAAGAGGCGGGATCGAACATCTGCAAATCGGCGTAACCGATGGAATTCCACCCATTCGGTCCGGTCAACATCGCCACACCCGTCTGCATTCCACCGATCGTCACGCAACCCTTTTCCATCTTGATCGATGGCACGGTTTTTCGGGGCATATAGATGCGCGCATCAAGACCATGCAGATAGCCAAAGCCCGGCGCGCTCCCAAGCGCGAAGACGCGGTAGGTCGCCTCATGGTGAATCCGCACGACTTCGCGGTCGCTCAGCCCTGAAAAATCACAGATGGCTGGAAGGTCGGCAGCGTATTCGCCCCCATAATGTACCGGTATTTCAACTGTCTTCCCGACAATATCCAGACTGGCTGCTTTATCCCAGGCATAGAGCAACTGAGACACGATGGACTCTGGATCTTGAGGCGTTTCCTTAAAAATCGCCAGAAGGTTCGTCATGCCGGGAATGACTTCCGCAACACCTGCCCAGACTTTTACCGTTTGCGAAAGCGCCCAGATCCAGCGTTGTGCTGGCAGATCAAATTCGCCGGATGCTTCGAGCAAGAATGACCGGGAGCCTATGAACGAAACGCGCGCCTGGCCTTTGATGACGGGCTGGATTTCGTGACGAGGTGCTAGAGTGTTCGATGTCGCAATCATGATTGAAGCTCGATTTCGAACAGCGGATCACCAAAACCAACCAGAGCATCCTGCACGGCAAGCTGATTGACGAGCGAACCGTTACGACCCGCGACAACGGGGATGAGAATGTGGTCGATCCGGATAAATCCAATCACGTCATCTGCAGCAACCAAACGCGGAAGATTTTGCGTTTTTGCAGGCAGAGCAGGCTTAGAAGAGCAGAAGAGACCGGCAATCGGCGCTTTTACCACCACTTTCGAAACAGCGGCCTTTGGTGAGCAAACAGTGCCAGCGACGGAAATTGCAGATCTTGCCGAGGCAGAAACAATAATGCGTACCTGACCCTCAGGCGTCGTAATTTCCACGCCCTCCACGCCTGCATCCGTCAGCATATCGGTCAAAGCTGTGAGTAAGACGGGGTCGCTAAAGTCGGGCCTGTTCATGCTGCGCTCCGTTCTTTTAGCCATTGTTCAAGATAGTGAATGTCTGTTTCGCCCTGCGCAAAAGCGTCGTCCTCAAACAGGGCGCGCAGGAGCGGAAGATTGGTCGAAATACCCTCCACCCGTGTACCCGCAAGCGCTTGGCGCATCCTAACCATGGCTTCAGCACGGGTCGGCGCATGTACGATCAACTTGGCGATCAAGGAATCATAATAGGGTGACACCCGGTAGCCGACATGGATATGGGTATCGACGCGAATCCCCTCTCCTTCCGGCAGCACAAGATCGGTCACGATGCCTGCCGAGGGGAGAAACTTATCAGGATCTTCGGCATTGATCCGGCATTCGAAAGAATGTCCGTCGCAGATAACATCTGCCTGCCGCAAGTCCAGAGGCTTACCCTGCGCCGCCTTGATCTGGGCCTGAACGATGTCGATGCCGCTCGTCATTTCCGTGACGGGATGTTCGACCTGCAAGCGCGTATTCATCTCGATGAAATAGAACTTGCCGTCTTCAAACAGGAATTCGAAAGTTCCCACCCCGCGATAGCCGATCTGTCGGCAAGCCTCGACGCAAGCCATACCAACCGGCTGGATCACATCGACCGAAATTCCAGGCGCTGGCGCTTCTTCGACCACTTTTTGATGACGACGTTGCATCGAACAGTCGCGGTGACCAAGCCAAACGGCATTGCCGTGCGTGTCGCACAAGACCTGTATCTCGATATGACGGGGATGCTGGAGAAACTTCTCCATGTAGAGGACAGCAGAGCCAAAAGCCTGCCTCGCCTCCTCCCTCGTCAAGGTAATGGCTTCATGAAGCAAGGCAGCTTCCTGCACTACTCGCATGCCACGCCCGCCACCACCGCCCGCAGCCTTGATGATGATTGGATAGCCGATCTCATTCGCGATACGCTCAACCGTTGCAGCATCCTCGGGAAGCGCTGTATCCGGTCCCGGTACACATGGCACACCGGCCGCAATCATTGCCCGTTTGGCAGCGATCTTGTCGCCCATCGTGGAGATCGACCTTGCGTCCGGACCGATGAATACGAGACCGGCATCTTCGACCGCCTGAGAAAAGGCGGCATTTTCGGACAGAAATCCATAACCGGGATGGATCGCACCCACACCCGTCAGACGGGCAGCGATTAAGATGGCATTCTGATTTAGATAGCTCTTGGCAGCATTCGCCGGGCCAACACAAAGGAAGGTGTCAGCCGTTTGGCCATATGGAGCCTGCCTGTCCGCCTCAGAGCAGATGGCTACGGTCTTCAAGCCCAATTCGCGGCAGGCGCGCTGAATGCGTGCAGCAATTTCACCCCGGTTGGCAATCAGGACCGTGTCGAAACCCGGCATATCCGATGTGGTGTTGAGACCTTCCGTCACTACGCGATCTCCGCCAGCAAATCATTGGCCTCAACCTCGCCACCATCAACCTCCGTCAGATAGGTGATCCGGCCAGCGCGTGGCGCAACAATTTTATTGAAGACTTTCATGGCTTCGATGATGAAGAGGGCCTGCCCCTCCTCGACCACATCTCCAGCCTCGACAAATGAAGGTTGTCCCGGCGCGGAAGCGCGATGCAAAACCCCAAAAATCGGGGCATGAACGGAGGTGCCCGATGTGGTGGCAGGAACGATCGACTCCGACCGATCGATCAGGGCGTCATCCTCGGCTTTGACCGAGACATTGCTGCCAGTCTCTGTTCGAGGTGCGGTTTTGAATATCCGCACAGTTACGCTTTTCTCTGTCACCATGAGTTCGGTGACGTTCGTTCGTCCGACAAAATCAATCAGCGTCTTTATCTTCGGCAGGTCCATAAGCGTACTCGGCATTGTCCAAAGCCACCCGGTAATCCCGCACGATCGGGGTCACTTTCGGCTGCCTTAGACCTAGCACGATAGGCTGTTTGATGGGGTCAGAAGAACTTTTGATGGAGGTGTTCAATGAATAGGGGCCGTGAGCCTGTTGAGTCCGCGAAGCTCGAGTGGGCGTAATGGGTCGACCGCTGCACGCTACCAGAGCCCCACGGTGATATACCGCCAGCAATTCATTTGCGGTATCCAAGGCCCTAAACGCAAGGCGCCCTCCGGGATGGGAGGGCTTTGTTGTTGATAGTCTTGAAGATATTGGTTGCGGGGGCAGGATTTGAACCTGCGGCCTTCAGGTTATGAGCCTGACGAGCTACCGGGCTGCTCCACCCCGCGTTATCCGACTTTTTGCGTTAGCAAAAATGTCATTACCAGCGTAAATCCCTATTGGATTTATCGCGACTGCATCACAGGGACGCTGTGATGTATAGTTCCGGAGCAAATTGCCGAAGGCGATTTGTCTCTTTTAAGGGACGCACCCTCATTGGGTGACCGATTTGTTTCGGCACATTGTGCGCTGGATTATTATAGCATAAAGGCCGCTTCAGCGGCCTTTTGATTAGGGCTTGAAGCCCTTTTTGTGACTGAGAAGATATTTGTTGCGTTTTGCAGACCTGGCAGCGACCTACTCTCCCGCGTCTTGAGACGGAGTACCATTGGCGCTGGGGCGTTTCACGGCCGTGTTCGGAATGGGAACGGGTGCAGCCGCCCCGCGATAACCACCAGGTCGGCAAAACGCAACACAGTTCATGTTTTCACATGAGTGTTGTTTCGAGAAGCTGGGAAGCTTGCGCTTCATTTAATTTAACACGTCTTTCTGCGACCCATCCCGTATGTTTGCCATACAGACCAGAGGTCGTCGCGCCCTGTGGCGCGGCCCGTCCGGAGCGCTATGCGCGTCAGGACAGAACAGATGATGCTCATCTTTGATGAGCATGAACAATGGGAACGAAGAAGTCGATCGAGCTATTAGTAACGGTAAGCTTCACATGTTGCCATGCTTCCACACCCGTCCTATCAACGTGGTCGTCTTCCACGGCTCTGATAGGGAACACTCGTTTTCAGGTTGGTTTCCCGCTTAGATGCCTTCAGCGGTTATCCATTCCGTATATAGCTACTCTGCTATGCCCTTGGCAGGACAACAGATCCACCAGAGATACGTCCATCCCGGTCCTCTCGTACTAGGGACAGATCCTGTCAATATTCCTACACCCACGGCAGATAGGGACCGAACTGTCTCACGACGTTCTGAACCCAACTCACGTACCGCTTTAAATGGCGAACAGCCATACCCTTGGGACCTGCTCCAGCCCCAGGATGCGATGAGTCGACATCGAGGTGCCAAACAACCCCGTCGATATGGACTCTTGGGGGTCATCAGCCTGTTATCCCCGGCGTACCTTTTATCCGTTGAGCGATGGCCCTTCCACACGGGACCACCGGATCACTATGACCGACTTTCGTCTCTGCTCGACTTGTCAGTCTCGCAGTCAGGCGGGCTTATGCCATTGCACTCGACGACCGATTTCCGACCGGTCTGAGCCCACCATCGCGCGCCTCCGTTACTCTTTCGGAGGCGACCGCCCCAGTCAAACTACCCACCATACACTGTCCCGGATCCGGATAACGGACCGCGGTTAGACATCCACGAAGATAAGGGTGGTATTTCAAGGATGGCTCCACAAGAACTGGCGTCCCTGCTTCAAAGCCTACCACCTATCCTACACATGCCTTGGCGAATGCCAGTGTAAAGCTATAGTAAAGGTGCACGGGGTCTTTCCGTCTGACCGCAGGAACCCCGCATCTTCACGGGGAATTCAATTTCACTGAGTCTATGTTGGAGACAGCGGGGAAGTCGTTACGCCATTCGTGCAGGTCGGAACTTACCCGACAAGGAATTTCGCTACCTTAGGACCGTTATAGTTACGGCCGCCGTTTACTGGGGCTTCAGTTCAGAGCTTGCACCCCTCCCTTTAACCTTCCAGCACCGGGCAGGCGTCAGACCCTATACGTCGTATTGCTACTTCGCAGAGCCCTGTGTTTTTGATAAACAGTCGCTACCCCCTGGTCTGTGCCACCCCATCATACTTGCGTAAAATGGGGTCACGCTTCTTCCGAAGTTACGCGTGCAATTTGCCGAGTTCCTTCAACATAGTTCTCTCAAGCGCCTTGGTATACTCTACCTGACCACCTGTGTCGGTTTCGGGTACGGTCTATACGGTGGAGCTATTTCCTGGAACCTCTTCGCCGCACATTCAATCCAGTAAGAATGTACAACACACGAGATCCGTCACTACCACCAGGCCCACGAATATTAACGTGGTTCCCATCGACTACGCGTGTCCGCCTCGTCTTAGGGGCCGGCTAACCCTGCTCAGATTAACTTTAAGCAGGAACCCTTGGTCTTTCGGCGAGGGAGTCTCTCACTCCCTTTATCGTTACTCATGTCAACATTCGCACTTCCGATATCTCCAGCAGCCCTCACGGGTCCGCCTTCACAGACTTACGGAACGCTCCGCTACCACGCAACAGTCACTACAACTGTCACATCCTCAGCTTCGGTGCATGGCTTTAGCCCCGTTACATTTTCGGCGCAAAGACCCTTATTTAGACCAGTGAGCTGTTACGCTTTCTTTAAATGATGGCTGCTTCTAAGCCAACATCCTGGTTGTTTTGGGATCCTCACATCCTTTCCCACTTAGCCATGACTTGGGGACCTTAGCTGGAGGTCAGGGTTGTTGCCCTTTTCACGACGGACGTTAGCACCCGCCGTGTGTCTGCCGACTAGTACTCCTCGGTATTCGGAGTTTGGTTAGGATCAGTAAGACGGTGAGTCCCCATAGCCCATCCAGTGCTCTACCCCCGAGGGTATTCGGTCGACGCTCTACCTAAATAGATTTCGCGGAGAACCAGCTATTTCCGAGTTTGATTGGCCTTTCACCCCTAGCCACAAGTCATCCCAATCTATTGCAACAGATACGGGTTCGGCCCTCCAGTTGGTGTTACCCAACCTTCAGCCTGCTCATGGCTAGATCACTCGGTTTCGGGTCTAATGCAACTAACTCAATCGCCCTATTCAGACTCGCTTTCGCTGCGCCTACACCTACCGGCTTAAGCTTGCTAGTTACACTAAGTCGTTGACCCATTATACAAAAGGTACGCCGTCACCCTTGCGGGCTCCGACTGTTTGTAGGCATCCGGTTTCAGGTTCTATTTCACTCCCCTCGTCGGGGTGCTTTTCACCTTTCCCTCACGGTACTTGTTCGCTATCGGTCATGCACGAGTACTTAGGCTTGGAGAGTGGTCTCCCCATGTTCAGACAGGATTTCACGTGCCCCGCCCTACTCAAGGACAATGACTGTTCTACGCGTAAGGGGCTATCACCCTCTATGGCCGACTTTTCCAAATCGTTCCGCTTTATTCATCATTGCCACTGGCCTGGTCCGCGTTCGCTCGCCACTACTTACGGAGTCTCGGTTGATGTCCTTTCCTGCAGGTACTTAGATGTTTCAGTTCCCTGCGTTCGCTTCTTACCCCTATGTATTCGAAAGTAAGATACCTTATCACAATGCTTGGAAACCCAGGCCGTTCATAAAACAGACTGGATTTTCCAAGCATTTAAGGTGGGTTGCCCCATTCGGAGATCCATGGATCAAAGCTTATTCGCAGCTCCCCACGGCTTTTCGCAGCGTATCACGTCCTTCTTCGCCTGTGCATGCCAAGGCATCCACCAAATGCCCTTAATTCACTTCTTCGTTCTCATTGTCTATGCTCATCCATAGCCGTTCCAAAGGAACGGCAATCCGGTTACCTTTTACAACCAGATCATCTCCTGATGACATCGACGTGTTCGATACAATCCTCTTTGAAGGCACGCCGGTGCACTTCGAGGTCGTATCATTAAGACCAGCTTCTCGAGATATCATCCGGTGATGCGCGGTCAGGCAACATCAATCCAGCATTCCCATCAGAGGAGCAAAAGCTCCAACAACAAAAATGCCTCGGACAAGCGATCCTTCCTACCTCCAACCCCTCCACCAATTCCGGCCGACTAAGCCATCACATGGTTTCACAAGGATTGGTCTCGGACGTTTCAGGCATAAACCCAAAACACCTGGACGCTTCCAGACATATCTTCTCTTCACAATGTATTCAGAACAGGCAT
>NZ_AP026434.1:2040000-2054514 GCF_055382765.1 Agrobacterium sp. 6Ca8
GCAGCGCCGCCGCCCTCGTTCAGTGAGCGGACTTATAAGAGAACACCCACAAACAAGTCAACACGCCAAAATACAAATTCTAAAAAAAACATTCAAAGCATTGATTTTAAAAGATAGTTTGAAATTAGTCATACAAACTAACAGATTTTAACGTTTCGGAGCTGCATGACGGGAGCTAGGGTTTTTCCTAACACGACGAGGGCGCTCTCTTTGGACATTGCAGGCATTGCGCCCTTCCCAGTCTTATTCGGAAGACGGGCTGAAACGGGCGACCAGAGCGTGCGCATTGCCGGGATAGGTGAAGCGTACATAGGTGACGGCACCCGAATTGCTCCATGTGCGCCGCTCCACGACAAGGCATGCCTGCCTGTCGGAGATACCCAACAGGCGTGCCACATCTTTCGAGGGCGTTTCGGCACTGATGCGGTGTTCGGCATTGCTCCAGGGAACATGGCCGAGAAGCCAGGGTCCGGGTGCAATCTCCGTGAAGTCGATTTCAGCGGCATCGGGAACGGTTGCCAGATTGACGAGACGCTGCTCGATGCAGAATTCCCGCGTGCCCGCAAAATGAATGCAGACGATATCGAGCAGCGATGTACCAGTGGCAATATCGAGACTTGTCCGATCCCCACGCTTTGCGACACGCTGTGTGCGCTTAAGGACCTTGAAGCCATATTCCAGGCCAAGGGATTCGACTTCCGCCCTGATATCGTGGATTTCGAGAACCGCGGACTGAATCTGCGGCTGGCGAACGAAACTGCCGGATTTCTTGCGACGCTCGATCAAGCCGGCCTTCACAAGCTGGCCCATGACCTTGTTGACGGTCATGCGGGAGCAATCGTAGTGGGCGGCGAGATCAACCTCGAAAGGCAACCGGTGACCCGGCGGCCATTCGCCCGATACGATCCGGCCCTCTATATCACCGAGGATTCGCTGGTGCAGGGTTTGCCCGGCCGATGCTTTCGTCACGTCCGCAATGCCTTCCAACGGCTCGATGTCGTTCCTATCGAGCGCATATCAGCTATCGACAAGTTCGGCCATGACCTTGTTGAAGCGATCCGATATTTCGCGGCGATGGACGTGCCGGCCCGCTTGCACCAGTTTTTTACCGCGCACCCAGACGGTATCGACATGGACGCTACTCGCGAACATCCACTGGTCGAGAATCTGGGATGCCGGAAGATGGGGAACGGCCGAGCAATCAAGCGCGACAAAATCAGCGCTTTTCCCGGCTTCTATCTGATTTTTTGAATCCAGCGCCCTGCCACCGCCTTGAAGCGCCTGCTGGAACAGTTTCTCGCCCGTGGAACGGCCGGCATCGGCGATGACATTGCGCGCCCGAAGCGACAGGCGCTGCGAATATTCGAGCATCCGCAATTCTTCCGGCACGGAGATCAAAATGTTGGAATCCGAACCGACACCGTAGTGGCCGCCTTCCGCGATGAAACCGGGAGCGGGGAAGATGCCGTCGCCAAGATTGGCCTCGGTGATGGGGCAAAGGCCGGCAACGGCACCGCTTTTTGCCATGCGGCGGGTTTCGGCTTCTGTCATATGCGTCGCATGGATAAGGCACCAGCGATCATCGACCGGCGCATTCTGCAAAAGCCACTCCACCGGCCGCGCACCTGAAAAGGCGAGCGAGTCCTCGATTTCCTTGACCTGCTCCGCCACATGAATGTGGATCGGGCCGCCTTTCGCCAGCGGTTCGATCGCCGCCAGTTCTTCACCAGTTACGGCACGGAGACTGTGCGGCGCGATGCCGAGCGTTGCACCCGGAAGCCCATTCACCACTGCTTGGGCGCCCTGCATGAGCCTTTCGTAACTGTCGAGCGAATGGATGAAACGTTTCTGACCGTCGATCGGCGGCTGACCGCCGAAACCGGAATGCGCATAAAATACCGGCAGCAAAGTCAGGCCGATACCCGTTTGCGAGGCGGCGGCACCGATACGTTCGGCCATTTCGGCGATATTGCCGTAATGCGAACCATCCATATCGTTATGCAGGTAATGAAATTCACCGACCCGTCCAAAACCGGCTTCCAGCATTTCCATATAAAGCTGGGCAGCAACGGCCTCGACATGATCCGGTGTCATCGACAGAGCGAATTTGTACATGACCGTGCGCCAGCTCCAGAAGCTGTCATCGGCAGGCCCGCGAATTTCCGCAAGCCCTGCCATGGCCCGCTGAAAGGCATGGCTGTGGAGATTGGGCATTGCTGGCACGATAACGGCGTGCCGTTCATCCTGCGGCTGCGAAGAAACACCGGTTTCGACGGACGAAACAGCACCGCCCATGCAGTGGATGCGAACATCTTGCACCCACCCATCAGCCAGAAGTGCTGCGCCCGCGTGAATTACCGTCATGCCACCCTCTCCTCTTTATCTCTTCTGACAAGCCGACGTCGCATACGAAATTGCGGCTTGCCAACGTGATTATTATGTATATACATTTGGCACATAAAAGAAAGGCGAAAAGCAAATGCCAGGGAACAAATATACAAAGGGAATGGCGACGGGTGACGCTACCGCATTGTGGCGCAATGCCCGGCTGGCGACGTTTGATCCTACCATGGAAGGCATCGGCGCTATCGAAAATGCTGCCATTGCCATACGCAACGACCGCATCGTCTTTGCCAGCGCTGAAAGCGATCTGCCCGCCGACCTGGCAACGGCCGACGAGATAACCGATTGTGAGGGACGCTGGATCACCCCGGCCCTGATAGACTGCCACACACATCTGGTCTTCGGCGGCAACCGCGCCATGGAATTCGAAATGCGCCTCAATGGCGCGACCTATGAGGAGATCGCCAAAGCGGGCGGTGGTATCGTTTCTTCGGTACGCGACACGCGCGCCCTCTCGGAAGAGGCTTTGGTGGCACAGGCATTGCCCCGTCTGGATACGCTTCTGGCGGAGGGTGTCTCGACCCTCGAAATAAAATCCGGTTACGGTCTTGATATCGAAACCGAACTGAAAATGCTGCGCGTCGCCCGCAAACTTGAGACACTACGGCCCGTTAGAATCGTCACCAGCTACCTGGCCGCGCATGCGACACCGGCCGAATATAAGGGCCGTAACGCCGACTACATTATGGACGTGGTTCTGCCGGGGCTGGAAAAAGCCAATGCGGAGGGACTGGCGGATGCGGTTGACGGTTTTTGCGAAGGCATCGCCTTTTCCGTTGAGGAAATGACCCGGGTTTTCGAGGCGGCAAAACAGTACGGTCTTCCCGTCAAGCTGCATGCCGAACAGCTTTCCAACCTCGGCGGTACGGAGCTTGCCGCATCCTACGGTGCGCTTTCCGCCGATCATCTGGAATATCTTGATGAGGCCGGTGCAGAAGCACTGGCTAAAGCGGGAACGGTGGCCGTGCTTCTGCCCGGGGCCTTTTACGCGCTCCGGGAAAAACAGCTGCCCCCGGTTCAGGCCTTGCGCGATGCAGGCGCTGACATCGCGCTGGCTACCGATTGCAATCCTGGCACCTCACCACTGACTTCCCTGTTGCTGACCATGAACATGGGTGCCACGCTTTTTCGCATGACGGTGGAGGAATGCCTGACGGCGACCACGCGCAATGCCGCAAAGGCGCTCGGCCTGCTTGCGGAAACCGGCACGCTGGAAGCGGGAAAATCCGCTGATTTCACCATCTGGGATATCGAACGCCCGGCTGAACTTGTCTACCGCATCGGCTTCAACCCGCTCCACGCCCGCATTTTCAAGGGACAGAAGGTTTCTCCATGACTATCACGCTTCACCCCGGCAATGTGACCCTTGCTGAACTTGCCGCAATCTACTGGGATAACGGCAGAGCGAAACTCGACCGTTCGTTCGATGCCGGCATAGAAAAAGCAGCGGCCCGCATCGCCGAGATCGCCGCCGGCAACGCTCCGGTCTATGGCATCAATACCGGTTTCGGCAAACTCGCCTCGATCAAGATCGACGCAGCCGATGTGGCGACGCTGCAGCGTAACCTCATCCTGTCACATTGCTGCGGCGTCGGTGCGGCGCTTCCGGAAAATGTCGTGCGCCTGATCATGGCGCTGAAGCTGATTTCGCTTGGTCGCGGCGCCTCCGGCGTGCGGCTGGAACTGGTGCGGCTGATTGAGGACATGCTGGAAAAGGGTGTCATCCCTTCCATCCCGGAAAAGGGTTCGGTCGGAGCGTCGGGCGATCTCGCACCGCTTGCCCATATGGCCGCCGTGATGATGGGCGAAGGCGAGGCTTTCTATGAAGGTACGCTTCTGCCCGCCGGCGAAGCTCTCACTAGAGCCGGGCTGACCCCGGTCGTGCTCGCCGCCAAGGAAGGGTTGGCGCTGATCAACGGCACGCAAACCTCGACGGCGCTGGCGCTTGCCGGTCTTTTCCGCGCTCACCGCGCGGCACAGGCAGCGCTGATAACAGGTGCGCTTTCCACCGATGCCGCCATGGGTTCTTCGGCTCCGTTCCATCCCGATATTCACACATTGCGCGGCCACAAGGGCCAGATCGATGCGGGGGCTGCACTGCGCAACCTGCTGGAAGGATCCGAAATCCGTGTCAGCCATATCGAAGGCGACGAGCGCGTTCAGGATCCCTATTGCATCCGCTGCCAGCCGCAGGTGGACGGCGCCTGCCTCGATCTTCTGCGACAGGTAGCCCGCACGCTTGAAATCGAAGCCAATGCCGTGACGGACAATCCGCTGGTCCTTTCCGACAATTCCGTTGTATCCGGGGGCAACTTTCACGCTGAACCGGTGGCATTTGCCGCCGACCAGACGGCGCTTGCCATCTGCGAAATCGGCGCGATCGCGCAACGCCGCGTGGCACTGCTTGTCGATCCGGCTCTATCCTATGGCCTTCCGGCATTTTTATCGAAAAAACCGGGGCTGAATTCTGGCCTGATGATTGCCGAAGTCACCTCCGCTGCGCTGATGAGCGAGAACAAGCAGATGGCTCATCCGGCTTCGGTCGATTCGACGCCAACCTCAGCCAATCAGGAAGACCATGTCTCCATGGCCTGCCACGGCGCGCGCCGCCTGCTACCGATGACGGAGAATCTTTTCGCCATCCTCGGCATCGAGGCGCTTTCGGCGGTTCAGGGCGTTGAGCTGCGTGGGCCATTGAAAACCAGCCCGGAGCTGCAAAAGGCAATCGCCGTGCTGCGTCAGGCGATCCCTTCACTGGAAGAGGACCGTTATATGGCACCCGATCTGAAGGCGGCATCCGACCTTATTGCTACCGGCGCTCTTGTGTCCGTGATTTCCGACGGCATTCTTCCGAAGCTGGAGGCGTAAGATGCGCGTCTTCGATATTAGAGAAGGCACATCGCCCGTCATTCTCGGCCTGCCCCACACCGGCACCGATGTTCCCGCAGCGATTTGGCAACGCTTGAACGACAACGGCAAGATGCTTGCCGATACCGACTGGCATATTCATGATCTCTACGCGGATCTGCTCCCAGACGCGACGACGGTTCGCGCCACCTTTCATCGTTATGTGATCGATGCCAACCGCGATCCTGAAGGCATTAGCCTCTATCCAGGACAAAACACCACGGGCCTTGTTCCGGAAACCGATTTCGACGGCAAATCGATCTGGAATGAGGGGCAGGAACCGAATCAGGACGACATAGTCTCTCGGCTGGAAACGTTTCATGCACCCTATCACGCGGCCCTTGCCGCGGAAATCGAGCGGGTTAAGGCCATTCACGGCATCGCCATTCTCTATGATTGCCATTCGATCCGCTCGCATATCCCGTTCCTGTTCGAAGGCAAGCTGCCGGATTTCAACATCGGTACGGATATGGGCAGGACCTGCGACCCAGCCATCGAGACAATGGCGGTCGAAGCGACCGCTGCGGCAGAAGGTTACACCAGCATTCTCAACGGTCGCTTCAAGGGTGGCTGGACGACACGCCACTACGGAAAGCCCGAAACCGGCGTGCACGCCATCCAGATGGAACTGGCGCAATCCACCCATCTAACGACAGAGGCACTGCCGTTTGCCTATGACGACGCCAAGGCCACCAAGCTTCGTATCCACCTGAAAGACATTCTCACGCGCATCGAAACGACTGCGCTGACACTCGCACACACCAAAAGGGGAACCAAATGACCAATCCTCGTCACAATATCCGCGACGTCCGCGCTGCGCGTGGAACCGAGCTGACCGCGAAATCGTGGATGACAGAAGCGCCGCTGCGCATGCTGATGAACAATCTCGATCCTGAAGTGGCCGAGAACCCGCACGAGCTGGTGGTTTATGGTGGCATCGGCCGTGCCGCCCGCACCTGGGCGGATTTCGATAAGATCGTCGCGACCCTGCGCGACCTCAACGAAGACGAAACGCTGATGGTCCAGTCCGGTAAACCGGTCGGCGTGTTCCGCACCCACAAGGATGCGCCGCGCGTGCTGATTGCCAACTCCAACCTCGTGCCGCACTGGGCGACATGGGATCATTTCAACGAGCTGGATAAAAAGGGTCTTGCCATGTACGGCCAGATGACCGCCGGTTCGTGGATCTATATCGGCAGCCAGGGCATCGTGCAGGGCACCTACGAAACCTTCGTGGAGGCCGGTCGCCAGCACTATAACGGCGATCTCACAGGCAAATGGGTTCTGACCGGCGGCCTTGGCGGCATGGGCGGCGCCCAGCCACTTGCCGCCGTGATGGCCGGTGCCTGCTGCCTTGCCATTGAATGCAATCCCGATTCGATCGATTTCCGTCTGCGCACCCGCTACGTCGATGCCCGCGCCGAAACTCTTGATGAGGCGATGGAGATGATTGAGCGCTGGACCGCCGCCGGTGAGGCGAAGTCCGTCGGCCTGCTCGGCAACACCGCTGAAATCCTGCCGGAAATGGTCCGCCGCGGCATCCGTCCAGACATGGTAACCGACCAGACCTCGGCGCACGACCCGATCAACGGCTATCTGCCGAAGGGCTGGACGATGGCCAAGTGGAAGGAAAAGCGCGAGAGCGACCCGAAAGCCGTCGAAAAAGCTGCCCGTGCCTCGATGCGCGAACATGTCGAAGCGATGATTGCCTTCCAGGACATGGGCATTCCGACTTTCGACTACGGCAACAACATCCGCCAGGTGGCAAAAGAAGAAGGGCTGGAAAACGCTTTCGCCTTCCCGGGCTTCGTTCCGGCCTATATCCGCCCGCTGTTTTGCCGCGGCGTCGGCCCGTTCCGCTGGGCGGCACTATCGGGTGATCCGGAAGACATCCGCAAGACCGACGCCAAGGTGAAGGAACTGCTGCCCGACAACAAGCACCTGCACAATTGGCTTGATATGGCCGCCGAGCGCATCGCCTTCCAGGGCCTGCCGGCGCGTATCTGCTGGGTTGGCCTCGGTGATCGCCATCGTCTCGGTCTTGCTTTCAACGAAATGGTCAAGAACGGCGAGCTCAGCGCTCCGATCGTCATCGGCCGCGACCACCTCGACAGCGGCTCCGTCGCCTCGCCGAACCGCGAGACCGAAGCCATGCAGGACGGTTCGGATGCCGTATCCGACTGGCCGCTGCTGAACGCGCTGCTCAATACCGCATCCGGCGCGACATGGGTTTCCCTGCACCACGGCGGCGGTGTCGGCATGGGCTTTTCCCAGCATTCCGGCATGGTCATCTGCTGCGACGGCACCGATGACGCGGCCCGCCGCATAGAGCGCGTGCTGTGGAACGACCCGGCAACCGGCGTCATGCGCCATGCCGATGCCGGTTACGAAATCGCCGTGGAATGCGCAAAAGAGCAGGGTCTGCGACTGCCTGGCATTCTCGGTAACTAAAGAAAAAACTCGGCGCAGTCTTCAGGCTGCGCCGTTTATCTGATCCGGGAAGAGAGCCGCGATCCACCCATCGTACAGTGCCGACAGCGGTGCCGCATCAGTTTCGACGCCGCTGTCGGCGGCCGGTGGAACTTCTGGTCTGTCTGCGGCTTTCTTACGTTGCTGTTTTTAACCGACCGACTGTATGCTCGTTTGAAAGCCGCGCTAACCGTTAGGCAGGCATGAAGGACATGGTAGATCAAAGAATGGCGTACAGGTTCCTTCCGCTTGCCTTTACCCTCCTGCTCGGGGCACTTCTTCCGGTTTCCGCTACGAATGCCGTGGCGTCCGAAAAGCAGCAAAATGTTCCCGTGCGGATCGATGTGGGCGGCTACAAGCTGAACAGCATCTTGGTCGAGCCGGGAAAAAGCGCCGAGCTTCCGCCGATCCTCTTCATTCACGGCGCAAGCGCCAGTCTCTATGATCCGATGTTTTCGTTTCTCGAAAAGCTGAGAGGCCGTGCAAAACTGCTATTTGTCGACAGGCCAGGGCACGGCAATTCGGATATCGGCGGCAAGGCAAATATTCTCCCGGATGGACAGGCGGACGCCATTGCCCAGCTTATGAAAAAGCGAGGCGTCCCGAGAGCGATTATCGTCGGACATTCCTTTGGCGGCGCCATCGCGGCATCGCTTGCGGTCCGTCATCCGGAGATGGTCGCGGGCCTCGTATTCCTTTCTCCCGCTGTCTATCCATGGGAGGGTGGCATCGCCTGGTATTACACAGCGGCAAATGCGCCCTTTACCGGTCCGCTGTTCAGCACCTTCATTGCTCCGCCCGCCGGCCTCCTGGCATTGGATCAGGCAACGCGCGGTGTTTTTGCACCCAATTCCAGACCAGCCGGTTATGTGGAAGCAACGCATTCCGTGGCGGCCCTGCGGCCCAGAGCCTTTCGGCACAATGCGCAGGAGGTCGCGGCTCTCAATGAATGGGCGCGCGGAGCTTCCTCGGAGTATCGGCGCATCGCGGCACCAACCGTCATCATAACCGGTGATACGGACACGATCGTCTCGCCAGAGGTGCATTCCCGTCATCTCGCCAGAGATATTCGCGGCTCCACTTTGATCGTCGTGCACAATCTCGGGCATAAATCTGACTATGTCGCCAGTGACCTTGCCATTGCCGCGATCGAAAAGGTTGCCGGCGGGCCATCCGATTTAAAGGCGGTCCAAAAAACGATTGAGCGACGCATCGAGAATGATCGCGGATCATAAACTTCCGCCCCCGCCCCCTTAACGACCCGATTCTGGACATCACATGAGAATATTACGCGCTTCCGAATACAAAACCATGCCGTGGAAAAATGGCGGCGGCGTTACGGTGGAAATCGCCATCCATCCGCCGGGTGCTTCCGTGGATGCATTCGACTGGCGCGTCAGCATGGCGACCGTTGCTCAGGACGGACCATTTTCCAGCTTCCCCGGCATAGACCGCACGCTTGCGATTATCGAGGGAAACGGCCTTGCACTCGCTATTTCGGGTCATGAGCCGGTGGCGCTGACGACGAAGAGTACCCCCCTGCCCTTTGCCGCCGATGTTCCCGTGGATGCGACCCTGATGGACGGCGCGATAGTCGACCTGAACATCATGACGCGCCGCTCATCCTTCGCCCACGGCGTGCAAAGACTATCCGGCAGCCGCTCGATGCAAGCGGCAACGGGAACAAGGCTGATCCTCGCGCTCGATCCTCTGACGGTCGCCGTCAACAACGACCCAGCCCGGCTGGAGAAGCTGGATAGCGTTTTCATCACGGAAAGCGTGCCGTTCACCATCGAGGCAGATCATGGTGAAGGCATATTCTTTCTGATCACGCTACAAGATATCTGAAGCGCCGCAGCCTCAGTCCAACCCCAGCGGATCGGCCACCCGTGGCCATAGCTGGAGGCTTGCCTTGCGATAGGCGGTTGTGGCCGGATCGGTCGGATAGGAAGTGGGCGCGGCGATATAAACGATCTCGGAAGCGACCGGCGCAAAACCCGCATGGAAGTGGTTGGTGGACTTCACCAGCAGCACGTCTTTCCTGGCAAAATCAATGCCGAGATTGGAAAAGATATCCGGCTCATAAGTTTGCGTGCGGCTGGTAATGAGAATGATATCGATTTCCGTTCCGACCGGTCGAACGACGGCGGCGCGGCCGAGCGTGACGCGGCTATTTCGGAAACTCTGCCACCCTGCTTCTGCAGTGCGCATGACCCTGATCCGGAAATCGAGCGGCTCGCCACCTTCGGGACTGGATTTGCCGCCAATACGCAGATCAATCTCCGCCCCCTCGCCTGCCGCGTGACAGAAAGACACAGCAATCGGATCCCAGATCGTTGCCACACCGATATTGTCCATGCCGCGCTCCACCATGCGCCGCAGAATATGGGTGGCATCACCCGCAACGCCGCCACCGGGATTATCCCATATATCCGACACCACGACCGGCATATCCGGATGCTCACTACGAATGGCGAGAGCCCTGTCGAGACCCGATTCCGTGTCGAGCATCGGCATGGCAGTCAACTTGCGCATGGCATAAAGCTCATGGCCGAGTTTTTCGGCCAGTGCGTCGCCTTTTGCCCTGTCATTATCTGTCACGACGACGATACGCGTGCCCATATCTGGTACATCGCCTGCCATGAAACCGTGAATGACGGAAATAGACAGCACGCCGTCCTTACCCTCCAAAGCCTTCAAACGGTCAACATAAGAACGCATCGGTTCGCGGCTGGTGGGGTAAATGGTGATCATGCGGCAATTGAAAGTGGAAATAACCGGCCTGATTTCTCCGCGCAGGGTGCGAAGTGCCAGTTCAACGACGTGCTCACCACGTTCCTCAAAATCCGTATGCGGGAATTCCAGAAACGTCGCCATTATATCGAGATTTTGGACCCTTAAAGGGGTCAAATGGCTGTGGGGATCGAATTCCGCCGCGATCAGTACGTCGGGACCAACAAGCGTGCGGACATGTGACAGGAAATCACCTTCCGGATCGTCATAACCCTGCGCGACCATGGCGCCATGGAGACCAAGAATTACCGCGTCGACCGGCAGTGCGGCGGCAAGCTCGGCGAGAATCGTATCGCGCAGCGTTTCATAGGTCTGGCGCTGTATCAGCCCCGCCGGTTCCGCCCAGCAGGAGGTACCCTCGATTACCGTAAACCCTTCCGCTTTGCCGCGCCGGCGTAGAATTGGTACCGGTGAGGAGCATAGTGTCGGCGTTTCCGGATGTTCGCCGGGCCCAGCGTAAAAAGCCGCGCGAAAGGCGTCCATGTCCGTCGGGACGGGTGAAAACGTGTTGGTTTCGGTGGCAAGCGATGCCGTGAATATGCGCATGACTGTCATTCTCGTTGCCGATGCCCGCTTTTCAGCAGCATTTTTTTGCAATTTAATTAGCCGGGTAATGTTACCAGACGGTGCCGCGTGCTGTGACGTCTTCCACCCGCGTCACGATACCGTTTCGATGGAAAACCATCCTGTCGAAAAGATTAGTAATGACGCAGGTGTGGTTCGGCACAACCTTGACCAGCTCACCGATTTCCGGCCGCCCCGATGTGCAGCCCGACAAATCGACCACCGCATGTTCTTCCGAAAGCGACATGATTTTCGCGCCTTCATACCCTTCAATCAGCCCGTAATCGCTGAACCCAAGGAGATCGGAGGTCAAAGCCTTGGAGCCACAATCGAGCACAGCGCGATCAGGTGTCGGTCGCGACACCACGGTGGCAAGAACATGCATTGCCAGGTCGCCAGCGGTGCAATGTCCGGCGCGCAGCATCGAACGATCATTATATACATAGGTGCCCGCCCGATATTCGGTTGCGGAGGGAACGAGGTGAGCAGAGAAAAAATCCGGTGAGCCGCCACTGGAGCGAACCGGGCAGTCAATGCCCTTTTCCGCAAGCAACGCCATGGTTTTCCGAATGAAGTTCTCCACCTTTTCAGCGCCACCGGGTGCCGGATAGGTCAAAATGCCCTTGAAATTGAGGCCCGGTGCCGCGACGATCTTTTCTGCAAGCTGCAACACGGCTTCCGGGGTCTGCACACCGCAGCGTTTTCCGCCGGTATCGCATTCGACAAGAACGGAAAGCGGTCTTTCCGCATCGAATGTGCCGGCAAGGCCGGCAATCGTCACGGCACTGTCGGCAACGACGCTCAGCTGCCCTAAACGCGCATTCAATGCCCTCAGCCGCGAGAGTTTCGCCACGCCGAGGATATTGTAGGTAATGAGGATGTCGTCGAAACCGGCATCCGCGAAAACTTCCGCCTCGCTGACCTTCTGGCAATTGATGCCGATGGCGCCCGCCTGAAGCTGCTGCTTCGCAATGGCTGGTATCTTATGTGTCTTGATATGGGGGCGAAAAGCCATGCCATGTCCATCAAGATAGGACTGCGCCCGCGCAATATTGGCGGCAAGTCGGTCCTCGTCGATCACGGGCATCGGCGTCGAGATCGCATCGAGTGGGGTGCCTTCGTCAGGCCAGGGGTAGGTCATTGTCAAACGCTCTCAGAATCGGAAATTGGCAATCAAACCAGTGGCTTATAGGCGATAACATCCATTTCAACCTTCGCATCGACCATCAGGGGCGACTGCACGGTTGAACGTGCCGGTGGATGATCGATGAAATATTTCTGGAAGACCGCGTTGAAGCTCGAAAAATCCCGAGCATCATCCAGCCAGACATTGACCTTGACGACATCGGCAAGTGTACAATCCGCAAGCGCCAGAACATCCATGATATTGGCCACAACCTGCTCGGTCTGAGCCACAATGCCGCCAGTTACTACTTCACCATCGACGGTTGGCACCTGTCCAGACACATAGACGAAATCACCGGCCCGCACGGCCTTGGCAAAAGGCCTGCGCTGTCCGCCAGCCTGAGCGTCAGCCGTCTCGAATCGTACCAGTTTCTGCTTTTCCATAGATGCCTCGCAAATAATTTTCATGGAAATCGTATTTTTAAGGGTTTAATAGCTCTTTTTGCATCAATATTCCACACGTGATGTAAATAATTTAGCAATTATGTAAATCATCAACTCGCGGACGGATGGACGTCACGTTGAGATATTCGTATCGCCGCACGTTGTCGAACCGAATGATGAGACTCAAAAACTATTGTCTGTCGCGATCTATGGAAGCGGTTATTGGCTGAGCCAAGGCTCTTACTAACCCTTAGCTCTATCGCGTAATGAGGAAGCCCGGTGCATTCGGATGGTTGCCTGATGAGAGAAATAGAGAGGTTAGCCGCGGCAAACCTCAGTATCTGAAAAGTTAGAGGAACAGTCTCAAGCGCAAACTCTTTAAGACCTGGCACTGCGCGAGTGCTCTTTCCTTCACATCAACCGTGTGCCGAAACCCGCCGGTCCGATACCACTCTGTCCGTGACAGCTTGCGCGATCTTTTGCGCCTGCACGCGGATATCCGGCACGGCGGTTATCTCCCAAAAGCGGCCCGCCGTCAGCGCCCCGGCGGCAAACAGGCCAGGCCAGACCTGCCCGTCCGCGCTTGACAAGCGCGACTGGCCATCGACCTCGACCCCAAGACCAAAGGCGTCGAGCAAAAGCACGCCATCGTCCCGCATGGTTTCCAGAAGTCGTGAATGACCGATCCCCGCCCTCTCCATTCCGGTACAATTAACGACCCAATCGACCTGAAACTCTCTAAGCGTCTCCGTATGCCGACGGCGATAGAGTACGGCGATCCCCTCGTCCTGCTCGTCGAGAGAGCGGAGATAACCGGCGTGAATCTCTAGAACGCCGTCAGATAATAGCTTTTCAAAAGCCTTATGCACTTCGGGCGCGATTCGGTGCCGGTGAATGTTCCACCAGGGCAAGGCATGCCGAAGAAACCGGCTTCGCTGCTCAGATGTCAGGCTCTGCCAAAGCAGCTGGGTCTTCGGCCGTAGACCATCCATGACAGTACGCCACGGCGCACCATCTTTCACCTGCTTACGCAGAGCCTGCACTAGCCGGCTGATCTCGGTCGAACCTTCTGGTAAGCGCGGATCAGCTGGCGACCGTGGCGGGCTGATATGTGGATGCGGCACAAGTCCGCGGCGGGACAATACGTGGATTGGGCCACGGTGTCCCTTTCCTCGAAGCGTCAGGACCTGATCTATCATCGTCAGGCCAGAACCCAGAATACAGATGCGGTCCCCCGCCTTTACTTTCGACAGCCATCCAGACTGCCAGCAATGCCCGATGATGCGATGCGGCGCGTCGTCATCTTTCGTCAGAGTTTGCACCGGCAAACTTGCCGCGCCGACACCAAGACATAAGACAACATTTTTCGCCCGTAGCTTCTCACCATTCTCCAGTGCAAAAGAGAAACCGCCATTGCCATCCGAGCGACAGGCTGAAGCCTTGGCACGGATGAAGTCCACCCTCGCCCGCTGATCCCGGCTTCTCAGTAGACTGGCGAGCCTGTCCCTGAGATAGAGGCCGTAATCGCCACGTGAGGCAAAAGCCAATGGATCATTGCCGAGCCCATTCTCCGTCAGCCAATCGAGAAAGTCATCCGGCCTGTCGGGGAATACGCTCATCCGCCCTGCGGGCACATTGAGCCGGTGATAGGGCAACTCGGTACGATAGGCCGTACCGCGCCCGAAATCCGACTCGTCGCCGACAATGGCGATCGACGCGTCCCCGGGCAGGGATGATAAGAGATGAGCGGCGGTACAGATGGCCGAGAAACCCGAACCGACGATAGCGACATCATAGGACATTTATTCC
>NZ_AP026435.1:0-701149 GCF_055382765.1 Agrobacterium sp. 6Ca8
ATCCGGTTAACCGTAAATAACTGGACGGCGAAACAGAATCATGTTGTACCTTTGGCGGACGATGGTCGGCAAACCGGCGAATGCCCGCCAAGAGGAAAATATGGCGATAGCAAAACACGCAGAAATGACGAGCGGTCAGAAGGAAGACGCGGGCGCCAAGATCATGCGCCATGCGGGTCTTCTGTCTCAGCAGTTGCAGGACCTTCGCACCCGCATGTATCCTCCGAAGTCGGAGAAAAGCCTGCGACCGTTCCTCACCAACGAAGTCTCCAAGCTGACCTCAATACCCGATTCTACGCTGAAACTCATGTCGAGCGAAGGCCGTGGACCGATCCCTGGCCGGCTGGAAAATAACCATCGTGTCTATACGCTTGCTCAGATCAATGAATTGCGCGAGCTCTTTGCCGCCCAAAAGCCTTCTGAAGCGCTGAGATTTTCTCCTCGCCGACGCGAGGGCGAGCATCTCCAGGTCGTTGCGATCGCCAACTTCAAGGGCGGCAGTGCCAAGACCACGACCTGCGTCCATCTTGCGCATTATCTCGCGCTGCAGGGCTACCGCGTCCTTGCTCTTGATCTCGATCCGCAGGCATCGCTTTCTGCACTGTTCGGCGCGCAACCTGAGTTTGACGTTGGTGCCAACGAAACGATCTACGCTGCTCTTCGCTACGACGACGCCGAGCGCCGGCCAATCCGCGATATCATCCGCAAGACCTATTTCGACGGGATCGATCTGATACCCGGCAACCTCGAAGTGATGGAATATGAGCATGAAACGCCGCGGGTTCTGGCGCAGAAATCGGGCTCGGGAGCGATCTTCTTCGAACGGTTGAAGCTTGCTCTTGCCGAGGTTGATCAGGACTACGACGTCGTCATTCTCGATACTCCGCCGTCTCTCGGGTTTCTGACGCTGAGTGCGATTTATGCTGCGACCAGCATGATTATCACGGTACACCCGGCGATGCTCGATGTCGCATCCATGAGCCAGTTTCTCCTGATGATGGGGGACCTGATAAGCGTGCTCAACGAGAGCGGAGCGCAGCTTGATCAGGATTTCATCCGCTATCTCATTACCCGCCATGATCCCAACGACGCACCACAGTCGCAGGTCGTTGCGTTGATGCGCCATCTCTTCGGAACGGATGTGCTTCTTCCGACGCTGATTGAAAGCACTGCTGTCGAGGCAGCAGGACTTGCAAAGCGCTCGATTTACGAACTCGAAATGGGCCAGATCGGCCGTGACACGCATAAACGCGCACGCGAGGCGGTTGATGCCGTCAACGAAGCGGTCGTGAAACTCATCAACACCAGCTGGGGACGCACATGACCAACAAGTCATCGCGTAAATCCATCGTTGCAAATTTTGGCCTGCTGTCGGCGGAACTTGAAAACCGGCTGGCGACCGATGCTCCTGCCTCCCCGCAGCAACCTGCACCAACTGCACGTGTCGGTGCCGGCGTGATCGGTGCGGCGCACAGGGCGATCGACGACATCAAATCGGAACGCGACCGCCTCAAGGCGCTTGTTGAATCGGGTGGTGGTGCGATCAGAGAGCTCGACCCGTCAAAGGTCGATCCCTCTCCCTTTCCCGATCGACTTCCAGATGACGATGCATCGGATTTCGAGTCTTTCAGGAACTCGATAAAGTCCGAGGGCCAGAAGGTCCCGATCCAGGTCCGGAAGTCACCAGCGTCGCCCGATCGCTATCAGGTTATCTACGGCCATCGCCGGCTCCAGGCAGCGCGAGATCTTGGAATTCCGGTCAAGGCGATCGAAGTCGAGATTTCCGACGTCGAGCTTGTCATTGCGCAGGGTATTGAAAATGCCGATCGCCAGGATCTGACCTGGATCGAGCGCACCCTGTTTGCCCGCCGTATGGATGATGCCGATGTGAAGCCTCGTGATATCAAGGCGGCATTGTCTATCGACGATCCCGAGCTTGCACGAATGCGAGCGGTTTATCGCGCACTTCCGCTCGATATCGTCGAGACAATTGGTCGGGCAGCCAAGGTCGGTCGTCCAAGGTGGGTGGAGTTTGCGAAGGCTTTCTCCGAACAGCCTGACCTGCATGATGAACTGCGCAGGGTGCTTTCGGCCGCTACGCAAAGACGGCTTGGATCCGATCAAAAGTTTCTGGCCGCCTTTAACGCCCTGAAACCTGCCGCACCGTCGAAGGCCGGCAAGATGATTGCCGGCGCCGCAGGCGAACCACTTGGCAGCTTTTCGCGCACGAACAAGGATATCCGTATTTCTGCGGATACACCGGCCGGAGCAGAATTCCTGCGTTTCATCGAAGCGCAGCTGCCATCACTGGCTGAGCGGTTCACGCGCGAAAGATCAAAGATTTGAACTGAAGCTGAGAAACAGACTTCGGAACCATTTTAAGTAAGGAAAACGCGCAAAAGAAAAAGGCCCCCGAAACGTTGCCGTCATGGAAGCCCTTCTCGTCGTGTGAGAGCTAGAGAATCGCATTTCCATGAATCCTAGTCAAGAGTCTTTGGCACCGTTTTGGTGAGCGTAAATCTTTTGCCTTTTTGAAGAGGCGAGGGACATGGAAGGTGGACAAGTGACGACGCCGTTTGGGCGGCGGTCGGTAACGCTTGCGCTTGTGAAGCAGCAGATTGCCACGACCAGGATCAAGGAAGGCAAGTCGGCAGACAAATGGAAAGTCTTCCGCGACGCATCGGAGGCGCGAGAGGTGCTTGGTCTGCAGGATCGCAGCCTTGCAGTGCTCGATGCGCTTTTGAGTTTCTATCCTGAAAATGAGCTGCGCCAGGACGCACAGCTTATCGTTTTCCCGTCGAACATCCAGCTGTCAATTCGTGCGCATGGCATTGCGGGCGCTACCCTGCGGCGTCATCTTGCCCTGCTTGTCGATGCAGGGCTGATCATCCGCAAGGATAGTGCAAACGGCAAACGCTACGCCCGAAAGGATGGTGAAGGCTCGATCGAGCACGCCTTCGGTTTTGACATATCGCCGCTTTTGATGCGCGCCGAGGAACTGGCATGCCTTGCCCAGCAGGTGGCTGCCGATCGGATCGCGTTCCGCAGGGCAAAGGAGAACCTAACGATCTGCCGGCGGGATATCCGCAAGCTGATTACGGCAGCCGTCGAAGAGGGAGCTGCAGGCGATTGGGACGAGCTGGAAGAACAATATCTGGCCGCTGTCAGGCGAATTCCTCGAAACCCGACGCTCGACGAACTGAGAGATTTGGGCATCGAGATGGATAATTTGCGGCAGAACATCATCAACCAGTTGAATTCCGATGATTTTTCTTCAGAAATGACCACCAATGATGCTCAAAATGAGCGTCACATACAGAATTCAAATACCAACCTCCTTAATGAACTTGAACCTAGCTCTGAAAAAGAGCAGGAGGCGAAGCCGAGCCAGAATAAGCAGGCCGAGCATGTGCCGATTAAGGCTTTTCCGATTGGTCTCGTCTTGCGCGCCTGCCCCGAGATTTTAAACTACGGTCCTGAAGGCCAGATCAGAAACTGGCGAGAACTCATGACGGCCGCCGTTGTGGTCAGATCGATGCTCGGGGTGAGCCCGTCCGCATATCAGGAGGCCTGTGAGGTGATGGGTCCGGAGAACGCGGCAGTGACGATCGCCTGCATTCTCGAGCGGGGCGGCCACATCAATTCGGCCGGCGGGTATCTCAGAGACCTAACCAATCGGGCCAAGCGAGGTGAGTTTTCGCTGGGGCCGGTACTGATGGCGCTATTGCGGGCGGCCGGTCATTCGGTGAAGGCAACGGGGTGACGTTGACGTAATGGATGAGGGTTCCCGTTGCGCCGGTGTTTCCATCTGGAGACTGGAGCATTTGAGGAATCCATATCCAGGTTTGGGGGCTTTCCCTTCATTTTCCGGCCTTCCATATCAGTTCCTTCCGCCTCAATGTTTACGACCCAACGACAGCTGAACTCTTGTCGGATTGCAGCCAGGTTAAAAGGCCGAGAGAGACTGACATCAGCTACCGGACGTTGTTCACGGAGCTGATGCGGCGGACGTTGGGTGCCTAACTTGCGGCGGACTTCCGTTTGGAAGGGTAGTTCGTGACTGTGACGGTCAAATAACGCGACTATTGGGGGTCGTTTGCGGGAGGGGGCGAAATCCTACGCTAAGCCGAGGACCACTTTTGCGGGCTCGACATTGCGCGAATCATTTTCCGCCAATAGTTTGAAGCTTGGCACCGTGCGGCCAGCCGCTTGCTCCTCTGGAATGGCGAAGGCACGGATAATCCTGGTTTGACCCTTATGGGCGACCGTCAGCAATGCAAGCACTGACAACGGCGCGCCCTTTGAGGATCAAACTATGCTTTCCTTTTCAGACTCGAAATCTATGGCCAAGGCTCTTCGCAAGTTGCTGGAGGAGCACAATCTGCAGCTTTCACACAGCGCATGCCTTGAAATCGTCGCTCGCCAATTTGGTTTTGCAAATTGGCAGGTTCTGAGTGCCGCCTGCGAACACGAAAAACAACTTGCCGTCATTGTTTTCGTTGAACATGGTCGCCAGCGAGAAGCTGCCGCGTTTTATATGTCGGCGTTTAACGCCTCCCATGTGCGAACACATGAAGATAGCAATATTCTCTATGCAATAGATCTCGACTTAGGCGGGATCAAAATTACGGTCTCGGGCGCCAATCCGAGGCGCGAGGCGGAGCCGCATCGAGGAGGCCCTTTCTTCCCCAAGGCAAATGGCGCGGTGAATTCGATTTTTTCGCTCACGGTCGCAGATGCCGAAAAGACACTGCAGCAGGCAATTGCTGCAGGAGGAACGGTCCGAAATCACCTCGAGATCAGTGACGAACGTAAGCGAGTGGCAAGCTTTTTCGATCCATTCGGGCATGTCTGGGCTTTAACCGAAGCGCAGCGGATGAAGATTTCGCCTCGGGAACTGGATAAATTGCGCGCGGCCGAATTGGCCCGTGCGCGGGAAATCAGAGGCGTCACGCCTGCCCCAGAACCCGCCGGCCATAATCTCTGAGTTCACCTTTTGGGCCGACATATCGGTAAAGGGTGACACGCTCGATCCCCAGTTCCTTGCACAACTCGGAAACGGAAGTGTCACGCTGAGCCATGGCGGCCTGCGCTAAACGCACCTGCGCTGTATAAGTCATGTCGAGGCAAAAAGTTCTTTCATGTCACTTCCTCCCAAGGTGCCATGTTGAATATCTAACCCGTTAATGCCATCGCGTACTTGGACGGGCCGTGACCGGCTTCGGTATCCTCCTCAGAACACGAAGCTGCCGTGTCCTGCTAACTCGGCAGATACTCTGCGCTCCAACTCTCGCTGATCGTGCCGGATGCAATCAACCGATCGATCTCATTATCGGTGTAGTTCAGGTCGCGGAGAACGGCACGCGTGGAGGTGCCGTACTTCTCCGCTGGCGTTATAGCCGTCACCTTGCCGACTGCCGGACGGATGGCGAAGGGGTCAAGCTGAGTGACGGTGTGCCCGCTCGGATGGTCTGGAAAAACCGAGAATGAATAACTACCCCGGTCGATCCCCGGCGTGCCGTCGGCAATGCGGGCGCTGCGGCTGCGGATCTCTTCGATGTTCTCGCACAGAGATACGCCGATATCGGCTTTCTGCAGGCGCTGTTGCCAGGTTTCAGCAGGTGCCGTCATGAAGGCTTTCGCCAGATAGGCCTCGCGATCGGATGCGGTCATCTCGACAATTGCCTCAAGCCCCTCCGCCCTGCCGAAGCGTGGCAAATCAACTTCCGAAGCACATAGAAGAATATAATCCCCCGACGCCGTCTCGTAGAGACGCGACAGGGCGTTACATCCCTTGGTCTCGCGACCGGAAGGCTCATCGAAGGGACCTCGGTTGGCATAGTCATAGCAGAAAGGTATCTGGGCGAGACCGGTAAGCGCCGACAGCGATGTCCGCGGGCGACCAATGACCCCGGTTCTGGATTTCTGGTACAGAGCGGCGGCGACCCCGAGCGCCGCGCCGAAACCGCACATCACGTCAATGGTTCCAACATGGGCGTGTTCCTCCGGCGTGTCCATGGAGCCGCCGAAACGTAACATGATGCCGGTTGCCGACTGCACGAGGTCGTCATAGCCGAGATAGTCGGTACGCGGACCGGTGCGCACGCCGCCGAAGCAGTCGAGCTGGCAGAAGATCGCTTGGGGGTTGAGCGCTTTCAGGCTTTCGGCATCGAGCCCCATCGCCTTGACCTGACGGTCGGTGGCGTTCCAGACAACGACATCGACTGAGCGCACCAGTTCTTCGAAAACGATGCGGCCATCGGGCGAACCTATGTTCAGCAGCACGGACTGTTTGCCGCGCATGTGGGACATGCCGAAGATCACGGTGTTCCAGCAGTCATAGAGCGGCTTGGCCGGATCGATCTTGATGACCTCCGCACCGAAGCGGGCAAGATAGGCGACCGAATGCGGACCGGCGATCACATTGCACAGATCGAGAACCTTGACGCCGTCCAGCCAGCTGCCGGGGGCCTCATTCGCTACAACTGGCAAGGAAGGGTGCTCCATGCCGGCGAGCAGTGCTAGCGCCTCCTTGGCCGTTCCCCAACGTCTCGGGCTTGGCATTAACATAGATTCGGCGCTCTCCTGCAGCCAGGCCATAGGCCCCGGCTGGGTCATGCGGCCGAAGATCGGATCGTCCACTTCGATCATGAGGCCGGCAGCCTTGGCAGGATCGTCGGCGATCCATTCCTTCAGCCAGCGTTGCGGCGCACCCGGGAACAGCCCTTCTCCGAAGACACGTTCCCATTCGGAAGCCGTTTTGGTCAGGAAAACATCCTTCATGCGAGCCGCGATTTTGTCAGCCCAGAATTTCGGGAGCGGATAGACACCGAGCGAAACGTCCGAAGACCACTGCGAAACTGGAAGATAGGTGTCTTCCTCCTCGCGCAGTCCTTCAGCAACGAGCTCGTCGTAAATGCCAAGCGCTTGCAGGCAGCGTTTGGCATGGTTCTTGTGGCTGGGGCAGACCAAGTAGAACATCCGCCCGTCGGCGCACCTATAGCTGCGATAGAAGGGATCGAGAAACTCCTGGAGGTCGTCAAAAGACATGTCCATTTGCAGGTCCTCGCCGCGCCGACGCTCGATTTCCCGCTCGCGCTGGGTTTTATAACGCAACGGATAGTCGTCAATCAGAATGGAATTGTAGGACAGGCCCTCCATGACGGCGCTTGCCAGCGGCACCTCAATATGATCGCCGTGGCCGGTGCGCTCACGCGCCTGAAGCGCCAACACCGTCGCGGAGGCCGCAAGCATCGTACCATATGCGGAAGAGAGTGGGAGCGGCGAGAAAGACGGGTTGATACCCATAAGAACGCGGTTTAAGCCCATATCCGTAAAGACGCCCGACGAGGCTGCGATCACTGTCTCGAAGGCTCGCCAGTCCCGGCGGAGTTCATCGTCGGAGGCGAAACCTGGGATAGACAGGGTGATCAGCTCAGGCCGCGATTTACGCAAAGCCGAAAAATCGATCCCGAGCCGGGCAAGCACACCAGGGCGGAAGTTCTCGATCACAATATCAGCCTCGGCCACCAGCGCTTTCGCCTCAAGCAAACCCTTCTCCGTTTTGAGGTCGAGTGCGACGATCAGCTTGTTGCGGTTGAGGATGGCGTTGGCGGGGTTGTCCCAGAGCGGCCCGCTGGGGGGATCGATATGCACGACGGTCGCGCCGAGATCGCCAAGGATCATGGCCACGGCCGGGCCAGCAATATACTGCCCAAAATCAACGACTCGAACGCCGGAAAGCGGAAGCGTTGAACGTGCTATTGATGTCATCCTGTAACCTCCCCCAATAGTTTTCTATGCGTGTGCGTCAGCAATAATCCAGCCGGCTGCCTTTTCGGCGATCATCAGCGTCGGCGCATTGGTGTTACCACTGGTGATCTTCGGCATGATGCCCGCATCGACGACCCGCAGTCCCGCGATTCCTCGAACCTTGAGGCGACTATCGACAACCGCCATAGGATCGTCATCCCCGCCCATCTTCGTCGTACCAACCGGATGGAAGATGGTGTTGGCAATATCGCCCGCAAGCCGCGCCAGCTCCTCATCGCTTTGGAACTGCGGGCCCGGTTTCCACTCCTCCGGCCTATATTTCGCCAATGCTGGCTGCGACACGATTTTGCGCACTTGCCGCAGACTTTCGGCAGCAATCCTGCGGTCGTCGTCCGTGCTGAGATAGTTCGGCGCAATCGCGGGCGCTTCCGACGCCTTATTGGAGCGAATATGAACGCTGCCCACGCTCGATGGATTGAGGTTGCAAACGCTGGCTGTGAAAGCGGGGACAGTGTGCAACGGTTCGCCGAAGGCGTCGAGGCTGAGCGGCTGGACGTGATACTCCAGATTGGCGTGGGCCTGGCGTTCGTCCGAACGGGTGAAGGCGCCCAGCTGCGAGGGCGACATGCTCATCGGACCACTGCGTTTCAACGCATATTCGAGCCCTATCATCGCTTTACCAAAGACGCTGTTGGCGAGCGTATTCAGCGTTTTCGTATTACCGACCTTGAAGACGGCACGGATCTGCAGATGGTCCTGAAGATTTTCTCCGACACCTGGCAGGTCGTGTTTGACCTCAATACCGAAACGCTTCAGCAATCCCGCTGGACCGATGCCAGATAATTGCAGGATTTGTGGTGAGCCGATGGCGCCGGCCGACAGAATGACTTCTCCCCGCGCCCCAACCTCCGCGCGCTGCCCTTGACGCTCAACAATAACTCCGATGCACCGCTTGCGACCAGATGCCTCGTTCGCAAGGATCAAACGCTCGACATGAGATTGCGTCCAGATCTTCAGGTTTGCGCGGTTTTTCGCTGGGCGCAGGAAAGCCTTGGACGTGTTCCAGCGCCAGCCCGAGCGCTGGTTCACCTCGAAATAGCCGACGCCTTCATTGTCGCCACTGTTGAAATCGTCCGAACGCGGAATGCCCGCTTCCACCGCGGCTTCTGCAAAGGATTCGAGGATATCCCATTTCAGCCGCTGCTTCTCGATGCGCCATTCGCCGCCATGGCCATGCATGTCGGAAAATCTGCTGTTGCCACCAGTCTTCGGGTCTGCGCCATGGTCCAGACGGTAGTGGTCCTCGTGCGCCTTGAAATCGGGCAGGCAATTTTGCCAAGACCAGGCATCGTCGCCGGTTGCCGTTGCCCACCCGTCAAAATCGCGTGCCTGACCACGCATATAGATCATGCCGTTGATCGACGAGCAGCCACCAAGCGTCTTACCGCGAGGATAGCGTAGCGAACGACCGTTCAGTCCGGAGTCCGGTTCGGTTTTGTAAAGCCAGTCTGTGCGTGGGTTGCCGATACAATAAAGATACCCGACCGGGATATGTATCCATGGGTAGTCGTCCTTGCGGCCGGCTTCCAGCAACAGAACATGTTTTGACGGGTCACGACTGAGGCGATTGGCGAGCAGGCAGCCTGCGGAGCCACCACCAACAATAATGTAGTCAAAAACGTCGTGGAAATTGCCGGAACCATCATTCCTCATTGGGTTACCCTCCAATCGCGATGGAACACCACACAATTATAAGACTGGACACTTTGCAGTGGCATGCCATGCTTCCTCCCTGCTTTATATGCAGCCATAGCCAACATTCGCTCGTGAAATCCAATGACAAATTCAACCAAGCATTATAAGTGAAATTAATATGCTGGAAGGTATCGATCTGAGAACATTGCGAGCGTTTGTTACCGTAGGGCGAGAAGGGAACGTCACCCGCGCCGCCGAGCACCTGCACGTCACGCAGCCTGCGGTGACGCTTCAGTTGAAACGCTTGGCCGCTGACACCGGGCTAACCCTGTTCCGGCGGACGTCGACAGGTTTGGAGTTGACACAGGAAGGTTCACTGTTGGCGGCAAAGGCCGAGCAAGTGCTGGCGGCGCTGGCGGACTTCGGCCAGACAGCCGGACGTTTATCGACCGGCGTCCGGGGAAAATTGCGGATCGGTACGATCATCGATCCGGAGTTCACACGATTAGGGGCGTTTCTGAAAGCACTTATCGAAAACGGGCCAGGTATCGAGACAACGCTGCGTCATGGCATGAGCGGCGATGTGCCGGAGAGGCTGAAGCGAAACGAACTCGACGCCGGTTTTTATCTTGGTGATCCAAGGGACTATGACCCGCCGACCGATGTTACTGGAGGGAGTACAGCGTCGCTTTTCCACTCTCGCGCACTTGCGCAATTGACCTATTGCGTCGTCGCTCCGCCATCGCTCGCAAGCTTTGTGCGAGGAGCCGATTGGTTACAGCTTGCCTCCCTCCCATGGATCGGCACCCCACCCGCATCAGTCCATAACCGGATGCTGGCCCGCCTGTTCACCAATCTTGGCGTTCGCCAACAGATTGTCGCCCAGGTGGACCAGGAAGCGTCAATGATTGCCATGACACGCACAGGGATAGGGCTGAGCCTTTGCCGGGAGTCGATTGCCCTTTATGAACAGCAGTCTCATGGACTGGTCATCGCTGATAATGTGAAGCTCTCGACGACCTTAAGTTTCCTTTGCCTGGAAGCGCGCTTGGGCGATCCGTCGATCGTCGCTGCATTTGACGCAATCAAACGAGTTTGGGTTCAGTAAACCGACTTCGCGGTCTAAAAAGTCCCTCCTTGATTTAATAGACCAACCGGTCTACTAAAAGCCATGCCTCAGCAAAACCCTTCACTCGCCCAGAGTCAAAAGCCCAAGCGCGGTCGCCCGCGCCTGGCACCGGAGGAATCGACAAGACGGCAAAACCTCATAAGAGCCGGGCTCGAGCACCTCACCGAGAAGGGCTATTCCGCGGTCGGCATCGACGAAATCCTCAAGGCCGCCGGCGTGCCGAAGGGCTGTTTCTATCATCATTTCAACAGCAAGGCCGATTTCGGCCTCGCGCTCGTTGCCGCATATAACGACTATTTTGTCGAGCTGCTCGACCAAACCCTTCTCCAAGAAGCAAGGGCACCCCTCGATCGGCTGCGAGACTTTACGACAAGGGCAGAAGAAGGCATGGCTCGCCATGGCTTTAGACGCGGCTGCCTCGTCGGCAATCTGGGACAAGAGATGGGGGCGTTGCCAGACGATTTTCGCGCCGCGCTCACCAGAACTCTGGAGGGATGGCAGGCACGCACGGCGCATGTGCTGCGTCAAGCGCAAGCGGAGGGCATGATCGATCCCGAGCAGGACCCGGATATCCTTGCCGAGACCTTCTGGATCGGCTGGGAAGGCGCAGTGCTTCGCGCCAAGCTTGAACTGCGTCCGGAGCCCCTCCGCCACTACGCCATGACTTTTTTTCGTCTGATCGAAAGCCGATCTCTTCAACCTTGAAAGGAACCCGCTTTGAAAGCCATCCTGATTGAGAATGTCGACGATAATCAGACCGTATCGCTAACCCAAGTCGATGAAGCGCACCTGCCTGAAGGCGATGTGCTGGTAGACGTCTCCTATTCGACTCTCAATTACAAGGATGCGCTGGCGATCACTGGCAAGGCGCCTGTGGTTCGGCGCTTCCCCATGGTACCGGGCATAGATTTCACCGGCACGGTCGCTGACAGCACCCATCCGGACTTCAAGGCCGGGGACCAGGTCATCCTCAATGGCTGGGGCGTTGGCGAAACCCATTGGGGCGGATTGGCCGAGCGTGCTCGCGTCAAAGGAGACTGGCTGGTGCCGCTGCCTGATGGCCTCGACTTGCGGCAAGCTGCTGCGATCGGCACTGCTGGCTACACGGCGATGCTTTGCATGCTGGCTTTGGAGCGGCATGGCATCACGCCCGACAAAGGCGAGATTATAGTCAGCGGCGCAGCTGGAGGTGTCGGCAGTGTTGCCACCGCGCTGTTGGCGGCAAAAGGCTATGCCGTGGCAGCCGTGACCGGCCGCGCCTCTGAAGCAAACTACCTGCGTGAGCTTGGTGCGTCCTCCGTGATCGACCGCGCCGAGCTGACCGGAAAGCTAAGGCCGCTTGGCAAGGAACGGTGGGCCGGCGGGATCGACGTTGCAGGAAGCACCGTGCTTGCAAACATGCTTTCGATGATGAGCTATCGCGGCGTTGTGGCGGCCTGCGGTCTGGCGGCGGGCATGGATTTGCCCGCCTCTGTCGCTCCCTTCATCCTGCGCGGCGTGACTTTGGCGGGGGTCGACAGCGTGATGTGTCCGAAGCCCGATCGTCTCGAAGCGTGGACACGGCTCTCCTCGGACCTCGACATGGGCAAGCTCGAGAAGATGATCACAGCAGTGCGTTTTTCCGACGTCATCGAGACGGCGCCCAAGTTTCTCGACGGGGCTGTGCGCGGGCGGGTTGTTGTGCCGGTGGCATCCTGACGGAGTTCATGGGGCGGCAGACGACACGTTCAACAAACTCATAAAACCGGCACGAAATAGATAATTGGAGACGCTTTCGCGAGATGGTTCAAAGTCCAGAGGATAAAGTTGCCGCCAGGACCAGGCTTCCCAAAATTCTCAAATCCTCCGGAAGGAGCGGTCACGGCCTGGTACACCATGCACATTACTACAATAGCTGAAGGCAGAGAAGCAGGCCGCGCCAAGATCCACGCATGGCGAAAGCCGCTTATGACGAGCGAGACGGCGCTCGCGCGGCGATCTGGGGCGCAAAATCCTGGGAGTGATGCTTTTGAGTTGGCTACGTGTCGGCGAGAGATAGTCATGTTTCAAAATGTGACCCAAGGCTCAAAGGATCAAGTGAAGCTCTTGAAAGGATACGAACGTGCCTCGCTCCAAAAATCAGACTAGGAGTTATTCATACACCTAGCTTTGACTCTTCGCTTGAAACGTAAAACGGGTTTCAACTTCGTCCGACCTCACCTCAATCTGCCCGCTATGTGCATGGGCGATCTGAGACGCGATAAACAGCCCCAGCCCCAGACCCTGTGCACCCGACCGACCTTCACCACGCCTGAACGGAAGAAACATACTGTCGATCTGGCCTGGCGGGATTGCGGAGCCGCCGTTCACGACGCAAATCCTCAGGACGCCACCTTCATCCTCGCCCGTGATCTTCACTGGCATCATTTCACAGCCGTGCACGACAGCGTTCGACAGCAGATTTGATACCATTTGGGCTATTCGCGGATGATCAACCGTGATGGCGTTAGGAAAAGCGAAAGACGCGCTTATCTCGCGGTCAGGATGAGCCACGCGCAGCTCATCAACCACGTGCTGAAGCGTGTCGCCCATATCGCCCTCTGACAGCGTTAGCGAGAGACCCCCACCCATCCGCACTCTTGCCAGATCCATGACGTTGTCAACAAGTCCCGACATACGGGATATGCTCGTTTTCATGAGTTTTAGAATGACTGAACTGCGTTCGGTCCATCCCTCCTTCATGAGCCGGCTGGTACCTGCGTTCAAGGCAGCGATCGGATTACGCAAATCATGTCCGAGAACAGCGATAAACTGTTCGCGCAGTTCGGCGATTTCACGCTCGCTCTCCAGCGATGCCGCTGTCGCTCTCAACCGTTCCTCAGTGTCGAGATGATGGGCAATGAGTTCTGCAAACAGCTTGAACGTTTCGAGAACCTGCGGGTTTTTCACCTTCGCGGGGTTTGGGTCGATCGCACAAAGGGTTCCCCAAAACATGCCATTCGAGAGTATGATGGGTTCGGATATATATCCCCTGAGGCCGTAAATACGAGGTGTGTGATGGTCGCGATACATAGGATCTTCGGCGGCGTCATCAAAAGCGATGGTCTGGCGGTGCCCTCTGATCTCATTGCAAAGGGTGCTTTCGATCGGCAACTCGTCGCCCGGTTTTAGACCGAACCCGACCGGGTCAAGGACCTGGCACGCGATCCAGCGGGTTTCGGTTACGCGTGCAACCGCTGCAAATCCCATCCCCGTCATTTGCAGCACGACGTCGAGGATCCTCGGAACCGCAGCTATCCCCGAGACGCGGCTGATGTCTTCAGAAAAGTCGCTCTGCTGCACCAGAAGATGCGGAATTGCAGGCTTAATGCGCGGTCTGGTGAGAGCCGCGATGAACTCGGCATTTTCGAAAGCGGCCGCTGTAGCTTCCGCAAGCGCCTCAAGTATTCCGATCTCCCACTCTGCAGGAGAATATGGCTGCGACCAATATGCGCCAATCGCAGCTATCGGCTGCTCTGCACGAACAGGCGCCATTGCTAGCGCCCGCACGAACGTGTTCGCATACAGTTCCTGCGGTATCCGTTCGTCAGTCGAGATATCGGGAATGACTGCCGTCTTCCTGTTGATCATCGACCACCCGCTGACGCAAGCAACCGCTGGAAACGTGTGACCTTTCCAGAGCGGGCCGATCCCATCCTCCTCCACGTAGCGGCAGAGGTCACCTTCCCTAAGGATCACCGCGACACCTTCACATCCGATGAGGGACCGTGCGCTGGTTCGGATTGTGTCGACCGCCTCATCCACACTCCGTGCACCAGCTATTTTCGCAAGAGCTTTAGAGAGCGAAGACAAGGGTGTGGAACGTCGTGTGCTTTGATCCATCGACCATCGTCTTTCCGGCATTGCCGCGGAGTTGTGGGCCTGATCTTATATAGGGAACTTCAATAGCAGGAACGATGCCCCTGTCGCAAATATAAAGCGAACAGGCTCAAATGGCGACCAGCATCAATGAAGAGAGGACCTCGCGTTCCGAGTAGGGCTTCCCGACGAAACCGATGGGATGCCACTGCTGCGCCTCGGCCCGCGTGTGCTCATCAAGGTTTCCGCTGACGAACAGGGATGGAATATTCCAACGCTGGCGAAGGGCTGCTGCGGTTTCCACACCGTTCGTTCCGCGAGCGAGATTGACGTCCATGATGGCGACGTCCACCCCGCCGCTTACCTTCTCGGCGAGCGCAATGGCTTGCGGCATGTCAGACGCCTGTCCGATCACTGTGTGGCCCGCATCGAGAAGCATGTCTTCCAGATCGAGCGCCAGCAGCATTTCGTCTTCAACGATCATCACCCGTAGAGGCATCAGGTGCCTTTCCCCGGAAATTTCACGATTGCTCGAAGACCATCACTGCTCATCTCTTCGTGGAATTCACCCTCGATCTGAGCCGCCATGCTTGCAATGAGCTTCGATGACAGTTCGCTCGCTGGAGCATCTGTCGGAAAAGCATGCTGATCGTAAACCGTCAGTGCAATACAACCAGAGGAAAGCTGTTTCAACGATAGATGGACGGAAGACGTGATGTCCTCGGTTCGTCGTAGTCGCTCGGCGATGAGTTCGTTTACGATGACAGATACCGGTATCGCACGTTCGGTCGTAAGCGCGATCGGATCGACATCGACTTCGATTTGACGGCTGGTAGCGGAGTTGGTCAGGTCAAGGCACAGCCTGGTAAGGTGGTCGGCCATATCCACCGATAGGGAATTGTCCGTCCGGTAGAGCCCCTCGTGAACCGAGATGATCGCCCTGACACGACCGATGGCCTGCTCGAAGGCTTCGATGACATCAGGGTCTTCCAGTCGGCGGGCCTGTAGCCGAAGCGTACTGACGACAAGCTGGAGACTGTTTTTGACGCGATGGTTCACTTCCGCCAGAAGAACATCCTTCTGCTGCAAAAGTTCTTCTTGGGCTTGGACCGAGTTGGAAAGCCTTGCCTCGCGAGCACGATCCGCCGTGACGTCCATCAACACGCCGATCATCCGCACCGCACCGCTCGACGTTCTCAAAACCTCTCCTCGCGAGGCGACGTAGCGGATGTCGCCCGTTGGCAAAACGATCCTGTAGTCGAAATTCAGCACTGTCAAATCGGGGCTGCCGATCGCGCTCTCGACGATCGCTCTCACTCTCGGCAGATCGTCGGGATGCATCTTTGCAAAATACGGCGCAGCGACAGGCCCGCCGGTGCCCGGTTCAAACCCGAACAATTCATCGACAGAATGGCTCCGCCGCCAGATGTCGGTCTCAGGCTCATATTCCCAGGACGCAAGGTCAGCGGCGTGATGGGCGATACGCAACCGAGCATCGGCTTCGCGCGACTTGACGACACTTTCCGTCACATCCATCGGATTTTGAATGATGTATTCGATGGCTCCATCGTCCCCGGCAACTGGGGTATGGACGGGAGTCCAGAACTTCTGCACAAAACCGCCCTCTGGTCGAGGAATGTCGTACTGGATGACAGCCATCTCGTGTGGCTTGCCCGTGGCCAGGACATGTCGCAGCGAGACTTCCAGAGGGCCCTGCTCTACTGTGCCTACGGCGTCGGGATTTTCAGGGAAGGCCTCAAGGATATGACGCCCAACGATGTCGTCACGTGTTCGATCGGTGAGGCGGAGATAGCTGTCGCTTGCGCCCACAATCCTCAAGTCGTGGTCCAGGATGAGGTAGGGCTGCGGCATTCCCCGGACTATTGCAGCGAAGTCGGCTATTGGTTGCATGAGGGTCAATAGGATGAAAACTCCGCCAAGCGGATGATCCACGACGAAAGATTGCCTGCCCGAAGTACGTTCAATTACAGAACTCTTTCATTTTCGCTTAGATCGACGACCCTAAACTCGATTTCGACGAAAAAGGTTCCGCGTCAAAAACTAAAAAAGAACTCATTTCAAATAAATTCGGTCGTCGCTAAATACGCGAGGCTCCCTCAAAGCGAGTGCCATTGAATTATATCGAACGAGAATGCGCACCAACCAGAAATAAAGTGCGACCGGCGCGCCAATCAAGAGAAGTCGATTCACTGCAGCCATCGTAACCTGAGCTGCATTCGGTGAGGCACCCAGCTCGCTGCTAATTTCGCTGTTCACCGACTTCAGGAACAGTAGAATTTCGGGGAAGTACGAAAATCCGAGTATAGGCACAACTATCAAGAAGAAGGGGATCAGCAATAGGGATACACCAAACCCAATGCTGTTAATCACAACGCGTCGTGACCAATGTTGACGGCTCTGCGATTGCCCGGCCCTCTCCTGCGCTGCCTTCTTGAATGCAGCAAATTTTCGTCATTAAGACTGAGCGAACGGTTCGTCGGCTCTCCCACTACGCCGACTTTTGTACTTAGGCTACTGACCAATATTTCGATATAAAAATTGGTCAGTAAAACAGCGCTGGTTGCTAGTGACCAAAGTTTGTATATAATCTTCGGTCAGAAAGTAGGACAACCATGCCGGATCCCACATCAAACACTCTTAAGCGCATTCACGATCGCATAGCTGCCGCGTCCCCCGGAGGCGTATGGTCGCGTGACGACTTCCTCGATATCGGAACGCCCAATGCGGTCGAAAAAGCGCTGCAGAGGCTCACTACCCGCGGAGATATCCGGCGCCCATATCGAGGCTTCTACGACAAGCCAGGCATCAGCCAGCTGACTGGGAAAATGGTATTCCCACCCCGGGCCGCGTTTGTCGACGCGATTGCGCGGCGTGACAAGTTGCGGGTCCTGGTTGACGGCATGACAGCCGCTAACGACCTTGGCTTGACGACAGCTGTCCCCGCCCGTTCGACGATCTATGCGGATACCTACCCCCGCACGATAGAGATCGAAGCCAACTCCGGCGATCCGAACGCAACGAAGCCGGTAATCTACCGGCTCGATTTCAAGAGAATAGCGGCAAAAACGGCCTTTTGGGCGGGGCGACCTGCGATGCGAATCGTCCAGGCCCTGACCTGGTTTCGAGATGAACGATCTAATTTCGAAACCATCATCGACGGCGTGGTCCGTCATCTCGCGCAAAGCTCGCAAAAGCGATTAATCGTCGAGGATCTGCGCGTTAACATTCGCGCACTCCCTGCCTGGATGTATCCCGTAGTGGATACGATAACGCGCGACACTCGCGTCACAGAGGAAGAAAATGCGTCAGGGCTTCATTAATGTGCTTCGCAGTAGCGCCGATGAGCGCCGGGCGTTGTTTGAAACAGTGGCTTCCGAGCTGCAGACGCGCGCTGAGAATATCGAAAAGGATCTCTACGTCTGCTGGGTCCTCGACTTCCTGTTTAATGGGCGCACCGGCGACCCGATCGGCCTCTACTTCAAGGGTGGAACCAGCCTCAGCAAAGCCTACGGCCTGATCAATCGCTTCTCCGAGGATATCGATATCGGCATTTACAAAACCGATCTCAAAGTACCGACTGAGAGTGAAATCGCCGCTCTCTCCTCGGTGACCAAGCAGCAAAAGGCGCTGGCGGAAGAAGTCGACGAGGCCGCGCGTCAGTATATCTCCGGCCCCCTCAAGGAAAGTCTCGGCCAAGAGATTGCTGCGTTCGAGGCCGAGATCGGACAAGCCGGGCATCTCTCTCTCAAATTCGGTTACGATGCCTACCGGAAGAAAGATGCCCTCGACGTTCTCGTGGTCGGATACAAAAGCGTTTTCGATACAAGCGCGGGCTATGTTGAGCCATCAGTTCGTATTGAAGGCGGAGCGCGTCCAGACCCACTCCCGGCAGAGGCGCGGACGATTCTGGCCTATGTCGCCACGGAGATGGGAGAAAGCGATTTCACCGTTCCCTACGTCACGACCGTCAGGCCGGAGAGGACGTTTTGGGAAAAGGTTCTCATTCTGCACGCGATGACGGAAACGACCGAAAAGCGCAGCGCAGAAGTAGACCCGGAGAGAAGGATCCCGGACCTCAATCGATATTCACGCCACTATTACGACGTCCACCAGATTTGGACACACCAGGACTACGGACTGGCAACGGCTTCGATGCGTGAACTCGCTGAGGCGTGCCGACAGCATAAGGAACTGATGTTCCGATCTCCCGACCACCGATATGATCGGGCCGTGCCAGGAACATATCGCCTCGTACCGACACCAGACATGCGCAAGAAACTCGCCGTCGACTACGAAAGGATGTCGGCGATGATCTTTGCAACGCCGCCTAGCTTCGAAGCGATGATGAAAAGTATTGAAGAGCTCGAGGCAGCGGTCAACACGACCAAATAACCCATCTCCTCTAAAAATAAGCCTCGATGCCGCTATTGCCCTGTTGGCGGTTGTTGATCAAGCAATCGCGCTATAAAAAGCCTATTGCATAGTCAAATGGCTGCGGGAATTGGAGAGGAACTGTCATGCCCACCGGTACTGTTAAATTTTTCAACGATGACAAGGGATTTGGTTTCATCACGCCGGAGAATGGCGGAACGGACGTGTTCGTTCACGTGTCCGCTTTGCAGCAAGGCGGCTCGCTCAGAGAAGGCGATAAAGTCAGCTTCGAAGTCGGCCAGGACCGCAAGACCGGAAAATCGAAGGCTGAGAACGTCAGCGTGCTATGACCTGCGGGCCACGAGACCAGCCTGACCGATAGATTCGGGCAGGCTGGTCTTGTGGGCGCTCTACGGGGCTTACTGAAAATTCCATCTCTTCATCTTCAACGTATCAATGTGCATATCGGGCACGAACATAACCAATGATCCTGTGATCAGGCCGCGCGCATGAAACTGCTCTCCCCTCCTCCCTGCAGACGTAAGAGGTGTATAGGCGAGTCGATGAGACCCTTGATTGTGTTGGTTGCTCGTCTCGCCTTAAAAAGGCTGGATTCGCTCGAGTGAAAACTGGCCAATCACCTAGCTCACCATCACCTCATAGACCTGACAAACTCTCTTGTAGAAATTGGATGGAAATGGATGGAAATGGATGGATAAATAGAGCATGACAGCGCCTCAGGTATCGGATGAGAATGGATGGGCAAATGGAATTTCTAAACACGGCGACCGTCCGGATCACGCCCGAAATCCTGTCGCTGATCGCCGAAATCGATGAATTCAAAGGTGCTTGGCGTGCGATCGGTCGGATCGCGCCTGAGCGGCTATCCAGCCTCCGGCGAGTTGCCACAATCGAAAGCGTCGGCTCCTCCACACGTATCGAAGGGGCACGCCTCACCGACCGGGAGGTGGAAAAGCTACTGGCAAACATTCGCCTGGGGTCGTTTACGACACGCGACGAGCAAGAGGTTGCCGGCTATGCGGAGGTGATGGAAACCATCTTCAATGCTTACGAAGCTATTTCGTTCACCGAGAATCATATCCGTCAGCTCCACCGCGACCTTCTTGCGCATTCGACAAAGGACGAGCGGCATCGCGGCGCCTACAAAACCCTCTCCAACAACGTGGAAGCGTTTAACGGGCAGGGCGAGAGCCTCGGCATCGCCGTTCGATACGCCGCGTCGAATGGAAGAGCTGATCGCCTGGCTGGATGAGAAAGGGCGAGAAAAGCGGCTCCATCCACTTTTGGTCGTTGCGATCTTCGTTGTCGTTTTCCTCGAAATCCATCCATTCCAGGAAGGCAATGGCCGCCTATCGCGTATTCTGACCACCTTGTTGCTACTGCGAGCCGGCTACGCTTACGTCCCCTACAGCTCGCTCGAAAGCATCATCGAGCAAAGCAAGGAGAGCTATTACATCTCGCTTCGGCGCACGCAGGGAACGATCCGCAACACCGACCCCGACTGGAATCCCTGGATCGAGTTCTTCCTGAGAGCCCTGCATCGGCAGAAGACCCGGCTAGAGAAGAAAATGGAGCGCGAGCGTATCATCCTCGCCGACATGCCGGAGTTATCCGTCACATTGCTCGAGTTGGCGCGCGAGCACGGGCGGATTACGGTCGCGGAGGCTGCACGGTTCACCGATGCAAGCCGTCACACCATCAAGGATCATCTCAAGGCACTCGTGGATCAAGGGCACCTCGTCCTGCACGGTGCTGGCCGCGGCGCCTGGTACGGTCTTTCCTGATGAATCTGATGTCAGCCCCATTTGAATGGGTTTTATGCTCTTGAGGTGATACGAACTGACGACCCCAATATTCTAATCAAACTAGCTCTCTAGCTGCGCCAATATCATTCCTCCTGACGACTTGTCGAAACCTCGATATCCAGCTATATTACTGGAAATATCTGGAGGATCAGATGGCTAGCTCTCAGACACGCGCAATTCAGAATTATAGAAGCCGCCTGGGCGACCGCGGTCTCGCTCGTTTTGAGGTGCTCGGGCGCGATAGTGATCGCAGCCTGATTAGATCACTTGCGCGCCGATTGGCCGAAGATGGCCCGGAAGCAGCCAATCTACGAGCCTTTGTAAGCGAAACTCTCGCTGGAGAGCCGCCGAAAAAGGGAGGGATTCTCGCGGCACTTCGCCGATCACCCTTGGTTGGAGCAGATCTCGACACACCCCGTTCACGCGAAGAAGGTCGCGAGATCGATTTGTAATGCGCTATTTGCTCGACACCAACATTCTCAGCAATATCACGAAACCAGAGCCTTCAGCGTCATTGTTGACATGGATGGCTGAACAATTTGACGATGATTTGTTCATCGCGTCGCTCACTATCGCCGAGATACACCGAGGGATACTCGAGAAGCCGGCGGGTAAAAAGCGAACCGATCTCGAAACTTGGTTTGGAGGCAAGGAGGGGCCGCTGTCACTCTTCGCAGGTCGCATCCTTTCGTTTGACGAGAAGGCAGCCCTCGTTTGGGGAGAGCTGATGGCACAAGGAAGGGCAACCGGCCGCCCGCGTAGTGCGCTGGACATGATTGTGGCTGCCATCGCCCAATCCAATAGCTGCGTTGTTGTCACCGATAATGAACGAGATTTTCACGGGATCGAAATCATCAATCCTGTCCGAGGGAACGCAATCTAAAACAATTGCTAGATTTAGCTCTTGAAAGGATAGGAACCAAGGACGCCTTTGTTTTTATTTTCTCATCGCCACAAAATTTCTAGGCACGGGAACGAAACATCAAATGTAACTCGCGTTATCGGTCAATATGAGTGTGCGGTAGCGATGCGGAGATTACGCTTGTTATTCTCTGCATCTGAGCCCGATTATGAGCCATGACCGATATCTGGCAGTCGCCCCTGACCATTTCTAAGACGGCACCTCAGGCTGCGTTACCTGCAACCAGATCGATCACGACAGCGTGGTTGGCTGGCTTTCGAACGACCTATTCATAACCGAATTGCGAAGGAGAGCGATTCTGGTGTAGCCATTCGAGCGAAGGCGCCTCGTTCGTGACCACTATGAGCGGTTCGCGTTGATGAGCCTTTGCGACATCTACGATCATCGCCAGGACCTCCTGGTCCCGATTCCCATGTTTGCCGTTCGCCGAGAGCAGATAGATGTCAGCAGGGAGGCGTTCGAAGTAGTTTTTTGCGACGTTTCTATCGCTGCCGTGGTGCTGGACCTTTAGAAGGCGAAGGTGGTGGGCGGCACCTGTAGCGACAGCACCGCTCTGTTCGAGGCCGTTGAGAATATGATCGCCCCGCGCATCTCCGGTGAGAAGGATATCACCGGCCGACGTCCTTCCGAAAAACCTGATGTGAGCGGAATCGAACAATAGGTTACCTAGATAATGACGTTGGTGGAGTTCACTGGACTAGCGGCAATTTATTTCTGCAATGACAGCGAGTACCGGGTATGCCTACGTTCACCCGTACGCGTCAGTGCGCCAATCTCCACGAGCTGCTGAAGGTCGCGTGTTGCTGTAGCGCGGGAGGTGTCTGTGATCGAAATGTAGTTTTCGGCACTTAGCCCCCCCTTGAAGCCTGCCGTGCCTTCCTTGAAGATGCGCGCGACTACTTTTTCCTGCCGATCGTTTAGCTGGCCCCGAAAACGATCATAGAACTTTGCTTTCTGAATGAAGAAGTCTATGCGATCAAGCGTCGCCCGTTGAGCATCCAGGATAGTTTCTGAAAAGAAAATGACCCAGTCGGTGATATCGAGCGTGCGCTGATGCCGCTCAAGCTCTGAGTAATAGTCCTTCCGGTGTTTCTCGATTGTGAAGGCGAGTGAAATGAGGCTTGGCTGCCCTATGTTTTGCGCCAGGGATTTCTCGGCGAGCGCGCGTCCAATTCGGCCGTTGCCATCCTCAAACGGATGTATGCTTTCAAAGTAAAGATGGCCTACTCCGGCACGCGTCAAAGCTTGAAGCGAGCATTGGCCATCTGGCCCTGATTGATTGAACCATGTGATGAAGGTCTCCATCTCAGCGGCAACCCGGCGCGACGGGGGAGCCTCGAAGTGGATGGTGGGCTTGTCCAATCGACCTGACACGATCTGCATGGCGTCTTCATGCGTGCGGTAAGCCCCAACCGTTTCAATATATTGGTTTCCCGCCATCAGCATTGAATGCCAGTGGAACAGTCCCTCATGACGCAGCGGCCCATGCCAACTTCGATAGACATCTGCCATCATCTCGGCGATCCCCCGCTCTTGGGGGCGGATCTTTCTATCATCAGTGTTTAGCCCGAACTGTCGGCGGAGTGACGACTGGACACTCACGCGGTCCAGAAATTCCCCCTCAATCTCTGAGGTCTTGACCGCTTCGTCGCTCAGCAACTCAATGCGAAGTTGGTTGCTGTCGTCCTCGTTGAAATGCCGGACAGCACCGATAACCTCTCCGGCTGACTGCAGGAATTTCTGCTCCAGCGGTACCAGGCTTGCGGTGTCGCACCTGAAGTTTGGCCAATCAGTGTTTTGCCAGTTCCATTCCATGAGTTATAGAATCTCTCTCTATAACTCATAATTATTGCCATAAATGAGCTATTGCAAGCCCGTCTATCGCTCAGCACCACAATCTGCAGCTCTCCATTCAAGAGGCAGCGATCAACAGCTAACCACTTGCCCTAAACATATTTTGTTAACGGGCGCTCAAGCGAAGAGCTGCAAAAACGATCCGTTCGTCGGCCATGATGGAAGCTGACGGATTATGCGATTCAATAAGTGCGAAGATGGCGTCTCGATCTTATCGCGCAAACGCTGAGCAAGTAAGCTCCACGACTCGCGTGCCACTGCTTTAAGCCGCGCTTACCCGCTACGTTTCTCAAACTGTGCCTCGACTTTACCGTCAGAGATGCCCGGTCGAGAGAAATTAGTTCGGCCCCACCTTGTTACGGGCGGGGCTGGTCAAATAAATGCATGGATAAGGGCTTGCGGATAATCTGTTGGGCCAGGTGCGTGAGGCGAGGTCTATGCTCGATCTCCTGCTACGCAAATCGCCTCCTACGTTTCGTCGAGGCGGGTTTGAAGAAGGTCCATTCTGCTTCCAAACCAATGTGGATTGAAGCAAGTTGACACCTGTCGGCGCTCAGTTTCCTTTGGCCTCGTTATCTTTCTTGGCCTGATCGTGATGCCACTTGATGGCGTAGTACATGCCAATGCCCAGTACGATAATTTTGAACGGCAAGAAAACTATTGGGAAAAAGTCCACCCATTCCAGGTCAGCCATTTCGAGTACTTCCAGTCTGTTGCTTGGAATTGTCTATGCTTTTGCATAGGACACACCCGAAATGCTCCTTTAACAACTCAATTACAAGATCGACAGGCATGGTCTTTTTGACGCAGCCTCGCCTCCTTTGTGCCGGCTGCTAACGTGATACAGGGCTCCTTAATCAGGAGCGACACGCCGCCGCGCGCAGGTGCATGCTGGCTATCAGGCCGGATGGAAAGACTGTTGACACCGATACGGTCGGACCGGTCTCGGCCTCGAATGCGATTTGGCACGCGTTTGGATCGGATGGCCGCATCGCTCTCACATGCCAATCGGTTCACGCCCATAGGCGCAAGTTCGGTGCCGACGTGCCCGGAAGCTCGCATGTCTACAACTGTTTCGAGAACCTGGCCGCCAGTGCTTCTGATCCGCGCGCCAGCAATGCGACATCGACACCGACGGCAGTGAACAGCGTTCCCAATTCCATGCAACGTGCCGCGAATTTCTCGTCAGGCGTGAGTATTCCTGCCGGCTTTCCGAGCCGTTTGAGTAATGCGATCGTATTTTCAATCGCCTCGACCACTTCCGGGTGGCCTGGTTGTCCCGGATAGCCGAAACTGGCTGCGAGATCCGCCGGGCCGATAAATATCCCGTCCACCCCTTCGACCGATGCCATGGCCTCGATATGAGTAATAGCTTCCCGCGTTTCGACTTGAACGAGAACGCAAATCTCCCCCTCCGCCTGCTGGGCATAATTCTTTACCCTGCCGAAACGTGTGGCACGCGTAAGGGCCGAAACGCCTCGAATTCCTTTCGGTGGATAGCGGGTTGCTTCCACCGCGGCTTTCGCTTCGTCTGCATTTTGAACAAAGGGGATTAGAAGAGATTGTACACCAATATCCAGGAATCGCTTGATCAGCACTGGATCGTTGACAGCTGGGCGCACCACCGGGGCGACATCGTAAGCGGCGATCGCCTGCAATTGTGGCAGCACGGTCAGCACGTCGCTGGGGGAATGTTCGGTATCAAACAACAGCCAATCGAACCCGGCTGGCGCCACGATTTCGGCAGCGTAGCTCCCTGGAAGCCCGCACCAAAGTCCTATCTGGCTTTGCCCGGCCTGCAGTTTTGCTTTAAATTTATTGACTGGAAGATCCATCTCAACCTCACGTGAAAGAGACGCCGATTGAGCCAACTGGCCCATAATCAGCCTGAATGACATCGCCCTTCATGATGTCGACCGGTCTCGTAAATGAGCCCGCAAGGACGATCTGACCTTTTTTCAAGCCGCCGCCGACGGCATGAAGTTTGTTGACCAGCCATGCAACGCCGGCGGCCGGATGACCCATGATCGCGGCTGAAACCCCGGACTCTTCGATAATGCCGTTTTTCGACAGAGTTGCTCCGACCCAGCGTATGTCGATATCAAACGGGCGGATCACCCGCCCACCCACGACGATTGCTCCGAAGGCTGCATTGTCGGCGATTGTGTCGGTAATCGCACGCGGAACTTCGGTTCTGTAATCGATGATCTCGAGCGCAGGCAGAATGAACTCCGTCGCGCGCATGACGTCATAGATACGGGTGCCCGCACCTTCCAGGTCTTCACCCATTACGAACGCCAACTCGACTTCCAGGCGCGGCTTGATGAACAAATCCGCATTAATCTGCGCGCCATCATTGTAGAGCGCATCATCCAGGATCACCCCATAATCCGGCTCGGTCATCTTGGATGCCATTTGCATGGCGCGAGACGTCAGACCTATTTTGTGACCGACAATCCGCGCGCCGCGCGACACACGCAACTCGGCCCAAAGCGCCTGAATGCGATACGCATCCTCAATTTCGAGCTCGGGATAAGTTTTGCTGGGTTGGACAATGGGAGTGCGCGTGGTTTCGGCCTCCAGGATGGCCCTGGCTGCTGACAGGCGTTGTTCCTCGGTAATCATTATCCGGCTCCAAATAACGTTATTTGATTGGCGGGCGCGGCAAAAGAGCCTCGCCTGCTTCCATGACATAAGTGTAGTCGAGCGAGAACCACGGCGCCTGAATGTCTCGGTTGATTGGATGCGGTTCGTCGTGGCGAATGAAATCGCCGGTGAGTGCCGCAGTCACGCCAAACTGAACGTCGGATTCGATATTCGGATCGCTCGGATCGAAAACCTGCGAAATCAGCGTCTTGTAGCCTCGCTTGAAGATCAGCGCGTGCAAATGTGCTGGTCGATAAGGATGACGGCCCTGAGCCTTGAGCATGCGTCCGACGACTCCATCGACAGGGATGGGATAACCAACCATCTTGACTGTCTGGAACCAGAAACGTCCCTCCCCGTCCGTCGTGAATTTGCCGCGCAAGTTCATCTCCGCCTGATCCGGATCCTGGTTCTCATAAAGACCGACAGGGGATGCGTGCCAGACGTCGACTTCGGCACCTGATATCGGATTGCCTTCGCGATCGATTACACGAGCATGGACGAAAAGCGGGGTACCAGGCGTGTAGGACCGGATGATCGTGCCGCCGTTTTCAACTCTTGGAGAATTCAGGCGCCAAAATGGTCCAAGAAGCGACTGTGAAGTCTCTGTTTGCCCCTTGTCACCGTTATTGAGCAGGCAGACAAGGGACGAAACGCCAAGTGAGCCGGACATGAGGACAAATTCATTATGACTGTCGGTTTGCATTTGGCCGATCTCGTTGAGAATAGCAGTCGCTTCCCGGAATTCCACCTCGGTCAGCCGCACTTCGCGAACGAAAGCATGGAGATGTTTCACCAGAGCCATCAGGATGTCCCGCATCCTTGGATCAGAGGTCTGGCCCATGGCCGCAATCACGGCGGGCGTTAAGTTCCTTTCAGATTTGATCACCATCGTTACCTCCCAACGCTCGAGTGATACGTAAATAATCGATTATCTGTCAAGCGCTCATCAACGCCTCCAGCGTCAGGATTTTGTGAAATTTCAAGACTGCGAGATAAATAGCCGATATAGAAGCTATTTTCTCTCGAAATGCTGAATTGTCCTGTCAAACTATCATGGACAACTCCAAATTCGTTGACAATAATAATCGTTTATAATATCGCCCATCAACCAAGCGCGACATTCGCGTGGGAGGTTTTATGAAGCGACAGAGTGCCTCACCCGACGCACCCAGCGAGCAAGCTGGAAATGGTGACTTTGCCGATGACGGCAAGAATACGATTGGAAGCCAACTGGCATTCCGGCTGCGCGAAGCAATTATTTCGGGAGGGCTGGAGGCTGGCAGCAAGATCAATCTCGACAAGGCGCGACAGTCATTCAATGTGAGCCTCAGCCCCTTGCGCGAAGGGCTTGCGCGCTTGATTTCCGACGGGCTGGTAGAGTTTGAAGACAATCGCGGCTACCGGGTCGCGCCAGTATCACTGGCAAATCTGGAAGAGATCACGAGTCTTCGCGAGGAGTTGGAGGTTTTCGCGTTGAAAGAGTCGATTAGGCTCGGTGACGCGGAGTGGGAAAGCAATGTCATGCGCGCGCTTCACAAGCTCAACCGTGCCGACCGCGATGCGAACAAGCCGGAAACTCTCGAATATTGGGAGATGGCGCATCGCGACTTCCATCTAACCCTTATTTCGGGCTGCGGAAAGCCGCTTCTCCTGCAGTTCTGCAGGACTCTACTCAATCTAAATGATCGATATCGCAGAAAATTCCTGACCCAGACCTCAGGCGATCGAAATGTCAGCCAGGAGCATAGTGAAATCGCTCAGGGCGCTGTGGCGAGAGACAGCGACTACGCGACTGACAAGCTTCGTCAGCACATCCATCGCACCGGCGCTAACCTGCTTGATCATTTGGCTCGTACCGGAATTGTGCGATGACCGATGCGGTGAAAGAGCCGCCCGTCGGCATCGCCCATTTCTCTGCGATCCAGCTGCCGCCCCAGCAGTTCGTCAGGCACGCTGCCGTCGCAGGTTTCAATTCCGTAGGACTTCGGCTGCATCCCGCTTTCCCTGGGGCACCCTATTACGAGCTGCCGCAGGGCAGCAGGGATGCAATGGAGTTTCGAACTTTACTCGACAGCGAAGGCATCAACGTTTTTGATATCGAGTTTTTCATTATCGGCCCTGATTTTAACGCTGCCCTCGTCGAACACATCGTTGCCGCCGCCGCCGATATTGGAGCCAAGCGCCTGTCTGCATGCGGCGACGATGGCGACTTGCAACGGCTAATCGGCAATTTGACGGAGTTCTGCCAGCTTGCTGCACGATATGGGCTGGCTGTCGACGTTGAGAATATGGGTTGGCGCACTATCACCACCTATAGCAAGGCTGCTGCGCTGGTCATGGCGTCCGGCCAAGACAATGCAGGTGTCTTGGTCGACGCCATTCACTTTTTTCGAAATGGCGGAAACGTTGACGAGATCAAAACTGATATCGTACGGCATGTGCAGCTCTGTGACGTAGTGGGGCCGGCACCCAAGCGTCCAGAAAACATGATGACCGAGGCCCGGGCAGGACGGTTGGCGCCAGGTGATGGCATATTGGGGTTGAGCCAATTGCTAAACAAAGTTGCTGGCCATGCCACGATATCGGTAGAGGTTCCATTAGTTGGCGACATCGATCCGCTGGTTCATCTGACAACGCTCAATATGAAGTCCCGGAAAATTCTTCAGCGGGTAGCCGAACAGTTTTAAAGAAGCCTTTGTCGGGCTCCCCCTGCCCCGCTCAGGGGCGCCGTTAAGGGGGCTGTGCGGCACGAAAGTTTCTGTAGCGAGCCACAGGGCCCTGTGGCTCGCCGTACGATTGCCACGACAGATCACCAGTATTTGTTTTGGTTCAGGGTTTGGGCAATCGAACTAAGCGGCCATTGGGTTTGAAACTAAACGAACAACGGAACCAGGTTTGTGGCCTGAAGAATATGGTTGTCGCAGCCTGTTCGCCCCCTCGCCGTACTCATGTCGAGTTTGCCTCGGCGGTCAGATTTCATAGTTTCCGCCCCCACGCGCGCTGTTGGTGGCCTTGGGTCGAGGGATCGAGCAGCAGAAGTTATCCTCACACTGAAGTGCACATTCTGTTACAGCATAGTCCAATCCGTCTGTTGCAGCAGCTTACGGGCTCGGATGTAAATGCATTAGGAATGCCGGTTTTCCACGTCCCTACCCTGCTCAAGTGGATATTGTCGCTTGGTGTAGGTCGTCGGGGTTGCGGTGACGGTTTTGCATGAGATGAACCTGCCCCCTGCCCCCTGCCCCGGCGTCGGTATGACTGTTGACCTTTGAAGTTGAAGCAGGACTGCAAACCTTGTCAGCTGACAAGGTTTTCGATAGCGAGCGTCGTAAACCGCTGACGCTGGTAGCTTGGCGAACGTTAGCGGTCGCGACAACTGATGATCTGGTATCTGGGCTTCCTCAAGAGATGAGCTGATCCGTAAGTTAGAGCCGCGTCTTCAAAACCTTGTCAGCTGACAAGGTTTTCCGATTGGGCCTGGGACGTCAACTGTCGCAAAACCATCGATGATGCGCTCACGCCTTCGCTGCTTTTACCGTACGGATCAATTCTGCCCGTTCACAGATATCAGCGGACAAAAAGTCGCCTCTCGTCGGGTGAGTCCTGCTGGCTGCGGCTTCGAGCCGGCTTTGCGGTCCAGGGCGCATGAAAGCCTTTGTCGCCCGTCCCGGCCCCAGGGAGCGAGCCTAGCATGGTATTAAACCAGTTTTGACCCGGGCAAAATTGTCAAAGGCCGGGCACCGGGGTCTAGCCGAGGAAAACGTCCAACGAAGTCTAGCCTTTTCCGGAGCCGTCTACACCGCGTTGATTGGCTCCTGGCGCTTCTCTTGAAAAGGCTGCATTTTTGTCAGGTTGATGCAGCCTTTGCCGCCATGAAAGCGACTTGCGTGCGCTCAATAATCAGCTTTGGCGCCAACTACACGACGGCGCAAAAGAACGGTCAAAAAACAGACTTGTTTAGCGAAGGTATCGATCGGATTGCCGATCGGCTGAAAATGGACGCCGCCCTTCGACGATCTGTGTCGTTTGAAAGACTTATCGGCCAGCCAAGGCAGCTCATCAGAATATCCCAAGCACATGGCAAGTGAGGAATTTGACTACCAGAACCACCAGAACGATCGAATCCTCGCTGCGCCCGTCACGTACTCTCGAAATATTCCCCTTGGTAGCGGTGCATCTGCAGCGGAAATACCTACTAAAATTGGAATGGGGAGAACTTCAGAAAGCCTGCTTATCTGGAGGGACAGCAGAGAGATTTCTGCCTGTCGGCAGAGGAGGGCGGTCACGAGGGTAGAGACCGTTTGTAGGATCCCGCTCCTGATTTTTTCCAGGCGGCGAATTTTCCTGAAGATAGCAGGTTCTTTTCGCTGTTCTTAGATGGAATTGGGTAGAAGCGGTCCCAGATCTGATCGAAACTCGAAATGAGCAGCGCAAAGCCGGCCTTCCGTTGCGCTTTCGTCCACGAAGAAAATATCCCCTTGGGTCGTTCATCTCAAATACTGCAGGCTGTGCTGGACTAAGGTGCTGTCAGAGACCGACGATATACCTGCCTGCCTACCAAATCCTCGCGCAATGCATCATCGGTGACGGCCTCCAACGCATAAGTGATAGCTTAGCTCTATCGTCGAGAAACGCGAGAAATCGCCTCAACAGCCTATGCTGCACCCAAAGGACAGGCCAGAGGATCCGAACGTCATATCGGACGCCGATTTCTTCGAAATGTTTAGGCGGCTGAATAATTTGACGCTGCCGCTCATATGTTCGGCGCACATCGTGGCCCAACCCAAGGAACGAGGCGTCCTTGTCTTTCACAATCGGCGAGTCCTCAATCACGTGATGGATGACTTCATGCAGCCAGATAAAGGGCGTGCAGTGAGCAATAAGAAGATTACGGCGTGATTCCTGAGAATTTTGTAGGAGAGCATTCAGTCCAGCCCTTTCAATCAAAAAGCAACGGCCAGATCAGTCCACCCACTGATCACTGATTTTTATTCCGAAGCCTTCTAAATCCTTGATGTTGCGCGTCGCAAGGGTCAATGGGTGAGTGACGGCTGTAGCAACCATCGAGCCGAGCCGGCGACCATTTCGCTTGGCAAGCGCCATCAGATAGGCCCAGGCGACGGCGGCATGACCTGCCACCGGAATAATCCTGTTTTCTTAAGCGTGGAGGCAGATTATGCGTGAGCCGTTCGTCCAAGGCGCCACCGCTATCCATCAGCGCGACACCGCGGCGAATTTCAGCAATAGAGACGATGCTGATTAAGGTTCGATCCACGTCCAGCCCGTCAAGGCACTTCAGACACCCTTCATCAGGGCGAGGCTTTGTAACTTCCGACAGAACATTCGTATCGAGTAGAAGTCTCACAAGGACAGGTAACGGGGCTCGTCGTGTTGTCTCTCACTATCCAATTCGGCGCCGCATAGCGGCGATGCCGACAGAAATTCCGCAAACGATCCCCTGCGAGTAATTTTCTTCAGCCACTCTTCTGCAGAAACAACAACCACGCTCGGTTTCCATTGCGGGTAATCGTCTGAGGCGCCAACTGGACGCACTCTCTTTGATCGTCTCTGGTGAAGCCTGCCTTGCTTCTGCACGTATCGATCATCGGCTTAGGCAGAGGAGGCCATGCCAGCCTGTGGAGAACGTCAGAGAAGCGGGATTTCCGACCTCGCCTAGGTCGTCAGGGAGACCGATTGACTGTGCAACCAGTTCCCACAAGCCGGGGCGTCTGATGCTACGCATGAGCGCCATTACAGAATGCGTGCCGCACGCCCGCTTCGCCTTGTAGCGTTGTTATAGTAGCTGGAAGCCTGCTGCATCGACCGATGTCTGGACTGCTCCATCGCCTCGAGAAGGGGAATTCCGCGATTTGCGGCCTCCGTTAAATATCCCGATCGTAGCCCGTGCGCTGAAAATTCCCCACTGTCCAACCCTGCCATCTGTGCCCGCTGCTTGAGGATCGCATTGACCGACTGCGGATCGAGCGCACGCCGCGAGACGGTGCCCCATCGCCCAATTCCCCGAAACACGCTGCCCTTTTCGATCTTTGCGGCCGCCAGCCAGGCGTTCAGCGCCTCGACAGGTCGGCCTGTGAGATAGACGACATCGTCCTGCTCGCCGGTCGTCGTTTTGGTTCGACCAAGATGGATGGCAAGTGAGGGGAGGGGAGGACCGTCGTTCACCTCGATCGGTGGCTCGACTGTCAGCTGCTCGACGCGTAGCCTGGCGATTTCGCTGCGTCGACGGCCGCCGGAAGCAAAGGCGACCATCAGGATTGCCTTGTCGCGTAGATCGCGCAGGCTGTCTGACTCGCACGTCGCCAGCAGCTTTGCCAGAACGTCGCCAGTGACGGCCTTTGCGCTCTTGCGCGCACGGGTTCGCGGAACGGCGCGCACGGCCAGACGAATGGCTGACTTAAGAGCAGGGGAGGCGAAGGCACCCGAAAGGCCGCGCCACTTACTCAATGTCGACCAGCTGGCCAGCCGGCGCCGCACCGTGTCAGGCGCGTGCGGGCCAACGGACTTCAGGAAACCCTGACACCTTAGATTTTTGTCGACATCATCGGGCATGCCGTGGTTGGGGTCACTTGCGCGCTTTTCCGGATCCCACAGATGATGGGCTACGAATTTGAGCAGCAACGCCTCGGGCGCCGGCCAGGGCAGGGACTGTCCGGTGGCAGCGAGACCCCAGGCCTCCAGGTAGGCAAGATCAGACGTCAGGGCCCTTAGCGTATTGTCGCCCATGCCCTGATTAACGAGATGCCGCAGCGTCTCGATGTCATCATCGGTCAACAGCTCGGCAAGCTCGTCGCGGCGTTCGAGCGGCAAAACGGACGCGATGGTATCGAGCTCTTCGGCGCGCCACTCGACGGACGTGTGTGATGTCTTCGTTTTAGGCACGATAGGCTCCAGAATCGCGGGTTTCGGCGGCCGCTGGCACCGTGATTTGCCCCGATTTTCCTCGATTTGCGCCGCGAAATCAACTATCATCGATAAGAGATACTTATCGATGGTAGACAATCGCACCCAAAACCGTACCATGTGAGGAACTCTAATATCTAACTAGAGTTCCTCTAGTAAATCATTTACCATGATTTCAATGGCTTACGATTTTTCCGAAATCAGCATGATCGCCCTGATGCGACCGGCTTTCGACGCCGGTGTCGCACTCACCCGTCTCGACGAACGCATCGCTCGCTCGCCGGTCGGCGCCGGCTTTCTCGAGCGGCAAAATTTCGCCGACGCCTGTGCCTCGCTTTGGATCGATGGCGAACTCGTCCATCTCGAGGACCTCGTCCTCCACGACGCTTTTCGCGATACCCGCACACCGACCCACGAACTCACCATCGCCCGCGACGTGTTGCGCACCCGCCGGCGGATTTCTGGCCAGTCGTCGGATTGGGCGTTGTCGGCAGAGGGTATCCGAACCTTGCGACAAACATCGGACATCACGTCGGCGGGTGCGGGCGAGGTGGAGACGGCCGGGGTCATTCGACGCGCGGCTGCCCTCGATCCGGAAGGGGAGGGGGACGCGGCTGACGACACGGAGAATCTGCCCGGCGTCGACTATGCCGCCATCGATGCGGTGCTCGCCCGATCGGAGGCTGCGATCGAGAGTGCCAAGCGGCCCGGCCGTGGCAGCGTTCAAGAAAAAGATCCGATGATCTATGATCTCGACTGGGACGAAGATGCTCGGCTCGACGAATGGCGCGGCGTATTGCGCCAAGCTGCAGACCTGCCGGCGTTGCTGCAAGCGATCGTGGCACTCGATGCCTGGAACGAACTGTCGGTGCTGCAGCACGCGCCCTGGCTCGGCCGACTGTTTGCCGCGTCGATCCTGCGGCAAGCCGGCATCACCACGGGGGGCCACCTCGCAGCGATCAACCTTGGCCTCAAAACCATCCCCGTCGATCGGCGCCGGCATCGCGACCGGGAAACCCGGCTGCTCGCCATCGGTCACGGTCTTTTGGCAGCCGCCGAGATCGGCATGAAAGAGCATGACCGGCTGGCGTTGGCGAAAACGATGTTCGAGCGAAAACTGGAGGGACGGCGGACGTCTTCAAAACTGCCGGAACTGGTCGAGCTCGTCATGGCAAAACCATTGGTGTCGGCCGGGATGGTGGCGAAGACGCTCGAGGTGACGCCGCAGGCGGCGCGGCGGATCGTGGCGGAGCTGGGACTTAGGGAGATGACCGGGAGGGGGCGGTTTCGGGCGTGGGCCGTGATTTGATATGACTTCGTTCGCGTTCGAAGAGGCAGCCTGCGTCATTTGATCAGAGCTGCTTTTGTTGCTGAAATAGAGAGAAAGCTCGCAATCATGCGCGGCTATTCGGATCATTCTTCCGATCTGACGTTAGCGCATGCTATTCCATCAGTCATAGTCTCAAGATCTATTTTCGGGTCACTCAATGCTTTGCAATCTCGCCCATAACTTTCCCCCTAAGGTCGCTGAGATTCTGGAGCGTGATCGCGGGCTGAAGCGCAATTTTCGCGAGGAAAGCGTCACCGACATGCTGATGTTCAGCCTCGTCGGCCTGCGACCCTTCGGCATAACTGTCGATTTTCCAGACGAGCCGACAACTGGCGGCGATATGGAATGGGTATTTGCGGCGCCGCGCGACATCAACGGCGGCCTGTATCTGCGGATCGTTTTGCAGGCCAAGCGCGCTCAGTTCTCGAAGACCAAACGTGAATACTGGTTCTATCAGCATCTCGATCACGAAAAGGGCAAGCAGGCCAGCACGTTGGTGAGCCATGCAGCCAGTTCACCCGGCGGCATGTCGAGCCTGCCGCTCTACATCTTCTATCATCCGGCTTCGGCGCTTTCGCCGAAGACCGCGACATTGCCTGCGGTGGAAGGCGTCAATCTCGTGTTCGCACACCAGGTGGCGCCCGTTGTCGCGGGTGGTTGTGGTGTCAACCGCAAGAAAGTCGAGGCCTGGCGCGGCTCATTCATGCCACTTTCCGACATCCTGTGCTGGCGGCTCATGCCGAGCCCGGCGCCGACGGGGCCTGCGGGATCCATTGGGTTTCAGATCGCCGGCGGTCCGGCGCGGCCGCTGTCGGTCACGCCGGGCTTTCATCCCGATGCCGTGGCCGCGCGTCTGGCGCGAAGGCTTGAGACCGCGGGCGGAAAATTTCCACTCCCAGCCGATTTTCACCGGCGCATCTCGGCAGCCGAGGGGATTCCCGCCGATCTGCAGCGGGCGATCGAGGGCAATATGACACCTGCTGACCGAAAGGAGCTCACCCGTCCTCGTGTCATCTTCACGACACAGATGTCGCGTGAGCATCCTCTTTATGACCGCACGGTGCACGGCGGCTAGAAGAGCCGGAAAGAAGGTATCGTATGCACGAACGGTTTCGCGCTTTCACGGAAGACCTACATCCCAAGTTCGAGGCGCTCATGGCGCAAGAGCCGGTCGTCACCGGGATACTGCCCGCCGATTTCGCCGGCTCCGGGATCTACATGTTCTCCGAGGGCGGAAAAAGCCTGTATGTTGGTCGTACCCGCGACGTCCGTAGGCGCTATGGCCAGCATACCCGCCGGTCCAGCGGCCACAATAGCGCTCCGTTTGCCTTCAAGCTTGCCCGCCACGCCACCGGTCGCGTGAAGGCCGATTATAAGCCGGGAGAAAACTCCCGCGCCGGCCTTCTTCTCGATCCAGGTTTCGCGACGGCGTTCTCCGATGCGCTTGAGCGCATTCGACAGATGGAGTTTCGGTTCGTCGCCGAGCCCGATCCAACCCGGCAATGCCTCCTCGAGGTCTATGTGTCGGTCGTTTGCGGCTCGCCATATAACGACTTCAATACGACCTGATCGGGTGATGACCAATCGAACGTCCGACTGGGTGTGCCGTCACGACGTCCGGGCAATCAGTTCTCGTCCGAGTTTCTCGATGATGTCGACAAAGTCGAGTACGGCAGCCGGCTTTATGATGAGCCTCTGCCCCGGTGTGTAGGTGCTGTCGCCACTGCGTGAAACATAGTCGGCATCCACCATACCCTGCTGATGGGCCAGCAAGTGTCTTTGCTGGAAATATCGTACCGCACTGCTCATCTCGGTGGCACTGAGCAGCTGATCGTATCGTACACCGATCGCGTTTCCCCAGAGTTCGGAACCAGCGTCGAGATTTTGGAAGGCGTTGCGGCGGGCCTTCTGCCAACTCGGTCTCTCATATAGTTGCTCACACAGGCGCTGGAACGACATGACCGTGTCCTGCATACCCTTTTCGAGCAGGCTGCGGGCGAGCGTTTCGGCCTGATCCGCATCGAGTGCTCCCCGAAGCGTATCGCCGACCTGTGCTGCAGCGCGGATCGTCGTCAATGTCTGGTCGAACGTATGGCTAGCTGAATTCTCGCCGCAGCTCGGGCAGAAGAACGCCGCACCAACATAGGAATAGCGGCACTGACATTTCTCACATTTGGTCTTCAGCCGCATGGGGGCAGCTGCCGACACGGGCAACAGCGCGACCTCATGCCCGCCCTTCATTTTGAGCGTGATACTGAAAAACGAATTCCGTGCCTGGTGCCGATTGGAGGCCGCCGCATCGGCGCGCATCGCGCGATTGATGCCAGCTTTGGCTGAATTCAGGGCATATTGGCGCGCACCCGCCAACTGCTCGGTCGTATACCAGCTGTTTGATGGCGCACAGTGCCGGCACGACGGACAGAACACTTCCTCGTCCCGAACGATATCTTTCCAGTCCTGCCCATAGATCTTGAACTGGAAAAGGCAATTGTTGTCCGGGCATTCCTTGTCGAAATAACCTTCGGCATCGCCCTCCAACGGAACCGATATCGACTGACGGGCGGCAAGCCGCCGCATTTCCTTCTCTAGGTTCTTGAACATTGGCTCGCGCCCCTTGTCTTGTTGAACTGTCAATTAAAGTGGTCAGTCGCACCAATGGATATGGCCTCATCGATCTCGTCGAGCTTCGCCTTCAATGCTGGGAGCGGGGCGCTCTGCCTGAGCTCCGCTAGCCTCTGCAGCACCGCTTCCCGATCCATGAAAAGTTCAATTGTCGAGCTTCGAAGAGGCCGGTAGACTCGGTCCGAAACCGTCATTCCCCGCAATTCGAGCAGAAGCGTCACAAGATTGCTGTCGTCAGCTATGAAATCAGCCACCCAGGCTCGAGGCTCGTCGATCCCCGCCATGTCGCGCCAGCCGTAAAGAATATCGGCGAGGTCTGGAAGGTCCTGAAGTGAGGTGTCAGCGGCGGCCGCAGCCAGTCGCTCCTGCAGGATCTGCCGGCATGTGTTGAGCTCATCCGCCGTCAGATGACGGTCTTCGACGCGCTTCGCCCGATCACCGACGACACCGTGGTCGAATAATTCCTGTCTGAAGAGACTGGCCACGAGCCAACTCAAGGATGGGCTTTGTGCGAAAATCGTTTGAAGAAGTTCGTTTCTTGCCTGAGGATCTTTCGCGCGGAGGATATCCAGAACATCGCCCGCCAAGGTTTCGGCTTTATCGGCGAGCGTGCGCGAGCGGAAGCGGATCTGACTTTTCTCTTTGACCGCAATGTCCATGACGGCGGTGACAGCCGTTGCCAGGCCGGTAAGTTGGGCAACGGACAGCGTACGAAGTTCGGAAAGTGAAAAGCGATCGATAATATGCTCTAGCCAGCTTTGGCCCAAAGGGCGCGGGGCGCGAATATATTCGATGAGCTTTGCCGTAAGCTCCGGGATGTCGGAACCAGCCAGTGATTTCAACTCATTGATTTTGTCATCGGGCAACACGGTTCTTGGCCCTGTCAGTGCGAAGTAGAAGCGATAGTGGACAGGGCTGCCAAGTCTTTTGACGGCGAGATAGTTCGCGATCTGGCTGCTGTGCTCTGTCTGAAACACCCGTTCCTGCGGGTTGTCATCGTCTTGCAGCCCGGGAATAAACTCCGCGACGCACCAGATTGATCGCGTCGAACTCGTCGACGCCGATGGAAGCAATGCCTTGAGCGATGTTCCCATATCCACCCGGTCATCTTCGCTTACGTGCGCATCACCGGAAAAAATCACTGACCGGATGGAGAGATAGTTCTCCAGCCAGCGGTAAAGCGGTGGATTCAAAATCTTGAGCAAGCTGATGCGGCAGAGATCCGGAAAATACAGATCGTCGGCCATGCTCCGGTAGGCGAATTTGATGGCGTTGAGAACAAGCTTGACCTCTCGCGGGGTTTTGAGGCTGGCGCCTTCCCGATCGATCGCGTGACCGATCTCGTTTTGCTCGGCCACGCCGGGATCTTTCCCATTGATTTCGCGATAGACGGCAAGCGCCTTGCTTCGAAGCGAGAGCCGCAGATCGAAGGGCTCAGGTAGCGGAATGCTAAAGGTGAGCTGCACCACCTTTTGCAGGAACAGGTCGCCGTCCTTCACATGCAGGCCACGTTCCAATGCGTGGGAAAGCACGGACCTGTCGTAACACATGACATAGGCCACTTTCGGGAAATCGGCCACTGACCGGACCATGCGAATGACCTCGACCGCCTGTTGCGGCTCCAAGCGATCAAGGTCGTCGATAAGGACCAGAAACCGGACATCGAGCGAGGCAAGCTTGTCGGATATGAGCTTCTTCACCTCCGCATCGGTTGGTGTTCGACCCAGCTTGTCCAGATAGTCGGCTCCCACCCCCAACCCGGTCCCGACAATGGCAGCAGCTGGATAGATCAGGCCCGCAAGATTTGCGACCGGCGCAAGCGCACGTCCCGTGCGGGCACCGTATTTCCGAAAGACATCCGTGTAGCTCGCAGCTTCCTTTTTCTTGCGGGACCAGAAGCCGGGAGGATTGGCTTTTTCCTCTTCCTTGTCGAGAATGTCCGCTATCGCATCAGTCAACGTCTCGACCAGGCTGATATTGTCACCGGTGAGCCACGGCGCGAGCGTGATGACGTGCAGCCGATCGACCTTCTGTGCTGCGAGTTGCGTCTTAAGGAAATTCAGGAGGCTTGTCTTTCCCGACCCCCAGGGACCCTCGATACCAATGACCATCCCGTCACTTTTGGCTGCATCAACCAGCGACGGTGCAAGCTTTACGGCAATCTCATTGAAGCCGTATTCGTCGGCCGAGATATCGTCGAGCGCTCGATCGGTCTCTGATGTCAGTAAGCTCTCGTCTTTCGCCATAAATCTAAGCTCTTCAAAGTATCGCTACAATTGCCCGAATATTTCGCGCCGGGTTCAGTCGGCCTATGTGACACTGCTCCCTTGCGCAACGACCTCGTCATGCGCAGTAACCGGCGCCTCATGCCACCAGTGGCTGGGCTTCTTGGTCGCCTCGACAAGTCGCAACAGGGCGGGATTGGCTGGATCGCGCAAGAACAAACGATAGTCGGGTGCCAACGGCGGCGGGAACTGAATCTGGCCGTTCAACGAAAAGACGATGTCGGAGCAGGCCTCCAAAGTCCCAGCTACCAACCGCGCAAGCCACGGTACTAGAGTTACGATATTTTCGTTGTAATAGTGCTCTTCATTCCAGGAAAAATCCCGGAAGTATGGAGCTTTTGGGTCAACGCAGAAGCCGCGGTTGGTCGCATAGACAGAATCCGGCGTTTTCCCGGAATGAACGATCTGGTCCCGGGCTCCGCGAACTGATTTGAAAAACGGCGCATGTTTAGCATACATCTCTGCCATACTGGCGGGGACGCTATATCTGTAGGCGATGTCTTCGGCCGTTCTGATGTTCTCCTTGTCCAAAACCGTTTTCGAGAACGTCAGCTGCATCGGCCGCTGTTTACGGCTTTTCTCCATGACAGGATCGAGGAGCTGCACGCGCCTATTCCAGAAATGCGCCAACGCTTCTTGGAGCAAGTCGAAGATCGAGCGCGTGACCACAAGCATGTGCTCGATTTCCGAGTTGACGAATGTGGCGAGGAGGTCCGTGCCAATAATGTCCCGTGCCTGATGAAAATGTTCGAGCTTGGCCGCGCTGGTCGCCAGGAGGTGTATGTCTTGTGACAGGCCGCTGACGACGTGTGCTACATCGGGCCAGCTCATGTGTTGCCACATAAACTCCAAGAATGGAACGTGAATATCCTCGTCGCGCTCGACTGTTTTGGCAAGATAGTTGGACCGCACCACGCCGAGTGGAGACATCATAAGAAGCCTGCCGCCATCGACAGGCATCCACGTCTTCCATTTCTTTCCGTCCCAAAGCGGCACGAGGAAAACAGTTCGTCCGAGAAGTTGTGAGCTGTCTATGTGCGACAGGTCAGCAAGGCTGCAAAAACGTTCGTCCGTCATTCAAGTTCCAAGATTTTGCCCGCCGAATGTATTCTGTGCCCGCTCTCTGCTAAGATTGAACAATTGATGGGAGCGCCATACCTCTGACAGGCATACGTACTCCCCAAGGAAATTTTTTTTCGCTACTGGCCTCGAATTGGTAAGCAATAATATTTGGAAGATTTCGCTTGTCGTAGCGGCGAGCCAGATTGAATACCATGCTGTTCTGCGCAGCGAGAAGAAGATGAATGGTCGTTACCCCTTTTGCTTCAAGAGCCTTAGTGGCGTGGAAAAACTGTTCCGCCAATGCGTTCTGCTTCTTTTGCGACCAGTGCGATGAGTTCAGGTCCGGCATCGATAGCCGTACCACAGGGAAAGCGAACGTCGTGGCAATGTTTTCCGACCTGATTTGGTAAGATGAGGAAACCGCAAGCACGACTTCCGTCGCATCGCCGATGTCATCGAAGCCTTCTAGTTGGAACCGGTGACCATCGTCTGCCCCGTCAAGGTCACGCCAAGCCTCGCGTGTCCTGTCCCAGTCCATGACAATAACCCGGCCCTCGTCATCGAACATAACCCCTGTAAGGAAGGTGAAGGGAACAGGAGTCAGCCCGCCGTAAACGAGCGTTACGTCCTGAGCGTCGCCATGTTTCGAATGCTGCAGCACGCTCCTTCTGGTCGCGTCGACTTCGTGCAAGAGTTCTGTGGGGTCTACGATAACGCCATCCTTCCGCTGGCGCAGGTCGAGCAGAACGCCGATACGGTGACCTACAATTTCTGACGGAACTGCCGCAGCAAGCGGAGACCCGTCATCCTCGCGTAGCCCGCGGCCTTCGATGACAATGACCTTCTTTCTGTTTCGAAGTTCGTTTTCGCGCGAGAACCTCTTCCAGCCGATCCAGACGCAAAAAACGAAGATCACTACAAAAAGGAACACCAGAGGCCACTGTGCCCATTCCGGAATGATGTTAGTCGAGCCGACCTCGAATGAATAGTCGCCACTGAACGTAGCTTTTAAAATCCAATTCCCGCCGAGCAATGCAACGAGAATTGGCACGCAGAGACTAGCAATCTTTCCTTCGAACCCTCTCGGCCTGAAGAGGAACTTCACGAATTCACGGATGCTCCAGTTTAGTGTTTCACGAAACATGGCTGCCTCCGGTTTCCAGTTTTAATGCGCACGGGCGTTGGAGCCGTCCCGCGCTGGTGAAAGGTCGCGGTGGCAACGAACTCGCTCGGCGTGTCCGATCTGACGATAAGAAGTACCGCGAAAGGTATGTTGCGCTCGCCATTCACAAGATCTTCCATGCTCTCGAGATCGGTCAGGCTGGGAAGGATTGGAAGCTGGGGGTGGGAATGCCATTCACCGATGTAGTTGTAGCGCTCGTAGTCATTGCCGGTCCTCTCGAAGAACTGATCGAGGAAGGCGTTGTGAAACGCGGGGTCCCTCACGAAATGGGCTCGCTCGCCCGTCAGCTCATCAACCGAAAAATCTATGATATCGAAACATCCGGGCACGATCTGCCGCGCCATCAAGATGCCGCCGATTTCGCGATCTTTGGCACGCCGCAAGCCTACCCTCATACGACCTACTATCGTATCAGGAAGGATTAACTCCACTGTCACTGACCGTCCTCGTCTATAAGATCGGAGAGGAAGCTTGAAATGTCATCGCCGCTAGAGACGGCGGTAGCAACTTGCCATGGTTCGGTTAGTTTGAGGTCGATCGGCCAAGTATCGAACGGTGCGGCGAAAAGCCAAGCTTTTTTCAACCCGATCAAATAGGCGGAAGACGGAAAGATCGTCTCCGCTCCTTGCAGGATATCGAGCGCAAATCGAGCAGCATGCGCTGCTATGACAGACACATCAGCATCGTCCGCGATGAAAGGCTGGCCATCCTCCTGTGCAGCTTCATAGTTGCTCGCGATGTTCCACTCCCACGGCGTGTCATGGTCATCGCACCACGTCACAATCTGCTTTCTCGCAGCCAATGGATGAGGGTCGGTGTCAGGACGTGCCCTGGCGATCATTCCACCGACACCGCCTCCGAAAACCTCTGCCCATATCATGGGCTTCATGTGGCGTCGTGCGGCTCCCGCGCATAGATTGAACGAGGTGGGGTTCGCCGTCGCCTCGACGATAAGGTCACATTCGCCGATCGACTCCAATGCGGATTCCATCGCAAGTCCTGAAGTCTGGCTGCCGATCGCAACGCGGTGCGTATCAATGTCGGTGTCCGAGGCGAGCTGCCCGATCCTGTCAGCCAAAGCATCGACCTTGTGCCAGCCGATGGCCCAAGCATCGAGTTCGTTCCGGACCAGATTGCCGGTTAGAAAGATGTCCTCATCGACGAGCACAAATTTCCTGACGCCTGCACGTGCGAGCGACGCTGCGATCTTGGATCCAATAGAGCCGCAGCCTATGATGGCTACCCGCAGGTTGGAAACCGCATCACGGTTCGACGCCGACCGCTTGGCCAGCTCGTTCTCTTCAACAATTCTGTAAGGGATCAGGATCGGATGGCCTTGGTCGCCGCGCACGATGTCGAATGCCGTGTGACGGCCGCTCTTTTCGAGGACGACGATGAAGGGCCAGTCCGGCCGCTCGAGAAGAGAAGCAAGTTCCGGTACACGCTTTGCGAGATCCTTGAACTCGCCACCTCCATGCAGCGTCAGCAGCCCCATGTCTTGTCCCGTGCGCAGCAAAAAGCCAACACGACGTCGTGCGGCCGTCGGCGCGGGGGCTGGTGATTTCCAAATCTCGTTGCCGGCAGCCCCGATCGACCTGAGATGCACAACCCGTTGTGACCTGCGTGCGGTCATTGTCAAAGATATCTCGAAAACGGCTTCTGGCATTTGACGGTCAAGGGAGTTCCATGCGCCATCCGGAACCATCAGCCGCCATGTCTCGAAGCGCAGCTCCCCCCCGAGGGATGACCGATGGTCAGATGGTACGGAGGCTGCTTGCCCGTCCGACGGACGTTCGCCGGAGATCAATCCGTACGCGCTCTCGGCCATCATTGCTCCTGTGACGGCGGGCTCCCAGTTGTCCGGGCGCCACTGGAGGCAGAGCTCGCCCCCCGGACCATACTGGTGCTGGGAAAGTCGTTTTTCGCCGTGTGGCATCACGATCGGCGGCGTGTCAGGAAACGTCACCGGATAGATCACGGCCAGTTGGAATTTCTCGCCACCGTGCGTGATCTCGATATCGACGCAGAGTTGCAGATTGGCCAAGTGCCTCGTGCGCACGTTTGTCAGCCAGTCATGCTCCTCTTGAAGGGCGGAGAATGCCGCCTTTTCTGCCCTGGCCCTGTTCTGATCGAGAAGCCACCAGATCATGCATAACCCTGCGGTTTCGTTGGGCGGCGCTCCGCATTTGCAAAGCTCGGTGCACTCGTCACACCTGCTGTGACAGCAGAGGCGCCCGTGGCTGCCCGCAGCAAACGCGAACCTCCGGTAAGGCGGTCCATTGCGCGCATGGACAGCGCATATCCCATGCGTGGGTTAAGCGCGTCGGCCATATCCTTGAACGTCGCCGCCTGCGCGGCCGCATGGAAATCCGCCCTGGCCTGGCGGAGCCAAGCATCAAACGCGGCTTTTTTCTGTGGCTCGCGGTTCCACTTGTCAGCAAAGTTCTCCAAGGGGTCAGTCGGGTTCGCGACAATGTATTTGGTGCCGTCGTAAACGATGAACTTGTCCATATCGTTCAGAATGGCAAACAGCGCTCCGGCAATGGTATCTTGGTTGTTGTAGGCATGTGCCGCGAGAGTCGTGATGATCACCGAGATCGGCCGCATATCCAGATCGCGCGCGAACATGTTGTCCCGGTGCCGCTTGAGGATCATGATCGCCGACTGGAGAGGGGTTTTCACCTTAAATGAAGGAAGGCGTTCTACACTTGCCGTGACGCCTTGCCTCTGCATCGCCTCAAGGAGCGCGCGCTTACGGCGCTCGAAGACTACTGCTTGCCTCGATGCAAACCAGTTTGCATAGCCTTTGGGGTTGGAGCGGGGCCAGTCCTCCGTAAGGATCGTGTAGGTCGGTTCCCGCCGGTCCGTGATGGAGATGGCGGTCGATGCCCAACTCGCGTCGAGCTTCCTTGCATTTAGAAGCCTGTACTGCTGTTCATGGTTCGGTATTGCGGGAACGACATCCATATGGAACTGGGCGCCGTCGGCGTAGTCGAGGATCCAGCAACGATTGCCTTCGCGAACGGGTTTCACCATCGCCATGGCATCGTGATATGCCTTTATTTCGGCACCAAGCATTGCCTTCAATTCGTGCTGCGTCTTGTCGCGTTTGGTCAGGAGTCGAAGCTCGACAACGGAATCGACGTCGTATTCTTCTGCATCAGTGTGGGGACGGATCGCAGTTCCGAGCCGGAATGAGCCCTGGCAGTAGACCTGCGGATCATATTGGCGAACGGTACTCGCGGGACGATGAAGCCATTCCCCGAGAGAGGTATAACTCGTTTCCGCCTGCTCATAACGGTGGTCCGGAACGTCAAGCTCTTTTACCAGAGCCTCTAAAAATGCCTCGATGGTATTCACATGCATGTTCATGACTGGGAGTCCTCATGGTTATGCGTGTCATCGCCGACAGGCGATCTTCAAGAGACTACGCGCTTAGGTCGAGCAAAACTGCCGACAATCGATGCACTGCCATTTCCGATGCGTTGACGGCACAGATAAGCGCCTCCATAAAAGGTAAGTGCGATTGGGAAACCAATCAAGTAATGCGATGCATCTTTTTTGGATGAATCGGAAAAGGAGACGAGTCTATGGCGGATTCCGGCGATCGCGACCTAAGGTGGGGAGTTTCCAAGAGATTGGAATTTATAGATTTTCGGCTTTTTTGGGATGGATCCTTCAATCGAAAAGATCTTGTGGATTTTTTTGGGATTTCCGAGCAGCAGGCCTCCTCCGACATCGCACAGTACCAGTCTAGAGCTGATCAGAATCTCAAATATGATCGAAGCCTGAAAAGTTTTATCCGCTCAGAAGGGTACAAGCCGGAATTTATTGGCCCCTATTCGGACCGATATCTCCTGCAACTTATGGCAGTGAAAAATGGCTGGATGAGCGCCTCAGACACCTGGTTCTCAGAGACGCCTCCTGTCGAAGTGGTGGGTTCCATCAAACGGCGCTCGACCAGCCCGGGAAACCTGATTGAAATACTCGACGCCATTAAGCAGAAGGCTGAACTTCAAATTGAATATGCCTCACTAACCGGCTCACCTGCTGGCAAGCGGGCTATCGCACCTCATTCATTCTTGTTTGCCGCAGGCCGCTGGTATGTGCGTGCCTGGTCAAGGGATCATAATGACTTCCGAGATTATAGCCTAAACCGCATCGCCAGCGCCGTCCTTGTGGGAACTAGCAGCGTGGCTGCCGATCTGGATCTTGAATGGCATCACACGATGGAGCTGGTTCTGGTTCCAAATCCAAAGCTCGAGCTTCTGAAGCAGGCCGCAGTGGCTGCGGAATACGAAATGGTAGATCAGGAACTGCGGGTGCCCTCACGTCTGAGCGCAGCTTTTTACATCATTAACGAGCACAATCTCGACGTCGAGCCCGATATTTTGAAGCCAGAGAAACAGCAACTTGTGCTTAAGAATCTCGACGAGGTTGTCCAAACCAGGGAAGTAGTGCGGCGTTTGTCCGTGGAAGCGCTTCGAAAGGTCAAGGGTGTCGGGGCCGGAGCATGACCCGGATGTGTGGGCTTCTGGCATGACCGTTTCAGCAATGTTCTTGTTTGGCAGCCACGCCAGGGGTGATGAAGACATCTTCTCTGATACCGATTTGCTCCTCATTTCAGAGGGCGATCGGCCTCAGCATGTTCAGAAGGGGCATTTATCAACATCGATCTATCCACTTGACGACTTGCTGAGGCGAGCGCGAGACGGCGATCTCTTTGTATGTCATATCGCCCGCGAGGCGAAGGCGATTTACGATCCTACCGACCAACTTAATCTGCTGCGCGATCATTTTGTTCTGCGGGCGTCCTACAAGCAGGAGATCACCCAAGCGTCGGATCTTGGCTGGTTCATTGTCGACTTTGGGCACGAGAGCCATCTTCAGTCCCTACTTAACCGACGAATTGCCTGGTGTGTCCGGACCATTCTGATTGCAAAATCGGCGGAACTGAAACGGCCCGTCTTTGCCGCGGCGGAGTTGGCGGCATTTGCAGAATCCAGCGACGTTTTGAAGCTCATAAAGAACAAAGAAACAGATCGTTCTGATCCTGAGGCGTTAGCAATGCTCGGCAGTTTTCTATCGAAGTTTGGCGCGGGGAGGTTTCAGCCTGGTAAGTCAAGCTATGGTGCATACGTTAAACGCTTTTCAGAAACCTCAAACAGCGTTGCTCTCTCGCTCATCAAGGCTGAGGCATTGTCGGAGACGTTTGATTACTGAAATCACACCATTAGCTATACTGGCGTTCAACGGTGAAAAGGCAAGGTGAGAGGTCGTGGTAGGCGGGCTCCGAGATCAGCTACTTTACCCCGGGAATGACCGGATCATTGATCCCGCGGCCGACAGCCGACAGTTTCGGAAAAAGCCAGGTTATTACGGCGGGGTCCAGCAAACCTTGCGCAAACATCGACTCCCAGTTGTTCGGCGAGCCTTGAGCATAGTCCCGTGAATCTTGATGATCGCAGATAGCCGCAATCAACTCCTGGTCGTTTGCGGGAATGAAATTCAAGCTGCCCACGATCTTTCGGGGCGCGCGGATGAACTTCACCCACTGCGTCCCAAGCCAATTAAGCACGCCGGTTCGCTTGATCACATTATCCAGATGGAATTCGATCGCCGTCCGGTCAGGATGGGTATCGGCAACCAGAATTTCAAGCTCTACCAGCGCGGTTTTACCCATGCCGGAGAACTTCGCCGCATAAAGCCGTTCGTCCATGCACGCATCATAATATGGATGTAGGATTCGAGTGCCAACGGCATTGCCCCGATAGTTACGGCCACGTTTGATATTGCAATCGCATGCAGGGACCAAGTTTTTGGAAAAGACCGCAAATGCCGGATGGTCTTCTTTCGGAAGCACATGATCCAGCGTGGACGCATGCGAGGAACCGCACATCGAGCATGGTAACGCAAGATTTTCAACACGAATGTCATCGATCGGAAGATGGCTGGTGGGCAGATCCTTGTAATGTTTACGCAGCCACGTGTCTAACGGATCCGGGATTGGGACGTGCAGGACCGTCTGAGCGTTGCCAGCGGCGACGTGATATTGCGTGTAGCCATCCTTCAAAGCCTGACGAAATGCCTGGAGGTTCGGGTAGCTACCGAGCTTGGCGTTGTCGACGAGGGCATCAACGCCTGCGATGTCATCGAAATTGGGGAGCGGGAGTCCGCGCATCAGTTGGAAATCTTTGCCCGAAGTTCGTTCAGGAATTCCAGCGACAGCTCGCTACTGTACCTTTCAAGGATCTCATCCCAAGTCATTCCCGATGATCGGATGTTCCTTTCCAACTCCTGTGCTAGGTACGAAGGCTCATCTTCTCCAAACACGAAATAGGAAATTTCCCCGACGTCCGCTCCGAAGGTCGCAAGACGTGGACGCAGAACCTCGATCCGCCTGTCGGCGTCGGTCCTCAAGATCGAGATCTGTTCTCTGAATACTTCGCGAAGAAAATAGGCGGAGTGCGTGGCAATGATCGCCGCAGAACCCGTCTGGGCGAGCAGGCTATCCAGGATCGAAACGAAACGAGCTATGAAATTCGGATGCAGATGGGTCTCGGGTTCATCGAAAAGAAGGAGAGAGCTGTTGTCGATTTCCAAGCTCACGTAAGCCGCGAACTTGAGAAACGATATCTCACCGCTGCTTAGGCGAAGCGCACTTCCGCTGACGAAACGCACTGGATCCCGCCTGGTGTTGATTGAAGCAAATCGCTGAAGTAGCTCCTGCTCACCTCCCTGGTTCAGTGAGCGCAATGGAATGACCCCGCCATCGCGCGTCCAGATGAAAATGGATCTGGCGTCGCCCAGCGCTTCAATGGCTTTGTGGAATATCTGCCATCGAGACGCGTCCTTGATTGCCTTATTAGATCTGGCGACACTGAGGATCGCATCGATCAGACCTCCAACCCGCCGGTTAGTCGAGGATCTTGCGAGGGCATAGCGTGTGTAGCGGACGTACTGCCGGCGTCTGGAAGGGCTCGGAAAAACGGAAAGCGCCTCCTGGGTGGGTGCAAATGCGAGCATTCGATTGAATTGAGCCCGTTCTTTCGTCTCTGGATCGATCAGGCCGCCGCCTTTGAGCGCTCGTTTTGCGATGGTGCCAAGCGCCTGGCTTTTCCCAACACCGTTTTTCCCGATGATGACCGCCATCCGTTTTGGCAAGAATCCGCCATGCTCGAAGTTGAACCTAAGTTGATGCTCGTTTTCAAAGGCGGGAAGCTTGAACGAGACGGCAATCGTCGGCGACATTCTCCCGATTTCTTCATGGCCCAACCCCCTCAGGATCGGTCCTGCGTTCTTGTATGCAAAAAAGGCTTCGGCGGTTCGCGTCAAAGAAAATTGGAAGACCGCCGTGTTCGGTGCGTCGCGCAATGTCTGAGATTGCGTTGAAAACTCGCCCAGAGCGACGAGATCGCAGATTTTCATTAGTATCTCGCGAGCACCGGCGACCTGAGCATCTGAAACAAGGCTGCGATAGGCGTCGAGGTCAGGCAAAAGCGTGAAGAACTTGGGAAACTCGTCCTCAGAGCCGAATTCTTTGTCTGAAGCCACCTTCTTGATGAGGTCAGCGCCATTTGCCTCGTCGTCGGAGCTCTGAAGAAAGCCGATCATTGCTGAGAATTCGGTCCTCAAATGATCGGCATCTCGGCGGACGAACACGGTGACCCTAGTCTTGAAGCGGAAATCGTCGAAACGGTCTCCAGACGGGACGATTAGAATAGTATTGTTTTCGATCGATTGCGCGTCGGACAGGGTCTGAGAAGAGAAAAGGAGCTTGAACTCTTCTGTAGGGGCATCCGATGGCGAGGCCGTCATTTGATTTCCATGTTATTTTCGCGCAACAACTGATCGCTCGCGTGGCATGCAAGATACTTATTTTGGTGGTGCAAGCAATCTATCTTCGCCTGATAGTAGCAGTCTTTTGCACAGAGCACGTGGCCTCGCGCCGCTCCTTGCCGGCGTAATTATTTCGCAGGCCTTAAAGGGCTGCGGGGTCGATCGCCATGAGGTTGCGGTTTGCCCGGCAGCGTGAAACTAGCTGTGCGTTTGGCGGTTGAACGTGAGAATGCGGCTGTTTTTCCGCCGTTTGGCACATGACTATGACCGGACGGGCCAAGACCATGCCGATTGGCACGGAGTGACACTTCAGAAATGAAAACACTAACATAGCTTTGCGTGGCTGGGACACCTTCCCGCATGTAGGGCCTCACGTTGAATGCCAGGCAAGTCGTTGTCGGTCGAGCGAATGAAAATTTACCCACAGCGATTTCGCACAAGACGCCAGCAAAGGCGGACAGTTACGATATTGTCGTATAATTTCAATATTTTAGCTTCCATTGGCCGACGGGTAGCAGGTTCACATCCCTTCAAGAGCAAAAAACTATTTTGGAATAGCGAGGTTGATGGTTCCCTTTAAGGTGACGCTGAATTTTTCAATTGTTGCAGATTACGTTCGCCTGGAAAAGATTGACGATTTTGGCCCGTTGAAAATCTCAACGGTCTGTGTCGTATTCCCGTTGTCCGGCTTGCGAAAATAGGTTGACTATACTAGATTTGAGGAAATGTTATAGGGCGCCTCAAATGAAGCAAATCGACCTCATGTTCCGGACGATGGTCGCGGAGTTACAGCAACGGACTTTTGATGCGCAGTGGTCGGCCGATTTCCCCCCAACTGGTCGCTTTGTCTCGGTCAAGGTCGACAACCGCTCATACTGGTATTTCGACCAACCGGATGGCAAAGGTGGTCAAAAGCGCCGCTATGTCGGCCCTGCTGATGATCACGAGATCACAACCCGGGTTGAAGCCTTCAGGGGCGAAAAGGACGATTACCAGAACCGGCGAAAGATAGTGGCGGCACTGACGCGCGAAGCGGGTCTAATTGCTCCGGATCGCTTCACAGGCACAGTTGTTGAGGCGTTGGCATCGGCTGGGTTATTCCGGCTCCGTGGTGTCCTCGTCGGCACAGTCGCGTTCCAATGTTATGCGGCCCATCTCGGTATCCGCCTGCCTATGGCTGCGATCCTGACAGGTGACGCGGATCTGGCTCAAGATTACGCGATCTCGAGCGAGGTCGAAGATTCAATTCCGCCGATTGTCGCTCTCCTTCAGTCCATCGATCCGTCATTCCGGGCCGTACCTCATGTTTCTGGTTCCCCTCGCTCCAATGCTTTCCGCAACTCGACCGGTTATCGAGTAGAGTTCCTGACGACAAACCGGGGATCGGAAGATTACGCGGATCAACCGGCGCAAATGCCGGCTCTCGGCGGCGCGTCTGCCGAACCTCTGCGATATATGGACTTCCTCATCCGTGATCCGGTGCGAACGATCTTGCTGCATGGTGCCGGTGTCTCGGTCGTGGTGCCCGATCCATCACGGTTCGCCGTTCACAAACTGATCGTGGCCGGCCGGCGTCAAGATGATGCCGGTGGCAGGGCAAAGAAAGAAAAGGACTTGCGTCAGGCCGGAATGCTGTTCGAGGCATTGCAAGAAACCGGAACTGGCCGCGATCTGGCAGATGCTCTTCGCGAAGCATGGGGCAGGGGCCCATCTTGGAGAAGCGCTATCACAGCGGGCGTTGATGCCGTCCAGAAGCAATATCAACCGGCCATCCATCGCACGTTCGGCATTTTACCGGCTGATGAAATAGAAAAGTCCCGAGTCCTCTTACGGGAAAAGAACGCTTGATAAAAAAGTAGATATCCAGTCTAACAAAGGAAATAAATTGGATCTGGATTATTCAGTCGGGGTGCTTGGGTTCGAATCTCATCAAGAGACCGGAATTGCTATCCGCTACCAGGAATGATCTGATACGATTTTACAGCTTCGCCACCGCTTCTGCTTCTGCCTGCGTCAACTAAGACGGGTAGTCTTGTACGCTCGCTACCTGCTTGGGCCACGCTGGACTCCTGCAGTCGGAGATCTCCGAGAGACAGGCCCGGTCCATCCGCTACCAGTTCAGCATCGCCAAATTGCCTTTGGCAAAAGACATCGACGGCTTCGACTTCGCCGACACGCCCGTCAATGAATCTCGGCTGCTCTTTCGCTCTAGGGCGACAGGATGTTTCGTTTATCGCCCGCAGCGGTGCCATGGCAAAAAAGGCAGGCGCGAACCTTCGCGCTTTACCGGTCGTTATCCAGCCAATTCTCCTGTAACCACCTCGAACCGCTTCAAGACGGCCGGCCCGAAAGCGGTGGACAGCGCGACGTCTGTGGCATCACGTCCTGTCGCCATCAATATGCGTCCGATGCGGGGCGTGTTGTGACGGGCATCGACCGTATACCAGCGGCCGCTGAGATAGACTTCAAGCCAGGCGCTGAAATCCATCGGGTTGGGGTCTTTGGGCATGCCGATATCACCGAGATAACCGGTGCAATAGCGGGCCGGGATATTCATGCAGCGGCAGAGGGTGATGGCAAGATGCGCGAAATCGCGGCAGACGCCGGTCCTGTCATTGAACCCGCCGAAAGCCGTCCTCAGCGGATCGGCTTTCTCGTAGTTGAAGACAATACGGGAATGGACGAAATCGACGATCGCCTGAACACGGGGCCAGCCGAGTGGTGTAGCGGAGAAGTTTTTCCAGGCAAAGTCCGCCAGCCGGTCGGTATCGCAGTAGCGGCTGCCCAGCAGGAACACCAGAACATCGTCCGGTAAATCCTTGATATCGTGCTGGAAGGCGTTTTCAGGAACGGGATCCGGCAGGCCGCCGTCATATATGTCGAAGCGCGTGGAGATCGTCGTCAGTCCGGGCGGTGCGGATATGCGGCTGCAGGCATTGCCGAAGATGTCCAGATATCCCCAGGCCTCGATCGGCCGGTCGAAAGTCAGGACTTGTTCGGTGAGCAAATCCGCGCGCCGGTCGGGATGGATGTTGAGAACCAGCAGCATCGCCGTCTCATTTTCGCATTCATAGGCAATATCGAACCCGGCGCGTATCTTCATGCAGCGCTGTCCCTGAAAGAGCCATCGTCATGTCCTTTAGTCTGCAACGCTTTTACGCTCGCGACGTTCCGGCCGGTGGTCAGGTTGTCAAGGCAGGTCTTGTGCGGATATCGATCAGCGCGCGCGGGCGCGTTTGGCAAGGAGAGCGGATGTTGCGGCGGTACGATCCGACAATTCCTTGGCAAGACGGGCTTCCCGAAGGCGCAGGGTCTTTGCATCGCGGGATTGCGCAATGGAATCGAGCTCCTCAAGCGCTTTTTCTTTTGCGAAGAACGGTGTCTGGATGTGGCTGAAGGCGAGTTCGGCCTTCTGGGGTCAGAACAAGAGCAGTCCGAAATCGTACGCTCTCATGAGCGATTTAGGTTTTCCGGGCGCATTTAAACTACCCCGTTTTCGCGAGGTCAGTCAATTGATGGAGCCTGTGCACGGTGCTGGAGATGGCGATCCGAACCGATGGTTATCATACTCTCATCCGCGGATTTTCACCGCCTGACCATATTCGATGCGGGCTTGCCTCTCTCTAAGGACGGATATCTATCCCAACGTAAGTCGAGGGTTCCCTGATCTTTGGCCGTCATCTCCAGCATGCTGCACAGGCAGAAAGGTGCGGTACGTCTCGGGCTAGGCTGGGATCGGCACGTGCCGGGCAATATCCCAGATAAAGCCAGCAAGTTCGCGCGCAATAGCGGTCAGAACACGAGGTTGTGGCTTCCCGGTTTTGAAAGGTCCCGGTACCGCTTGTACAATCGCGTCTGCGCTTTCCAGCCAATATCTTTAATCTCTTGAGGCTGATGCTGACTGCGCTTCAAAAAAGGATGTCTTTCTCGAGGTGGGTGTCGATACGACCAACTAGCTTCAACCATCATGGTTCGGGCCAGGGCATTACCTGTCTTTGTAATGCGACCTCGTCTGACTGTGCTGCCGCTGGAATGCTCACTTGGCACCAGCCCCAACCAGGCCATGAGTTGGCGTGGATTGTCGAAGCGGTTGATGTCACCGATCTCTGCGGCCAGTGTCGCAGCGATGATCGTGTTGACGCCGCGCAATGATCGCAGGGCATCGACCAGTGCACCAAAACGCCAATCCTTTACAGCATCTTCAATGGCCTGATCCAACGTGGCGATGCGCTCTTCGATCTGGCGGATGGTTCGCTTCAGTTCCTCAAAAGCCAGTTGCTGATGTGGAAAGCGGAATTTGCGCAACTCATTGATCCAGCGCCAATGGATTTTGGTCCAGTAAGTCGGTCGATTGTAGCGAAGGCCATGCCGCAGCAGAAAGCTCTGGAGCTGCTGTTTTGCAATCTTCAGCGCATCCAGGGACTGTTTGCGGGTTCGGATCAGATCCCGCATAGCTTCCTGTTCTTCATCCGGTGTCCAGACCGGGGTCAATTCGCCTGCTCGCCACAGCCGCGCCAGCATTTCCGCATCGCGTCGATCGGTTTTGATCCGGTCGCCTGCACGACGAGGGATCATGGCCGGAGAGACGACAGCACAATCAAATCCAAGCTTCGTGAGCAAGCGATGCAGACCGTATCCGCATGGGCCTGCTTCATAGCAGAAGATCGGTTGGGTGTTTGCGGCAACAAGCCGCTTGGTGAGACGTAGAACACTATCTGCAGTATTTTCAATCACACCGTGAAATCGGATCTCTCGATTCCGACCGTCGTCAGCAATGGCGACAGCTATCGTGTCAGCATGAACGTCGAGGCCTACATAAACTATTTTCTCCATGGCTTTTCCCTTCGAAACCAATATTGGCTCAGCAAGGAAAACCTAGCGGCTTTGCCGCCAAAAATCGCTCATCTGGTCTAAGGACGAACGGAATGAGAACTTACGCGGCGTTCCTTAGCCTAGCCGGAAGGCGGAGCGATCGAAATCCGTTTGGCATCCGATGTTCGGCATCCCATGTGTAGATGCCGGTAAGGTTGATATGTTCCCAACTGAGCGGCGATATGTGTTTCAATAGAGTATCAGGTATGTCTCGCCCCGCTCGTTTCAGCTGTGTGACCGCGCGATCAAGATAAACCGTATTCCAGTGCACGATCGCACTGACGACGAGATTGAGCCGCGAGGCGCGGAAAGCTTGGCTTTCAAACGACCGGTCACGGATCTCTCCTCGCTCGTGGAAGAACACAGCGCGTTTCAGCTTATGGGCGGCCTCTCCCTTGTTGAGACCGGCTTGGCATCTCCGCCGCAATGCCAGACTTGAGTACCATTCGATCATGAAAAGCGACCTTTCGATACGACCGAGTTCGCGGAGCGCCCTCGCCAGATGGCTTTGCTTCGGAGATGCGGACAGCTTCTTCAGGATCGTAGACGGTACCACGGACCGCGTCGTGATCGACGCCGCGAGATGGAGCAGATCGTCCCAATGGTCGAGCATCAGGGCGGTGTTGATCGGCGCCCCGATATGGTTCGACAGGGTTGGATATGCATCGCTCTTCTCGAACGTGTGGAACTTCCGGTCTTTGAGATTGCGCAGTCGCGGTGAGAACCGCTTTCCGATCAAGGCGAACAGCCCGAAGATATGATCACTGGCACCGCCCGTGTCGGTAAAGTGTTCCTGAATGTCGAGCACCGTGTCCTGGTCGAAGAGCCCATCGAGCACATAGGCCGCCTCGCTTTCGGTCGGACTGATGGGCAAAATGCCGAAGTAGCCGTACTGACGTCAAATTCATCCGGCACGCCATTCTTCTGGCGCGAGCGTGTCAATGAGATGAAGGCGATCCTTGACCAGTTGGCCGAAATTGAACGGGAGGCGCCAGCCGTTGCTGGCCGGATGGATCATGCACGCATCGGCGCGGTCGGTCATTCCTTTGGCGGCCACACCGTTGGGCTCCTGCTCGGCGCGCAGGTGGATGGTGAGGATTTTTCCGATCCAAGAATCTCGGCCGGCGTTCTCCTGACGACACCGGGCCGCGGCGGCAAGGACATGACGCCTGAGAGTGCTGCCCGGTTTCCGTTTTTCGACGTCGATTTCTCGAAGCTCTCGACACACAGCCTCGTCGTTTGCGGTGATATGGACAATCCGCATTTTACAACCCGCGGTCCTGAGTGGCATGCAGATGCATTCCACGATGCACCGGGCGCTAAAGAAATGCTGATGATGCACGGGGTCGGGCATGGTCTTGGCGGCATTGCAGCTCTCGACGCAAAGGAAACAGACACTGAAGCACCAGACGTACTGGAAGCTACCCGACGTCTTACGCTCGCCTGGCTTCAGACCGCGCTCGGCGCGGACAAGGGCGCTTGGCCGAGAGCTTGCCTCGCACTTAAGGGCGAGGTCGCAACGCTTGCGGCGGTCAGAGAGAAGCAGATCTAGACCTGGGGGCGATTGTCTTAGGCATCGTCGGGACTGATCTTGTTATGCCCGCTTTTATCGAGATCGCTGGCGATATTGATGGCGACCACTTCAACGCAGGCGACCCTCGCGGCTTACGTCGCGGGCACGCGGGTGGGGCTACTCGCCCGTACCTGTTGATGTGGTCGCTCTTCCAGATCCGCGCTGTTCATGGTCCCAACGCCGCCGCGCATTGAGTATTTCCATGACAGGCGATTACGCCGCACTACCAATCCACGTACGATCAATCAATATTTCAGTTAGCTGTTATGTCTGATTGGCAGGTCGCAGGTTCGATTCCGCTCAAGGCGTGCTTGTCCAAATGTGCTACACAGAATTAGGACGCCCCCGTCGCCACTACCCGCAACTGACGACGCAAGGGATCGGCTTGTGGGTGGAGCAGCAATTCGTTTGGTCCTGCGGTCTCAACGCGATTCCGCCCAAGGGCTTTCGCGCGGTACAGCGCGCCATCGGCGCTTGCTAGCATCCCGGCGAGGTCGTGGCAGTCTGGTGCCGCAACGCCGATACTGACGGTGGCATGGGTTTCCAAGCCCTCTGCCCGAGCGGCTGCTTTGGCGAACCGGCTTGCGATCGCCAAGCCGCGACTGAGAGCTTGGGAATGGTCGCACCGTGGCAGAAGCGCAGCGAATTCCTCACCGCCCAGCCGGACAATAAGCGCGTCGGGCCCCGCTTCTTCGCGGGCGGTTTCGGCGAACAGCTGCAAAACCTTATCTCCGGTTTGATGTCCATGACGGTCGTTGATCGCCTTGAAGTGGTCGAGGTCGAAGGCGAGCAGTGAGACCGGGTCACCATGCCGCTCCCGGAGGATCCGAGATGCCTGCTCAAAAAAGGCGTGACGGTTTGCAAGCCCGGTCAACTGATCGGTTTGTGACATGCGGAGCAGATGGAGCTTTTCCTCCTCTCGAATAATCATCAGAAAGGACATCGGCATCGCTACCGAGTACAAGACGGCCTCGTACATCGTCGCCTTCCCGACGATGGAGATTATATCTTGCCCGTACCGCTCAAGGAGAACAGGGACAATGAACGCTCTGCCAAAGTAGAACAAGGCATGGACGGCCGAGATCGATACTGCGATCGGACGTGAGCGCAACCGCTGGACCGTGCGGCTGCGCAGAAGTGTCCATGCTGTCAGGCCGCAGGTCAGCGCGATGGGGATAGACGAGACATGGTTCCAGAAGGCGACCGGGAAGTGCGTGCCAGCTATCGCCCAGGCGATGGCTAGGAAGCTTAGCGCCGCGACGGACGACCAGAGATACCGGTGACCGTCGAGACCGGCGATGGCGTTAAGGACCAGAAGGTAGCCCAACATCATTAGGATGTTGATCGCCCCCATGCCGAGCGCGACCGGAAGGTGGCTGCGGCTCATTGCAAGCATGCAGCCGAGAACGAACGCGAAGAGTGCCGCGGCCAGAACACCGAGCACGCGTGCGCGACCTGGATGAGCCTGCCTTTCCCAAAGGAGAAGCGACGCTGACACCAGGAGCGTTCCGACGGCTAAATACCAAAGGGTTTGTAAATCGATCTGAGTGCGTTCCGCGAAAGTGTTTGCCGGCTGATCGAATTCGACGATACAAGGGGACTTGTCTCGCGAGAGTATTATCGGTGCTTGGACTATCGCCAGATACGGGGAAGCCCGCTGCATTTGCTTGCCGAGTAAGTCCGCGCATTTAGGTCTGCCTCCACGATGGGCAGGGCATGCGTCGGGATCGCGAAGACAATGGTGAGAGGCGGGCCCACCCACAAAACTAGCGGATGGCCCGATCCGCATTTGCAGCCGCCACACCGCCAGCTTTTGCCACGCCCGGAACGGATCAGGCATATCCTGCTAGCGCTCCGGAACGTATCCGGTGCTCTCGATCAGGCATGCATCCGGCTCTGCCCGAATAGCCGCCCTGGTTCATGGAATCTGCGCCGATGAGGACGAACTCCTGCTGTCGGTCATCCAATGGAGCAGAAGCTGGATGACAAGCTGATCCGACCCCGGGTCTATTATATGGGGCAATAGGTGCTTATTACAAAAACGCTGGGCTGCTCCGGAGCACGAAATGCTCCGGAGTAGGATTTTCAGAACTCTTCCCAGTTGCCTTGCTTACTACCGCCGGATCCAGCAACTCGGCGTGCTCTTGGTATGCCCACAATGTCGTTAGATGGCAGCGGCGGCGCTGCGGCCATTGCACGGGCTGAAGTGCGGAGTGCTGTGGACTGCACCGAGGCCATCCCGGTCAGGTTGAATTGCGAAAGCTGGGCGGTCAATGACGCAGCTTCTTTTGCAAGACTGTGACTGGCAGCGGTGGATTGCTCGACCATAGCGGCATTCTGCTGCGTGCCCTGATCCATCGCGTTTACAGCACTATTGATCTCCTGGAGACCGATTGACTGTTCTCGCGATGCTTCAACGATCGCACTAACATGCCGGTTGATTTCCTGAACTTCCGAAGAGATGTTCTCCAACGACCTGCCAGCCTCTCCCACCAGATCGACACCGGCCTGCACGTGGTCACCCGAACCGCGTATGAGTGTCTTGATTTCCTTTGCGGCAAGAGCCGAGCGTTGGGCCAACTCGCGTACCTCCTGAGCGACGACTGCAAAGCCCTTTCCAGCTTCACCCGCGCGAGCGGCCTCGACACCGGCATTCAATGCCAGAAGGTTCGTCTGGAACGCAATCTCGTCAATGACGCCGATGATGTTGCTGATCTCCATGGAGGACCTTTCGATCGCCTGCATTGCTGCAACAGCGTTGCGAACGACCTCACCCGATTGTTCCGCTCCCTGACGCGCGCGCCCCACCAGAGCCCCAGCCTCTTCTGCACGACGGGCGGAGTCCTTTACCGCCGTTGTGATCTCTTCGAGCGCCGCGGCCGTTTCTTCGACAGACGCAGCCTGCTGTTCCGTTCGTTTCGAAAGATCGTCTGCAGCAACGCGAATTTCGTTTGCACCGGCGTCGATCCCATGGGCGTTCTGACCGACCTGAAGCAGCGTGTCCTCAAGTTTTTCGAGTGAAGCGTTAAAATTCTCTCGCAGCCGATCAAGCTGTGTCACGAAGGGAGTGGTGATGCGATAGGCGACATTGCCCTGGGACAGCTCCTCCAGGCCGGTTGCCAAACCATCGACAGCGAACTGTGTGTCCGCAGCCTCACGGGCTTTCTGTGCCTCGCGTTCAAGCCGCTCCTTATCAGATAGCGACCGGTTGTTATCCGCCTCATGTTCCAGCCGCAACCGCTCGATAGCGTTGTCGCGGAACACAGCCACGGCTTTGGCCATCTCTCCGACTTCGTCACGCCGATCGGTTCCATGAACCGGTGCCTCGCTCTGGCCTCCAGCGAGCGACAACATACGTTCGCGAAGGGCAGCGATTGGGCCCGTAATGCCGTGTGAGATAAGAACGAGCGTCAGCACAATGCCGACGGCAAAAACAGAGCCGACGACGAGAAGGCTGTAAAAGATCGTGTTTCTCGTTTCCACGCCGAGCGCGGCCGTTTTGTCGGCTATGCTTCTGGAGTAGGCGTTGATCCAGCCGCGCATTTTCGGCAGGGCGACGGCAACCTTTTCATCGGCTTGGGCGAGAAGCTGCTTTGCCTCTGTGTCGCGGTTCGCGGCCCCGGCTTCAATAGCCTTGTCAGTGATGCTGAAGACTTCCTTCGCGTCCGTTTCAAAGGCGGCGAAACTACTTGCCTCGCTCGGAAGTAGGCCTCTGGAATCGTTGATAAGTTCGAAAAAACGCTTCGTGCTTTGCTGGTAATCGTCCTGCGCTACTTTGAACCCATTAGTAGCCGCGTCGTAGGCAAAAGCCTGGTAGGCATCGTAGACGACAGCGACCAACCTTTGGCTGGCAATCGCCATGTTTATCTCGGCCGAGGTCTCGTTTGAAATGAAGTCCGTATAGGTCTCGCCGGACGAACTGTAGTTTTTCGCGATGAGAATGTCGCCGCCAATACCGACAAGACAGAGTGGGATTATGAGCGAAAGGATCTTCGTACGAATGCGGGCATGCTGAAGGAATGACATAGGGGGGGTGCCCTTCGATTCAATGCGGGGGACTGAGCAAGACATTCATTGTCCTGGTCGCGCGCGGGGCATATCAGCTGGATCGCTGCCATAATTGTTATATAGTAAATTTGTTATTTTATTCTTAAATATAAATTAACTTTCTAGTTGAGCATGCACGGCGATTCAAGCATTGATTGCTCACCGCTCTAGGGGGGTGTTAAACCAAGATCGACGCTTACCCGATAATATGTTCGGATTGGCTCCGGTGGCCACTACGCGGAAATAATTTCCGTTTCCGGCGGGTGCACGGGTTCACATCCTGTCGCGCGACAGTTTACCGGACGACCATCTTTATTACTCAACAGCGAAGTCGGTCGACACCGAGACGGTGCGCTATTCGGAGAGAATGGCAGGGCTTCTGTCGGTCGCAGCCCTCGTGTCCACGATACTGCTCTCGACCGACGTGCTTGTGAGGGCCGCCGTGCGCTCAAGCAAGCGGTGACATGCGGAAGCACCAAGTGAAAAGATCGCCATAGATCGACGTCAGCCAGGCATCACGATCTTGATGGGACGCGTCCCGATTTGTTCGCCCGTGGTTCTATCGATCATCACCGGCTCGATTTCCGTGCCCGAGCCTTCATCGAAGAAGCGGGTGAACTCGCCACCGCCGCGATGCTTTCCGCCCCACGCCGCGAGCGCGAAAAGGACCGGGAGAAAGTCCCGCCCTGCATCGGTGAGGACATACTCGTCGCGAGGTGGGCGTTCCGAGTAGCGGCGCTTTTCGAGAAGGCCTTCTTCCGTCATGGCAGCCAAACGTGTCGCCAGCGGTGTCGGCGCAATTCCGAGGTTCTTGCGAAACTCGTCGAACCGCGTGGACCCGGCGTGGGCGTCGCGCATGATCAGCATGCTCCATGCATCGCCCACGAGAGCAAGGCTCCGGGCAATGAGGCATGGCTGGTCCGAAAGATTTTTCATGTGGATCTCATTTTGGTAGTGACTTACTCTTAAAATGATAGTAACCCTTTATCCATCGACATTCCAGCGAAAATTTCTGTTGGCCGTCGAAAACAGCCGGTGCCCAATCCCCATCAGGAAGACGACGATGAAGTTCTATCTCTGCAAATACATACCCCCGCGCCCGGATTTCCTCGCCACGATGACGACCGACGAAAAGACCTGGATGGGCCAGCACGGCACTTATCTCGACAGGCTTCTCGGGGAAGGTAAAATCGTGGCGCACGGGCCTGTCATGGACCCCGCTGGCGGTTACGGCGTCTCGCTTTTTCAGATTGAAGACGACGAAAATATCGAGGCGCTGACCTCGCTGGACCCGATCGTGCAAAACGGCGCTGGCCACTACGAGCATTATCCCATGCTTCACATCAAGCATCGCGGCTGAGTCCGCAAACCCGATGTCTCCTCATGCTACCAATTATCGGCCGTCACGCGACCGACGGAAGGAACCTCTATGACCATCGCACTCATTACCGGAGCGTCCAGCGGTATCGGCGCCGTCTACGCACGACGGCTAGCCGCTCGGGGACACGACCTCGTTCTCGTCGCCCGGGCGACCGATCGCCTCGAAACGCTGGCCGCCGAACTTCGCCAGGCATATGGCATCACCGTCGAGAGCATCACGGCCGACCTTACAGACCCGACGCAACTCGGCACGGTCGCCGGACGCCTGAAGGCAGAGCCGTTTATCGACATTCTCGTCAACAACGCCGGGGCAGGATTGCTCGGCGGATTCACGTCGGCCGATCCTGCGGCGATGGAAACACTGCTTCGTCTCAACGTCGTCGCTCCAACGCTACTGGCTTCCGCGGTAATCGCGGGCATGGTGGAGCGGGGCAGCGGGTCGATCGTCAACATCGCCTCGGTGCTGGCGCTTTTACCCGAATATTCCCACGGCATCTATGCCGCCACCAAGTCCTATGTGCTGACCATGTCGCAGAGCCTAGCCGCAGAAGTCTCTTCCAAGGGCGTAGACGTCCAGGCTGTCCTGCCCGCCGCGACACGTACGGAAATCTTCGAGCGGGCAGGAGGTGACATCAACCGTGTCCAGAACCTGATGGAAGTGGACGACCTCGTCGACGCGGCGCTGATCGGGTTCGACCGGAAGGAGCTGGTGACGATCCCGCCCGTGCCCGACGTCGCGGCATGGGATGCCTTCGAGCAGGCGCGCGGCGTCTTGGCCGCAGGCTTTAGCAACTCCGAACCCGCCGCGCGATACCGCTCCAACTCATGACACTTCGACCTCGCGGGGACCACTTGCAACTCCCGCGCCATCAACACCGCCCTGTATCGGGCGAACGAAAGGAATTGAAATGAACACGAACAATCGTAGCGTCGCCGTCGTCACCGGCGCGGCAACCGGAATCGGTCTTGCCACGGCCAAGGCTCTGGTGTCGGCCGGCTACCAGGTCTTTGGAACAAGTCGGAAGGCGAGGTCGGGGACGGTCGCGGGGATCACGATGCTTGAATGCGACGTGACCGACAGCGCTTCGGTGGCTGCAATGGTCGCCGAAGTCGTCAGCCGCACGGGCCGTATCGACATCTTCGTTAACAACGCGGGCGGGGCCCTCATCGGTGGCGCCGAGGAATCATCCGTTGAACAGGCGCAGGCTATCTTCGATCTCAACGTCTTCGGGATCGTCCGGACGACTAACGAGGTCCTACCGATCATGCGCAGGCAGCGTAGCGGGCGCATCATAAACATCAGTTCGGTGGTTGGCTTCATTCCCAGTCCGTTCAGCGCGCTTTACGCCGCCACGAAACATGCCGTCGAGGGTTACTCGGAGTCTCTCGATCACGAAGTCAGATCGCTCGGTATCAGGGTCCTTCTGGTGGAGCCTGCCTTTACGAACACGGCGCTTGACCACAACGCGAAACAGCCCGACCGCATGACGAGCGTCTACGATGCGGGCCGCAAGACAACGGAAGCCGTGTGGAACAGTGCCATCAAGGCAGGCGATGCGCCGGAGATTGTCGCGGAAGCCGTCGTGAAGGCGGCGACAGTAAAGTCGCCGAAGTTGCGCTACCCCGCCACCAAGGCGGCGCGGCAACTGCATTTCCTGCGACGCTTCGTACCCGCAAGCGCGTTCGACAAGAGCCTGCGCAAGCAGATGAAGCTGCCTGCCTGACGACGGTGACACTCGGGAAGGCGTCTCCTGACGATGGAAACGTCTTCAACTCAGCGACGATAGTGGATGTCCGAGGGCGTTGTTGGCAGAGAGATCTGTCGGTTGATCCATGGCTATCGGCGGAACTGGGCCGGGTTGCTATGCGCGAAGCCGCATAAGCAGAAGTTGATGGAGCGTTTTCGCCGGGGTAGTCGGTCCCGGCTTCCGCGATGCGGCGCTTCTCTAATCGGCGGTTTGAGGTCAAGCGCTTTCGCGCTTACTCAAAGCGAAACGAGTTCGAGCAAAGTCCAATTTCGCCCATATCGGACAAAGAGTGCACCTAACATTTTCACTCCGAAGGTCGCGAATTCAAGTGGCGGCCTCTTCGTTAAGCCGCCCCTTGTTGGGCTATCGCCTCCACGACCCCTCTGGGGGTTCCTTATCCCGTTCCGCCGCAGCGAGCGCCGCAATGACACCGTCCTTATCGAGCGGGATGCAGTAAGCGGGCTTGGCCCGCTCAAAACGCCAGCTATCAGCGAGGGGCCGACGTCTACAGTATCGAACCCGAAGTCCGCTTGTAGGGTGGTCACAATCACCTTGTTGGCGGCATCGTCACCCCCAATCGGCAAGGCACACTTAGCTCTGTTTGGAAGTGCAACAGGATCGAGGAGGTCGTTCTCCAGAATGGCGTTGAACGCCTTGATGATCGTCGCCGCTTGGAAATGGTTTGCGATCAGTTGCGACGTTTTCGTCTCGCGCCGGTCGAGCGCATCGATACTTCCATCCCTATCCGGGTAGTAGTTGTTCGCATCGATGACGATCTTGCCATCAAGGAACTGCGGTGCAAGCTGCGAACGGCACTGTGAGAACCATCACATCGCTGGACGAGGGCAGGTCGGATACAACAGCGGCCTGACAACCAATTTCGGCCGCTGCCTCGCGCAGGGGTTCTGGTCCGCGCGAATTGCTGAGCGTCGCGGTATGTCCGTTCGCGACTGCAAGCCGGGCCAGTGCCTTACTGATATGCCCGGTCCCGATGAAGCCAATCCTCATGCCTTGTCTTCCTGCTAGGCAAGCGTGTTGCCAGGCGGATAGGAGCCGACTTTTAAAGAAGGGTGTATTGCGGGGGTGCTTCCAGTTTCGGTGCCCAGATTGCCTAACGTCCGATCGCTAGAGGAAACAAAATTGATCTGTAAGAAGATCTTTTAGTCTGATATGATCCCTATTAGCGGCATTTAGTTTGACGTGAGTAGATGCTGTGAGATACGTAAACATATCATAATGGGAAAGATGAATCGTTAAGGTATCATATGAAGTCGGATTCGGAGGCTCTTCAGGACATAGGGCGGCTGCTCAAGACATCGCGTAAGACTTTGGGCCTCACCCAGGAGCAGGTTGCGGATATGGCGGGTATATCGCGTCCGCGGTACCGCGAGATTGAGGCTGGAGCCAGCGCTGCCCGTACGACCACTCTGATCAACATTGGTCGTGCGCTTGGTCTGGAACTGATGCTCATCCCGCAGGCCATTGTCCCGGCGGTTGAAGCTTTACTGCAGCCAGGTGGCGCCGACGACGACCTTCCTGCTTTCGTCGCCAGTCCTGATGGTGATGGCAATGTCTGATGCACCTCTTGATCCAAGATCTATAACCTCACTGGACGTCCTGCTGAATGACCTCAAGGTCGGCATGATCGTGAGGACGCCGGGAGACTTCAACGCGTTCAGCTTTGAGGAGAGCTATCGACAGACGGGTGGTTTCCCAGTGCTCAGTTTGTCATTTCGCGCGGCACATGGGGGTCTGCGGAAGGATCCGAAGCCTGCCGCAAGGGCTTTGCCATCGTTCTTTGCGAACCTTCTTCCAGAGGATAAACTGCGCGAGGCTATGGAGAGGCACCATTCAGGCAGCGTGCGAGCAGGAAATGATTTCGATTTGCTTGCGGCACTCGGATCGGATCTGCCGGGGGCTGTCCGAATTGTGCCGAGCGAAGGCAGCGTTGTTCGTAATGAGGGTTTGACACCCCCCAGACCGAAGGCCCGGTTTTCGCTCGCCGGCGTGCAAATGAAACTCTCCGTCATTAAAAACACAGGCAAGGGCGGCGGTCTGACGATCCCCTTAGGCGACGAGCAGGGTTCATATATCGCCAAGTTTCCATCAACATCATTTCCCGCTGTCTCGGAAAACGAATTTGCAAATCTCGCATTGGCCGAAGCGATTGGTATGGACGTGCCGGAACGCGAGCTCGTGGAACAATCGCAGTTCGAGGGTATCCCGGAGGAGTTTGAGACATTGTCCGACGGCAAAGTCCTCCTCGTCAAACGTTTCGATCGCGTTGCCGGTGGTGAACGAATCCATATCGAAGATTTCGCACAGGTATTCGGCGTCTATCCGTCTCGAAAATATGAGGGGGCCTCATATCATGATATCGCTGTGGCTATTGGGGTCGCCGTTTCTTCAGCTTCAGCCCTCGAGTTCGTCCGACGACTGGCTTTGGCTGTGCTGACAGGCAACGGCGACATGCACCTCAAGAATTGGTCGCTGATTTATCGTGGGAAGGGTGACAAGCCGGCACTCGCCCCAGTCTATGATGTGCTATCGACAGTCCCATACATTCCGTCGGACGCTATGGCACTGTCGCTGGCCGGTCAAAGGCCGTTCAAGGCAATGAACGCTCAGCGATGGAAAGTCTTCGCTCATCGTGCGCGACTGCCGGAAGCTGCTGTGCTGAAGGCTGTTACGGAGACGGTGGAGCGCGTCAACCGGTTTTGGTGGTCTCTGCCTGAACGAGCTGTTCTACCCGATAGAGTGTTGGAACGGGTCGATGCCCATATCAAGCTGATGTCGCCGATCCTCGGCACGTGCGCTGATTAGCAATTGGTGTTTTTCCGTAACACGTTAGCAGTTTCGTGGCCCACCAGTCCCGATCGGGTTGCTGGTTCGAATCCCTTCAAGAGCAAAACGGTTTGGCTAGGTTGATGGCCCGAAATGAAGAGCGTTCTCTCAGAAAGCACTGACGTTGTTCGCTAGATAGAGCCCGTTGATCAAACGCGCATCACGGCTCATGGACAGGCTCTTCGACGAAGGGTAGATTAATTTGGTATCCGCTCCCAAAGGTCGCAAAGTCTGCCCTCAGCAGAGATCGGCGATCCTCGCTCGAGGTCAGATGGTAACCGCGATCACCAGCATGCGTCAAAAAACCCCCACGAGATCGGCGATTCTCGGGATATTTCTTTCTGGATTCGCGTCGGCAGCAATTGCCCCATATCAGACGCTCTTAGCACTTCAAACTTTCGGGCTTAACGTTGAAACTTACTCGCTCCTGCTCGCTATCAATTCAGGCGTCGCCGTATTAGTCGCAATCTCTATCGGATCTTTGACTGATAGGTATTCGCAACATCGTGTGACATTCCTCAGATTGAGTGCGGCTTTGGGCGCGGCGGCCTTTCTCCTCATCTTCCTTTCTCGATCGGACTACTTCTTCGCTGTCGCGTTCATCCTGATCCTTCCAATTCCGGCGACCCTACCTGGACAGAACTTTGCAGTTCTACGCGTGCAGATATTGAGCCTCGCAGCAGAACGACGCCCGTTCCTCCTTGCGGCTGGCCGGGCGTCGTCTTCGTTAGCATGGACGATGGCGCCTGCTTTAACGGCTTTTCTCTTATGGCAGGGCACGACACTGGTGTCGCTCACTCTCGTCTCCGCAGCGTGTTATGGAATTTTGCTCTTTCTCATATCGGGCTCCGCAAACCCAATCCGCAGCGATCGGTATGGTGACGGAACAACAATCAAAGGGTTACTATCTCGGACCACAATCGCGCCCCTATTGGCAGCAGGTCTTCTGGACGGCTGCCTCAAACTTTATGGGTTGATTTTTCCACTTCTTATAACGGAAACCTACGCACAAAGCGTGGGCATGCTTGGATTAGCTAGCGGTGGTATCGCACTTTTGGAAATTCCGATGATTTTCGGATGGGCCGTCCTTTTGAAGCGCCTGACCAACCGAAGAGTGTTAACGATCGCAGCGCTCATCGAGGCGATCCACCTGCTTCTGGTTCCATTGATCAACTCTCCAATTCTCTACTATTTATGGCTATTCACCCATGTGATCGCGGCTTCGGCAATCATGAGTGTAAGCATAGGCTACGTTCAGGAGATTGTGCGTGGACCCGGCCTCGGAAGTTCTCTTATTACAGTAACAGGGTTTCTGGGATCCATGATTGCGGCGACACTTTTCGCTTACACTATGTCAGTTGTGGACCTGCACCAGATACCACTTGTCGCCGGCGTCTTATGTCTTGTTGGGGCAGCGATGGTCTCCGTTAATTGGACAGATTTTTTCAAATCTGTGGCCGCGTCGGAGTCAAGCAAAAGTCCACCACAACTTGAGGCAGATAACATCGAGACGCGCGAGGGTATTTGATCGCGCTCTTCATGCGGGAGATCGATTCCCCGACGGCGTGTCTACGTATATTTACTTATTTTACTATTTTCAGCTGATTTTGTTCTTAAATTTGGTGAGTAAATTCTTGATATTTATCCGAATTTGCTGTTTTGTTTTGCTAGTAGATGGCTGGCTGCATCGAAATTTATTATCTTAGGCGCGCGGTACTAGATGGGAGTGAGTGTGGCCTTGAGCCACCGGAGCAGTCAATTTCGCCTTAGGGCAAGAACTGGAGTTCGTGATGAAAGCTTCGGAGACGGACGTGTCTTATCCTGATAGTTTCTATGAAGCTCACCGTGACGGAATGACTCGTTCGGCGAAGGTGGTGCTTTCGGTTTTGTACGAGATCTTCAAACCTGAGTCGGTGATTGATATCGGATGTGGTCGAGGTGCGTGGCTCCGCGAGGCTGGCTCTCTTGGTTCAAAGATTCTGCAAGGGGTTGAAGGTGCCTGGATCGGAAAAGAAGACCTTCTCTCGCCTGAGATTGTTTTGCAGACGGAGGACCTTGAAAACCCAAGTATAGCCGTTTCGATGCGATACGATTTGTGTTTGTCCCTAGAGGTTGCTGAGCACCTACGTCCGTCATCTGCAGAAACCTTCGTGGAGCTTTTGTGTCGAGCGTCGGATGTCGTGCTTTTTAGCGCGGCGATCCCGTTCCAAGGTGGAACAAACCATCTGAACGAGCGGTGGCAAAGCTATTGGGCGGAGCTGTTTCGCACGACGGGCTACGAGTGCTACGACGTCATAAGGCCGAAAATCTGGACAAACAATGCTGTGGAGTGGTGGTACCGGCAAAACATTTTGTTGTTTGCCAGGGAAGGAACTCCGGTGAGTTTCCGATTTCATGCCGAAGATCGCGCGGGCGCAGTTTATGATCTTGTTCATCCTGCTAATTTTGTAAAAAACATCCAATATATTAATAGCACTGAGGCGGAACTGCGGGCGCAGATTGCTCAACTAGAATTCAAATTGCGCAACTTCGACTGATGCTTAGCGGCGGGATTTTAGGGTCGATCCTTGCCCCAAGGACTTAAAAGAGCATGGCAACAAACGTTTCGTATTCACTTGTTCCGTCGATTTCTCGCGAATTGGTTCGGCGATTGATCTGCCCCACTTTCGAGCACAATCGAATTCAGGATTTTTGCTTGACCTCAAGTACTGTTGAGGTCCTACAACCGTAAGATCGTGGTGTTACAGGTATGACGAGCTCCGATGATGGTGATGATGTTCAGGTACTCGACCAAGAAGTTCCCGCTTAGATTTTCGGTAGCGATGGCGATCGGAATATACGTGGTGGCGGTCGCAGTCGCCATATGTATTTTCGCGATCATTGGTACGTTTCTCGGAAAAGCATTTGTTCTTTCAGAGCTTGCGACGGTATGTGTGGTCGGTGTGGCTGCAGGCTTTTCCTCCGTAGCGCTGAGCTCTCACCCTTTTGTACGTCGCCGGATCGCCGTTAGTTCGGTCCCTGCCGTGGTCTTTGCTATTGTCTACTGGATTGCATCAACATCGAAACCTGATCTTTGGCTTTCGAATTTTATCGCGAGCTTCGGTATCGGCGGTGGGGCGGCAGTGCTATACGCTTTGCTACTCCTGAACCCGCCCGTCATTCCGCGGGTGAAGTGAATGTTGCGGACTGCGCGTCCAAAATAAGAGGCAGTTGCCCCTCATATTCTGCGGCATTCAATTACCTTGTCGGTCATCATAGACATGCAAACGGACGTTTCGAAAGCTGGGATTGATCTGAATCGTGACGGCCTTCATGAATTCCCGGCGTGGCATCATCACGGCAATATTGTAGTCAGGAAACCTCTCCCCCGCCTCGATGACCTTAGACAGGGATGGATTGAAGAGCACGTGGCTTTCTTTGCTGGTTGGAATGCCGAAAGCTTGGGTACGAGCGGCGAATTCCATGGCCAAGACGCAGCGCGTCCAGTCTTTCGAGGAACTGCGAGGATCGAAATAATCTTTTACAATGTGCTGGAGCCTTACGGCGAAGCACGGATGCTTATTCTCAAATACGAGCAGATTGGACGACCAGCGTTCAAAGCGGCTCTGCTTGTCCAGTGTCTCGTGGTGTTGATGATATGCCGCAATGGCAGGATTGAAAACGAGCTTGGAACCAGTGGAGACGAGCCTAAAGGCAAATTCGCAATCTTCCAATCCCCAGCCGGTGAAATCCTCATCAAAGCCACCGGCACGCATCAGCGTTTCGCGTCGCACAGCAACGTTATGCCCGTAACATAGGTGCCAACCCATCCTTATCGAACTCATATTGCAGGAAAGTAGGTCAAACACCCGGAAGCGTTCGTCGGGCCGAGAAGGTTGGTGCCAAGGTGCGTCTCCAGAGACATCGGCAGAGTCCGTCAGGAAATTACGTTCTCCAAATTGAATGATGTCGTCCGGGTACTCATCAAATGGCAAGCAACTGTTTTCCACGAAATCCGGCTTCGTCACCTGGTCACAATCGAGAAATATGATGATCCGCCCGGAGGACCGTCTCCAACCGGTATTTCTTGCCGCGCTGATGCCCCGTCTTTCTTGGCTGACGAAGACAAAATGAGGCTCCGAGAATTGCGTCATCAACATCGCGTCCGGTTGTTCGATACTGCCGTCATCTATGACAATGACTTCAAAGCGACGGGATGTGACTTGTTTTTCAAGCGAGGCGAGCGTTGCGCCCAGAGCCGATTGGCGGTCACGATGTGGAATGATGACGCTACAGTCCATAATGTTCCTCTGTCATTGGAGGAGTGCCAGTTTTCTTTAGTTGTTTGATGAGAATACTCGCCTCGCCGCATGTTATGCGTTCTCGGTGGAAAAGGGGCCGGGTCCACTGTTTCCACTGGAGCGATGGTCTGCATGTCGCCAAATCACGCTCGGAGAAATTACATCACCATTCAGGCGTGTGCGGTAGCGGAATACGGTCTGTTGCATCTCCTGAAGCAAATCGTCCGCTAGCGTGTGTGGGCGAAGTCCGAGGTCTCTAAACCGGTTGGATGCGACCGCAAATCGGTGATCTTCCACTTCCCCGCGGGGGTTGGGTATGGTGGCGATTTCGGCTCCGGTAAACCGCGCGACAGTTTCTGCAACGGCGCTGACGGAAAGCGTCTCTGCCATTTGATGATAGACTTGTACCCCTGGTGAGTTGCGGCGTGTGGCAGTGAGCGCGGTTTCGATGCATTTGACGGTGTCAGAAATGTGGATGAAGGCCCTGGTTTGTTTTCCCTTTCCGTAGACGCTAAGCGGGAGGCCGAGACTTCCCTGCACCATAAAGCGGTTAACGACGGTTCCGTAATATTCGTCATAGTCGAAGCGGTTGACGAAATTTTCGTGCATCTGCGTTTCGGCCGTTTGCGTTCCCCATACGATGCCTTGGTAAAGATCAACCACGTCGAGGCCGAACATAGATTGATAGTAATCGAGCAAGACGCCAATCTGAGCCTTTGACGCATGATAGAGAGAGCCGGGGTTGACCGGGAATCGTGCTCGGACGCGAGCGGGGCGCTCGTTGCCTGCGACATAGCGAAAGTCGACGAGGCCTTCTGGGATAACGCCCGGATGATCGCTGTAACCGTAAACGCCGATCGACCCTAGGTGAACGAGCCGTACGCCCCAAAACTCGGATGCGAGCAAATGCAAAACATTCTGAATGGCGAGTATGTTGTTGAAGATTGTGTAGTAACCATTTACTTGGTCCCCCATTGAATACGGGGCTGACCGCTGTGCGGCGAGATGAACGATCGCATCCGGTTTGAATTGCCGGAGTGCAGACCTCAGCCCATCGAAGTTCTCCGCGATATTCAGTGACTGGAATTGTAGGTTTCCCGCGAATTCCGTGTTCCAGGTTATAACGCGGTGCTCAAGGCTAGCGATAGGCGTAAGCGACTGCGCTGCGAGATCGTCGGCAATTCGCCGACGCGATCCATCATCGATGATGAGGACCTCATGTCCTCTGTTGGCTAGATGCAGCGACGTCGGCCAGCCGCAGAACCCATCGCCGCCTGTAACTACAACCTTCATTTTGATCTCCTTCAAACGTCAATTGCGGATGGCCGCTCGGGGAGAGATATTGAGTGTATGAGCTCCTGATCCGGATTTTCTCGCTTGCTATAATTATTTTGCCAGGGACCACCGTTCCGGGCCCAAGCATGAATCTCCGGCGCCCGCTCGTGAAACAGGTGCAGGAAGACACCCCGATGGCGAATGACAGGAACGAGGCCGGCGACCTTGTTGTAGAAATCACGATCTTCGCCGCCCCATCCTGCGAAGCCTTCGTTGAACCCGCCGACACGCTCGAAGATTTCGCTTGTTACCCAAATGCAGCCGCCTGGCGAGTTTTTCGTAAGATAACCTGTAAGTGGGCCCGTGCCTTTCACGCATTGTGAACGAAGGCGGGAAGAACCGAGAATGTCGATAAAGAACATGTCGCGGAAAGGCATGGACGCACAGTCGCCGCGTAGAAGCGAACCGGTAATGCAAATGTCTATGAAAAACCGATCTAGATAGGCGTCGCTGTCTAGGACGCAAAGCAATTGCGGCTTGGTAGGGAGTGAACGATATCCAAGGTTGATGGCGGCCGACTTATTGAAAGGCCCAGAGTCTTTCTGGAACCGATAGATGGCGCCGCTCGCCGTAACCTCGCCCTCATATCGACTGATGGTGTCTGACTCAACGACCACGACGGTTAGGTTGGTAAATCGCTCCCTGGCTTCTGCCAGTCGTTGGAGGGCAAGCCGGAGATTTTCTAGGCGCCCATCTGACGCTGCTATTGCACGAAAGGGAATTATTATCGCGATAGACACCGACGTATCCGAGAATTCGTTCAGTTCCTGGTCAGCGCGGTCGAACGACTGTCGGCAAAAAAGTTGCGTCGATTTTTCGGCGACCTCCGCGGCGACCTCCGTGATAGAAGCGCTCCGCTGAGATCCTGGAGCGGACAGAAAGGCGACGATCGGACCTCTTACCAGTGAGTACAACATCTCATAGTCGACCGGTCCACCTCGGTTAAATTGGAACCTAATATGCTCGGGAACCTCGTAGCTGTGATGCAGAGCGGAGAATGCTTTGGCGTGGATTTCCCGATTTTCCAGCCAGCGTTTCGGATTTATGAACTTTGGATAGGGATCTGCGTGGGTGATCGTGGAACTGATCAGCGCCCGCTCAGTATCAAATTCGCACTCAACATTTTGCGCAAACATATCAATGATCCTCGTTGCGTTCGTCATCAAAAACCGATTGCGGTATGGGTGCCTCAGTGCTTTAGCGCCTTGCACCTCGTCGGGATTAACTGCATCACTTCCCTTCAGTGCTGATGGTCAAATAAAGTGGCCCTTCCATCGGCTAATTCGGTTGTACTGGCAGTACATCCGAGCGAGTACTGCGCCGCGAAGATCTTCTTTGTACGCGAAAGGCCTGGTTACAGTCCGTCTGCCCTCACGACGCCAAGTGCGCTTCACTAAAGTGCGATGGCGTAAGAAACATTCCGGTTCGGCTAACCGTCCAGTCAGTAATGGGCATAGTTCGCGAAAACGAGTGCGGTATCTCGCATGAAGGATGCACCATCCACTTCCGCACATCGACGGATACGATCCGTATCTTCGGCCAATAACCCGCAACCACGGTCTTCGAGATGCTTTATCCAATAATTCGGCGGCTGTAGATTGACATGGTGGTGGCCGCGCTGGCCAGGCAGTGCGTGAGTCATGACTATGATTTTCCCACAGCACAGGCTGGAGAGGACATTGTCGAGATGCTCTTCATCAATGTGCTCAACGACCTCCTGGCACAAAACGAGATCAACGTTGCAATGAACGGCGGATTTCGTGAGATCGTGCATGAGGGTAGGGTAAACTGCGTTCCTGACGTTCTCGCCAAGGCCGTCCACTGCGATAACGCTCACGCCTTGCCTGTAGAGAAAGTCTGCCGCATAGCCGGTGCCGCTCCCTACGTCCAAGGCGGTTCGGACAGCGAAGCGGGATACGACGTACCGCAATACAGACGGGCAGTATGTAAAGGGATCGCCGTACTTGATATTTCCGCCAAGGTGCTTGTGATCCGCTGATAGCGTCGGTACGAGACCGCGATAGTTATTCTTTCGGTTCGATGCGGTTGTCTGTTCCATATTCATCTGCCCCTCCAGGCCTTGGGCGTGCCAACCAGGCAACGGTAACGCAGTCAAAACTCAGGCATTGATGGCACCCGGCTTAACAGCCACTTTGGTGCTCACCATCCAGCGGCCTCAAGAAAGGTTTCATTGAAGACCTGCGGATACATTCCTGCAAGCATCATGCCGTTGAGCCGAAGGTTATAGGGTGTCATCGAGATCAGACTCGATTCCCTGTTCCTAAACTTGCGATGAAAATATTTCTTATTTTCAACATCCGATCGGTCGGACTGTTCATTGTCCTTTTCTTGCGGGTAATGGACCGCTGTTGCCGCTCGGCGGAAGCAAAACCGGTTTCCGGCAACAAAAAGACGATAGCCCAAGTCAAGATCTTCAAAACCCCAGGCTCTGTAGTTGGGATCAAACATTCCAACTTTCATGAGGGCGGAACGTTTTGCGGAAATATTGCAGCCCCAAAAAGCGACCCAGGGTGCAGGCTGTATTGCAAGATCCTCTCCATAAATTGCGTAGAATTTCTCGTCCCGGATATCGTGACCTGATCTCACTGTTTCCAACCGCAGGATGGTCGCGGTAACATCATCGGGATCAACGAGATGCTCGAAATCGGCATAGTCCTCCATCTGTCCGCGGAAGCCATAGGTGTAGCCGACGACTGCAACATCGGACCGAAGGTCCTCGTTGTGACAATTGACGTGCTCATCAACGAAACGTGAGGATGGCAGGACGCCGGCGTCAGTGAATATGCAGATGTCTCCGTTGGCAGCGATGATCCCGGTATTGCGCGCCTCCGCAAGGCGAAAGCCGATATCCTCCTGAAAATGATATTGTAAACAAAGCGCACCGGTGTGTCGCGCCACGATCGCTCGTGTGTCGTCGGATGACCCGTCATCGACGACGATGACTTCAAATGCGTGACGAGTCACTTGCCTCTCAAGGCTCTGCAATGTCCAGTCCAATAACTGCGCCCTGTTATAGGTCGGAACGATAACGGACGCTTCAAAACGATCATCCATGCGCATTCTGCTCTCCCATTCAGTTCAGATGGATCTTGTGGTGACTGTGCCAGGACGAAGAAGCGCGCCGATTATTTCTCGCTGTCTGGTTAAGTAGTCCTCTGTGTCGTGTGCTAGTGCTGTGGCACTTTCGCTTCCCGCCCGGAGGGCGTCGAGAATTGCGCCGGCAGACAGATTGCGGAGCACAACGGAATTCTTCGTTCCGTCGAACGTTCTTATGAACGGTTCGATAGGACTGAAGAGGATTCTCACTTTGTTGGCGCAGAAGACTTTTGCCTCACACGCAACGATTCCAAATGCCTCAAATCTCGAAGCCAGAATGACATACCTAAGGTTACGGCTTGACAGGACAGCATAGGGCGCGTCCGGATCAAATTCCCACCCGATCGTGACCCGCTCTTTCGGTAGCACGTCCGCCAACGCCTTGACACGATTGAGATAGTCTGGCTCGGTCGTAGCGTCCGGCATCAGGAGTGCTAGGTGGTACTCATCAAAGTCCGGATCGGTGAGGAATGTTGCAGCTGCCTCGAGAATGAGATCGAATCCCTTTTGTGGCTTGCAGCGCCCCCAAGAGAATATGAGCGGACTAGCTGTCGGCAGTAGGTCGATAAAATCTGATCGGCTGCCGAATTTTTTCTGATAGCGCGAGGAATTCACGTCGAGCACGTGTTCGAAGGCCAACATGTCGACCGGAGACACGCCATATTGCTCGCGAAGTACTGTTTGGAAAAACTCGCTGACGTACCCCACCCGACCGTGCAGCGAAGTGTGTATTTGTATGGCGTGCCTTTCGAATTCGTACCTGTCCGTATCTATGTCAAATATCGAGCCCAGGCTGTGTGGGACCCAAACACAGGAGAGGCGTTCAGGAGATTTCAAATATCTCATCGTCGCCGCAAACGGCGTGTCGTGAAGGACCGCGACCACTCGATCGTATCGCTCGCAAAGCTCATCCAACTTCTTTGCTGCTTCGCGGCTCAAGAAAGACCATTGCTGAAGAACGGAGTTCATCGAAGTGCCGAACCACATGCTGGTCCACTCGCGAGCGTCCGACAACGTTGGGAGGCAGACGATGTCTCCGCCTGTCGCGGCGCATTTCCGCTTTGTTATTGCCAATAGGTCCTCACGCAGCCCAGTTGCCCCTTCGAGCATTTTAGGAAAAAAACAATGCAGAGAGACCGAAACTTGAGTGCCCGACACTTCTGCTTCGGCCGCCTCCGAGAAGTGTTCAATGAATGAGTTGACGACGACACCGACACCGGTCTCCATGCTTTCCATTCCGTCGATTGCGCACACAACGATCGCAACTTTCTCCATCGGCGCCTCCTGATGGTTAGCTATTTTTTTCGCCGACGATCATCGTGTAGCGAGCCAGCGCCCCGATCGTCGTTGCGGTCGTTTGCAGGCCTGCCCCACGCAGCAGCTCAACAATTGAATCAGTGGGATGAAGTTTGCCGTGACGCGTATTCAGCATCATGTGAAGTGAAAAGCCTGCTGCACTGGGAGGCGCCGTCCCGGTGGGATCAAGCGTCATCGTCAGAATGATAAGTTTGCCGCCTGGGCGGAGTAGCGAGACCACGCCCTTAATGATCACCTGGATTTCGGCGTAGGTGAAATAGTGCAAGCAGTCGTTTAGCATGCACAGATCACACTGCTCATCCGTCCGCCAATCAGTTTTGCGTATGTCAATTTCGCGGAAACTGAGGCGAGACTCCAGGGCACCCGAGCGGAACTGTTGCTCTGCAACTTCTCTTGTCGTCGCCAGATCCCAGACCTCGCCGGTAACGTTCGGGTATTGTTTGGCTATTTCCGCTAGATAGGCACCATGTCCACCGCATATATCGAGTACTCGTCCGGCACCTGCAAACAGGCCGCTCTCCAACAACTGGGAAATGTTATCCTTTGCGAGCCGTATCATCGCCTGATTGAATGCAGCGTTGGCCTTGCTGTCACTGGCCAGCCGATTCTCCTGCTGATGCACGGTGGAATGCTGAGTGACAAGAGACTGCCCTATCATTGACCAAAGGGACCATTGTAGCCGTTGATGATCGATAATGGGACCAACGAACTCTGTGGATGTGGAGCGCAGGAATGAGTCAGACGAGAGCGTATTCTGGAACCTCTCACCAGCCTTGCGAAGCAACCCCAAAGCGGTCAACGCGTTGAGGACGATTTCGCTTTTCTCCGGCAACCAACCGCGGCGTGCTGCAAGTTCGGCAGCGCTGGTCTGATCAACAAGGTCATCGAAAAGCCGTTCGGCGACGGCAAAATGTAGAAGCGCTGAATCATGAAACTGGTCGCCCATCCTGAAAATGGAGCCTACCGTCATTTCTGGAATTGCGTCGCTCATTTTCTTCCTCGTCGTTCCTGTTTGTTTGGGTTATGCCGATCACTGCACACACTCGGACCAAGTCCTGCAAGCAGTCGAGGAATCCGGGCTTGGCGATCAGCAGGCATGCCAGGTGCCAAGTAGGATCAGCGGTCAGGGCACGCTCGCGCCAGATCCGCTGCTTTCATAGTTCGTTGGAGTGACGCATGCGTCGGCTCAACAGCGAGACATGCCTCAGTTGCTTGCCAAAAGCTGAGAGGCATACCGAAACGCAATCTGCGCTGCATTTTTGGCGCGAAGCTTCTTCATCGCATTGTATCGATGGACCTCAATGGTTCTCTTACTGACCGCGAGATCCACAGCTGCTTCCTTGGCAGACCGCCCCTGTACGATCAGCCGAAGCACGTCTTTTTCTCTTTTGGTGAGGGTCGCAAGCTCGTTTGCAACACTCATTGAAGACATATCAGTGGGTGCTGGTTCCATCTCTTCAAGCTCTCCGCTGGATTTTGGGCGGATTTGAACAATCTTCGAAGACATCGCCTCGAATCCCTGATCTCTCCCGAATGGAACGGATCGAGTCGGCAGACACGTCAAAGACGCCAGCAACGGTAGGCAAGCCGTCGTACTCGTAAGGCGATCCCAAGCGATCGAACCGACATCCCGCCCTGCGGAGAATCCGCTCAAGGAGCAAATCATAGACCGACACGATGTTCAGAACACCCGCACCAAGCGCAATTTCAAACAAGCCTGTCAACAGCTCGCCGGTGGCATAGTTTAGTCCGTGGTCAGTGTGGTCAGTGACGGCTTTGGTGTCGACACAAAATCGGGAGCTTTCCCAGATCAACGGATGGCGAATGAGCGGTGTTCCGCTCATTGTCTCGGGAAAAACGTCCGAGAGCATGTGAGGACCTGTTGTGGGGAGGAGCCGGAGCGATGCGAGAAGTTGGCCCTGCCTGCTCACCGACAGAACGTAAAGCGGATTGAGCTTGTCAAAGTGGTCAATTTCTTTTCCGGCTTTGACGACGACAGACCAACCTCTCCTGTCGAGAAACGACCGCGCTCGAAGTCGATAGAGCTGATCAAGCAATTCCTTGTTTGTTTGCGCGAGCTGGTCGGCATAATCGAAAATTATCATCAAACCGCTCCTCCAAGACGGCCGCAACATATTCGTGCAGGTTGTGTTGATAAATACTCGATTAGTTGAGTATTGACGTCATAGGATGCCTCGGCGCACCGCAACAGCAACCGCCTGAGTTTTGTTGGACGAGGATAGTTTTGAGATCGCATTTCGGAGATAGAAGTTTGCCGTGTTCTCGGTCAAGCCCATGATCTTTGCGCTTTCCCAAGCGGACTTGCCTTCTGAGGCCCACTTCAAAACATCCGTTTCGCGCTTTGATAACTGAGGCACTTGAATCTCAATTGCACCGCACAAGGCCAGAACCTCAAGGTGAAAAAAGTAAGCAAACATGGCGATTTCGCCAAATCTCAGGGATTTGAATCGTTCCCAGTCGCGGGAAGAGAGATCGCTATTGATCGAAAACATTGCCTTTTCGCCGTAGGCGCCGCGAATGGGAAAGGAGAGGCCTTGGTGGCTAACCCCAAATTCCTTTGCCTCTCCAAAAAATCGCTTTATTGCGGCCCCTGTGTATGGTCGTGAACTCCAATCGAATGGGAGAATGCCGGTCAGGCCTTGTACGATTGCAGGATCAATTCGGAAATATTCCCTGCCGAGATAATGACTCGCCCATTCGGCCGAGTAGGTAGCTATGGCGAGTGGAGCGGCGTCGTCCGCAAAAGGAAGCGAGATTGCGAGGTACGCCAGGTTGGTTATGCCGGCAGTGCCCACAAAGGACCTGAGGTAACGTCTGGCATCTTCTAGCGTCTCGAAAGCCGGTGGATTTCTATCGAACATAGCAGGCCTCCCGCCTGATATTCAACCTTTGCGAGATAAATGGATCACGATTGCATAAAGAGGTCAATGTTAGTTGTGTTAACAATTTTGGGTTGGCCTCCACGACGTCATGATGTGATCGTTTCTGCCAGCCGAAAACCCATTACGTAAAACGCACGGTCAAGCGGGCCGCCATGTCGGCGTCGACAACGGGCCATGTCTCGAAACCGCGTAAATGATCCGCCCCTCGCGACCCGATACTTATCGCCCAGAAACGAGACGAGATCGTCACGGACGAACTCGCCACCGGGATAAGGCATATAACAATCACTGACATATTCTTCGACCGTCCCCGCCATATCAAAAACACCGAAAGGAGACGCGCCTTTTGCAAAAGAACCAACGGCCACGGATCGAAAGAGACCGAGTTCAAGGGTGTTGGCAGCTTCGGGGTCGAATTCGTCGCCCCATGGGTATTCAAGACCAGTTGAGCCGGCGGCGGCGTACTCCCATTCGAATTCGGTCGGGAGCCTGAAGAGGCGACCGGTTTTTTCGGACAGCCATCTGCAATATCGGTCGGCTGCTTCCGGCCTAACTGAATAGACGGGATGGTTGCTCCTTTCTAAGGGAAAATAACCAAACGGCCAGGATGTAGGTGGCGTTTCCCTGGGGTTTTCGACCAGGAAGCGGCGATATTCGATGTTGGTGACCGGATATTTGCCGATTCTGAAAGCCTCGAGATTGATCTCAAACGACGGTGTCTCTTTGATCAACCACTCTTCTTTCAATCCCAGATCGGGATGTCGCGCACAAATCGCACCTACCTCAATGGGTGAGGTTCCAATCTTGACCTGCGCCCGCGGCACTTCAACCATGCAAGGAGCCGTTGCAGCCAGACGATGGTCTCCCATCAACCCCAGCAAAATCCCTGCAGCCAGACGATCGGCCAGTGATGCCCACGTCGATTCCACCACGGCCGCGAGTTCTTCGTTGCCGCTGCCCTTCAAAGCGAAGATATTACCCTTGATCGAGTCAAAACGACATGAACGAAAGCCTTCCGCAGTACCAAGCGCTTCCCGATCCGACATAGCATTGATATCGGCGGCATCTCCGATGTAGCGGCTGACGCCGGGCATACTTTTATCCATCTGATCTCCTCCCTGATGGCCAACGTCTCGCGTTCGATCTCGCCTGCAGTCCAGGCACTTTGAAAACGTCCTTTCCGCTCTCTGTAAGGTATCGCTCAGAGCAATCCGGACCTGACGCTGCCGAATTGATGAGTTCGAGAACCGACGTCGGGCAAACATCATCGGCTCCCAAAGGTGCGAGCATCAGACGTTCGTCACCACCAATACAGGGTCCTATTGTAGGCGGTCGCGCCCTTCGCAGTCGCTCCAGCCTCTCGAAATGCATCTTTTAGGCATGCGGTCCTTCGATCGGACTTGTAATGTCGCGGCCGACGATTTTGCCGTCCAAGACGATACGTATCCGACACACGGGTTGGGAGAACGCCCCCAAACCGGTGCTGACGAGAGTTAGCGCTGTCATGTATTGCGTGTCACCCATCTGTCTGCTCGCTGGAATTGTCAGGCGCATCGTACTTTAACAATTGCGCCAAAGACAAGTTTGAGTTAAGCGTTTACGAAATAAAATCGTATAAAAACAAATGCTTAAGTAAAAACTACTAGATTTCAGCTGAGTACACCTCGGTCGATTTTTTGCGTCATTGAATCAAAATCCGGGAGGTTCTGAGAAAATGGCATCACATAAGATTGCTGTTCGCCAGCGCGTGACAATCCCGCTGGGAATCAAAGAAGCAATCGCGGAATTCATCACCTTCGATGGATTCCTCGATGGCAAGGAACATTTTGCCCTTTGCGTGAACCCGCATCTGATTGAGGGCCTGCCTCTCGTTCGGGTGCACTCCGAGTGTGTCACGGGAGACGTTTTTCAGTCTTTGCGATGCGACTGCGGCCCTCAATTGAACGAGGCGATTGAGCGCATGACCGAATGTGGTGGATATATAATCTATCTGCGCCAGGAGGGACGCGGGATCGGTTTGAACGCCAAACTTGATGCCTACAAACTCCAGGACGAAGGATTGGATACCTTCGAGGCGAATGTGCGTCTCGGGCATGCCGCCGATCCCCGCTCCTTTGAAGCCGCCGGTGCGATGCTTCTGGCTCTCGGACTTGGCGCGATCCACCTCATCACCAATAACCCTCTCAAAGTAAGAGAAATCCGAGAGGCCGGGATCGCCGTTGTGAAGGCTTTGCCAACAGGCGTTCACCTCAATGAGTTCAATCGTCGATACCTCGAAAGCAAAGTCGCTTTCGCAGGCCATAACATTGAGTTTGTTCCACAAACGAGGAGAACAGTATCATGAAACACATCGCGCCAATCAGCGGCGTTGCCAGCTTCCAGGATATGTACGTCGCCAGCGCGGGGTACGACAATCAGTTGATCCTCTGGGATGCGAGGTCGCATCAAGCCTTGGCCAGGGTCAATCACGACCATCTAGCTAACATGTGCGTATTCTCTCCCGTTGGCGATCTGCTCGCCAGTGCTAGTAGCGATTATACAGCACGCATTTGGGACGTCCCATCAATGCGGTTGCGAGCTGTCCTTTCGGGTCATACAGATGACGTCGAGATGGTGGCGTTTTCCCCTGACGGAAAACGTGTCGCAACCTGCTCACGAGATCATTCGATCCGCATTTTCGACATTGACGGCAATCATCTGGCAACTTGCCTCGGACATACTGCTGATGTGATCTCGGTCGCGTGGATGCCTTCAGGTACCGAGATTGTTTCGAGCAGCGACGACGGATCCGTTCGCCAGTGGACAGCCGGCGATGGTTCGCAACTCTCCGTCAGCAACTTTGACGGGATCGAAACCGATACGGTAGCGATAACCCCCGAGGGACTTATTTTTGCGGGAGATGATGAAGGCCGTATATCGATCCTGCGCGGAGAGACAGCAATTTCGAGTGTGACTGCACATGAAGCCGGCATCAAACGACTTGTTTATTCTCCGGTGTCGCGGCAACTAGTCAGTCTCAGTTATGATCGGAAGATGAAGATCTGGCAAGTCAATGCGGAAGCGATCGTCAAACTCGCCGAGGCTGCATTGCCAAATATAATCTGGCCTCGGTCTTGCTCCTTCGTGGGTAAAGAGAAGATCGCTTTTGCCACGTTCGGCTCGACCTATGCAGTCTACAATATTCGAAACGGTACCTGGGACGATATTGACTATGAAGCGAGCAAGAGCGTGAACGCGGTTTTGCCAGTTGGAGATGCGTTGTATACGGTCGGCGACGCTGGCATTGTAAGGAAAGACAACGCGTTTGTTGCCGATATGAACGGTCTTTGCAATTTTTTTACGCGCTTCGGCAGCACTCTCGTGACCGGCGGCCAGATGGGGAGTATTCACAATGCGATGACGGGAGAAGTCGTTTATCAACACCACTCTCCGCTAAACTGTGCATGTGCGTTTCTGCGCGATGATATTCCGCATGCCGCAATCGGAACTTACACCGGCGAAGTGGTTATCATTCGTGAGATCGACGGCAAGGTTGAAGTCGTGACGTCGATCAAGATGCATGAAAATGCGATCAAGGGCGTGGCGACAGATGGCGAAGTGATCTTTGCAGTTAGCGCTAATCGCAACGCGGCCGTCGCCTCCGTTGGCTCGTTTTCAGTCATTGAGACTTGGATCGGAAAACACCGCCAGATCGCAAACGGATGTGCCGTCGTTGCGCCAGGCGTATTTTGCAGCGTGAGCAGGGACCTAACCTTACGGCTTTGGCGGCGGAGCGAGATAGAGGAAATAAAAACACCCCATCGAAACTCTTCGAAATGTGTCGCTTCCAATGAAACGTACATCGCCACGGGAGACTACGGCGGACGCATCGCAGTGTATAACCTCGAGACTAATACGTGGCTCAATGTCGTGCGCCCAAGCACCAGCGGTATCTCATCGATTTCGACGGATGTAACAAGCAGCTTCGTGGCGAGTTGCTACGACGGAAGAGTCTATGGTGTGACCATTTGCGACGAAACCGTTTCGGTGAATGTGAGACTAGATGTGCCCTATAATCAGTTAATGGCGGCCGAATGATCAGTGACAGGTTCTCGATCACAGATAAAACGTATCGCTTATCACCCATTCTGACCGTCAACAGAGCAGTCGAGAAACTACTGTTTGAAGGAGATCATCATGGCGTCTAGTCCAACGCTGGAAATAATAAAAGTCAGCGAGATAAAACATCTCAACATCCTGGTGAATAACTTGGACATTTCATGGGCGTTTTACAGCGAAGTTTTGGGCTTCTCGTATGTGAACCATCTGGGCCCTAGGAAGATCGCCGCGTCTTTCCGCGGTTTCGATTTTTTCTTGGAGGAAGCGGTCGATTACCAAGGAAAACCTGATGAGAGGATCCACTTTGGAATTCGGACTGACCGTCAGGGAGTACTGCTTTGGGGGGAGCATTTGAGCAACAATGGAGTCACCCTTGTAAGGGGAAACAATCCCGAGGCAACTATCTATGAGATGCCAGGAACGTCTCGTGTTGCTCTTTATTTCCAAGATCCCGATGGATGGACAATTGAGGTATATAGCCCAGAATAACCGCTGTTTCGATAGGGATCTAAATGAGTGTTCTTGCGGAATGGAAGTCGCTGTTTTTAGGCGGTAATTTTTCTAAGATAGTGGTCTTGGGTGGCGGAATAGCTTTGCACGCGATCAACATTTTTGTTGGATCGACTTTGATGCCCTCAATCGTAAAAGATATTGGTGGTGTTGATCTTCTCGCTTGGAACACTACTCTCTACATAGTGGCCTCGATACTCGCATCGGTGTTTGTTGCCCACCATCCGGCGGGCTTGGGGCCTCGTCAGGTTTATGCAATCGGAGCGGCATCATTCGCCATCGGCAGCCTTCTCTGTGGTACTGCGCTGCACATGGAGAGCATGCTCTTAGGGCGTTTTGTTCAAGGGTTCGGCGCAGGCATTCTTGTCGCCATATCCTATTCTATGGTCAGGGCGTTATTTATAGAAAGTTTATGGCCGAGAGCATTGGCTTTGATGTCGGTGGTGTGGGGGGGGGCGACTTTATTGGGACCCGCAATCGGCGGAGTCATGGCTGCCGCAGAATTATGGCGGCTCTCTTTCTGGATACTTCTGCCTGCCGCGTGTTCTCTCTTTTTCATTGCATGGTCAGTACTGCCTGAGGAGTTTGCTGGTTCGAAAGACTCGCCGCCACCATTGCTTCAGATTGTTCTTCTTTCGGCGTCGATCATGTTGCTTTCGTTGGCTGGCACCGCCGCAGAATTGAATATTCTCATTGCAGGGGCCTTTCTTCTTCTCGGATTTATATCCGCGGCAGTGATTGTGTGGCGCGAGAATTATTCCTTGGCAAAACTCCTTCCCACGGGTGCATTCTCAATGCACTCACCGTTATTCATTTTGTACCTCATGATGATCTTAATCAGCGCCTGCCAAGCGAGTGAAATTTATGTACCGTACTTCTTGCAGCTCTTAAAAAAACAGCAACCGCTTTGGGCTGGCTATATGGTGTCGACCATCGCTTTTGGATGGATGTTGGGAGCGATCTGCTCCGCGGGACTTACCGGACGAAAAGCCCGAATTGCCGTCCTCGTTGGGCCCATCGTTGTTTTTCTGTCGTTTGTAGGGCTTTCAATTTTTCTTCCTGTGCCCAGGGTCGCCGTCGACCGAAACGAAACGGTCGCGATAGTAGTTTGCTTGTCCGGATTGGGTTTAGGGATAGGTGTTTGTTGGCCACATCTGCAAAGTGCGGTGTTATCTCGCGCACTGCCTCGTGAAGAGGATTTAACCTCGGCGTCTATCCCCATTATTCAACAGTTCGCTAGCGCTTTGGGCGCTGCGGTTGCCGGATTGGTCGTGAATTTCAACGGCGTGTCGGACGTAGTGAATTTGAATAGTTTATCGAATGCTGCATGGTGGCTGTACTTCACTACCTCTACCGTCGCTGCGCTTGTTGTGCCGCTCGCCCTCTTCGCAACGCGCATCGTCTCGCCGATTAAGACCTCTGACCCAAATGGGATAAAATCATTGAATAAGACCTCCCTCGACAGGACTACTAATGTGTAACCCGAAGGTACGGATCGAGCGAACCCGTATCCTAGATTGCCACAGATCCTCTAATAGTTTCAGTTGCATAGGGTGTGATGTAAGCGGCGTTACCATCGCACCTTGAGAACGTAGCGTGTGCCGTTTTCGAAGCCTGCGGCCACGACGGAAGTGTTAGTGCCACGCCCGCAGCATCATCGACTGATGAGATGAGATTTAAGGCCTTTTGGATAAAGCTCTGGCTTTCCTTCGACATCGAGCTCTTGCGGATCATACCAAGCTGCGACCATTAAGGTACCATCGTCCTCCTGAAATCTAATTCGTTCTTGGCCTTCAAACGCTCCTTCGGGAAAAGCGAGATCAAAAATGAATAGGATTTCGTGGCGTTGTTCGCCCTCGTGGACGAAGACATTCTCAAGCACCATTGGACCTGCGAGAACGGAAACATCAGTGTCGATTTCTTCTTTGAACTCCCTGATAACTGCATCTTTTGCCGACTCGCCAAACTCGACGCCACCGCCTAGCGGACGAACGCCTTTTAGTCGCCCTTCGTGATCATAAACCTCGAATGCCAGGAGCTTGGGTCCTCGCCAATGTAGGCCGAGAGCTTTGATGCGGATCACACTGGATTTTGAATTGATTGTCATTCTTCCCGGCTATCGCAATCGTATATGTCCCGCAAGAGATTAGAGCTTACCCGACTACAGTCTTCGGAGTACATGACTGATCACGGTAGCACCAAGGCAGCAACTCATCGATCCGGCTCTGCCTGTGACCATTCACGATGGCGGCGAGTGTGCTGGTCAAGTAGGCCAACGGATCGACCGAATTGAGCTTACAGGTCTCGATGAGCGATGCGATTGCCGCCCAGTTCTCTGCTCCAGCATCGTGGCCCGCAAATAGCGCGTTCTTCCGGTTCAGTGCAATCGGTCGGATGGTCCGCTCGACGGTATTATTATCGGGCATGTTGCCATCGGCGTCCCACGAACGTTCGGCAGATTCTATCCTGTCATGTTAGAATTGTCGTGTCGGGACAGGGGCGTCGGAGTGCGAAGAAGCGGGCAGGCCGAATTGACTTTGAGCTGCGAGCTCGCGTTGTTATCTGGCCGCCCCTGCGACTATCCCGTCTGCGCTGCGAGCGCGTATCCGTAGATGTCGCACAGCCCGCGCACTCCCCCATCAACAACATGGAGGATTTGGAATGCGGTCGATCGGAATGGATGTGCATCGAAGTTTTGCGCAGGTCGCGGTTCTTGACAGGGGCAAGGTCACTGAAGAATTCCGGGTGGACCTGGATTACGACGCTGTGGTGGCCTTTGGGCAGAAGCTTCGAAAGGATGACGAAGTCATACTGGAAGCAACCGGGAACACCTCGGCCATCGTAAGGTTGCTGACGCCGTTCGTGGCCAAGGTCGTGATCGCGAACCCGCTTCAGGTGAAGGCCATCGCCCACGCGCGCGTGAAGACCGACAAAGTCGACGCGCGGATTCTGGCGCAGCTTCATGCCGCCGGCTTCTTGCCGGAGGTCTGGGCCGCGGATGATGATACCCTGAACCTGCGTCGTCTCGTGTCGGAGCGCGCGGCGCTCGTACGATCAGTGCGACGAGTGAAGAGCCGGGTTCAGGCCGTTCTCCACGCCAATCTCGTGCCGAAATACTCGGGACATCTGTTCGGAAAAGATGGCAGAGACTGGCTTTCGAAGGCCCCGTTGCCCAAGGCAGAGCGCGACCTCCTCGCCCGCCATCTCGATGAACTGGACTGGCTGAAGGCCAAGCTCGAAAAGCTGGATGGTGCTATGGCCCGAATTGCGCTTGACGACACTCGCACGCGCAAGCTGATGACGATCGCCGGAGTAAATTCCGTGGTTGCCACGGCGGTGATAGCCGCCATTGGCGACATCTCCCGGTTCCCGACGCCCGACCGGCTTGCGAGCTACTTCGGCTTGACCCCACGGGTGCGCCAGTCCGGCGATCGCGGCGCAATCCATGGCCGCATCTCGAAACAGGGAAACGCGATTGCCAGAACGATGCTGATTGAAGCTGCCTGGTCGGCCGCGTCGGTCCCGGGGCCGCTGCGTGCCTTCTTTCTCCGGATAAAGGACCGCAAAGGTCTCAACGTCGCGGCGGTCGCCACGGCGCGCAAGATCGCAAATCTGATCTGGCAGTTGCTGACCAAGGAGGCTCCCTACAGATGGGCTCGGCCCGCCTTTGTCGCCATGAAGATGCGCAAGCTTGAACTTCGTGCCGGCGCTCCCAAAGCACATGGGCCCGCTGGTCCCGCCCGCGATTACTGGATCAAGGAAATCCGACATCGAGAGATGGAGCTCGTTGCACAGGCGGAGGCAGCCTACGCAGCCATGGTCGAAGCCTGGAGAGATAGGCCACCTAAACCACAAAAAGGCTGAGAAAGGGGCTGTTCAACAACATCCGTGTCGATCTCGATGCGACCGTCTCTCAGGAAGAGTTGGAGACCATCCCAGTATTTGGCGATGTAGGCCAAGGCTTCGCCGAGCGGGGATTTTGCAGCGACACGGGCTCTGTTATGCGTGAGCCAAACCTGCATGTCGGCGACGAGCGGTGCAGACCGTTCCTTCCGTTCGGTCACGCGAGCCTCCGGATCAAAACCGCGCAACTCAGCCTCTATCCGATACAGCTCGCCGATCCGTTTGACGCCGTCCTCGGCAATGGGTGCTGTTCCGTTACGGGTGATCTCCACCAGCTTGCGACGAGCATGTGCCCAACAATAGGCAAGCCGAATGTCCGGGCCAACGCGCTCTGGTGCGATCAGCCTGTTGTATCCGGCATAGCCATCGACCTGCAGGACGCCGGAGAAGCCCTGCAATATCCGTTCAGCATGAATGCCTCCGCGACCGGGCGCGTAGGTGAAGGCAACACCTGGCGGATCACCGCCGCCCCATGGGCGATCATCCCGTGCCAACGCCCAGAAGTATCCGGTCTTGGTTTTACGAGAGCCTGGATCAAGAACCGGAGCACGTGTCTCGTCCATGAACAATTTGGGCGAGCGCTTCAGATCGGCAATAAGCGCATCGAAGACCGGACGTAATTCGAACGCTGCTCGCCCGACCCAGTCGGCAAGTGTGGACCGGTCGAGATCGACGCCCTGTCGGCTCATGATCTGAGCCTGCCGATACAGCGGAAGATGATCGGCATATTTAGAGACCATAACATGGGCGACGGTCGCCTCCGTCGGCAGCCCTGCCTGGATCAACCGTGCCGGAGCCGGGGCCTGAACGACACCATCAGTGCAGGCACGGCATGCATATTTGGGACGACGTGTGACGATGACGCGGAACTGCGCAGGGACCACATCCAGACGCTCGGAGACATCCTCGCCGATGCGATGCAGGCAACCGCCGCAGGCGCAGATCAGGCTTTTTGGCTCGATCACCTCTTCAACACGGGGAAGATGTTTTGGAAGGGAGCCGCGATTGATCGCCCGTGACTTGGTGGCCCTGTTGCCAGCAGTAGCGTCCGCCTCGTCCTCGGCATGGATCGCGGCCATCGCCGTCTCCAGGTCCTCCAGCGCCAGGTCGAATTGCTCGGGATCGGTCTTCTCGGATTTGCGTCCGAAGGCTGCCTGCTTGAAGGCCGCGACGAGCTTCTCAAGCCGTTCGATCCGCTCATCCTTGCGGGCGATATGCTCGTCCTTACTTGCTATCGCGACGTCCTTGGCCGTCTCGCGTGCCTGGGCTGCGATCAGCATCGCCTTCAGCGCAGCAACATCATCGGGAAGATCAGCGGTGTCCAGCATGACTGGAACTTACCAAGTTCTGTGCCGATTTGCCCTCGGAATCTATTGTGCTGAGTCATCGTGTCGCAGCTATTCGATGGTCTCCGGCGTTCTCGTCCTGACGTCATGAACCCGCCGCCAATCAAGGCCCGCAAACAGGGCTTCGAACTGGGCGTGGGTCAGCGTCATCAGTCCATCCTTGATGCCCGGCCAGGTAAAGCTGTGCTCTTCCAGCCGTTTGTAGGCCATGACGATACCGGAGCCATCCCAGTAGATCAGCTTCAGCCGATCCGCCTTGCGGGACCGGAACACGAAGACTGTTCCGGTAAACGGGTCCTTGCGCAGTTCGTTCTTCACCAGTGCCGCCAATCCGTCATGCCCCTTGCGGAAGTCTACGGGTTTGGTCGCCACCATGATCCTGACGCGGTGCGATGGAAAGATCATGTCGCTGCCGCCAGGGCCCGAGCGATGGCAGCGATCCTGGCAGCAGACGCACCTTCCTCAAGACGGATCGTCACTGGACCGACGATAATCTCGGCGCGCGTGGCGGTCTTGACACTCAGCGGCTCCGGCGGGGGTGTCTCAACGACCATGGCCGCGAATTCGACGGCGTCTTCCGGCTCAGGCAAAACCAGCTTGCCATCTCGTGCCAGCGTTCGCCAGGTCGACAGGTGATTGGCCTTCAGCCCATGGCGGGCCGCGACCTCATTCACCGTCACACCCGGCCGCAAACTTTCCGACACGATCCGTGCCTTGACCTCATCCGGCCATTGGCGGTGAGCATCACGTCGGCTCCGCCGCGTCGTGAGAACCTCCAACGTAGTCTCCATGGAGAAACTCCTTATCGCTCGTCCATGAAAACTCGATCACAGATCAGGCGACAGCGGGCAACGTGGGGGTGGGACAGCGGTTACGGTGTGATTAGACGGATCTAGGGTTCTAATCCTGTCAAGGCGAAGAGCGGGAATGGCGAAATCCGCTTGTGTAAAGCGTATTTTCACTGCACAGTGAAAATTAGCGTGACATCGAATATTAGATGATTTATTGAATTTTCACTCTGCAGTGAAAAAGGTTGAATAATGGAGATAAGCGAGCGTGACCGTGCGACAAAGGCGATCGATGCGCTCGTTGAAACGCTTGAAGGGCTGCCGCAGGTCACGGTTTCCCATGTTGAAGCCGAGCCCGGTTTCGGCCGTCACCTATACCTAGACGCTGCAGTGGAGGCCAATGTAGCCGGCAAAGGCATCCTCTTGATCGTCGAGTGCAAATCCGTCGTATATCCTCGTGATGTCCGCGAGGCGATATGGCGCCTCCTCGCTGCCAAGAAAGACGCTGAAGCAAAGCGCGTTGAGACTGTCGTGCCCGTTCTCGCAGCAAGCTCCATATCGGTTGGCGCTCGCCAGCTGCTTCGAGAGGAGGGGGTTGGATACTTCGATGATGGCGGAAGCCTCTTCGTGCCAGCACCAGGCGCTTACCTCGACATCGAGCGCCCGGTCCCGAAGTCTGGGGAACGAACGATTGGATCTCTGTTTACAGGGAAGCGCTCCCAGATCTTGCATGCCCTGGTTCTGGATCACGGAGACTGGTTCGGCGTCAGCGACCTAGCAGAGCGGGCGAAAGTATCGTTCGGAACCGCTTCAGAAACACTTAGCGCGCTGGAGCGCCTGGAATGGGTGTCTGCTCGCGGCCACGGCCCGAATAAAGAACGGCGCCTGTCGGACACCACCTCATTACTCGACAGCTGGGCTCGCCATGTGGAAGAGGGGCCGCGGCACAAACGCCGGCGCTTCTACGTTCCTGGTAAAGGTGCCGACACTATTGCAAACAAGCTGGAAGCTGAATGCGAGGCTCTTGGCGCCGAGTATGTGCTTACCCAAGACAGGGCTGCACAAGAATATTCGCCCTACCTTTCATCTATCAATCGCATAGCTTGCCGTATGGCCCCCGGTGAAAAGACAGACATGGTTCTAGAGCATCTTGATGTCCGAGCTGTGACGGAAGGTGCAAATCTCGACGTGATCGAGACGCGCTCCCCAACTGAGTTTCTTTTCAAAGAGAAGCGGGCAGGACTTTGGCTTGCGAGCCCCCTGCAGGTCTATCTGGACCTCTTGCGAGGCGAGGGGCGATCAAGGGATATGGCCGAACACCTTAGAAAAGAAGTTTTAGGAGTCTGAGATGACGAAACCGTCGACCGCCGAGGGATACAGCAATCAGGTCACTGAGAACTGCGAACGGGTCCTGGTTACGCTTCTTCGAGGGTTGGGGCCATGGCGTGACTCCATCTTCCTGGTGGGTGGTTTGACGCCTCGCTATCTTATCGAGAGGAAGCCTCCCGAAATTCCTGCACACGCAGGAACGGGCGATGTCGACGTCGTCATCCAGCTTCAGATGCTCAACGAAACGGAGGCTTACCATAGCCTTGAAGACAATTTCAAAAAACTCGGATTAACGCGTGGCACAAACACGAAGGGGCAGTCTGTCTCTTGGCGCTGGGAGATCAGCACGGGTGGTACGAAGGTCGCAATCGAACTCCTCGCCGATGATCCCGACAAGTCAGGCGGCAAGGTCGTTGAGTTGCCCACGGAAGGCAGCGTATCGGCCATGAACATCCCGCATTCGGCAATTGTCTTCGATCATCATAAAACGCGAAAGATCTCGGCAGAGCTTCTCGGGGACGACGGCGTTGCAACGGTCGACCTCCACTATGCTGACCTAGTGGCGTTCGTTTGCCTGAAAGCTTATGCCTTCAACCAACGGGCCGAGCGAAAAGACGCCCACGACCTCGTCTACTGCATCGAGCATTATGATGGTAGCGTCGATGCGGCTGCAGACGAATTCGTGAAAGCGCTTGGTGGTAAACACAAGGAGGTTATCGCCGAGAGCCTGACTTTGTTGGCTCAGCACTTCGTTGATGACGAGCGGACCGAAGGCTTCGCCAAGGATGGTGCTGTCGCGGTGGCGAAATTCGAATTGGGAGAAGACACCGATCGCGACACCCGTATTCTGCGGCAGCGTGAGGTCTCCGATCTCATATCGACGCTCCTGAAGAAAGTTGGCGCCTGACGCCCTGAGTCAGGACCTATTGATTTGAATTGACGGCTATGATTCAGACGGGCGCCCAGGAGCCTGACTGATGAGTAATTTGTTCTGTTTGAATAACGAGAAATGGCTCGTCTTTAGCCCTATTTCCCCAAGAGCCATGGCCGCCAGCGCGTAGATGATCGGCGTGTGCTGATCGGCATCATTTTCGTCAATCGCAAGGGGCTCCGGTGGTGCAATGCGCCTAAGGAATATGGCCCGGCGAAAACGCTGTATAACCGCTGGAAACGCTGGAGCGACAAGGGCATGTTTATCCAGATGATAGACGGCCTGGCGGTGCCTGAAGCTGCAGAACACCAGACCGTCATGATGATGTAACCTATCTCAAGTCCCACCGCACGGCTTCCAGCCTGGGCGCACTCCCTCAAGTTCCATAAATAGGAGTTACGCCATCTTTTCAGGGGCTTAGTTCATTTGGTGAGCGTGCCATTGGTTCGAATCCGTTCAAGAGCATTATTGGTTGGGAATGGCCCGAGACCCAATTTCTCTTCATTTTGGGGCTCAGAGCAACTAGAGCAGAACAAACAAAACGCAGAGCTTAAGACCTTGGCGCTCTGCACTTTTGAGGTCAGAGCGAGAGATTTCTTCGAAAGCAAGCAAGCAAGCAAGCGAGAGGCTGGTATCGTCACTCGCGAATGACGATCAGGGGGCCGAAGTGCATTGCTTTCACATGTAGGGCCTGCGTTACGAAAGCAAGCGCAACGTCGGTATCGGTGATCTTCATCGTGCCGCTGACCCGTCGATTGGCGATACGAGAATCCGTAACCACGATGCGGCCGTAAAAATGCCTGTACATCTCCTCGATAACGTAGGAAAGCGGTGTATCGTCGAGGACCATCTGGCCGCGCCTCCAAGCAAATGCGACGGACTATCGACCGGCGCGATGGCCATTTGCCCTTTCGCGTAGTCATAGATTGCTTGCTCTCCTTCACTGACGCGGACAGGGCCTGTGCGGCTTCCGTCGATGTCGATCTGGACCGCATTTTTGTTGACGGCCACTTCAGTGTTGTCATTGCCGTAGCGAATAGGGAATGCCGTGCCGAGTGCAGTAACCTTGGCCGCCCCCGCAACAACCGTAAAGGGTCGTCCGACGTCGTGAGCGACCTGAAAAAAAGCTTGGCCTTGAAGAAGGCGGATAGTGCGGTGGCTGTCGGTAAAGTTTACAGCGATTGCTGAAGACGAATTCAGTTGCACCCCGGATCCGTCCTCAAGCGAAATCGTTCGCATCTCGCCAGTTCTGGCTATGACATCAGCCTGCAGACGCATCGGGCCGTCTAGCGCAAAGAAGCTGCCCGTTGCGAGCGCTAGGACCATTAAAGTTGCGATGACTGGTTTGACTAGGCTCCTTGGCCTGACCTTGATGTTGGAGAGCACGGAATCGGATTGTATAGCCCGGCTCGCATCAAAAGCGCGATGATCGCCGTTGTTGTTGGGCTGAAGCGAATGCCCATCAGGGGTAAGGCGAAGTAGATATAAAAGATCTGTACCAGAAAAGGCGTGTTGCGGACGACTTCTACGAAGGCGATGACCGGCGCGCGCACGATCCGCCTGTTCGAGGTCCGGGCGATGACACCCAGGATGCCGATCGCCAGGGCGAGCGCCATGCCGGCAAACGCGAGGCCGAACGTTCCTAACGTTGCCCATAGCAACTCAGCGGCGCGATCAAAGACCGCGCCGAAGTCTACCTATAATTCATGCGAAACTTCCTCCTGGCGCAGCCTCCACCACGCCAGATCACGAATGTTCTAGTCTGCCGACTGCAGAACTCTCCGCGTCTTCAAGTTCAGATCTCTCAGATGTGCCAGCGGAGTGACGTCGCCCACGAGCGGAACCTCCACTGATATCGCAGCTTTGCCGGCAAGTTTGGCAAGCAGTGTTGATTTCCGCGCAGAAGTGAGCCGGTTAGGCGCATAATTTCCATTGAGAATTGAGCCATGTGAACCTTTCCCCATCGCTTTGAGTGACGGGGGCAACGGAGTGATCCACATGGGACTTTTGAATATCATCCGTCGGATGGCACTGCGCGAGAAGTTGTCGGTGCGCGAGATCAGCCGACGAACCGGATTGTCACGCAACACCATCTCCAAATATTTGAATGCCGGCACGATCGAGCCGACATTCACGGTCCCCGAACGACCGAGCAAGCTCGATCCATTTGCCGACAAACTGGCGGGTTGGCTGAAGAGCGAGGCTGGAAAGTCGCGCAAGCAGCGGCGTACGTTGAAGCAGATTCATGCTGATCTGGTTGCCCTTGGTTTTACCGGCTCCTATGGCCGGGTGGCTGCCTTTGCCCGTGAATGGCGACTTGATCGGCAACGTGAGCAGCAAACGACGGGGCGTGGCATATTCGTTCCGCTGTCTTTCCGTCCTGGCGAAGCATTCCAATTCGATTGGAGTGAGGACTACGCTGTCATAGCCGGTGAGCGTACGAAGCTTCAGGTCGCACACATCAAGCTGGCGCACAGCCGGGCGTTCCTCTTGCGTGCCTATCTTTTGCAGACACACGAGATGCTCTTCGACGCCCACTGGCACGGCTTCCGTGTGTTCGGCGGCGTGCCTGGTCGCGGCATCTACGATAACATGAAGACGGCGGTCGATCGTGTCGGTCGCGGCAAAGAGCGGCAGGTCAACATCCGTTTCCTCGCGATGACGAACCATTACGTCTTTGCGCCTGAGTTCTGCAATCCATCGGCAGGCTGGGAGAAGGGACAGGTCGAGAAGAACGTCCAGGATGCCCGTCCGCGGTTGTGGCAACAGATGCCCGCCTTCGCAGATCTGGCGGCACTGAACGTCTGGCTGGAACAGCACTGCCAGGATCTATGGCGTGAGACACCGCACGGCACTTTGCCCGGTACGATCGCCGACATTTGGGCCGAAGAGAAGGCGGCATTAATGACGTTGCCTGCCGCCTTTGACGGCTTCGTCGAGCAAAGCAAGCGCGTCTCACCGACATGCCTGATCACCTTCGAACGGAACCGCTACAGCGTGCCTGCGTCTTTTGCGAACCGGCCCGTCAGCCTGCGGATTTATCCCGAGCGACTGGTCGTTGCAGCCGAGGGCAATATCCTCTGCGAACATACGCGGATCATTGAACGCAGTCACGACAAGCCGCCGCGAACGATTTACGACTGGCGGCATTACCTTGCCGTCATCCAGCGCAAACCCGGTGCGTTGCGTAATGGTGCGCCCTTCCTGGAATTGCCTTCGGCCTTTCGGCAACTACAGGATCAGATGCTTCGCCGTCCCGGCGGTGATCGTGAGATGGCCGATATCCTCGCCCTTGTCCTTCATCACGACGAAGAGGCCGTCCTGCAAGCCGTGGAACTCGCCCTGGAGGCGGGCGTGGCGACCAAAACGCATGTGCTGAATCTGCTGCACATGCTGATCGACGGCAAGACGACCGACGGTCCCGGTATCGATACGCCGCCGGCGCTGACCTTACGGCGTGAACCTGAGGCAAATGTTGAACGCTATGATGGCCTGCGCGTCCGGATCGCAGGAGGTCGCCATGCGTCATGATCCTGCAAGTGCCGCCGTTGTCATCATGCTGCGAAGCCTGAAGATGTACGGTATGGCCCAGGCCGTCACAGACCTGATCGAACAAGGGGCCCCGGCTTTCGATGCGGCGGTGCCCATTCTGTCGCAGTTGCTGAAAGCCGAAATGGCCGAGCGCGAGGTTCGCTCCATCGCCTATCATATGAAGGCGGCTCGCTTCCCGGCTTACAAGGATCTTTCCGGCTTTGACTTCGCCGCCAGCGAGATCAACGAAGCGACAGTGCGGCAATTGCATCGATGTGAGTTCATGGATGGAGCGCACAATGTCGTGCTTGTCGGCGGCCCAGGAACAGGCAAAACCCATGTCGCGACAGCCCTCGGCATCCAGGCCATCGAGCATCATCGCAGAAAAGTTCGCTTCTTCTCGACGATCGAACTGGTCAATGCGCTTGAGCAGGAAAAGGCCAAGGGCAAGGCGGGACAAATCGCCGAGACCCTGGTCCGTCTTGACCTGGTCATCCTCGACGAGCTTGGATATCTGCCATTCAGCGCCTCAGGTGGAGCATTGCTCTTCCACCTGCTGAGCAAGCTTTATGAACGGACCAGCGTCGTCATCACCACCAACCTGAGTTTCAGCGAATGGGCATCTGTCTTCGGCGATGCCAAAATGACCACCGCGCTCCTCGATCGCCTGACCCATCGTTGCCATATCCTGGAAACAGGAAACGACAGCTTCCGCTTCAAAGCCAGTTCCGCCGCCGCAGCACACAAGAGAGGAGAAAAGCCAAGCCCTTGACCAAAACCTGATCAGAAAACCATACTCAGAGGTGGCTCACTTCTCGGTGGAAAAACCGGCTCACTTCTGCGCGGAAATCAACAGAAAGACATAAACTGCTCCATTTCCGTTGAAGGTCGGAACCCATTGGTGCATGATGTGCATCAGTTACGTCAAATGCACTAATGGAAGAAAATTCAGTGACCGTAAAAAAACTGCCGTGCTGCGGGGTCGAGCGATTTCTGCTTCTTCTCGACGGCCCCTGGGCTACATTGATCGTCCGTGAGCTGCTGGGCGGGCCGCGTCGCTTTACCGAATTGCGCGGCAGGCTGCCTGGGATCAGCGCACACACACTGACCTATCGCCTCAGGCGTTTTGAAGAGCACGGTTTGGTGACGCGCATGGCATACGCCGAAACGCCTCCGCGTGTAGTCTACGAACTGACCGAACTTGGACTGTCTTTGCACGACATTTTATATGCCATGAAAGACTGGGGTGATGCGCTTCCAGATGAGATCCTCAAGCACAGCACTATCTCATCCGTCGACCAACAGCGCGGAGAGCTTGGTCGTTGACTTGACGAAACGAAGCTTCCCCTGGGGCGGGTCAACCGGCAAAGGAGCACAATCTTCATATGAAAGGCTAATCCCTTGGCATTCCTGCAGCCACCGAAGGCTTCGTGCCTCCGCGAAAGTCACAGCTATGCCCGGAATCGCTGGCGATATGCTCCCGACGTCAAGTCGACAATTGGTGACGAGCGCATCGCGATAGTGGAAGGGATACGTTCTGGCAGTATAGACGCGATCAAGAGGATCGGGCAACGCCGCCGACGGTCGTTCGGCCATCGCCGCCCCGCAGCAGGTGCTCGCCGCCGGTCGCGTCGCAAGGACTTCGCGGGAGCTGGCCGGGGCTGCCAATGGGTGCGCAGAACGAGCAGCGCCAGCAGATTCTCCGGCAGGCGGAACAGGAGCGCCAGTGCAGCAATGATCGCGATGGCGCGGAGCGGTAAGCTAGGTCCTATTCTTCCATCAGGCTATCGAAGACGGGCGCCATAGCGATCCATAGTTGTCGCTGGTTAGCGACCGCGCCGATTCGGCTCAATCCACCAGCGCATCTAGGCCTCCCTGCCTTCGCCAGGAGAAGGTAAACGTGAACCTATTTTCGGCGTCAGGACGCTCTTCTTGATTTCCCCAAACACGAAATTCGTCTCCCAGGATCCGATACCCGGCAGCTCTGAGAGTTTGTTGCGCACGAATTCCTCATAACTATCCAATGAGGCGGTGAACACCTGAAGTAGATAATCCTGCCGTCCCGACATGAGATAACAGGCGGTGATTTCGGATGTTCGGCGAATACCCAGCTCGAATTCTGCCATGGCGTTTTTGCTCTGCGCCGCGAGCCGGACAAGAATGAAGGCGATGATCGGCATTCCGAGAGCCCTATGGCTGAGCCGCGCACCATAACCTTCGATCACACCGGCTTCTTCCAAAAGCCGGACGCGCCTGTGGCACGGGGAGGGTGACAGATTCACGCGTTCGCTTAACTCTTGATTGGTAAGCCGGCCGTCTTTTTGCAGCTCGATGAGTATCTTGAAATCAATCTCGTCCATTTCGTCGTTCCTTAGTGGAATCTGCCACTGATTCGCAGCATCAGCTAGAACATTAGTAAGAATTGTAGCAGCTTGTAGATTAAACTGCTTTCAACGCAACGATGTCCAGCGCAATCCACTCACGTTTCCTGGTTAGTCTCCAATGCACCACGATTTCGACCGCCTGATTTCCCGTCTCGATAGCAATGCGTCCGCAGTGGAAGGATATGAGAAATATCTCTTCCCGCAGGGTACCGTGCCGGTCGTGCTCGATCGGCCGAAAGAGGAGATCATCCAGATGTGGGTGGCCGATATGCAGTTCGCTGCCCCGCAAGCCGCACTGGATGCCATGTCGGATCGGTTGAAGCATCCGATCTTCGGCTATACGATGAACTACGATGACCACCTTTATGATGTCTTCCACGCCTGGTGTCAGCGCCGGCACGGTTGGAGCTTCCCGCGCGAGCAGCTGGTCCTGTCGCTCGGTGTCATTCCTGCACTGTTCGGCCTCGTCAACTATCTCTGCGGACCGCATGACAAGGTGCTGACTCTCAGCCCGTCCTACGGTTATTTCAAGCACGCTACGGTGAAGAGCGGCCGAACATTGGTCACATCGCCACTCATCAACAATGACGGCTACTACGAAGTCGATTTCAAAGATTTCGAAGAAAAGGCGGCGGACGGCTCGGTCAAGGTCTTCTTCCTATGTCACCCACACAATCCCACCGGGCGGCTGTGGAGCGAAGCCGAGTTGCGGCGCCTCGCGGAAGTCTGCTTCAAACACGGCGTGAAGATCATTTCCGACGAAATCCATTGCGACCTGCTTCGCAGCGGGCTCAAACACACGCCACTCGCCAAGCTTTTCCCGGAAAGCCGCGATGTCGTCACATGCATGGCGGTGAGTAAGACCTTCAATCTCGCCGGCATGATGATTGCCACAATCGTCATCCCCGATGAGGCGCTAAGAGCGGTTTGGAACGAACTGCACTATCCGTTCATCAATCCGATCAGCCTTGCGGCTGCCATCGGTTCCTATCGCGGGGGCGAAGCTTGGTTGGACGACCTACGGGTCTACCTGGATGGGAACTTTGCGCTCGCAGATGAGTTTGTGCGGACGCATCTCCCGGATGCAAGGTTGCGTATTCCCGAGGCGACCTATCTTGCCTGGATCGACATGCGCGCCTATTTCTCAGGTTCGATCGACCTGACGCGCTTCTTCCTCGAACGGGCCGGTGTTGTCATCGAGGGTGGCGAAATGTTCGTAGACAGCGGCGAGGGCCATATCCGGCTGAACCTTGCTTGCCCCCGTTCCGTCTTGCAGGAAGGACTCGACCGGATTCGAAACGCAATTTCAGCTAATCGATAGTTCGGGGTCGGTTTGGTAGCGCGCTAACCGGGAAAATCCGCAGTTGAAGTCTTAGGTCACGCGAGGAGTGTTGCATGCATTGCGCGGTTGTTCACCGCGTAGTACGCGAATGACCTCCTCGCAAGCTCGTGTGCGCAGTTCCACCATTGCAGCAGTCGATGCGTAAGCGACATGCGGTGTGATGATCACATCCGTTCGGTTGAGGAGCGATTGCGGGGGAGAGGGCTCGCCATCAACGACGTCGAGGGCGGCACCTCCGATCATCCCGGCGTCGAGCGCCACGGCAAGAGCTGCGTTGTCCACCAGCCCGCCTCGGCTCACATTTATAAGCAGCGGGCGCTTTGCGCATTTCGACAGGAAACGTGTGTCGATCATCCCGGACGTCTCGGCGTTCAAGGGCGCGTGCAGGATAATCACATCTGCCAATCTAGCGAAATTATCTGGGTCGACCGGCTCCGCCAAGCTGCTGTCGTGGCTTCCAGTGCGTGCCATGGCGATGACCCGGCACCCAAACGCCTTCAGCTTGCGTGCGGTCTCCGATCCGATCCTTCCAAGACCGACGATGCCGACGGTTAGATCCGAGACACGTTGCAAGCCGGCCCCATCAGAGCGCCAGCCGGTTCGCTTCACCTCGGCATCGAGTCGGACGATGCCGCGACAATGGGCCAGCATAAGCGCGACCGCGTGGTCGGACACTTCCCCGACGCAATAGTCCGGGACGTTGGTTACCCAAATTCCGCGATCGGTGGCAGCTTCGACGGCCACGTTGTCCACGCCAGCGCCAAGCCGGGCGATAACCCTGAGCTTTTCTGCTTCATGGATCATACCAGGCGAGATTAATGCCCAACAGGTAATGATGGCCGCCGGCTCGACGGAGGCTAGAAGTCGGGCAAGGGTCTCTTCCTCGGCCGGCGCGCGAATAAACTCCAACCCGGCGCTGCGAAAGATATTTTCCTCCAGTTCCGTATCAACCCAAGGAGCATCGGTCAGCAGCACACATGTATCTGAGCTTAGCGTCATTGGCATCCGGTTCCGTCAAGTTGGCATGCGAGGCCCGTGGTCGCCGCCACGTCCAGCAAGCTACCAAGGGCGGCGTCGAGTCCAGCCTTTACCCCCTCATATGGCATGAATCCACGCGCTATCATCTTATACCGCGTTTCACTCTGCTTCAGGAGCAGTGCGGGAAAGCCCTGTACGCCAACATCGCTCACCCATCGAACACCATTTAAGACGGTGGACAGAGTTGCCTTATCCACTAGCAGAGACTTGAACTGTTCAAAGTCGATCGTCTTCATGCAGTCGAGCGCACGGTAGCTTTCGGGTAGAAGAAGGTCGAGTCCGTCGTCGTAGTGGGCGCGCTGCATCTGCGAGGAAACCGCCAGTGAATCTGTTACGCCGAGCATTTGCATTACTGCCATCGCCCTTGCGGGAACGAGCGAATTCAACTTGCGCTTCGAGGTTGCATGATTGCGGATATGTTCGAGATAAGGTTCACCGAAATCCTGACCGGACACCTCGCTCACACGCTGATGCAGGCCGATAGGATCCGGAAAGCGTCCGAAGAATTCTCCGAGCTGCATCTCCTGCGGAATCATGCAGCCGTTGACCAGCCGCAAGTCGACGCGGTCGGCATATTCCGTAGCTATACGATCGATTGTTCTTCTGAAGCCATAGCACCAGAGGCAGTAGATATCGGTAACGTAATACAGTTCGGATTTCATGGATTTATACCGCTCGGTTGAGTTTTGGTGACGAACATGAATTGGTGTGCCGGCGAGGAGGGGCTCCCCGCCGGCCACGATCGGTCAAACCAGACGCGCTGCAATCTTGACCGGATTGGCCAGCGTGTCGTGGATCGGGGAATTGTTCGGCAGTTCGCGTACCAACTCCTCGAGCTGCTCGCGGTTTGCCGCGTCGCTGGTTAGCTTGACGTCGACATTGATCGCCTGCGCACCCTTGCGGACCGTCTCGTCAAGACCCAGGAAGCCGTTGAGATCGATATCGAAGCCCAGGTCGAGTTCGAGTCCGCTGAGATCGATCCCTTTGCTGGCAGCCATGGAGGCCAGGGTTACGATATAGCAGCCGGCAAGTGCCTGAAGGACGTATTCAGCGGGGCTGACACCGGTGTCGGTGCCCAGCAGTGCCACAGGCTCATCGCCAATAAGAGAAAACTTTCCGTCACGCGTATTGTCTGCCAGCCCGTTTTGAATGAGGGGACCGGTCTGCGAAGCGATTGCAAGACCGCCGTTGGACCTGCCTTTGACTTTGAACGTGACTTTTCCGAGTTCCGGCTGGTTGCGGACGACGTCCTGCGTTTCACGGATCGCCTTGATGTCGGCGAAGGGCTTCTTCGTAGCAGTCAATTGAGCCTCCTTGGAGTCATTGGTCGATGTTCCGCAGACGGATCTTTCCAGCCTGGGACGTAAGGCCTGCGTTCCGCCTTCTGATGAAAGGTGCGGACGATTGCGATCAATACGTGATTGACAACCTAACACTCTACTAGTAGATAGGCAAGTAATATCGGCATCCAATTTAGTTCTGGGAGGAATGCGGGATGAAGATCGAACGGGTGGAGACGCTTGCCTGTGACGCGGGCTGGCGAAATTACAACTTCCTGAAAATAACGACGGATACAGGGCTCGTCGGCTGGAGCGAGTACGATGAAGCTTACGGTCCGCCGGGATTAACCGATGTGATCCGCCGGTTTGGACAGCGTGTCATCGGCAGTTCGGTCACCGATCACGAGCGGATCTATGGGGTTCTCGCTGCGTCGATCAGGCCCGCACCATACGGTCTGGCGGCAGAAGCACTCGGAGCCATCGAGAATGCTCTCTTGGATATTAAGGCCAAGGATTTCGGGGTTCCGTGCTATGAGCTTCTTGGCGGCAAGCACCGTGACGCCATCCCAATTTACTGGTCGCATTGCGCGACCTGGCGCATTTCACATCCATCGTTTTATTCGCCGAAGATCGATACGCTGGACGATGTGAAGCAAGCGGGGCTTGATGCGCGCAACAGCGGTATCGGTGCGGCCAAGACGAACCTGTTTCTTCACGGAGAGGGGCGACCCAAACAATGGCATGCGGGTTTCGGCGCGCCCTATAAACCCGAACTCAATATCGACAAGACGCTGATCCGCAACGTGCGCGCTCACCTCGAAGCGCTCAAGGATGGTCTCGGTCCCGATGTTGAGCTGCTTGTCGATTTCAATTTCAACGCCAGAACGGAGGGGTATGTCCGCTTGATCCGCGCACTGTCGGATTTCGATTTCCTCTGGTGCGAGTTGGACATCTACAATCCTGAGGCTCTCGCCTACATTCGCCAGCAAAGCCATGCCCCCATCAGTTCCCTCGAAACCCTGTTCGGGGTGCGGCAGTACTTGCCTTACTTCCAGTCACAGGCTGTCGACGTTGCGATCATTGATGTCGTCTGGAACGGTGTTTGGCAGTCGATGAAGATTGCCAATACGGCCGAAGCCTTCGATGTGAACGTGGCACCGCACAATTTCTATAGCCATCTCGCAACGATGATGAACGTCCACTTCGCGGCGGCGGTGCCGAATCTGCGGATTATGGAACATGACGTCGATCGTCTCGCCTGGGACGACGCGCTCTTCACCAACGCACCGATCATCGAGAACGGCGCGATCGTCGTACCGGACCGGCCAGGTTGGGGCTGCGAGCCGATCGAGACGGCACTTGCCGCGCATCCGGCCAAGGAGCGGGGGGGCTATCTCGGCCTGTAACCCTGGGCCGCCATCAGTTCATCAACAATTCGACTCTGGGAGGAAGTAGAATGACATCGTACGATTCCGCGGCGACGGCCTTGCCATCGACAGACACTGACAATCTCTACAAACGGGTAGCATGGAAAATTTTGCCACTGCTGTTCGTAAGCTACATCGTGGCCTATCTGGATCGCGTTAATATCGGCTTTGCTGCGTTGCGCATGCAGCAGGATCTCAGTTTCAGCGATGCTGTCTACGGCTTGGGCGCTGGAATTTTCTTCGCAGGCTATGTCCTGTTCGAAGTCCCGAGCAACCTGCTCCTGACTAAGATCGGAGCGCGTAAGACGATCATGCGGATTATGATCTGCTGGGGTCTGGTCTCCTCCGCCATGATGTTCGTGCAGACGCCGATGCAGTTTTACATCGCGCGCTTCCTGCTCGGCGCTTTTGAAGCGGGCTTCTTCCCCGGCATCATCCTGTACCTCACCTATTGGTTTCCAGCACGCATGCGTGGTGGTATCATCGCCATCTTCATGTCCGCAATCGCCATTGCCGGTGTCGTCGGCGGTCCATTGTCTGGCTGGATCATGAGCCACATGGAGGGCGTGAACGGGTGGCATGGTTGGCAATGGATGTTTCTCATCGAAGGCCTTCCGGCCGTGGTGTTGGGTATCGTTGCGGGTCTGATGCTTATTGACGGGCCGTCGAAGGCAAGCTGGTTGTCCGACCGGGAACGCACGCAAATCACCGAAGACATCAAGAGCCCGACCGATCAATCCGGCCGGCACTCGATGAAAGATGCCATTCGTGATCCGCGGATCTACGCGCTTGCGGCCGTCTACTTCGCCGTGGCGTCCGGTATCTATGTCCTCGGTTTCTGGTTGCCAGGTATGGTGAAGGGCTATGGCATTGCCGACCCGTTCCATATCGGCCTCCTAACAGCAATCCCCTATCTTGCGAGCACTATAGGCATGGTCGTCATTAGCCGGCGTTCTGATGCGACTGGCGAGCGGCGTTGGCATCTCGCGACATGCATGGTGATCAGCGCGACCGCGCTTGTCGCCAGCACGTTCTTTACGACAAATCTGATCATTGGGCTTGCGTGCCTTACGGTCGCCGCGGTTGGTGTTTTCGCGGCGATGCCGGTATTCTGGACCATTCCCACGCGTTATTTGTCTGGGACCGCGGCGGCGGGTGGCATCGCTCTGATTAACTCGCTCGCTCTGATCGGCGGTTTCGTTAGCCCGACGGTGATCGGTGCGATCAAGGCGCAGACGGGAAGCACTGACATCGGCTTGTATGTTTTTGCCGGGGTTCTAATTGCCGGAGCGGCACTTCTGCTGTTGGCGATGCCAGCACGTCTTATTCAAGCGAAGTGCTGAAGCAAGATTCCTAGAGCCGCCAAAAAGGCTTCGCGGATCGGCTGCTAACGCGGCCGATCCTTTCTATAAGATATCAGAATCAAGGATGAACGTTGATGAGCATGACCCGCCAAAGGCTGCGAGACGATTTCCCGCATTTTCCTCTCCTCGATGGTCCAACCCCGATTCAACGGCTACGCAGGCTTGAGAAGGCACTCGGCACAAGCGTTCGGATCTATGTCAAACGCGACGACCTCATAGGGATCGGCATGGGGGGAAACAAGCTGAGGAAGCTTGAGTTTTTGATCGGTGATGCTCTGAAAAATGGATGCGACACGATCATTACGACCGGCGGACTGCAATCAAATCACGCACGTATTACCGCTGCCGCAGCTGCAAAAGCAGGCTTGGCATGTGAACTGATGCTCTCGACCCTGGTACCGAACGAAACACAAGCCTACCAGTCGAATGGCAACCAGTTGCTCAACAAACTGTTTGGCGCAACGGTTCACACCTTCTCAAAGGATACGGACACGTTGGCCATGGCGCACGAACGTGCCCGGGTGTTGCAACGCCAGGGGCGTAAAGCGTACTCTGTCGGCCTTGGAGGCTCGTCTCCTTGCGGCAGCCTTGGATATGTCGATTGCGCCGGCGAAATACTAGAGCAGGAACGATCGAACGACATTAGATTTGATCGGATCTTTACCGCAACGGGCAGCAGCGGCACGCATGCCGGCCTGCTTGCAGGTTTCCGGGCACTCAGCGGCAACAACCGAAATGTCGTTGGATACTGCGTCTTTGATTCTGCGGCGGCGACTGAAGCTCGAACGTTAGATTTGACAGACAGACTACTATCGATGCTCGGTTTCGAGGAGGGTATCCCGCAGGCGGAAATCCACGTTGATGACAGCCAACTCGGAGATAGCTACGGTGTCATGTCGAAGCATGGGAGGGACGCGATCAGCACTCTCGCGCAGACCGAGGGCTTGCTCGTCGATCCCGTTTATACCGGCAAGGCTTTCGCAGGCATGCTTCACGCGATTCGCTCCGGAGTAGTGAAGGACAACGAGAATGTACTTTTCCTTATGACGGGCGGGGCGCCGGGATTGTTCGCTTATCGAGAGTCGTTTGAGTAACTAATCCCTGCGGCTACAGGCGCCCGCGGTTGAGCGGCTCCATATAACCGACGTTTTCGTTGCAATTCGTCGTCCGGTTGCCTATCTACTTATCGATAGCTTGCTTGGAAAGGAGATACGGCGTGTCTGAAATGCGCGATGAACTGCTGAGACATGCAGAAAACCTTGTACGCCGCAGGGGGTATTCCGGCTTCAGCTATGCAGACGTATCAGAACGGGTGGGAATTCGGAAGGCGAGTATTCATTATCATTTCCCGACAAAAGAAATAATGGTCTCTACGGTTCTTGATAGTTACAGGCAGCGTTACAAAAATGCCCTGACAAGAATAGAGGCACATTCGGACAACGCACTGGATCGAATAGATGCCTATGGTCGGCTTTATCTTACCGGAGTGGACAAAGGTTTGGGTTGCCTCTGTGCGGCCCTTACAGCCGAACTCGAGATCTTGCCAGAAGAGTTGCGGGCAGGGACTGAAGCATTTTTCCGTGAACATCTTGAGTGGGTACAAAAAGTATACGAAGAGGGTTTGCGAAATCGTCAGGTGAACAGCAATCTTGAAGGCCGCGCTGCAGCGCGCCTTGTTGTCACCTCACTTGAGGGGGCACTCATGATGGAGCGAATGCTGGATGGTGCATCCGGATTCGAATTGACACTTTCCAGTCTGCGGTCAAGCTTGGGGACCGGGGCAAACCCTACGAGCTGATCGGCGTGAGTTCTCGCAAAAGGCCGATCGATCGTGATGAGAATCAGACTGGTCGTTGACTATATTTATTCACCCAATCGCTTCCCCTTGAGCTATATGCTCAAGCAGCAACAGTCGACGAGGGTGCCCCGGTGTCTTCGCCAAGTCTGCCGGAGCGCAGTACCGATCGAGCGAGATCCCGCTGGTATCCCCTGGACTTCTAGTAACGATAGCCAAACGACCCCTGCTCGGTTGTCCATCGCCTGCGGCGGACATCTCCTGTCAGCAATTCAACGTGTCGATACTCGTTAGACATAAGCCTATACCCAAGCCTGTGCTTGAGCCTTCTGCTTATGCCGACTGTCCGGTCGAAATGGGGTGCAGTTCAGGTGGGCACAATGTTGCCCAAAATCGGACAACGGTGACGCCCTCTTTACCTAATACGTAGGTCTGAAAATTGTCGTCATCGGTAGCGGGAATGTTGTTCACCTGTTTAATCCGCCCTATTGAGAGCTTAGCTGCTTCTGCAAATTGCGAGAGCAAGAAAGCGTTCTGCATCAACTGCGGCAATGGCGCCCTGATCGGCCCCAGTGGCTGCTTGTCGGGAAACGTCGTCTATCACGTCGCCTGCTGAAGTCGTGCTAGGCGTTAATCGCCTCTGGAGGAAAGTTCAATGGCAGGTCACTCCGCAAGTGATCAGCTAGAACTTCCCGCATGACGGTCACCACGTCATCTTTTCGATGATCTCGCCCGTGTAGACTGATCGTCGCCAGCGGGAGCGCCTCCAGATCGTGCATTCGTCGAGATGGCCGTAATCCCGCCCCCAAGCACGAAGCTCCCAGCACGCTGATCCCTAAGCCAGAAATCACTGCGCTGCGGACGGACTGAACACTGTTTCCGGTCATGACTTCACGGTGGTTTGTATTCGTTCGCAACAGCGCTTCAAGCGCCGCCTGACGATAGATGCAAGGTGCCTGCATGAGACAAAGATCCAGGGGCGCCTCTGTACTCGTATAGATTTGTTGCCGAAGCTCACTTTGTTGATTTCCACTGAGAACTGACCCGGTATTTCCACCGAGATTTGACCCGCCTTTTAGATATGTTTCGGGTCTGGTGTAGAGGTCAAGTTCCTGTTTTTCTCCTTCGTGTTTTTCGGTTCATGAGCTGAGCTATTCTTGAAGCGGAAGCTGTCGTTTCCGGTTTCGAGGATGTGGCAGTGGTGGGTCAGGCGGTCGAGCAGCGCCGTGGTCATCTTGGCATCGCCAAAGACGCTGGCCCATTCGCTGAAGCTCAGGTTGGTGGTGATGACGACACTGGTACGTTCGTAGAGCCTGCTCAGGAGATGGAACAGCAAAGCTCCTCCCGACGCGCTGAACGGCAGGTAGCCCAATTCGTCGAGGATGACGAGATCGGAATGGACAAGCCGATTGGCGATCTGCCCTGAGCGACCTTGCGTCTTCTCCTGTTCAAGCGCGTTGACCAGTTCGACTGTTGAGAAGAACCGGACGCGTTTGTGATGATGCTCGATTGCCTGGATACCGAGAGCGGTGGCAATATGGGTTTTGCCTGTCCCAGGTCCGCCGACCAGCACGATGTTGTTGGCATCATCGAGGAAGTCGCAGCGATGGAGTTGGCGCACGAGCGCCTCGTTGATCTCGCTGCTGGAGAAGTCGAAGCCGTTGAGATCGCGATAGGCCGGGAAGCGGGCAATTTTGAGCTGATAGGCGGTTGATCTAACCTCCCGCTCTGCCGTTTCCGCTTTGAGCAGTTGCGACAGAATAGGAATGGCAGCCTCAAAAGCTGGCGATCCTTGTTCGGTGAGCTCACCGATTGCCTGAGCCATGCCGTGCATCTTCAGTTGGCGCAGCATGATAACGATCGCTCCGCTGGCTGGGTTATGACGCATGGCGGACCTCCGCAGTCTTCCTCAGGGTATCGTAGCGTTCGACATTGGCCTTGGGCTCGTTGGCAAGTGTAAGAGCTTGCGGCGCGTCGATCGTAGGTGGTGTCGAGGATTTGCCATCGACGAGGCGATGCAACAGGTTTAGCACATGGGTTTTGGTCGGAACTCCGGACGTCAAAGCCATATCGACTGCCGATAGCACTGCCTGTTCGTCGTGCTGGAGAACAAGCGCCAGAATATCGACCATCTCTCGATCGCCACCCGGCTTTTTGAGCAGGTGCTGCTGCAGCGTTCTGAAGGCTTCGGGAAGATCGACGAACGGCGCACCATTGCGAAGAGCGCCAGGTTTGCGTTGCACGACCGCGAGATAGTGCCGCCAATCGTAAATCGTCTGCCCAGGTCCGTCATGCGACCGGCTGATGACGCGAAGATGCTCGCATATGATCAGACCCTCCGCTGCAACAACGATACGGTCTGGATAAACTCGAATGCTGACGGGTCGGTTGGCAAAGGATGCCGGAACGCTGTAGCGATTGCGATCGAAGTGAACCAGGCAGGTTGGGGACACCCGTTTGCTATGCTCGACAAAACCATCGAAGACACGCGCCGTTGGCATCAGAGTTTTTGTTTCCTCGGCCAGGAGGTCAGCGATAGTGCCACGCATCTTTCCATGCGGGGTCTGCTGCCAAACCTCCTTGCATCGAAGCTCCAGCCAGTCGTTCAGGGCTTCCAACGATGGAAAGCGTGGTGTCGGTTGAAAGAACCGATGGCGCGAATCCTGAACATTCTTCTCGACCTGGCCTTTCTCCCAACCAGACGCCGGATTGCAGAACTCCGGCTCATAGAGGTAGTGGCTGGCCATTGCCATAAAGCGGATGTTGACGTCGCGCTCCTTGCCGCGTCCAATCTTATCGATTGCCGTGCGCATGTTGTCGTAGATGCCGCGCCGCGGCACCCCGCCGAAGACACGGAACGCGTGGTTATGGGCATCGAACAGCATCTCGTGCGTCTGCAGAAGATACGCCCGGACGATGAACGCCCTGGAATAGCTAAGCTTTGTATGGGCCACCTGCAGTTTGGTGCGCTCATTGCCGATGATTGCCCAGTCTTCCGACCAGTCGAACTGGAAGGCCTCACCCGGATCAAAGGCCAGCGGAACGAACGTCCCACGTCCCGATGTCTGCAGCTCCCTTTGCAGATCAGCTTTCCATTCCCGAGCAAAAGCAGCAACCCGACCATACGATCCCTCGTAGCCAAGGCTCACCAGATCGGCATGTAATTGCTTCAGGTTGCGCCGCTGCTTCCGGTTCTTTTTGGCTTCCGTCCGCAGCCACGCTGACAGCCGGTCGGCAAAAGGATCAAGCTTGCTCGGCCGCTCCGGCACCTTGAACGATGGTTCCACGCCATCAAGCCGGAGATATTTGCGGATGGTATTCCGGGATAGGCCGGTCCTGCGGCAAATGTCCCGGATCGATATGTGGTCTCGAAAATGCCAGCGTCGGATCACGCTCAGTAACGCCATGTCGATCACTCCGTAGCCCCCGCTGAAAACACGCAGGGCAAGGTTCAAACATGGGTCAATTCTCGATGGAAATATCCTGGGCTACCGGGTCAGTTCTCAGTGGAAATCAACACCGAGAGCACATAGGGTTCATCGAGAACGACAACGGCGCTCATGTAGTACGTGTCGTTGTTGGCCGTCGGCATATCCTTGGCAGACGGTGTCGCCAACTCACGCGCCCAGCCGATCTGATTGACAGGAGCGCGATAACTGGTGGCTGGTACGTCGCTCGAAACATCAGAATAGGAGCGGACAACTCGTTCCATCCTGACCAATGGATAGCCCCAGTAATATGCGGAAATCCCGAGTTGATACCCATCGGCTTCCAGCCCCTTGTCGATGACTTCAGGGGTCGCGGGTGTCGTTAACAGTTTGTCTTCGAACGCCTCTTCCGAATGAGCGGCGGTTAGCGAAGCACTCCAGAGCAGCAGCGATGCTGCGACCACGATAAACCTGCACGGCATGCCATTCTCCTTCAAAGTCGAACGCTACTGCATGCCTACGTTGTAGGGCGCGCCTAGAAAATTCCAATGGTTAGTCGGTTGGTGAAAGGTGGATCGGAGCGAACGCCCGCTATGAGATCGACCGCGGCCGATCTTGGAGCCGCTCCGAAGAGAACACGCCCTGAACGTCAGCGCAGCGGGCGATGTCGTAGCCTTCTCGCCGTAACTCATTTGACATTCGACTAGTCTACTTCGACAGAAGGCTGAGACCGTCATCGCCAAAGTATAGAGGAATCGAAAGAAGAGAAGTGCGTTACAACCACTTGCCCCAATGTTTTAGAACAGCATGATCGCCTTGACGCAACTGCGGTCTCGGGCACGGGCCTTCGCGACCGGATAGTTCCACGGCAAGAGTTCATCGATCTGGCTCTGTTTATGCCCGTTGACGATGGCTGTGAGTGTGCTGGTCAGATAGGCTTGAGGATCGACGGCGTTGAGTTTGCACGTTTATGCCGACCGTCGAACTATGCCGATTAATCAACTTTTTGCCAACGTTTCCGGCATCATAGCGGGCAGCTAGTCGGCATAGTTTAGGGTCTCTCCGTCGCAGTTGACGCGAAGGAGAGGACACATGAACGCAACTGACTATTTGAATCGCAGCGCCCTATACCGGAAGCTGGTCTATGGTCCGTATCGGGAGTTTGCGGGCGTTTACGCCGCCAAAATGTCGAACGAAGGTTTGGGTCGGCATTGCACGTGGCGCTCGCTGAGCCTGTTTCGGGATCTGATGGACTGGCATGTTGGCAATGGACATGCTCCGCAGGATTTAAGCGAGGTTTACGTCGACCGCTTTCTTGAGCATCGTTTCAAGCACTGGAAGCCCGACTCGGGCGATCGATCGGCACTCCGCCGCTTGCTTTTGGCGTTACGGGAGAAAGGCTTAATACCAGCCGCACTTCCGATTCTGCGCAGTGAGCACGAGAAGATCGTCGATGTATTCGGGCAATATCTCTCGACTGAGAGAGGGCTCGCCGCCGCGACTGTGGGGAGCCACAAGCTTCTGTCGCTTCGATTTCTCCGGGAGGTGTGCCCTTTAGGCGTAGACGGGTTTGCAGCGCTCACCCCGCAGACCGTGATCGTTATGTCGAGCGACATGCGCTCGATGGTTCCGCCGACAGTGGCAAAGCCATGTGCGGGGTTGTGCGTGCCTTCCTGCGCTATTTGCATCTGAAGGGCTTCATCTCGATGCCGCTCGCTGGCTGTGTGCCGTCCATCCGCCGCTGGCGACTTGCCGGCCTTCCAACATTTCTCCCGCCCGAGAAAGTCCAGAAGGTTCTCGATGCCTGTGATCGGACGACGGCAATGGGTCGTCGGGACTACGCGGTTCTGATGATCCTCGCCAAGCTCGGTTTGCGCGCCAGCGAAGTTTCCAACCTCAATCTTGACGATATCGACTGGCAGTCGGGCACGATCCTCGTACACGGAAAGGGACAACGCCAAGCGACTATGCCGCTGCGTCACGACGTCGGAACAGCACTCGTCGCTTATATCCGACATGGGCGTCCAGCCTCGGCATGTCGACGACTTTTCCTACGAACACTCGCCCCGCACGTGGGTTTTACATCTGGCAGCGCGATCACATGGATCGCTAAGCAAGCACTCGAACAGGCCGACATTGAAGGCTATGCGCATCACGGCGCCCATCTTTTCCGCCACAGCCTTGCGACTGACCTTTTGCGATCGGGCGCCAGCTTTGCTGAGATCGGCCAACTGCTCCGCCATCGAAGCATCGACAGTACAAGAATCTATGCCAAGCTCGATATTGATAAGCTGCGTGAACTGAGCCTACCCTGGCCGGGAGGTGTCCAATGAGCCGGCTTGGCACCGCGTTTGAGCGCTACATCGGCATGCGCCAAGGGCTGGGATACAAATATGACGGTCCGGCAAAACGATTGTCGGAGTTCGTCGCTTTCATGGAATCCCGCGGCGCCGAGACCATCACGAATGATCTGGCAATGGAGTGGGTCACCTCGATGGGCCGGCAGCCAAGCTGGTCCATCCGCCTGTCTGATGTGCGCTGCTTTGCCCAGCACCTCAGTTATTTCGATCCTTTGACAGAAGTGCTACCAAGCGACGCTGTAGCACCGGCACGGCGGACAAAGCCCTACATCTATAGCGAGATCGAGATTCAGACACTTTTGGCGGCGGCACTGTCGTTGCCGCCGGCCAACGCTCTGCGGCGCTGGACATATCACTGCCTGTTCGGGCTGATAGCAGTGGCCGGACTGCGCCATTCCGAAGCGCTCAGCCTGCTCCGGGCCGATGTCGATCTCGACCAGCGCGTCCTCACCATCCGAGAGACAAAGTTTGGCAAGTCACGGCTGGTCCCGCTGCATGCCACGACAATTGCTGTCCTTTCGGGCTACCCCGCCCGACGCGATGCACACCTTGGTACGCCGAGCAGTCCCTATTTCTTCGTCGCCGAACAAGGCGGCAGATTGCTGCATCAATACGTGCATCGCGTGTTCTGGCGACTATCCCGGCAAATCGGATTACGACAGGAGGGGAATTGAGATGGCCCACGGATTCATGATCTTCGTCACCGTTTCGCCGTCCAGACCCTGATCAACTGGCATTGCCCCGGCGAAGATGTGGAACGCGAGCTGCCGGTTCTCTCAACCTTCCTCGGCCATGCCAATGTTCGCGACACCTATTGGTATCTGTCGGCCACGCCGGAACTGATGAACCATGCCGTACGGCGATTGGATAAGCGTTGGGAGGTCCGGTCATGAGACACACGAACGACCTGCCCGTGCTAATCGAGCGGTGGTTTACGGATCGGCTTATGAAGCATCGAGGTGTCAGTCCCAACACCATCGCCTCCTATCGCGACACCTTCAGGCTCCTGTTTGCTTTCGCACAGACGCGCATTGGGAGATCCCCATCCCAGTTGACGCTGCGGGATTTGGACGCTCTGAACCGGCCAAAGGTGATATTTGAGGGGCCTTGCAGCTTCGGATACGATCATCAGGCCGCCCGGAAGATCGCGTGCGAGTTTAATGACCCTGCCTGCCATTGTACTTCATCCGGCTGCGATTAGAGCCTTGGAGGTTTTTGGTACGCCAAATGGCGCGGTCGAGAACACCAACAAACGGGTTCGTCGCTACCTGCCCTGGAAACAATCGTGCTGGATGTGGCCAATCAGGAGACCCGTTCCTTATGTGACCGGCTCAACGCCACGCCTCGCAAGTGCCTGGGATTTCAGACACCGGCGGAGATTTTTAGCCAGCATCTAATGGTGGCTATGGAGGACCAGGTCATAGAGATGCCAACCCGCGTTGCATTCAATCTGGAGTCAGCACGGTCAGCGGCATCACAGGCCGTCCATCTTTACTGAAGAGATGGTAGCGATTATTTCTCGGAGCGAACACGATCGCTTCCCCGGGCTGATAGGAGATCGTTCCTTCGTGACGGATGATGACCGGGTCGGGTTCCCCAATGTCGACATAAACGAAAGAGTCCGATCCCAGGTTTTCCGTGTAGATCACGCTTCCGCGCCACGGGCCGTCCTGGACGATCTCGAGGTGCTCCGGACGGACGCCGACAACATCAGCTCCGAATGGGGCCGCCGCTTCACCCCTCATCAAATTCATCTTCGGCGACCCGATAAATTGCGCGACGAACAGTGAGCCTGGCTTTTCGTAAAGTTCAAGCGGCGTTCCGACCTGCTCGACCTTACCGTCCCGCAACACAACTATCCGATCCGCCATAGTCATCGCTTCGACCTGGTCGTGCGTTACATAGATCATCGCGGTATCGGGAAGGGATCTCTTGAGTTTGACGATCTCGATGCGCAACTGCACGCGAAGGCTGGCGTCGAGGTTTGACAGAGGTTCGTCAAAAAGGAAGACCTTTGGGTCCCGAACGATCGAGCGACCAATGGCTACGCGCTGGCGCTGACCTCCGGACAGTTGGCGGGGGTAGCGATCCAGATAATCCGTGAGATGAAGTTTTTCAGATACGGCGCGCACCTTGCTTTCCAGTTCCGATTTTGATGTTCGCGCGAGCCGGAGCGAATACGCCATGTTATCGAAGACCGTCATATGAGGATAAAGCGCGTAGGATTGAAAAACCATCGCAACGCCTCGCTCCGACGGCGTCCTGTCGTTGGCATGCTTGCCGTCAATTTCCAGCACACCGTCCGAGATCTGTTCCAGTCCCGAGATGCAGCGAAGCAGCGTTGACTTTCCGCATCCGGATGGACCGACGAACACGACGAACTCGCCGTTGCCGATTTCAAGATTGATGTCCTTGAGGACTTCCACTGCGCCGAAGCGCTTGTTGAGATTGCGTATGTGAATGCCAGACATGGCGTTTTCCTAAAGTGTTTTGGCTAAGGGGCATCAGCTTTTGAGCGCACCCGCGGACATTCCTTCAACGACACGCCGATTGAGGAACGCATACAGAAACAGCGTCGGGATCACCGAGACGACAATTGCGGCATAGGTCGCACCAAGATCCTGTTTCCCGTACTGCCCAACGAAATCGAAAAGCCCGATCGGAAGCGTCTTGAGTTTCGCGGTCGTCAGGAACGTGTTCGCGAAGACGAACTCGTTCCACACGAACATGAAGTTGAATACGGCGATGGTGATCGTTGCGTTCATAGAAAGCGGGACGATTATCTGCCAGAAGACGCGGGCTGGGCTGGCCCCGTCGATCGTGGCGGCTTCTATGAGCGCATCTGGGATGTTCCGCATGAACCCCGTGTAAATGTAGATCGCCATCGGGAGGTTGAAGGCCACCTGCGGAAGGACGACCGACCAGAAAGTCCGACGCAGCCCCAGCCACCCGAATACTTGGAAGATGGGAAGCAGCGATACGAAGATCGGCACCATGAGACCGAGGAGGAAAAACCCCAGGACGAACCGCGCGCCGGGGAAGCGCAGCTTCTCGATCGCAAATGCGGCAGGCGCCGCGAGCACGATCGTCAGCCCGATTGTCAAGGCCGCCGCGATCGCGCTGTTGACTATGTATCGGAGCAAGCCCGAGGTCATGAAGGCGCGAGCGTAGTTTTCGAAATCCAGATGGCTGGGAAGGGTGTAGGTCGGACCTGTCGCGATTTCTGCCGGCGACTTCAGAGAAGACATGATGATCCAGATCAGCGGGAAGAGCTGGATCACAAGGAAGAAACTGGCCGCCATGAACGGAAAGGCGGCCACAACACCACCGAAACGAGGAACGCGTTGCGAGCTGGACATCAGCGCTTTTCCTCCGCACCAAAAACAGACTGGATGATCAGGACTGCAGCGAGGCATTCAACCGCCAGGAAGACTGCAATGGCGCTGCCGTAGCCGAAGTTTGAAGAGTTGAAGAGTGTCTTATAAAGGTACGTGGAGACGAGTTCGCTCGATACACCTGGCCCACCATTGGTCATGATAAACGAGATGTCGAAGCCCTTGAGCGTGCCGCTTATCACCAGCACAATGGTTGCGATCACCGTCCCACGAATGACCGGGATCCTGATTTGATAAAGGGTTTGCAACCAATTCGCACCATCGATGTGTGCCGCGTCGATTAGCTCGCCATCAATCGAGGCGAGAGCGGCGTAGTAGATCGCCATATAGATCGCGCAGAATTTGTAGGCGTCCACGAGGGTGACGATCGCCAGGGAAAGGTTGGGATCCCCAAGGAAGGCGGTCTTATACGAACTCAGGCCAAACAGCCCCAGTAGCCCGTTGATGATCCCCTCCGGATTGACAGCCAATAGCTGCGCGAAGATCTGTGAAATCGCGACTGACGAAATGATACTGGGAATGAAGAAGACAGCTCTCGTGAGATTACGGAAAGCTGGCAAGCTCAAAAGCACCACGGCCATCGCCATCCCGAAAAATAGCTGCACGATCGCGCCGCCAAGAGAGAAAATCAGCGAGTTTATGAAAGCTTGCCGGAATACCCTGTCCCCTGCCATCTGGATGTAGTTGTCGAAGCCGACAAAGGTTGCTCGGCTGATGCCGTTCCACCGGAAGGTGCTGAGAGATAATGACCACCCGATTGGAATGATCACCAGGCCGACGAAAATCAACAAGGCTGGCAACACGAACAGCCAGGCGGTCAGATTTCGATTCTTAAGATTCATGATAGGTCCCAATGAGCGCGCATTTGCGGCCTCCCAGTCTACACGGAAGGCCGCGCGCCAGTGCAAGGGGAGAGAGAGCTTGCTACGGGCGCTGCTTACTTTCCGGCGTTATACTGCTTGACTGCCTCATCGATTTCCTTCCCGAACTGTTCGGGAGAGGTCTGGCCGAGGACCAGCAACTGGCTTTGTCGATAGAGCACATCGACGGTGTTCGGATCGAGCTTCACGTCCCAGACATGCGTGTAGGTGCCTACCTTGGACACATCATCAAGGATGTCCTTGTAGATTTGGGGCAGCTCCGGTTTGATCGTTGGCTTCAGCGATGGCAGGACATGATAATCGTACATCATCATGTCTCCGAAGTTTTCCGCAAAGAACTTCAGAAAATCCTTCATCTCGTCCGTATCGGACCCAGCCTTGATGGCCGTGCCGATACCAGCGTGGGCATAGAAATCCATCGGCTTGGTCGCCATCTTCCCATCGATGACGGGCATCTTGAAATATTTGATATCATTCTTCAGGTTGCCCTTTTCGTCGAGCATCGATGGAAGCTCCCAAGTGCCGACATAATGAATAGCCGCGTCACCGCTCAGGAAGAGGTTCAGCGCGGTCGTATAGTCCGCAGTCGTCCAACCCTGCTGAAAGCAGTTCTTGCCGACATCCTGCAGGAATTTCGCGGACTCGACGCCGACCGGATCCGTCATCGAGGCTTTGCCGTTCTTCAAGTCCGTGAGGAACTGATTGCCCGTCTCGCGGAATGCAGGCAGCGACAGATAGCGAAAGACAGGCCAGTAATCTTTGCCGTCGATTGAGATTGACACCTTGCTGGACTTAGCCAGTGTCTCGCACGCCTTCTTGAAATCGTCGAGTGTCTTCGGAACCTCGACCCCGACCTTCTCGAAGGCCGATGGATGATACCAAAAATATTCGGTGTTCGACTGCCACGGGATCAGGAACAGAGAGCCATCGTCGAGGCGTTCGTAGTCCAGCGCGAGCGGGAAGAACTTGTCCGTGATCTTGAGCTCGTCGAAAATGTTGCCGATGTTCGCGACCATGCCGTTTGCGGCGAGCTGCGCAAAGTATGGCTCGGCGTCGGAGTCGAAGAGGTCCGGAAGTTCATCGCTTGTGGCGAGAATCTTGAGTTTCTGAAGATACGAGGGACGATCCGTGGCCCACTCGATCTGGATATCGAAGTCAGGATGCGTTTCCTTGTATTTGGCGATCAGGGCCTTGATTGCCTGAGATGTCCCTTCCCGTTCTGGCACAGCCCTGAACCAATGATAGGTTTCGGCACGGGCTGCAGATGCGATGCTCAGACCTGCCGTCAAAAGCGCAGTTGCCGCAGCAACCTTGAAAGTCTTGGTTGTGTTCATTTTTCCTCCTCCAGGAAAATAAATGCCGTCGAGCTTGCTAACGCGCTTCATCATCACGGCTAACACGTGTTAGCATCGCGTCAGATCGCTTGTCAAGACCGCAGAGGCGCACTATAGGAATTGTATGAAAACCAAGCCGACTGCCAACGACGTAGCGCAATTAGCACAGGTATCGCGAGCTGCCGTTTCGCTTGTTTTATCGGGGCGGGCGAAGACGGCCCGTATTAGCGATGAGACTGTCGCGCGGATCCGACATGCAGCGGAGGAGCTGAACTATAAGCCTAATGTAGTGGGTCGAAGTCTGGCGAGTGGCAAAACGCAGACGATCGGGCTTCTGATTCGCGACTTGGCACTGCTCGAGGTGGATCCTTATCTCCTGCCGCTTCTGAACGGCATCATGAATGCAACAAGGGCAGGCGGGTATCGGGTGCTGGTGGAAAGTGCCGACCGGGGCGACTCTGGAGACCCGCTTGAAGAGCTCATGGAGTCTGGCCGCATCGACGGGATCATCGTCGAGAATCCAGATTCGAACAGCCAGTCGCTCATCAAACTGGTGGAGTCCGGTCATCCGGTCGTCTTGATGGGCACGCATGGGGGGTGGGGAGAGTATTCGGTGTCGGCGGACGATCATCAGATCGGCTTCGACGCCACCCAGCATCTGATCTCCATCGGGCGACGGAGGATTGCTCACATCGGCTACGCTGCCTCCGGCGTGAATGTAGTCGATCAACGCATCGCGGGCTACCGCTTGGCTTTGCAGCAGGCTGGACTTAATTTCGACCCAAGCGCGATCCTCCATGCCAACTTCAGCATGGAGAGCGGCTACGTGAAAATGAAGGAACTGCTCGATGCCGCGCCTCGTCCTGACGCTGTGTTTGCGAGCAGCGATGCGGTTGCGATCGGAGCCATGGCAGCGATTCTGGACAGCGGGTTGGCGATCCCGGGCGACATTGCTGTTGCCAGTGTAGACGACATCACTGCGGCGTCCTTCTGTCGGCCGTCCTTAACTACAGTTACGAGCGAGCCGTACCTTTGCGGAAAGCTCGCTGCGGAAATGCTTGTGGAATTGATGTCTGGACGTCAGCCGAGCGAGCGGAACGTCGTCGTAAAGACGCAGCTCAAGGTCCGAAGGTCGACCCAAGAGGCATAAGGCTTCGCCTTAGATCACAATCATTCCTGGCCTGCATCGGAGCATGGCTCGTGCAAGGCTTGCCGGGCCCTGCGACGCTTTTTGGTCGGCAGTAAAGTATCCCTCCGGCGTGGACCGCCTTGCGAGTTTTTGGCGATATCGTGATTTTGCGCTCTTGAGAGTGGACTTAAGAGCGCAATGAGGAACTATGGCACAGGCCATTTTGCTGACGGGTCAAGAAAGGCGTCGTCGTTGGTCACCGGACGAACGGCTGGAAATTCTGGAGGCAGCATTTGCTCCGGGGGCAAATGTCTCGGAGGTAGCGCGTCGTTTTGATGTTTCGACGGGGCTGCTCTACACGTGGCGGCGCCAAGCGCTGTCTGTGAAAGATGGGCCCGCTTTCGTGCCGGCGACTGTCCTGGACGTTCCTGGCAACGGCGATGGTTGTGCGGCAACCATCGTTGTGGACTTTGCGAACGGTATCAATGTGAGGATTGCGTCCGGCGCGCCTTGTGATCTTGCCGCAGCAGTGATGCGTGCGCTCAAATGATCCCGATCAGTTCGAGCGTGCGGGTTTGGATTGCGAGCGGCCATTGCGATATGCGCAAGGGAATGCAGGGCCTGGCTCTGATCGTGCAGGAAGGTCTGGGTCGAGACCCGTTCAAGGGTGACGTTTTTGTCTTCCGCGGGAAAAGCGGCCGGCTGATCAAGGCTCTTTGGCATGACGGAATTGGGCTTTCGCTATACGCAAAGCGGCTCGAGCGCGGCCGTTTCATTTGGCCGGCGACGGAGGGTGGAGCGATTGCGCTGACGGCTGGCCAGATGTCCTATTTGCTTGAGGGGATTGACTGGCGAAACCCGCAGCAGACATGGCGGCCGACGAGCGCTGGATAGTGTCTTTTTGGGCGGGATTTGCCGCCATTGGCATCAAGAAAACCTATGCAAATCAGTGGTTTTGTGATTGACTTCGAGCATGGAAAGCGGCTCGGAAAATTACCGTAATCATGCCGCTGCCCTGGAGGCAGAGCTGGCGACAGCGCGGGCGGAGCGTGCTGCTGCTTTGGCCGAATTGGCTGTCGCCAAGACCAAGGAGGCCGACGATCAGGCCATCATTCTTCGCCAGAAAGTCTATATCGAAAAGCTGCAACGGGAACTGCGCGGTCAGAAGTCGGAACGGACGGCGCGGCTGATTACGCAGATGGAGCTGATGCTTGAGGACGCCGAAGCGACGGCGACCGAAGATGAGCTTGCTGCCGAGATGGCCGTTGCTGCGGCGGCTGCGATTGCGGTCACCGGCTTTACGCGCAAGCGGCCGGTCAAGAAGCCATTCCCGGAACATCTGCCGCGAGAGCGTGTCGTGGTGCCAGGCCCGGTTGCCTGCAGCTGCTGTGGCGGTGAACGGCTTCGCAAGCTCGGCGAAGACATCACCGAAACGATGGAGAGCGTACCGCGGAGCTGGAAGGTCATTCAGACGGTGCGGGAAAAGTTCACCTGCCGCGACTGTGAGAAGATCAGTCAGGCACCTGCACCCTTCCATGTCATCCCGAGGGGATGGGCTGGTCCGAGCCTTTTGGCGATGATGCTCTGCGACAAGTTCGGCCAGCACATTCCCCTCAATCGCCAAGTCGAACGTTTTGCCCTGGAAGGCGTGCCAATCAGCCTGTCGACAGCAGCAGACGCGATTGGCGCGTGCTGCCAGGTCCTTGATCCGCTGGTGCGGCGGATTGAAAGCCACACGTTCGCGTCTGAACGGATCCACGGTGATGACACGACCGTGCCGTTCTCGCTCTCGGCAAGACCGTCACCGGTCGGATATGGAGCTACGTCAAGGACGATGCTCCGTTTGGCGGAACGGCACCTCCGTCGGCGATGTTTTATTATTCCCGGGACCGTGCCGGCGAACATCCGCAGGCGCATCTGGCCAATTATAGCGGCATCCTTCAGGCGGATGCCTATACGGGCTATGGCCAGCTTTATCTTCCTGATCGAAGTCCGGGCCCGATTCATGAGGCGGCGTGTTGGGCGCATGCGAGGCGACCATTCTTTGCGCAAGCCGATCTGGAGACCAACGCGCGCCGAAAAGCGCAGGGTAAAAGTGCCGCCGTCATCTCGCCGGTCGCCTTGAACATGGTGCAGCGGATCGACGCGTTGTTCGACATCGAACGCCAGATCAATGGCCGCACTTCCGATGAGAGGAAAGCAATCCGCCAGCAGTTATCAAAACCGCTGATCGGCGACATGGAAATATGGATACGAGAACACCGCGCCAGGTTGCCGCGCGACAGTGACTTGGCAAAGGCGTTTGACTACATGCTGAACCGTTGGGAATCCTTCACCCGCTTCCTCGACGACGGCCGTATCTGCCTGTCGAACAATTGCGCGGAGCGATCTCTGCGCGGTGTGGCGCTCGGACGAAAGGCCTGGCTATTTGCCGGTTCCGATCGCGGAGGACAAAGGGCGGCACCATGTACAGCCTGATCGTCACCGCGAAAATGAACCGCATTGACCCACAGGCGTGGCTTGCTGATGTTCTCGCCCGCATCGCCGATCATCCAGCCAGCCGGATCGATGAGCTTCTCCCCTGGAATTGGCGGAAAACCGCAACATCGCCACTGAGGCAGGCGGCCTGATGGCAGGTCCTCTCGGTCGCTTGAAGATCACGCTCGAGGACGTTGATCCCTTGGTGATGCGGCGCGTTGTCGTGCCATTCCGCATTCGGCTTGACCGGCTTCATGAGGTCCTTCAGGAGGCTTTCGGCTGGACCAACAGCCATCTGTATGAGTTCAGGATCCGTGACATCGGGTTCGGCCTGCCTGATGGCGGCTTTGGTGGTCCCATCGATGCACGCAAGGAAACGCTTCTTGCTGCCATCGAAGATATCGGTGCGAAGTCATTCAAGTTTCTCTATGACTTCGGCGACGGCTGGACGCACACCGTGAAAATCGAAAAGATCTTTCCAGCGACGGCCGGCTTCGACGATCCATTCCTTCTCGATGTTGTCGGACGGTGTCCACCGGAGGATGTCGGCGGTCCCTGGGGCTATCAAGAGTTCCGCGAAGCCATTGCGGACACCAACCATGCGCGTCACCACGAACTTGTCGAATGGTCGGGCCACGCACACTACGATCCGGGCGATGTTGACGCCGCCAATCTCCGCAAAAACGTCGAGGCTCTAGCCGCAAAGTGGAAGCGCCGATCGCGAAAGAAAGGCTGAACCTGCGGTCCTCGGCGAATGCCTACGCAGTAAATCATCTTTCATTGAATTAAATCTTTAGAACACCCTCTTTTATCGTCAGCTAACACGTGATAGCAATCGTGCTAACGCGCGTCAGCTTCCGAATGGTGCGGGAGAAGATGTAAGGAGAATGCCGCGACGGCCGTGCTTCGGCGGCCGCCGGAACTCTTCACATCACCCTTCCGCGCGGCTGGCGGCGATCTACCGCAAACAGTGAAAAGGACGGAAACACAGTGGGCAGCAACGTCTCGGCAAGCATCATCGCCAGCTCGGCATTTGGGCGGCAGGAATGGGATCGGATGATCCTTGGGCACTTCATCGAACATTTCCACACGCAGATCTATGGAGGGATCTACGAACCTGGGTCGCCGCTGTCGGACGAGAACGGCTTCCGAACCGACGTGATCGAGGCGATGCGCGAGCTGAAGGCGCCCATCATGCGATGGCCCGGCGGCAACTATGTTTCCGACCATCATTGGTATGAAGCGGTGGGGGCGGACCGAGTGCCGAGCTATAACAAGGCATGGCGGGTCGTCGAACCGAACACCTTTGGAACCGACGAGTTTCTCAAGTGGTGCGAGGCGGTCGGTTGCGAACCTTATATCTGCACGAACGGCGGGAACGGTAGTTCGGAAGAAATGAGCAACTGGGTCGAGTACTGCAACGGCAAGCTCGACACTTGCTATGCCAGGATGCGCGTGGCCAACGGAGCGGCGGCGCCCTACGCCGTCAAATATTGGGGCATCGGCAATGAAAGCTACGGCGACTGGCAGATCGGCGCCAAGACCATTGCGGAGTGGGGACCCTACGTTGCGGAGTCAGCGAAAATGATGCGTGGTGTCGACGAGGACATCATTCTGTCCGCCGCGGCCGTGCCCGACCTCGACTGGACGCTATCTCTGCTGCGTTCGGCAGGGGGCTATCTCGACCTCATCTCGATCCACGGGTACTGGGATCTTATTCATCAGGTCAACGAACCGGCAGACTACCTGACTGCAGTAATGCAAACGACCTCGCCGGAGAAGATGATCATGCAGACGCGTAGCGTGATCGACGTGGCCGGCTTCACGGGCAAGATCAAGATCGCATTCGATGAGTGGAATCTGCGAGGCTGGCATCATCCGGATGGCAATGAGCAATGGAAGATTGACGCCCGAGATCTGAATGACATCGCCTCGACTTACACGATGGCAGACGCGATCTTCTCGGCAGGCTTCCTCAATGCGTGCCTGAGACATGCTGACATCGTGACCATGGCGAACGTCGCTCCGACAGTCAACACGCGGGGACCGCTGTTTGTGCATCCGAACGGTCTCGTGCGTCGCACGACTTTCCACACGATGGCGATGTATGCCCAGCATCTGCGGAAGGACGTCATCGCGGCTGTCGTCAAGTCTACGGAGCTTGAAAACGGGCCGCAGAGCGTGCCCGCTGTCGATGCGATCGTAAGCGGGGACGATGCGGGTATCACCGCGATTCTCACCAACCGTCATCCGGAGGCTGCGGCGGCTTGCAGTCTGCAGCTCGACGGTCTGCAGCTTGACGGCGAGTTCACAGTGCACATTCTCGATGGCGACTCGCCCGACGCTTTCAATGACATTGAAAACCCGGCTCGTGTCGCACCCCGGGAGGAGCGTGTGAGAATCCACGATGGCAGTCTGACGATACCTCCGCATTCGATCGTGGTTATCTCCGTATCACGCTGACGCGAACATCGTTGCCGACCAGGTAGGGAGAGCGAAATGTACGATTACATCATCGTGGGCGGGGGTTCCGCGGGCTCGGTTGCGGCAATGCGACTGGTCAGGGATTACGGCAAGCGTGTGCTATTGCTCGAGCGCGGCCGGGCTAAGACCAATGCAGTCATGGCCATGCCTGCGGGCTACATGAAGTATCTCGCCAGCGACACCTTCCTGGAAATGCATCAGACGACGGCCCAGCCGCAACTCGGCGGGCGCACCCCGATCGTACCCGTCGCCAAGGTCCTTGGCGGCGGGAGCTCGGTGAACGCGATGGTCTATATGCGCGGCCAGCGGGAAGATTACGACGATTGGTCATCCAAGCTTCGGGCTGATGGTGCCTGGAGCTATGAGGATCTGTTGCCGCATTTCACGGGGATTGAGCAGAACGAGGTCTTCAACGACCGCTTTCACGGCGTCCGAGGGGAGCTCCCCGTATCATTCCCGAAACATGTAAGCGACACAACTTACGACTTTCTTCGCGCTGCTCAGGCATTGGGACATCCACTAAACATAGACTTCAACGGCGCGTCTCAAAATGGCGTTGGCATCATGCAGCATGCTTACGGCCAGTGGGGACGGTTTCGACGGCGCTCGGATGCGAAGGCCGCGTTCCTCGACCCTTTGGAAAAGGACAAGCGCCTGACGATCGTCACCCAAGCTCAATGCGATCGGATCCTGATCGAAAACGGCAGGGCGGTCGGCGTCTCCTACCGACGATTCGGCACGGCTCACGTCGCCCACGCCGAGCATGAGGTGCTCATCGCTGCGGGTGCCTACAACACAGCCAAGCTCCTGATGCTGAGCGGCATCGGTCCTGGCGCCGAGCTTCAAAGGCCATGGAATCACCGTGGTCGCCGACTTGCCAGTGGGACAGAATCTGCAGGACCACCACGAGGTGCCGGTGATCGCGTCCTCAAAAAACAAATCAGGCTATTTCGGGGAGGATCGAGGTTGGCCGATGATACGGAACGGCCTCCAATATCTGATGTTCAATTCGGGTCCCGTTACCACGACGGGGATCGAGGCGTGCCTCTTCTACGACCCTGATGGCGGCGAGCGGCCGACGATCCAGTTGTACTGCGCCCCGATCGTTTACCTCGACCGCGATGTATCCGCCGCCAAGCCAACGTGGGGCGTCACCCTTCGTCGTGCTTGCTCCGGCCCAAAGCACGTGGTTCCGTCAGGCTTCGGTCTGCCAATCCTGACGATGCTCCCGTGGTCGACTGCAATTTCTTCGGACATCCTGACGACCTCCGGCTGACGCTGGCATCGCTCGAACACGCCAGAAGATTGCTCAAGGCAGAACCGTTCGGATCAAAGCTGAAGGAGGAGCTTCTACCTGGGGCAGGTACGGTCGGGCTGGAGGAGCTGACAAGCTTCTGCGCGAGCACTGTAAAGACAAACTATCACCCTGTCGGCACGGCCCCGATGGGTTTCACGGGAGATGGGGCTTCCGTTGTAGATCATGAACTTCGAGTTTACGGAGTGAGGCAGCTCAGAGTCATCGACTGCTCGATCATGCCAGCAATTGTGTCCGGCAACACCAATGCGCCTGCAATGGCGATTGGCAGCAAGGCAGCAGAGTTGATTGGCTCGAATCGACGTACTGTAAGCGCGATTTTCCCCGCACCTTCTGCAATTGAGTGAGCTTTGGCATGAGGTGTCCACCAAAATAGGTGGACACCAAGTGATGGAAGAAGGTCAAAAACTTGCCGTGCGGCTGGTCGGTCGGAATGGGAGACGCCGTTTCGATCAAAGTTCGAAAGACCGCCTTATTGCGGCCTGCCTTGAACCTGGCGCATCGGTATCGAAACTCGCGCGCGAACACGGGGTCAACGCGAACCTCGTTTGGAAATGGATACGGAAGCACACCCAGCCGCTTGCGTCGCCGCCGTCTTCGACATCGTCTTTTATTCCGGTGCAAATCACCGCGGCCAGCGACGAGTTTGAGTTTGGTGAAGAGCTGCCTCGGAAAGCAGAGAGGAACCGGCCGCTGCCCTCTCCAGCGAAGGTGAGCGCGTCACTGCCGAACGGCGTGAAGCTGACGTTGGAATGCGGTGACGTAGATGCATTGACGGCAATCATCGGAGCGCTGGGTCATGTTCAGACTTGGCGCTGATCTCAAGGTTTACCTGCATCGCGAGCCGATCGACTTTCGGGCCGGCATCAACAGCCTCGCTGTCCTGGTCCAGGAGACGATGGCGCTGGATCCCTTTGCTCCTGCGGTTTTTGCCTTTTGCAATCGCCGTCGTCCGCCGCGAGGTGCCGGTCGTTGTGCTGACGACAGAACAGCTCCACTGGATTCTCGACGGCATCGATATCGATGCGATGATCCGCCATCCGGTGCGGCAGTATCAGGTCGCCGGCTGAGGATGGCGAATAGCGATTGACGCGCAGGGGCGGTTCAGATGGGGTGGTTGCCGCCCTCCCGAGACGGCATCGCAATGTGCCAAGATGTGGTGTTGTGACCACTTAGCGGAAAGGACGGCAACCGTTATGAACGATACGATGATTGGCGTGGATTTGGCAAAGAATGTCTTTCAACTGCACGGTGCTTCGATGAGCGGGCAAGTCAGGTTTCGAAAGAAGCTGTCACGGCAGAACTTTTCCAAGTTCATGGCGGAACACCCACCGGCGTTGGTGGTGATGGAGGCCTGCGGCAGCGCGCATTACTGGGCACGTGAGATGGTTAGGCTTGGCCACGAAGTGAAGCTGATCGCGGCGCAATATGTACGGCCGTTCGTCAAGTAATGGTCAGGTGAGCATTACTTCACTAATCATCAGGTGACCATAATGCGAAGGAACCCACGTGGGCCGCCCAATTGTCGGCCTTTTCGCGCAAAATTCCTTCGCATTATTTTAGAGCGTATCGAGCCAGGCGAGGAGGCTCGTATCCCGCTTCCATGATGGCTGATGACCTGCCTTCGTCGGAACATCGACCAATTCCAGTGCCTTTCGCTTTGTATCTAGATTCGCTTTCGCGTAGTGGTTGGTGGTGTCGAGGCTCACGTGGCCAAGCCAACTGCGTATGACCGTGATGTCGACGCCCGCCGATACAAGGTGGACGGCGGTGGCGTGACGGAAGCTGTGCGGCGTTACGTGCTTCATTTGCAGCGACGGCATGGTTTCAGCTGCCGCCTTCACATAGGCGGCAAGCTTGAACCGGACGCCCGAGGCGGTGAGCGGCTCTCCGTAGCGGTTGACGAACAGCCGCTGGTCTGGTGCCCGCGGCTGCCGCTCAAGCAGCTTCCTCAACAACATCACGGTTTCCGGCCAAAGCGGGCACCCGGCCGATAGCAAAAATCCAAACGATCCTACGCTTGATCCTGCTCTTTTGCCGATAGGTGACTTCGCTGGCGCGGCGTAAGCCAAAATACCTTAGATTCAAGGCGCTTGAAGAACGTTGCTCACGGAGCTGGTTTTCAGGCGCTTCTTCATTCGTGTTTGGAGGGGTTGGTCGAAGTATACGGTCAAAGCATATGAGATAAAGACCCTGCCACTATAAAGGTCAGGCCAGCCGGGATTGTCCAGCCTGCGTCGCCGACACGGGGCACGGAACTACCGTCCACGCAAGCAGTGAAATGTGCAGCACGTAGAGTGCGTAAGACGCTGTTCCCAGAAAGCTCGAGACCCGATCAAGCCAGCCGCCCGGTTCGATTTCTGACGCGACAGTTAAGAGGTTTGGCCAGACACGCAACACAATGACGACGTCGAATAGCGGGCGAATTTCGAAACATCGTCGGGAACAGAGCCGTGATTGCGTCGTGGCATTCCTCAACCGGCTAGGCGATCATTGCTCTTATCGTCAGCGCAAGCAGTGAGACCGCCGCCAACCCTCCAAGCCACAAAAGGACAAACCATGCGAGGCGATGAAGCCAGGTCATCAGTGGTACCCCTCTTCGGGATCGATCTTTCCTCGGAAAACCCAATAGGTATAGGCCGTATAGGTGAGGATGATTGGGATCAAAACAAGTGTTCCGACAAGCGTAAACTGCAGGCTTTTATCCGGCGCGGCGGCCTCGGCAATGGTCACGGACGGAGGTACTATGTATGGCCAAAAGCTGATACCGAGACCGATGAAAGCAACCACGAACAGACCAAGCGAGCAGAGAAACGGCGAGATGTCTCTGCGTAACGTGAGGCCGCGTTCCGCGCCCCAGACCAACGTGACGACAAGCATAGGAACAACGATTGTCCACAGGTTCATTGGCCAGCTAAACCACCTTTGAAGGTAGGTCGTGCTTTCATAGGGTGTCGAGAAGCTGACTGCCAACATGAAGGCCAAGGTCGCCAACCCGAATCTTCTGGCCAGTTTGCGCATTCTTTCCTGTAACACACCCGCCAGCTTCATATGCAGCCACGATGCGCCCAGCAATGCATAGCCCGTCGGCACAGCCAGTCCCACCAGCATGGAAAATGGCGTCAGCCAGTCCCAGGTTCCGCCGACGTAGGCGCGCTCCTGAACGTCAATGCCCTGAACAAGGGCGCCGAGAATGAGGCCCTGACAAAACCCAGCAGCAAGGGATCCCCCGAAAAATGCATGATCCCACAACCGTCTCCAACGAGAGGTTCGCCATCTGTATTCGAAGGAAACACCACGAAAGACCAGCGCGAGCAGCATCCCGATAACGGGAATATAGACAGCCGGCATGATAACGGCATAGGCAAGCGGGAAAACTGCAAAAAGGCCGCCGCCTCCAAGAACAAGCCAGGTTTCGTTGCCGTCCCAGATTGGCGCAACCGAATTCATCATCAGGTCACGCTCTTGTTCATCGCGCGAGAAGGGAAAGAGTATTCCTACGCCAAGATCAAAACCGTCCAATATGACATAGGTCAAAACTGCGAAGGCGATGATGCCGGCCCATATCGTTGATAGTTCTAAACCGAACATGTCAGTCCTCACGATTTTTAGGGTTCTCGGTCAGGCCAGGTGTGATGCCCGCCGTTCTGATCGGGCCGTCTCGCAGGCCGAGCCTTGGCGTACCTGGTGTTTTCCCTATCATGCGTAGAAGGTAGAAGGTCCCGGCGCCGAAGACGAAGAAGTAGACGATGATAAACGCGATAAGTGAGACCGCTACGGCGTGCACCTCAAGGCCCGAGTGGCTCTCCGATGTCCGCATCAGGCCGTAGATCGTAAAGGGCTGTCGGCCCACTTCTGTCGTGATCCAGCCTGCAAGAACGGCCAGGAATCCTGCAGGTCCCATCACGATTGCGACAGTATGCAGCCAACAGGAATTGTAAAGAACGCCCTTCCACCTGGCCCACAGCGAAAGCAGGCCAAGCGCGAGCATCGCAAATCCAAGTGCCACCATGACCCTGAAAGACCAGAAGACGACGGCAACAGGTGGTTGATCTTCACGCGGGATTGTTTCCAGCCCATCAAGGGGTGCATTCAGAGAATGTTTGAGAATCAGACTTGAGAGCTTGGGGATGGCGATCATATGGTCCATTCTTTGCTCCTCCTGGTTTGGAATTCCAAACAGGATCAAGGGAGCGCCGTTGGGGTGACTTTCGAAATGGCCTTCCATGGCCATAATCTTTGCTGGTTGATGCTCCAGCGTGTTGAGGCCGTGTAGATCCCCGGCAAATATTTGTATGGGGGCCACAAGGGCAAGCATCCACATCGCCATGGAAAACATGCGACGGGTGGCCATGTTTGTTGGCTCACGCCGCAGATGAAATGCTCCGGCCGCCCCAACCACTAGCGCTGTCGTTAAAAAAGCTGCAAGCGTCATGTGAACCAGACGATAGGAAAATGAAGGGTTGAAGATGATGGCCCACCAGTCGTCAGGCATGAATTGCCCGTTCGGCGCAATCGAGTAGCCTGTCGGCGTTTGCATCCAGCTGTTGACAGACAAAATCCAGGTGGCGGAGATCAGCGTTCCAATTGCGACCATCGCGGTTGCAAACATGTGCAGCCCATTACCAACCCTCTTGCGCCCAAACAGCATAATTCCGAGAAATCCGGCCTCGAGGAAGAAAGCCGTCAGCACTTCATAGGCCATCAATGGCCCTATAACGGGTCCGGCCCGGTCAGAAAAAACCGACCAGTTCGTTCCGAACTGATAGGACATGACAATCCCAGAGACGACTCCCATGGCAAAGGCGACGGCGAAGATTTTTTTCCAGTGGTTGAACAGGATAAGATAGGTCTCATCGCCTGTGCGCAGCCATTGGGCGTTCAGGACGGCCAGAAAGCTTGCGAGCCCGATCGAGAATGACGGGAAAATAATATGGAACGAAACGGTGAAAGCGAATTGCAGTCGGGCGAGGAGCTCGGCGGTCATGTGTATTTCTCAGCGTTATCTAAGGCATTATTTGCGTGCGATGATTTAGACAATTGAGACACGCCCTGGCCAATCGGCATAATGTCCTAGGACAAAATGTCTCGGAAGGCGCCAACCTCTCAGCCGTTCGTTTCGGATGAAAGAACCGCGCGCTTATGTTCGCTGAACGTTGCCGTCACGACCAGTACGAGGAAGCTTATTGGAGGGTAACTTTCGCCCGTTGGTCAGGCTGACCGATGTGGGGAATTACCTTCCAGGAGAACAGCCCAAGCGCTATAATGAGGACTATTGCTACCCCAATTGCGACCACTAGAAGTTGTCCGTCGCTCTTGATCATTATCCCCCCTTGCGGAATTTTGGTGAAATGACCGCGAGCCTTAGCGGACATCTGCTGGTGTATGGGGAGAATACTTAAGTCGCGTGAATTGGACACTGGGCATTTTGTCCTATCGGGCGGAGAGACGGCTTGTCGGAGGCGACGCGGATTTGGTGCAAAGTCCGCTCACACTTCTCATGGGCAGCTATCGGTATTCTGGAACTCAACTCCGGGACTAAGCTGCAAGATCCTGCGCTTGGACAATTTGTCCGAGGGCATTGTGTCGCAGAGTAATATCTTCTTTTTGTCTCTATTCGGGTAGGGTACGCCCGACATGAACGGCGCTGTCTCACTCATGAACGGTCAAGAGCTATGCCATATAACAGCCAGCACGTTGATAATGATGATTTCTTGATCGACACCAATTTGAGTCTGATCGTTACCTTGCGGTGGGTGGCTATTACAATTCAGTTGATCGCGATCTTGCTGGCAGCGTCTGTGCTAGAGATCGACCTTCCCATCGCACAGATGTTGGCGATCGTGGTCGTTCTTGGCATCATCAATGCGATCACCTGGCTTCGGCTGCGTCGCGATAGTCATCTGCCGGAAGCTTCAATCCTCCGCGCGTTCGTCATCGATACTGTTGGGCTGTTTTTCCTTTTGTACCTCTCTGGCGGGGTAAACAATCCCTTCGTTTCGCTTTTTCTTGTTCAGGTCATCGTTGCCTCTGTTCTCTTGAAGGACTTGAGCATCTGGTTTCTGGTCGCGCTCACAACGTTATTTTACGTCTCTCTTGTCTTCTTTTACAGGCCACTCGATTTACCCCATCTGCACGGAAGTGGCTTTTACGATCTGCATCTTCAAGGCATGTTCCTATCTCACGTGATCGCTGCGGTTCTGGTCGCCGTCTTTATCAGCAAAATTCACAGAAATGCCGTTGCAAAGGATCGGTTGATCTCGACACTCCATCTGCGTGCGGTCGAAGAAGAGCAGATCGTGCAGATGGGTTTGTTGGCTTCGAGCGCTGCCCATGATCTTGGAACTCCATTGATGACCATGGAAGTTGTTCTGTCCGACTGGGAAAAAATGCCAGACGTTGATAAACACCCGGATCTGCGTCAGGACATTGATGATATGCGCGCTCAGATTAAGCGATGCCGGAATGCCGTTACGGCAATCCTCTCTTCGTCCGGGACCCCACAAGCAAATGGAATCGTCAATGAAAATCTCAAAGATTTCGTCGACGACATCGTGCAGGAATGGCAATCTTCCAAACGAGATGCAAAGCTCGACTATGCCAATCTTTTGCGCCCGGATCAAAAGGTCGTTTGCGATAAGGCTTTGCGCACAGTCGTCCGAACGCTTTTGGACAATGCCTACGACGTGTCTTCCAAATGGATCGGTGTTGCAGCAAGCGAGGTCGATCGTAACCTGACAATTTCAGTAAGTGACGCTGGACCTGGTTTTACAACCCAAATCCTCTCGGACGTGGGAAAGCCTTTTGCCACCACGAAGGACGGTACCACCAGAGGCATGGGTCTTTTCCTTGCGTCCAGAGTTGCGCAGGCCCTCGGGGGATTTATTGAAGCGCGAAACGGCGCGTTTGGTGGGGCGAATGTCACGATCAGTATTCCGATCAACAGTCTGGAAAGGTTAAGATGAACGAACTGTTGATTGTAGAGGATGACGTGGCACTGGCGAAAACTTTGAAGCGGTCCTTCGAGCGGAAGGGGTATAGGGTTCGCCATGCCGCCTGCTTGGCGGAAATGTCGCAACTCCTTGATTTCGCCCTGCCTGATTTCGCAATTGTTGACCTCAAATTATCTGGTGAGTCCGGGTTAGCTTGCGTTGAAGAGCTTGTCAGGCGACAGCCACACGTCAGGGCGGTGGTACTGACCGGCTTTGCAAGCATCGCGACAGCGATTGAGGCAATCAAGCTGGGGGCGTGTCATTACCTACCAAAACCATCCCCGATGGATGAAATAGAGCGGGCATTCCACAAAACCAAGGGTGAGGTCGATGTACCCATAAGTGAAAGGCAGCTGTCTTTGAAAAGCCTGGAATGGGAAAAAATCCATCAAACGCTGATCGCAACTGAATTCAACATATCTGAGGCTGCCCGACGATTGGGGCTGCATCGACGCACCTTGGCGAGAAAATTAGATAAAAGACACACGCCATAACGCGCTGAGAGCAATACGAAGCTTCAAGCATTCGTATGACCAAAAGGAGAAGAAAGCAGCTATCCTGAAAATTTGGCGGCGACGTGACTATTGCAGCAAAACTTTCGAGTGAGAACTTGCCATCCACATCGACGTTTCTCTCGTCCTACGCAGAGGGCCGAAGATTGGATAATCTTCACGTGCAGAACAGTCTCACTGCGGATCATCAACACTAAAAATTGACATTAGCGTATTAGGGCCTCCCGTCGTATCGATTGGAGTGGCTTGCCGGCTGCCCGAATGAATGCGCGTCTCATTCTCTCGGCATCACCAAACCCAGTCTTTTCTGCAATATCTTCAATCCGCTCGCTGGATGTTTGAACGCGGTCTCGCGTGAATTCAAGTCTTAGCTTTTCGACAGCCTTCGATGGCGTCGAACCCGTTTCTAATTTGAATATCCTGACGAAGTGTCTCGAGCTGACGCCCGCTTTTTCGGCAAGGGTTTCAACAGTGAGGCACCTGTCGAGATTTCCCCTGATCCACGACAGAAGGCTGATAAAGCGGCCGTCGGATGATTTGAATTCCAGGAGCGATGAGAACTGCGACTGACCTTCGGGTCGATGATGGTAGAGAACGAGATACCGGGCTACCTCTTTCGCGAGATCTGGCCGTCTGGGAAATAGCGATTCAGGTCTTTGGTCCGGTGGTCGGCAAACGCACCCTCGTCTTCGACCAGCGCTGCCGTACCCTGGGCTCCGGCATTAGGCGTTAAGCCGACATTCCGAAAGAAGATCTTGTGGAACGCGTCTGGATCACAGCCGCCGCGCCGGGCGATGCTTTCGAGTGGTGTTGGCGGGTCGAGCGTGCAGATCTCGACAGCAGGTCTAGTCTATTGACGTCGCGGTGATGTAGATGCCAGAGAACGTTCCATGATCCCCGTTGCGCTGCCCCCCGCCGAAGTTCTTCTTCTTCTTGCCTTTTGCCTCGCCGCGACGCTGTTCTGGTCCGTGTGGACGTTACGGCTGATGGTTCGATTTGCCACAGGTCGCTGGTGCCGCCCTGCGATCCTGCCTTACGCGCTTAACACCGCGTTTGCACTTCTAACCTTGTGGCAGTTTTTGGACTTCTATCTCCAAATGAGGACTTATGAACGGGAGAGAGCGGCAATCTATCGCCCGGAACTGTCGGAGGCGATGCGCCTAGGTCAGATCGACATGCCCGTTGGCACGAAACTCGAATTGGCCGTTGCGGATCAGAGGGATTCCTTCAATCGAGCCGTGTTCCCGAACCCCGTGCGCATAGCAGATATCGATGCCGTCGAGGTAGCACGTTATCTCTCGATTAAACCAGCGAAAACTTCGAAATTGTGGGCTATAATTCAGAGAACATGCGGATAACCGGCCACGGCATGACGATGCAGGCCGGCTGGCGGTGCGATGCGACGCAACCCGTAGAGTTTGATCTCAAGCCTGATGGTGGCATAGCTGCTTTCAGCAAATGTACGCTTGATGATGGCAATGTCGTGGATGGTATCACCTTGCCCAAAGGTACTTCGCTCCGTGCTTCGACCGGCAATGTCTATACCGATGGGTTCGTCGATTCCGACTGGTGGGTTCTCGACCCGCCAATAGGCTTGACCGTCCGTATCGATGGTTTGGATCTTGAGGATGCGAATCTTAGCCTCGACCGAGAGCGAAAGCTTTATGAGGTTAGAAATGCTGTTCTTTCAAAAATGGCAACACGCGGGGAGCACCCTTATGTGGCGACGAGCCATATACGCTACAATCCGCGGGACTTCCGGGAATCCTATTCGAATGTTTGGTTGATAACCTCGGCTCAAGATCGCAAGGGTTCACAGCTGGTATCACCTGATACCATCGTGCAGGACAGAGCCGGAAGAGTATTAGCGAAAATTACTGACTAGACGCGTTGATGTATAGCGGCGGGTTTTCCGCATACGACTAGATGAGGCTCGCATTCAGCGCTTAAGAGTAGCGTTTTAAGAGACGCAAACTAGTGCGGCGAACCGGGTCGTGAGGCGACTGCCTGGGGAATATGACGTTGAGGAAGTTCTTGAGCTGCACCTCATTTCGACCGGACAGTCGTGGAAATACACGAACTACATCTTGGTGGTCTCAATGTTTTTCTGCGCCCAACGGCCCAGTTCCGCTTCAACACAGCCATCTCAATTCCTTCAAAGCCTGTCTTGAACTGAGCATTTTCCACGGCAGCCTGATCTGGTGCCCTGGCAATGGCTGCAGCCAGAAATTCTGTGACAATGACGCGGATGCTCAGCTAGGCCGTGTCCCCATAAACCGGGTTCATCTTGTTTATGTTGTGTGATTCAATCTCTTTGGAAGGAGATTGGTATGCGCCGTCATGAATTAAGCGACGAGGAATGGGCGGTCATTGCGTTCGCATTCGTGCTCAGTTCCAACCACCCCGCCAGAAGTCCCGGTTTGGCCGGACCAACCCAATTCATCTCTCGGCGCAAGCCTAGATGCTTCTTAATTGACCCTCATATCATCATGACGTGGTTGCTGGCAGTCCAGTGAGATCAATTACGGCCTGACAAGGGCGTCGGTTCAGGCGGAGAGGTCGCTGACTGCAGAGCCTGCGATAACGTCGCGGATCTCGGGTAAGGCCGGATTGGTATTCTCAGGGCTCCAGATGGCATGCAGCTCTGCAACGCATTGCTGCCTGAGGTCGAGCGGGCGGAATACGACATTGTCAAAACAGGCGTTGCGGGTTGCCGCAGGCACGATCGCGAGGCCTATACCGGCGCTGACCAGAGACAGGATGGCCTGAGAATGGGTGATGCTCTGGACGATGCGAGGCATGATGCCATGTTCTGCCATCAATGCGGTGACCTTATCGTGCAAATAGCGCGCTTGAGGTGAGAACATAATTATCGGCATGTTGTTCAAGTCGTCCAGTCCAGGCCTGCGCCTCGCCGCAAGCGGGTGCGCTCTTGGTATGGCTAACATCATGAGTTCACGCACAACGCTGAGACTTTCCAGATGATGTGCGCCGGAAAGCGGGCGCGATAGGCCCATGTCGATATCCCCCTGATTGATCGCCTGCAGCTGTTCCGCAGTTTCCATCTGCACCAGTTCGAGCTCGATGCGGGGCGCAAGTGCTCGCGCTGCGCTGATGAAGTTTGGCAGGAAGCCGTAGGTCGCTGCTCCGACGAAGGCGATACGGATCGAGCCTGCGCTGCCGCGGGAGGCACGGCGAGCAGCTGTCTTCGCTGCATCACCCTGAGCTAGAAGTTTTTGAGCTTCAACGAGAAAGGCATGCCCCGCAGCCGTGAGCGTGACACGTCGACTGGTCCGCTCAAAAAGTGCAACATCCAGCTCTTGTTCGAGCAGTCTGATCTGACGGCTAAGGGGCGGCTGGGTCATGTTCAGACGCCGTGCCGCTTGGCTGAAATTCAGTTCGGATGCCACCATAACGAAGGATCTGACCTGTCCCATATCCAGCATCAATTCAATTCCTGTATCGATATCCGTCAATATTCGATTTGGACTTAAATCGATCGGGCGGATATTGGTCAAGAGAAGCGCACTCTGTGGAGGGCGAAGGCTAAAATAGGGTAGAGACATGAACGCACAACAGGCACCAACGAACCTATCCCCAAATGTGATGAATGCCGACAGCATTGCCTGGATCAGGCTTTCGTCGATCTTCTTGCCGCTGAAGACGCCGATCAGCGACGCGAAGGTTTTGACCGGGCGGCAGAAGCCCCTTACCGAGGTGGCGTTCCTGTTTGCGGAGATCGAGACCAAAGATGGCCACAGCGGCATTGGCTTTAGCTATTCCAAGCGCGCGGGCGGGCCAGGTCAATACGAACACGCCAAGGAAATAGCCCATGTTCTCATCGGCGAAGATCCGAACGATATTGGGAAGCTTTGGAACAAGTTGTGCTGGGCTGGTGCGTCCGTTGGGCGTAGCGGACTTGCAGTGCAGGCGATCGCAGCCTTCGACATCGCGCTTTGGGACCTCAAAGCAAAACGCGCTGGTCTGCCGCTTGCAAAGCTGCTTGGAGCCCATCGTGACAGCGTCCGGTGCTACAACACATCAGGCGGGTTTCTTTCCTCGCCAATCGAAGAAGTTCTCGACAATGTCGAGCAGTCAATTGCGGCAGGCATTGGCGGCATCAAGATCAAGGTCGGGCAGCCAGACATCAATGTTGACCTCAAGCGTGTTGCGGCGGTTCACGAGCAAATTGGCGACCGCTCGGCGATGATGGTCGATGCAAACCAGCAATGGGATCGTCCAACTGCAATGCGCTTTGGGCGGCTGATGGAGCCTTATCATCTGACGTGGATCGAAGAGCCGCTGGATGCCTACGATATCGAGGGACATGCCGCGCTCGCAGCCCAGCTTGATACGCCGATTGCAACCGGCGAAATGCTGGCGAGCGTGCTGGAGCATGTGGCCCTCATTCAAAACAATTCCGTTGACTTCATTCAGCCAGACGCGCCGCGCGTCGGCGGCATCACGCAGTTTCTGAAAATCTGTGCGCTTGCAGAAGCGAAAAAGCTGCAGCTAGCCCCGCATTTTGCAATGGAAATCCACCTGCATCTTGCCGCCGCTTATGAGCTTGAGCCCTGGGTAGAGCATTTCGATTGGCTTGATCCTTTGTTCAACGAGCGTTTGGAAATCAAAGACGGCAGGATGCTGGTGCCGAACCGGCCGGGTCTGGGTATCACGCTGTCGCAACAGGCCGGACAGTGGACGCGTGGAGTGGCAGAGTTCGGCAAGCGACCATGAGCTAAACGTACTTCAGGCTGTTCCTCGGGCGACGATGTGGAAGTCGATGGTAATCATCGTTTCGACATTTGGGTCACCTTCAATTTTTCGGAGGATAGACCGTGCCGCCTGGGTGCCGATATCGCGGCGGTCGATCCGTATTGTGGTGAGCGGCGGATGTGTATGGGGTGCGAAGTCGAAGTCACCGAAGCCGATAATGGCTAGCTTATCGGGCATGCGGCATCCTCGTGCGTGCGCTTCTGCAAGGGCGCCATGGGCAACCACATCCGACGAGCAAAAGACGCCCAGCGTATCTTCGCCGCGAGTGAGGAGTTGCGCCATCGCAAGGCGTCCATCACGGAAGGTCGACGGGGAGCTCATTTCCAGCTCCGGAAGCTCGACATTTGCAATGCCCTTGAGGCGATTGACGAAGCCATCGCGACGTTGGACTGCACGTGGGTCGTTGGCGCCGATCTGTGCATAGCGATCATAGCCACGGATGAGTAGATGCTCGGCGGCCATTGCGCCGACGCCATCGTGTGAAAATCCGACCGCGGTATCGAGTGGCGAGGGTGTTGAATCCCAAATTTCGACGATCGGGAGGCCAGCACCTGTGAGCATGGCTCGGGTTTCTTTAAGATGGGTGATGCCGGTCAGGATAATGCCGTCGGGACGCCGGGCAAGGATGGCGCGGGTGAGCTCCAACTCACGTTTGGCATCGTACCCGGATAAACCGAGTAGAAGTTGGTAACCGGCGGAGACCAGTTCGGCATTAAGGCCTTCAATGGTTTCGGCAAAAATAGTGCTGGCGACCGACGGAACAATTGCTGCGATCAGTCGGGTCTTTCTGGAGGCAAGGCCGCCAGCCAGAAGGTTCGGCACATACCCTGTTCGAGCGATGACCTTCTCGATCGCTTCCAAGGTTCGCGGTTTGACCAGTGCCGGGGTATTAATGGCGCGCGATACGGTAACGGGCGAGACGCCAGCGAGTTTGGCGATATCAGCGAGCGTTACCGGGCCACTGGTCGTGATGTGCCTTCGCTTGTCATAGTCAGACATGATCATCGCTCCTGTTAAAATGAGTTACGCTTTCATTCCTGTCGTAATCAAGGGATCCGATTATTGAAATGCCGTTAAAATCACTAACATATTGAATTACAGTTACAATTATTTCGCGCATCAAGGTTGCAGCCGAGGATTTTCACAGTAGAATGAAAGCGCTTCCATTTTACCGGTAGGAGGATGCCGGGAGTGGTCTAATGGGGCCGGCCAGACGCCGGACAAGTGGAGGAATTACAATGAACCTCAAACGTTTAACGACGTTTGCGGCCGCTATGGCCGTAATATGTGCATCCGGCCTCCAGCCGAGCCATGCGCAGGACTATCCAACCAAGACCGTAACCGTGGTCGTTCCATTCGCGGCGGGTGGCAATACGGACACTTTCGGCCGCCTCGTCGCGGAAGAACTCGACAAGCGGCTGGGACAGCGTTTCATCGTTGAAAACAAGCCGGGCGCTGGTGGGAACATCGGTCTTGGCGATCTCGCCCGTTCCAAGCCCGATGGCTATACCATAGGCATGGGCACGGTGAGCTCGAATGCCATCAACCAGACTCTTTACAAAAAACTGCCTTATGACAAGGAAAAGGGCTTCGCGCCAATTTCTCTTATCGCCAGCCTGCCCAACGTTCTGGTCGTCAACCCCGACAAGATCAAGGCCAACAATGTCGAGGAACTGATTGCGTTCCTGAAGACGGAGCCGGGTAAGCACACATACGCATCTTCGGGCGTGGGCACGTCGATCCACCTGGCGGGCGAGTTGCTAGCGACGAAGGCCGACATCAAGATCACTCATGTACCCTACAAGGGCAGCAGCCAGGCCATCCTCGATGTCGTCGCGGGACACGTTGATATGATGTTCGACAACATTCCCACGGCTGCCCAGCAGGTGAAGGCCGGCAAGGTCAAGGCGTTGGCCGTCACCAGCCTGGAAAAGGCCGCTCTCCTGCCCGACGTACCAACCATGGCGAGCGTCATTCCCGGCTTCGACGCGACCTCGTGGCACGGCCTCTTCGCGCCTCCCGGCACGCCACCGGAAATCGTCGAAAAGCTTAGCAAGGAAGTGCAGGCGATCATCGCCGAGCCGGCAATGCAGGAAAAGCTCAAGGCGATGGGCGTGACGCCGGTTGGCAATACGTCTGCCGAATTCCAAGTCTTCATCGACAAGGAAACAGCAAAGTGGGCCGACGTAATCAAGGCGGCCAACGTGCCGCTGCAGTAAGGCAATCCGTCGGCTGGGGACTAGTCGTCGGCCGGCACGTCTTTCACACGCGAGTATCATGCCATGCTGAAAATTAGAAATGGCCGCGACTTTGTTGGCGGTGTGACAATGATCTGTGTCGGACTGCTTTTTTTATGGTTCGGTCGGGAACTGGAAGTCGGAGACTCCTTTCGCATGGGTCCAGGCTATTTTCCGACGATGCTGAGCCTCATTCTGTTGGCGATCGGCGCGATGATCATCGTTCAGTCGCTTATGGTTGATGCTGAAGACAGCGAGCCGGATGTGTGGAACTGGAAGGCGTACAGCTTGGTAATCGCAGCGCCGGTGGGCTTCGGGCTGCTATTGTCCGGTCTCGGTCTCGCTCCCACCATCGTGCTGCTAATAGCCGGGGTAGGGGCGGCGAGCCGTTATGCCAACTGGCGTCATTCGATCCTGCTCGGCCTCTTTCTGGCCGTCTGTTCTGTGCTGGTGTTCACGAAACTTCTGTCGCTTCCTGTTAGCGCCTTCGGACCGTGGGTGCCATTCATCGGCGACCTCACTTAACGCTCGCAGCCAGCCGACGAAACCGGATTGGATTGCTTATGGATATCTTCTCTAACCTCTGGCTGGGTGCCTCGACAGCATTCATGCCGATGAACCTGTTCTACGGCTTTGTTGGCTGCCTTTTGGGCACCGCGATCGGCGTTCTGCCGGGGCTGGGACCGACCGCGACCATCGCCATGCTTTTACCTATCACCTTCGGTCTGCCGCCGGAATCCGCACTCATCATGCTGGCCGGCATCTTCTATGGGGCCCAGTATGGAGGCTCGACCACAGCCATTCTCATCAACCTGCCGGGTGAGAGCTCATCCGTCGTCACCGCGATCGACGGTTACCAGATGGCGCGCAATGGCCGAGCGGGCGCGGCGCTTGCGACAGCGGCTCTCGGTTCCTTCTTCGCGGGAACGGTGGCGACCATCCTGCTCGCCGTCGCAGCCCCGCCACTTGCCGCGGTGGCACTTAATTTTGGGCCGGCGGAATATTTCTCGCTCATGGTCCTCGGCCTTGTGGCATCGGTGGCGCTTGCCAGCGGATCGTTGCTGAAGGCGTTTGCGATGATAGTTTTCGGACTTGTGCTAGGGACGATCGGGACGGATGTCGAAAGTGGTACGCCCCGTTATGTGTTCGACGTCCCGGAACTCTACGATGGTTTAAACTTCGTCGCAGTCAGCATGGGCATATTCGGGATATGCGAGATCCTGCGCAATCTGGAGAACGAGCAAGAGCGTTCGGTCGGAGTCAAGAAGGTGACCGGCCTGATGCTGACGAAAGAGGATTTGAAGCGGATCATCGCGCCTGTTCTGCGCGGCACTGCGCTTGGCTCGTTCCTCGGTGTATTGCCGGGGGGCGGGGCGATGCTTGCCTCGTTCGCCGCCTATGCGATGGAAAAGCGGATATCCCCGAACCGGGCCGAATTCGGCAAGGGAGCCATAGAGGGCGTTGCCGCACCGGAATCAGCGAACAATGCCGGGGCGCAGACGTCATTTATTCCGATGCTGACACTCGGTATTCCCGGCAATCCAGTCATGGCACTGATGGTGGGGGCGATGATCATCCAGGGTATCACACCCGGACCAAACGTCATTTCCGACGAGCCGGAACTGTTCTGGGGCATGATCGTCTCAATGTGGTCGGGCAATCTGATGCTCGTGATCCTCAACCTCCCGCTTATCGGACTTTGGGTGCGCATGCTGACCGTACCCTACCATTTGCTGTTTCCGGCGATCATCGCCTTCTGCTGCATCGGTGCCTACAGCATCAACAACAGCGTCTTCGACGTCTTCGTCATGGCAGGCTTCAGCATTGTTGGTTTCGCGCTCACGAAGATGCGCTTCGAGCCCGCGCCGCTTTTGCTTGGGTTCATTCTCGGGCCAATGCTGGAAGAGAACCTGCGCCGCGCGATGCTCATTAGCCAGGGCGATCCGTCAATCTTTCTGCGTAGCCCCCTCAGCCTATCATTGCTGGTGTTCGCCGTCGTGGTGCTAGCACTCGTGCTGGCACCGAGTATCCGCCGGAAACGTGAGGAGGCTTTCACAGAATAACTGATTTTGGCACTGTAAGCTTAAATCCGTGACACCATTCTAAGCGCGTGAGGTTCTGGCTTACGCGGCGTGAAGGCGTCCGACTTGCCGCAATGCTAGCGTGGCTGCTGATCGCAGATCGCGGTGTTGCGCAGATGGAATATCATGGCGGGAACGTTGAGAGGTTGGTGATCTAGTCGTGGTTAGAAACGAAACGCTGAAGCTGTCGAGCTGACTTGAAGCGCTTCATGATCCTCTCCCGTATTCAGACGGGTTGATGGGAGCCCCCCGCTCGATTGTTCAGTCCCCTGACAACGGTGGTCGACGCCAGCCAAATTTGCCCGCTTCGCTGCATTCTACGACCGCGACTTGTCGGTTATCTTATACTCGGCGCGCGGCCTTGCGCTTTCAGGAGCTTGTGCATCAAACGCTTTGCCGTCTTGGCATTGCGGTGGGTACCTCCCAATTATACGCGGACCTGATGGCCAGCGCCCGAACATCCGGAAAGGCGATCGGGAAGGCTGATGGATACATTGCTGCTACGGCTGCAGAAAACCATCTCGCGGTCGCAACGCGAGATACAAGCCCATTTGAAGTAGCCGGATTGAGAGTTATCAATCCCTGGGCCGCCTAAGCCTTTAGAATTGCAGGTCACTGGTTCGATTCTCATCAAGAGCTTGACGCCACGAATGTTCGCATCGTTTTCGGTCAGACAATCTTCGATGCAAATACCCATCACCTTTATCCTTAGAGCCTGGCGATACATGTTTCGGTTCGTGGTTGGTTTCTAATGGAATCCATCCACGTGATAAAGCTGATGCATTCAGGTTCGTCGATTTGGATGTGGCCGCTTAGGATTTTTGCGTCATATCACGTTCAGTTTTCCAGACGCTCCTCATGAGATTGTCCAAAGTCTGGCGTTCGGCGAGGCCCTTTGCGCTTTGACAGCAGTGAGGCTTGCTCAGTCAGATAAAAACCGCAAAGTCCATTCTAGGTGGATCGCTAACTCAGCGATCAGCCAACGCTTTTATAGGGTGAGATGCAGGCGCGTAACGTTTGCCTAATGGGAGAGTGAGGATGAGGCGGTTTGACTTCACGATAAGACTGGTCTCGGCGTTTGCAGTTCTGGCTATTCTTATCGTGTCCCAAGGTCTACTTAACAGACACATCGCCACAGAGGCAGAACAGCAGGTCGTTCGCGGACGATATGCGGGAGATATTCTTTCCGGTCTGCTGGAGCTGTCGGCAACCAAACAGCGGCTGCGCGCGTGGTCTTTGCGGGCGCTGATTGGCGCAGATCATGCTCCAAGCGACGGCGAAATTCTGCGCAATCATATGGCTGCGACCATCGAACAGCTTCAGCGTATCAGCCAAGAAACGCGTAGGATGGATCATCTGGCCGGTGCACCCGCCGATGATGACGATGCGCGCGATGAAGCCTTGCAGCTGATCTCCGGAAGTGTCATTGCACTGAAACCTGCCATCGAAGACATCAGGTCTCATACGGGAGCAGATGATGTGCGAACGGCCTGGGCCTCCATCGAGAAAGTTTTCGATCAGGGAGCCGGGCGGGATCTTCGCGAAGTCCTCAACAACACCATCGCCAAGGAACGGTCGCAACTCAACATCACGCGCGCCAATGCGGATGCCGCTCTCCTGCAGCTGAATCGCGTACTTGCGGTCTTGACGTTCATCATCGCCGTCATTGGCATGGGATTGGCTTACGCCATCGCCAATGCCATCCGTCGCCCGCTCCAGCAAATGTCGGAAGGGGCAAGGGCTTATGAAGCCGGTCGGCTCCAACATCGTATCCCCGTGACGACCACCGACGAATTCGGCCGATTTGCTGCCAGCATCAACCGAATGGCGTCCGAGCTTTTGCTAAGACGAAATGAAGAAGCCAACCACCGCACCGTGCTCGAGCAACAGGTCAGAGAGCGAACGTCTGCCCTTGAGAATGCCTTGTCGCGATTGCGTGCGTCTGAAGGTCGTCGGCGCAGTTTGCTGGCCGATATCAGCCACGAGTTGCGCACACCGACGACAGCAATCCGGGGTGAAGCGGAGATTGCGTTGCGCGGGCAAAAGGCGGATGACGACTATCGCGGATCGCTCGCGCGCATAGGCCAGGCGGCGAGCCAGATGGGAAGCCTGATCGACGACCTCCTGATGATGTCGCGTGGCGAAGATGAGACGTTGGCGCTGAACAGGGAGCCGATTGATATTGCAGGTCCGCTTGAGGAAGCGCTGTTGAGTGCCGCCGCCTTGGCCAATCAGCGCAGTGTCACGGTCACGACGGATATCGAGGATGCGGAGACGATTGTGGCCGGCGACGCTTTTCGTTTGAGGCAGGTCATCGCTATCCTGTTGGATAATGCCATCCGCTATTCACCCCACGATGGTCACGTCGAAGTTGCGTCCAGCGTTGTCGGCAAAACCTGGGAACTGATCGTTCGCGACCACGGAATAGGCATCGAGCCTGACGCCATCGACCACGTTTTCGACCGAAATTTCCGCGGCAACAATGCAAGGCTTCATCGCCCGGAAGGCACGGGTCTCGGGTTGTCCATCGCCAAACATCTGATATCGGCACATGAGGGAACGATCACCCTTTCCAGCGATAGTGACGAAGGGACGACGGCCATGCTTCGGTTGCCATTGTTCAGAAACGCTGCCGTTCTTGAACCCGTCGTGGAGACGAAGAAGTGAACATACTCATCATAGAAGACGATCCGAGGGTGGCAGATTTTCTGGAGCGCGGATTACGCGCGGAGGGCTACAGCGTCACCGTCGCACGCGATGGCCCGACCGGTATCGAACGCGCTCACGAGTTATGGCAGGAATGGCGCTCCACAGGCGCGAACGGTGCCATTTTGCTCGATCTCATGCTGCCGATCATCAACGGTTCCGATGTCTGCCAGACGCTCCGCGCCAGCGGGATATCCGCACCGATCTTGATGTTGACCGCACTTGGGTCGGTGAATGATCGCATCTCGGGATTGCGCATGGGCGCTGACGACTATCTGGTCAAGCCATTTTCGTTCGAAGAACTGCTGGCACGTATAGAAGCGCTCATGCGCCGCCCCATCGATCTGCGCCCGCTTGGGCCAAAGATTTTGTCCGTCGGACTGCTGGAACTGGACCGGGAGTCCATGCGGGTTACCGTGGAGGGCGACGAAATTTTGTTGACAGCAAAGGAACTTGCACTCCTTGAGCTCTTCTTGTCGGCACCAGGACGCGTTCTCAGCCGGGAACGGATTTTGGCGAATATCTGGGGTGCTGGCGAGGACCCGCTGACAAATGTCGTCGATGTCTATGTGCGTCGGTTGCGTGCAAAGATCGACCGCTCGTCGGAGGGTCGATCCTGCATCACAACTGTTCGGGGCATCGGCTACCGTCTTGAAACAGATCGGTAGTCGCTTCCTGCTTCAGGCCGATATTACTTGACGGCGTAAGGCAGTGAGGAGTGATGCTGAACGATACGGATCGTTCCCTCATCATCCTTCTTGAACGTCCACGACTTGTCGACGGTCGTCACCTTACCGTCCTTGTCGGTGAAGGATACCTTGCCCAAGGTCGTCGCGTATTCGCCATCCAGAAGAATGGCAGCATTCTTGACGTCGACTTCACGCCATCCCTTCAGCGCAAAGCCCGTATCGGTAGGGTATTTCGGGTTTTGACCTACGAAATACGCAAGGGCGCCTTCACGATCGGTACGGAATGTTTGAGGTTCCTGCGTCAAGGTCGGTTTGAAAAGCACCGGACCCAACTGGTAGCCGTAGGCCGCATCGATTACCTTCGCCGCCATGTCATGGGCGGGCTTTGCACCCTTTTCTTCGTATTCTCGGGAAATGGCCACCAGAGCCTCGCCCCATGCCTTTTGTGTCTGAAGGACCTCAGCCTCGCTGATGGCCCCGTTATGGATTTCGACGGCGTTCACGACGCCGGCGGTCATAAGCAGGGCAGTTCCCGTTATGGCAGTCGCCTTGGCTATCCAGCGCATATGTGTCTCCTGTTTGATTGCTCGTTGTGAGCGACAACAGGAATATGGATGTCCTCTCTGAAGCTGGCGTGGCTGCTTCATGAACAGATGATGGATAGAAGATTACGTTCACAGCACTAGACCACACATCAAGCATAATGGCAGTTAGGCTATCATAACCGCGAACGCTAAGCTTAGCAGGCGTTGCGGGTCAGCATGAACTTGAGATTTTGCGTTGGGATAGTTGCGGATTATCAGATTGGGGCCGTCATGCATGGGTACGCCAGGGAAGCAGCGAGCGCTTCCCGCACATCACTGGTCAACTAGGTTGAGTAGCTACGTTGGCTGTTTGGGAATGTAAAACTCGGCGCAATATGCAAGAATTGTAAGCGGCAAGCTTAGGCCGTTCAGGCCCTGTAGCTCCACGGCATAAGGGTATGGATTTCGCTGCTAGGCCAGCCATTTGCAAGGCGCTCGAGCGTCTGCGTCAGCCAGGCCTGGGGATCGACAGAATTCATCTTTGCAGTCTGCAGTAGCGTCGCGATTGTCGCCCATGTCCTGCCGCCACCATCACTGCCAGCGAAGAGGCTATTTTTTCTTGTAATCGCCTGCGGTCTGATCGCTCGCTCGACTATGTTGGAGTCGATCTCGACACGGCCGTCGGTCAGGAAGCGTTCGAAGACGTCACGACGCTTGATCGAGTACCGTAGAGCTTCAGCGAGTTTGGATTTAGTCGGCACGCGCGGCAGGGTCGTCTGCCGGAGAGCGAACAGATCTCGGACGATCTCTGCCGCGCGTTCTTGTCGGGCTGCGACACGCGCCTCAGGGCTTTGACCACGGACTGTGTCCTCTATTTCCCAGAGCTCTGCCATGCGCTCGACCGTCTCTGTGGCGACCTTGGAGCTCTTGGCGACATGCAATTCATAGAACTTGCGGCGGCTATGTGCCCAGCAGCCAGCCAGAGTAACGCCGTCGTTGCCGCCGTCCTTGCGGACAAGCTTGCTGTAGGCCCCGTACCCGTCAACCTGCAGAATCCCGCGATAGCCGCTGAGGTGCCGTGCCACGCAATCGGTCGCCCGACTGTCTTCGAAGCGATAGGCCACCATCGGCGGACCGTTGCCTCCGAACGGTCGGTCATCCCTGGCATACGCCCATAGCCATGCGGTTTTTGCCGACCCCGACCCGGGCGCAAGCGTCGGCAGGGTCGTCTCGTCGGCAAATATTCGTTCCGCCTTCTTGATTTCGTTGAGGATATAATCGGCGAGGATGTCGAGCTCGAACCCCAGCTTTCCCATCCATTGAGCCATGAGCCTGCGGTCAAGTTCGACCTTGTCGCGGGCGTAAATCGCTTCCTGCCGATAGAGTGGTAGCCCATCGGCATATTTGGACACGGCGATCTGAGCCAGAAGCGCTTCTGTTGGAATGCCCGCCTCAATGATATGTGTCGGGGCCGCGGCCTGGATCACGCCGTCTTCGTTCTTAAAAGCGTATTTGGGACGGCGCGTGACAATGACACGGAACATCGCTGCAACGACATCCAATCGTTCGGATATGTCTTCTCCGATCAGAATTTTTGTCTTGCCCACATCTCCGGCAAGTCTTCCGGCTCGATCATCACCTCGATACGCTCCAGATGCGGCGCAAAGCCCTTGCGTGGCCTCGGTGGACGTTTGCCATCTTTGTTGATGCCACTCGTAACCTTGGCCCTGATCGCCGCAATGCCGGTCTCGATCTCCTCAAAGACAAAAGTATGCTGCTCGTCATCGACACTGGCCGCTGCAAGTTTCTCTGAACGCCGCCCGAAGCGCGCGCGGTCAAAAGCTTTCAGGATCTGTGTCAGCCGCTCGATGCGCTCATCGGCATGAGCATTTCGGGCCTCGAGATCGTCGACCTGCTTTTCCAAAGCCTCGACGCGAGCGGCCTTCTCAGTCATGGCAAGAACCATGGCCTTGAGTGCCTCTACATCATCCGGGAGCTCTATCTCGGGTCGCGTCATGGGTATGATCAGAGCATATTTCGCTGTGATCCGCCCGAAGTTTTAGGTGCATGATTCAATTCGTCGCAGGGCTTTTACCCAACAATCTCGGGTGGCTTGATCGCTGTTGATCGAACGCGTTTCCAGTCCATTCCATCTACCAAAGCCAGAAGCTGGGCATTGTTGAGCTGGACCCGGTTGTGACCAATGCGCGGCCAGCAAAATTGCGCCTTCTCCAACCGCTTTGCATAAAGGCAAACGCATGAGCCATCCCACCAGACAATCTTGATCCGGTCTGCTCGTTTCGCCCGGAAGACATAGAGCGCTCCGTTGAACGGATCGCTGCCAGCATCGCGCACTAGCGACAGCAAGCTATCAGGCCCCTTACGAAAGTCGATTGGATGGCTCGCGAGGAAGACTTTGACGCCTGACGGGATCATGCTGAAAGTACCGCCCGGATCACCCGTTGCAGGTGCGCTGCGTCAACATCGGGTCCGGCCCGGATAACAACATCGCCGATGACAACATCAACCACCGAATTTGAGCCACCAGAACCGGCTTGCGTGCAAACAGCGGCTCCGGACGACGCGGATCGCTGTCGCTCCCGAGCATCGCGACGCCAGCCAAATAGCTGCGATGGATGAATTCCGATGCGATGTGCGATCGCTGAAACACTGGCACCCGGTTCCATCGCCTCTGCAACAGCATGTTCTTTGAATTCATCCGACCAACGTCGGCGGAACTGCCTTGGAGCGCCTTCCAAGCGCTCAGGGACAGCCTCGATCATATGAAAGTTTCTGGTTCCAGAGCTAGGCGCAGACATAGAAGCTCACAGTTTGTGAATCGTCTATCTGCAATACAGCCGTACGATCTAACTACGCCAGATGGGGTCAGCTTCCCGCTTACCCCTATGTCATAGGGGTGATGTGGTGGATGCACCCCGTGGAGCTAAGTGTGATCGTTTTGAAACGCTCCTATGAGGAGAGCCGTCCATGGAGCCGATTGCTACGATAGGGCTTGATTTGGCGACGAGCGTTTTTAAGGTGCATCGGACGGGTGGTGTCGGGAATGTCGTCATTACACGTCGGCTCCGGCGAAGTGAGGTTGTGAGTATATCGCCAAGGTTCCGGCATCTCGGTTGGTATCGAGGCAGGAGGCGCTTACCATTATTTTGGCCTGGGCTTTCTAAGCTAGGTGAAGATCATGACGCCTGCCTATGTTACACTGTGTCAAATGCGGCAAAACAGATGCAGTTGATGCGGAGGCTACCACGGAAGCAGTGCCGCGCCCCATGATGCGGTTGGTTGCGGTTAAATCCGTTGAGCAACAAGCTGGTCTGATGCTCAATAGGCCCGCGACCTGTTGGTGCGCCAGAAAGGACGCGCTATCAATGCTTTGCGAACACGTGACATGGAAGCTATCCTACGCGGCGGCGGTTGCGTAACACCTGTTCAGATTCGAGGCAAACCCCTTCGAAGTGGTTTGCATCAAGGCTGAGTATGAATGACGAGCCGGCCGAAAGCTTCGGAGAAAACACCAAAACACGCATTGAACCACTCAACATCCCAAGTGATCATTGCAGGTTGTAAGAGCGCAGCTGAGATCTGGAGCATGCATGCTGCCGCGCTCACTGGTAAGACTGGCACAGAAATTCATTGAGTTGGACTGAACCCACTCGCCACGTACACTTGTTAACTGGCTTTAGCCATGGGCAATCTCAGGTTAGCCCCAATCATGATCATCCTCACAGCATCTTCTGCGGCGCGGGCAAGAAGTTTTGGGGCCGAAGAAATCGCATCCTCCAGCGTGCATGGGCGGGTCAAGATCGAGGCAAATGCGTCTATGCCGCAATTGAGATTGAGCCTCACACCCTTGCCGATCGTACCTGCCAGCGCGACCACCGGAACGCCTGCCTGCTTGGCGCGGCGGGCAACCTCGGCCGGAACCTTACCAAATGGCGTCTGGCCGTCCAGACTACCTTCCGCGGTGATGACAAGGTCGGCGTGGCGGATGTATTCGTCAATCTCCAGATATTGCATGACGATATCATAGCGCGGGTGAAGCTTGCCGCAGAGCAGACCGAGAACGGCAGCACCCAATCCGCCAGATGCGCCAGCCCCCGGAGCCGAGCCAACATCGTAACCGGTGGCATTTTCGATGCAGGTCGCATAGGTTTCCATGGCCGCAGCCAATTGCTCGACCTGTTCCGGTGTTGCCCCCTTCTGCGGGCCGAAAACGCGAGCCACACCGCGCTCGCCGAGAAGCTGGTTATGCCAGTTCACGGCAGCGTCGATACGAACCTGGGACAGGCGCGGGTCGCGGCCACTGATGTCAACGCACTTCAGGTTCACCAATGCGGCACCACCACGGTCGAGTTCTTTGCCTTCGGCGTCCGTCAGCCGGACACCCAACGCCTGTGCCATGCCAGCACCGCCATCGTTAATACCGCTGTCGCCACAGCCTAAGAGAATCCGCTTCGCGCCAAGATCGAGTGCGACGCGAACCAGTTCACCAACGCCGTAACTTGTCGTTAGGCATGGGTTACGGCATTCACGCGGAACGAGACTGAGGCCGGCCGCGGCGGCCATTTCGATCACTGCGGTAGAATCGGCGCTTCCGCCAAGCAGCCCGACAAAGGTAGCGACAGGCTGCCCGAGTGGGCCAGTTACAATGGCAGGATGGATTGTGCCTTTGGTGGCACCGACTAGCGCGCGGGTAAACCCTTCACCGCCGTCAGCCATGGGTGCCTTGATGACAACCGCGTCTGGGAAAGCGCGCAGCACGCCTTTTTCGATGCAGTCGGCAGCCTGTTCTGCGGATAGGCTTTCCTTGAAACCCGATGGGGCTACGACGACGCGGAATGGCATGGGATGTTCCTTTCGTGACAGATGAGTGACACGGGAGGAACGTGGTGGCTGGACACTTATTCCGCGCCTGAAGATATTTATTCGGCTAAATAAAAAGGGCCGCATTATGCGGCCGTTTTGGGTTCTTAACTGATTGACTAAGATGACTATTTCATCGGAGTTCCTTGGTTGGGCCAGAGGATCGTTGCGAGTAAAATGAGAAGAATGATGAAGGGCGGTGCCACATAATAGCCGAGCTTTCGCAGATCAGCCTGAGTGAAGGCAGCAGGCTCGATACCCCCGAACATCGCCACCGGTTTCGCCGATACCATGGTCGTTTGGCAGAACCCGCTTGCGAGCGTCACGACCATGACGAGGGCAGCTGGATTGACGCCCAGCGCCGACAGGGGCAGGGCGAAAGCCGGAATGAGAACCGTAACCCGTGCCGTACGCGACGTTATCACCAAGTGGGAAAAGGTGGCGACGATCGCGGCAAATGCGATGATGAGAACCGGGGAGGAAACCATTCCCTGCCGAAAGACATTCACCAGCCTGTCCGCCAGCATTTGGGCCGTCCCTGTGTCGATCAGCGCTTCGCCGATGACCAGAGTGCCCGCCATGAATAAGAGCAGGTTCCACTCGACCGTTTTCAACGCGTCCTTCAGGTTTGTGCCAGAGAGCTTGGGGACGCAAAGGACAAGCATTGCGGCTACGCCGACGAGCGCCATGCCGATGCCATGAAGGGATTGCGTGGCAAACAAAACAATGGTGCAGCAGACCACGCCGGCGACCGCTATCTGCTGACGCGAAAAAGCAACAGGACGCTTCAGGGCCGGGCTGCTGTTTATCGTTATATCGCGCTCCTCTTTTGTCAGAAACACCTGAAGCAGGATCGCGCAAGTTATAAGGCAGATGACCAGCGAAAAAGGACCTGCCAGCACCAGCCAGTCGATAAAATCGGGACGGCTCCCGGTAAGATTGGAAAGGAAACCTGCAGCGACGAGATGCGCGCCTGCGCCGATGAGAGAAGCGCCTGCCGAAAGAAGGATCACCGACGGAAAGAGCAGACTGAGAGCTCGCGAAATCCTCACATTATCGATAGCGGCAGACAGCCCAAGATAAACCGGCATGAGAATGGCGGCCCTGGCGGATGTGGATGGGATAATGAACGTGGTGGCGAATGTCAGAAGCGTTAGCATCCAGAACATCGAACCTATACTGCGCATTCGCGGCATCAGGCGTGCGGTTATCTGTTCGATAAGACCAACATGGCGCAGCACACCTGCAATCACAAATGCCGATAGAAGAAGCCAGATGATGTCATTGCCCAGCGACCGATAGACCAGTTCCTCCGGAATGGCCCCCACAATCGCAAGGGCAAGGGCTCCAGCCAACGCAACAGGGGTCTCCGGCAGTTCAAGGATCGTCCAGGCCGTGATTGCGCAGACGAAGATAAAGAGTGTCGCCTGCATCGGCGTCGTGAGGCCATCTGTGGCAAGAAAGATCAGTATGCCCGCGAAGACTACTAACAATGCCGCGACCACTCGCCTAAGTTTTTGCACGGATACATGTGCCTCGGGAACCGTGCCGTCAGTCTGCTCATTTTGCGGATTTGCCGCGGGCAAAGACATCAGATGTGCCACCGGTTGTTCTCCTTCGGGTTACGCCCTCACCAGGGGGCAAATGCCAGAACGGGAGTACCAAATCCCGCGGTCCCATTGTGAACGTTCCGTGATGGAGAATATTCCCGCCCGACTCCATTTTTTGAAAGGCCCGATCTCAGGCGGAAAAAAAGCGGCCCTCAGCGGAATAAGCTGGCCTCTGCAGCGTTCATCCATCGCAACAGATACAAAGATGAAGGAGAATAGCGATGAACCGGTTTCTTGCCAGCAGCGCCAAGGCGCTGCTAGCCGCCACCACCCTGACGGTCACGGTGCCTGCAGCGAACGCCATGCCATATCTGCCACCGCAGTTGGCTGCATCCTCGCAACTCATTCTGGTCGATCATGATGATGATGACCGTAGGTCTATCGGCCGGTATCGTGGTGGGGACGATGGATGGTCAAGGTTTCGCGGTGATCCACGCGACAACGACAATGATGACGATGACGATGACGATGACGATTGATGCCATCGGCATCGAAGTCTGACAATGATGCCCGGCCTCGTGCCGGGCATTTCATTTGCGCTCTCAGCTGTGGCACAGCGCCCGTGCGTTCAGCAAACCCCAGCCGAAGATCGTATCCTTGCCAGGTGCGCCCATGTCGCTGGCAGAACGCGTCAGGGCGTCGGCCACGTCGTCAGGATCCATTCGGGGATTTGCTCCGAGAAGCAAAGACGCAGCAGCCGTTACGAAGGGCGCGGCGAAAGAGGTGCCAGTCTTCTGTCTGCCGCCGGAAACAGATGCAGCCGTCCAGACGCCGACGCCGGGTGCGGCGATATCGATATGATCGCCACGAACGGCGCGCCGGTAGGGCTTCATATTTCTGTCCACGGCAGTGACAGCGATGACCTCGGGGTAGGCTGCGGGATAGACGGGTTTGGCGTTTGGACCGTCATTGCCCGCTGCGGCAATTAGAATTGTGCCTTTTGAAATTGTGGCGCGCACAACTTGCTCAAACAATATGTTGGGCGGGCCGCTCAGGCTTAGGTTGACAATCCGGATGTTTCGCGTCGACATCACGTCAAGCGCCCTGACAAGATCGTATATGTCCGCGATATCGGTCGCCTTGCGATAGTGCTGGAAAGCATCGATTGCCACCAGAGTAGCTGCAGGGAGAAGGCCAGGTGCCCGGCTGTCTGCTGCTCCGACCAGAAGGGCCGCGACGGCCGTACCGTGCTGCTCACCTGATGTCGGCTTCGCACCATCTTCCAGCTGCACCACCTCGATCCTGGCTTTGGAAAGAGAAGGATGTCCGGCGTTGATAGCCGTATCGATCAGGCCGATCGGCATTGGTGCAGAACAGCTTGTCGCTTGAGTTTGCCCCCTTCCAGAAGGCCAGCCAACCACGTGCCTGACAAGTTCACAGCTGGTACCGGTGCATGACGGCGGCTCCTGCTGTTCTGGCTGATAGAAATGGTTGAAATCGACCGATGCGGAGGGGTCCGCGGTCACAGCGACCTGCCGGGCAGCATCGAGTGTCATCCCCCGCGGTATCGTCAGTTTGACCAACTCGCTGCCCGTGAGTGCAATTGTCGTCCGCTGTTTGACTGCAAAGCCAGCCTGCGTCAGTTCTAGGATAGAATTTTCGTTGAGGCCCAGCGTAACGATTTCGTCTGGCGCGCGATCTGGAACAGATACCGCACGTCGAGGTGGGTTGCGCTCTGTCCGCTGGAACGGCCATCTCAAAAAGGACCCTAAGTTTCCGCCTGAACGACGGCCGTCATCGCTGCCGCCATTCTGGCCTCCCGATGAACTGTTAGCGCCGCCATCATCATCATCGCCGCCATCGTCGTCGTCATCGGCAATTGCGGCAGACACCCCACGCAGCATGTGAGCCGATTGCATCAGCGGCAGCGCTGTTACCACGCTTGAGGCAATGAGGATCACAATGGTGAGCCTGAACCGCAGTGAAATGATTTTTGACACGTCGCTATCTTTCGTTGAAAACTGGGGCCGAATTGTTCGGACACGGGTATTAATGTCACCTCAGGTAGACGTTTGTCTCGACAAAATATTCCAAACCGTGCCAAACAACGGCATGATGAATGACACTCCTACGGTAGCTCAGCGGTTGGTGGATTTTCTGCCCAACATGCGACGGTTTGCGATTTCGCTCTGCCATTCGCGCGAATTGGCTGATGATCTCGTGCAGTCCGCCTGCGAGCGGGCGATCATGGCTGCCGACAGTTTTGCCGCCGATACCCGCTTCGATGCCTGGATGTTCCGCATTCTCCGCAACCTGTGGATCGACCATCTTCGCAGGCTCCGCACCGCTGGCCCCCAGGAGGACATCGAAAAAGCCCACGATGTGTCGGTCCCTTCCGGCGAGGCAGCCACCCATGCACGCATGGAACTGATGGAGGTTGCCACAGCCCTCCAGAAACTGCCAGTTGAGCAACGCGAAGTGCTGGTGTTGGTCTGCGTCGAGGAGTTGAGCTACCGCGACACAGCTGATGTTCTTTCCATTCCTATCGGCACGGTCATGAGCCGGCTGGCCCGCGCACGCAAAAATCTTGCGGAACTAACGGGAATAAACCTTGGCGAAAAACGTTCGTCCGATAGGAAAGGCGGCGTGGCATGAATATGAAACATTTTGACGACGAAACACTGATGGCTTTCGCCGATGGTGAACTCGATGACGCAACGAGCCGCCGGGTGGAAGCAGCGCTCGAGACCGACGAGGCCCTCGCGGAACGACTTGCCGTTTTTCTGGATACACGGCTGGCAGTCGCGGATGCGATGAAGCCGTTGATTAACGAACACGTCCCCGATGCATTGGCCGCATCTGTCCACCGCATGGTCGAAGCCGCCCGCAAGAACGCATCTGAAGTGGAACAAAGCAAAGTCGTTTCAGGCAATTTCATCAAGAAACGCCAACGCTCAGGTCGGACTTGGCTGATTCCGCTAGCGGCCTCAATTCTTGCCGTGATCACAGGTGTTGGCGGTTTTGTTGCCGGTCAAAGTGGCCTTTATGTCGTTCCGTCTTCTAAAGACTCCTTAATTGCTGCACTGAGCCGACAGCCTTCAGGCAGTGATGTAGTGCTTGGCGAAACTGAAACGCTGCACATCGTGTCTAGCTTCTTCGACGGCCAAGGCGAACTATGCCGTGAGTACGAACTGAGGCGCAAGACGGAAGTAACAGGGACGGTCGCCTGTCGGATGAATGGTGCCTGGGTAACACGTGTTGCTCTCACGTCACCACGCTCCGCAGGCTATGTGGCGGCCTCGTCACAGGAAACGATGGACGCTTATCTAGCTTCAGTCAATGCGGGCGAACCGCTAAGCAATGACGAGGAAAAAAGAGCTTTAGCAAAATGAATTAGATGTTTCGGGAGCCTTTTCATGTGCAGAAATCAACAATGATGCACGACATCAACAAACCCCTCGTCAATGATGTCGGCTCTGCCCCGCATGTTGTACGTAACCTGGAGGAGTTTTTGTAAATACGGCGCAACTTCTCCATTAGTCGCTGATCAAAATTTGCATGTGACGAAGCAGGTTCCACGGTTACGGCACCCTAGTCACGGACCTAAATCGTAATCCAGCCCGAAGACCGCCTTCAGTTCTATTTTGAAGAGTGATCTCTACGTCTAGGCGTTCCGCAGCGAGATAGGCGATCGCGAGACCCAGCCCACTTCCCATCGTCGTCTTATTGCGTCCCCGAAAGAAACGATCACAGACTTTGGAGAATTCTTCCTCGGGGATCCCGGGTCCTGAATCGTCGATGAAGACACCGACGACACCTTGAGCGGTCCACACCCCACACTGAACGGATTGGTCAGCGAGCGAATGCAACACGGCATTCTCAAGCAGATTCCGCGCGCAAAGCATAAAAAGCGACACATCCATGACGATGGTGACCGCAAAAAGCTGCGGCGAGATATCGATCACAGCCGCAGTCGGGTAGTGCTGCTTTATGTCGGCTGCAAGCGCCTTCAGGATTTCACCAAGGTTGACCTTGTCATCCTGACTGCCGGCCTGTCCGCTTTCAGCATTGGTAAGGTCTGTGAGTTGCCGCACGAGGCGCGCTGTCCGGTCCACGCCAACGACAATCTGCCGTAGAGCATTCTTGCGGATGTCTTCGTTATCGCTGCCAAGCGCTATCTGCGCCTGGGTCCTTAAACCAGCGATAGGGGTGCGCAGTTCATGTGCCGCAAACGCTGTGAAATCGCGCTCGTGCTCCCGCGCCGCCGTGACACGCGCGAACAGGCCGTTGAGGGAACGGATCACCGGCTTGATCTCTGAGGGGCTATTATCATCCGGCAAGGCGCTGAGATCGGATGCGGGGCGGGTCCCCAGCTTTTCGGCCATGGAACTTAGCGGGGCCAGCCCCTTGCGGACGCTCAGCCATATCAAGCCGGCCAGCACAGGAAGGATCAATAGTGCAGGCAGGGCCAAGCCTTGAATAACATCTGTTACAAGGCGGTTGCGGACGCGCATGTTGTCACCGACCAGAACACGCATTCCCAATGCCTCGTTCACAACCGCGTAAACCCGCCAGGTTTCTCCGTCGACCAGTGTTTCCGAGAAGCCCGACCTGTTTTCTGTTAGTGGTTGCCCGGGGGCTGCGTCGGAGCGCCCGATCAGCGTGCCATCCAGCGCCCAGATCTGGCAGGAAAGCTGCCGCTCATAGGGTGTGTGCATGATCGCAATTTTCGATGGAATATCGGTCTTTTTTGCGGGGTTTATCTCTTGGCTTGTGATGAGCGAACTGACCATGCGCGCCGCTTCTGTCAGCCTCGCATCCAGCACGCGTTCCACTTCTGAACGGGTGCTGTAATAGATCCAGGCAATCGCTGACAACCAGACAATGCCGGTGGTGATCAGCAGGATGAAAAACAGACGGGTGCGGATTGAGGTCATGTGCGAATGTCCTGCAGACGATAGCCGACCCCGCGTACGGTCTCGATAACGCCCTGGCCAAGTTTGGCCCGCAGATTGTGGATATGAACCTCAATGGTGTTGCTTTCGACATCCTCCTGCCAGCCATATAGCCGATCCTCAAGCTGCGATCTGGAGTGAATCTGACCCTGCCGTTCGATGAGAGCGTGCAGGATGGAGAACTCCCGGCGCGAAAGGCGCAATGGCTCTCCATCGCGCGTCACAGCCATGCTGGAGGGATCGAGAACAAGTTTGCGCCATTGAAGGTGGGCGCTTGCATGTCCGGTAGTCCGTCTGATCAGGGCTCGCAGTCGCGCCGCAACTTCGTCCAGATCGAATGGTTTTCCGAGATAATCGTCGGCGCCCGCGTCAAGGCCTGCAATACGATCGGCTATAGCATCGCGCGCCGTCAGCAACAGCACCGGCACCTTGGCCTGACGGTCACGCAAATCAGCCAGCACATCAAGACCTGATCCGTCCGGCAGCATCAAGTCCAGAACGACTGCATCAAAGGTCGACATACGCAGTGCCAATATTGCATCCCCACAACGCGAAACCGCATCGACGGTAAAGCCCGCAAGGCCAAGCCCGACTTGCAGGCCGTTCATCAACACCGCGTCGTCCTCGACCACAAGGATCCTCATTCTGTTACGTCCGATCTGCAAACAAAGTGCTATGTGTCAGTGCCGACCTTAAGCCAGCCTTAAGGTGGCGGGAGGAATTGCCATGCAGCTAACGCTCAGTTGCCAGGCGCTTTGCCCATGAAAGGAACTCTCCATGTCGCTCTTGTCTCGCCGAAACGCAATCCTTTCCATAGGCGGTGCTGTTTTCGCAAACTTGGTTGCAGGTCGCGTCGCTTTCGGTCAGGAGGCTGTCTCCAAGGAGATGATACTCAACGATCCGGCGGCACCCGTCGGCGGCAATCCAAAAGGTGATCTGACGATCGTGAATTTCACGGACTACAATTGCCCCTACTGCAAAAAGATAGCGCCTGTCCTGCAACAGATCATCAAGGAAGACGGCAATATTCGTCACGTCTACAAGGACTGGCCAGTGATCCGCCCAACCTCCATCGACGGGGCGGAGCTGGCGATTGCCGCGAAATATCAAAAGAAATATGAAGTCGCCCATGATGCGCTGATGACTATTCCCGGCTCCGGCCTGACCAGAGACCAGATGCGCAAGAAGCTTCAGTCCGCCGGGATCGACATGAAGCGTCTCGATGCGGATTTGACATCGCACCGGGCAGACATCGATGCGCTCATCAAACGCAACATGGCCCAGGCGGATGCGATCGGGCTTACGGGAACCCCGTCTTTTCTGATCGGCTCGTTTCGCACGTCAACGCTGGATTATGCTGGTTTCAAGCAAGTTATCGCCGACGCACGGGCCAAGCAGACCGCGGCGCGGTAGGGCGATTACGCCTTCACCCGCTATGACCGCCGTATCCTTTACCGGAACAATCAATATTACGGTCATTGAACGCGGCTGGTCAAGCCTGCCTCAAGTTGCGGCATAACAGCTGACGCAACGATTGCATGAAGCCTGGAGTGCCTGTCTTTGCCTGGAAAAGCCGTCTGGTCTGCCTTCATCGCCATTACCCTGGCAATATTGAGCATTATTCTCGTCCCGTCTGCTTTAGCACAAGCACCGACAACGATTGCCGCCCCGCTTTCGCCCGACAAGGCGTTCGAACTCTCGGCCACCGCGCGGGGCGACGGCCGCATCATGCTCGAATGGATAATAGCACCGGGTCATTATCTCTATCAGGACAAATTCGGCTTTACGCAGGCGGGGATGGATCTTCCGGCCCCCTTGCTTGAGGGTGATGGCCAGACCAAAAACGACCCGACCTTCGGTGTAACTGCTGTTTTTTACGGGAAGGTTGCCGCAGTATTGCCCCTTGTAGGATCCTCTGACCCTGTCGAGGTTCAGTATCAGGGTTGTCAGGAAGACAGGATCTGCTATCCGCCACTGACCCGTTACGTCGATATGAAGACGCTTGCCATCGCTGATCCGCAAGACCGTGCCGCTGCGTCCCTTGCCAATGAATGGTCCACTCCGGGCACCGTTGCTTCGGAAAGTGTGATCGCCGTTGCAACGGATAATGGCACGATAGTCAGTTTGCTCCTCAAAGACGGCGGCGTGCCGATAGTGCTTGGCAGCTTTTTGCTATTCGGTTTCCTGCTGGCCTTCACACCTTGCGTGTTTCCAATGTATCCGATCCTTGCGGGGACAATCGCGCGGCAGGGAGAATCTGTTACGCCCTTGCGGGGCTTCACTCTTTCGCTTGCTTATGTCGCTGCCATGGCAACGGCTTTCGGTCTGCTTGGCGTCGTCGCAGCCTGGTCGGGCCAAAACCTGCAAATGGCGCTTCAATCGCCGTTTGTGGTCGGTACCGTTTCACTCCTTTTCGTCTTGCTGGCGGTTTCCATGTTCGGCGTGTTCGAGCTTCAATTGCCGTCTGCCCTGGTCAACCTGATCGGCAGACCCGGCAATAGACGTCGTGGTTCGGTGGCCTCCGCAGGATTGATGGGATTTACCTCCGCGCTCATTGTCGGCCCGTGCGTTACTGCACCGCTGGCGGGTGCGTTGCTCTACATCGCCCAGACAGGTGATGTCAGGCTTGGGGCGGCGTCGCTTTTCGCCCTTGGTCTTGGAAAAGGCATCCCACTGATTGCGTTCGGCACGCTTGGCCCGCGGGCCTTGCCAAAAGCCGGTCCATGGATGACTGCCGTTCGGCAGGCATTCGGCTTTGTCTTTCTGGCCACCGCTATCCTGATGGTTTCGCGTTTGATTGTGGCAGAGGCGGCGCTGGCGCTTTGGGCTGTATTGGCTATCGGTCTGGGGGCGTGGCTCGGCGCTTTCGATGTGCTTGGCCCCGATGCGACCGCAAGGCAGCGCGTGGCCAAAGCTGCGGGTATTTCGGCCGCACTCTACGGTATTTTCCTTGCCGTTGGCGCAGCCAGTGGGGGCACCGATCCCTTCCGTCCGCTTGGCAATCTGGTGGCGCAGCGTGCGGTCAAGCAAGACGACACCCGAACGCTGGCTTTTCGGACAGCAGACACGCTGGCTGAACTTGATGCAGCGGTCGCTGCCGGGCAGGGCAAGCCGGTTCTTATTTATGTGACCGCCGACTGGTGCGTTACATGCTCGATAATCGAGCGGAGCGTTTTGTCTGATCCGGCTGTTGAGGCTCATCTTACCCGCTTTAATCTGATCAAGCTCGATGTCAGTGACAATACCACCGGGCAACGTCAGGTGATGAAGGACCTGCAGGTTTTTGGGCCGCCAACCATGATCTTCGTCGATCCGCAAGGACGGGAAAAAATTGGAACACGTCTGATCGGCGAGGTCACCAGCGCCACACTGCAAGCTTCTGCAATTGCGACCGGAAACCCCCGATAAATACCTTCGACGCGCGCGAAATACCGCCGTTTTCCTCAATCCCCGCTCAATTGGCACACCGCTCCGGATGTGCAGCAACCGTTCGAGAGTTCTCCATGAATAAAAGCACAGTTTTTTCTGTCGTACTTCTAGGCGTTGCCGTGGCAGGCTGCGCCACTACGGCTCCGAGACCAACCGTCCGGCCTGCGCACCATCAAAAGCCGATGGTGAGGGCCAGTTATGCGGCGCAAACGGATGGCCTGTTCCCTGTTGCAGCAATCGACACGTCGAAGATCAACCCCAGGAATATTCGCCAACAGGTCGATTATCAGACTGGCGAAAAGCCGGGAACGATTGTTGTCGATACCGGGCAGCGCTTCGTATACCTCGTTCAGGAGGGCGGCAAGGCGATGCGTTATGGTGTCGGCGTCGGCCGGGAGGGACTGGAATTCAACGGCAGTGCCACGATCGGTTTTAAGCGTGAATGGCCTCGCTGGACGCCAACACCCAATATGATTGAGCGTCAACCTGACAGATATGCGCAGTGGAGCGGTGGTATGGAAGGTGGTCCCGCCAATCCACTTGGTGCGCGCGCACTCTATCTTGTTAAGGATGGGAAAGACACGTTGTACCGCATTCATGGCACCAACCAGCCGGACAGCATAGGTCAAGCGGTTTCGTCAGGATGCATCCGGATGATAAATCAGGACGTAATCGATCTCTATCACCGCGTTCCGGCGGGAAGCAAGGTCGTCGTGATATAACAAGACGAAGCTGCTTCATCGTTGACGACTAGAATGAACTTTGTCGGCGGACTGGATGCGTGTGAGTGGTTACGGTGGCCACCGGCCGGTCGTGCAGACAATAGCGCGTATTCTCGACTGGAGAATCGAAGCTAAAAGCCCCGATTACGGAATTTAACAGGTTCTTCCAGGGAGAACAGATTTTATAAGGCAATCGTCTGCGGACATATCCCGATCGCGACGGCTCCATCTATGCAGAGGCCAATTGCTATCGGAATTGGTTATGCAACGCATCATGCAGGTCTGATCTTGATCAGCTATCTGGGATTTCGTCGATCCGAAGGACGCTCCGTAACAAGAGGTTCGCGCCGTCTCTGCATTGCAGTGGCGAGGAGTATTCGCGTTCGTTATGTGACAAGCCATCTCGCGAAGGAATGAAAATCATTGCCGTGGGCACCTTGCCTGCCAGATGAGCCGCATCGTGACCGGCACCCGAAACCATATGCAGCGCCGAAAGTCCGAGGCTCTCCGCCTCCTCCCGGATTATCTCGCTTAACCGCGCGTCAAACCGGACAGGAGACTTACGCCAAACTACCGAGACTTCCGCTTGCGGCACAAGTCGCGCGATATCGGCTAACAACTCGTCCCCCATTGCGGCAAGGCCGGTTTCCTCGGGATGCCGCAGGTCTATTTCGAGACAAACTTCCCCAGGCACCACGTTGCGTGAGTTCGGCACCGCAGCGATGTAGCCCACCGTGGCGACGCCAGGAGGATTTCTGAGCGCGACAGCCTCCGTGGCAAGCACGACCTTCGCTGCTGAAACCAGTGCATCCTCGCGCAACGTCATCGGGAATGCGCCGGCATGTGCCTCCGTGCCACGAACGCGGACATCCAACCAACGAAGCCCTTGCACGCCGCTGACAATACCAACCGCGCTTCCATCGGCCTCCAGTACCGGCCCTTGCTCGATATGCAATTCCAAATAAGCCGCCATTGGAAGGTGGCCCGGAACATGCTCGCCGCGATAACCGGTCTTGTCCAGCGCCTCGCCCACTGTCACGCCCTCTTTATCGACTAGGGCATGAATGGTCCCGATATCGTGTACTCCACAGAAGACGCCTGACCCCATCATTGCTGGTGAGAACCTGGACCCCTCCTCGTTGGTCCAGTTGACGACGGTGAAAGGATGCCTCAACTTTCGACCCGAGACATAAAGCGCCCGCAGAACCTCCACTCCGGCCAGCACACCGAGAATGCCGTCAAAGCGCCCGCCCGCGGGCTGGGTGTCGAGATGACTGCCAACGGCAATGGTGGCCAGGCCCGTTTCTGAGCCAGGCAAGATCGCGAACATGTTGCCGATGCTGTCGACCTCAACAGTGCAACCAAGCGACTGGCATTCAGCTTTGAACCAGTCACGAACTTCTCCGTCAGACGCGCTCAGCGCTAGTCGGTTCATGCCGGTCTTGCCATGCGCACCGATGCGGGCGGTCGAGAGAAGATCGGACCATAGTCTGTCAACATCGAGCGAAAGGTGAGACGGCATGTCGGATGGTCTCCCGGCATTCGTCATTCGACGGTCTCCTGCGCGGTGTCGTGGAAACGATACCTAAAATCGCAATGTGAGGCACCTTCCATGACTGTCTGCGTGCGCTCCAGCGTGATACGCGGATCGTAGCCGACACAGAAAACACCGTCGCGGTTGCACGAAAGGAGGTGGCCGATATGGCCAATGCCCATCTCCTGGTAGGTCTCTGCATAGCGACAGCGTTTTACATTGTAATGAAATTCCTGTTCGGTCGCTTTTGTCACCTCGATCACGAGCGCATCGTCTTGCGTCCAGAGGTCCTGCAACTCCTGGAAGGTGCGCAACGTCGTGCCTCCGGGCGTCTTTTCGGCAAAATCCGCGCCCGCTTTTATTGCCGCCTTTCGGATGGCGGTGTCGAGAATGGATTGCGCCTTCTTCTCACCGATCTGATTGCGCATCTCTTCATAGATCGGTGCGATGATCCCGGCCTCGATCCTGCGACGGGCGAGGATGCCGATTTCGCCATGCATCGCAGACAGGGATGGTTGGCCTTCTCTACTCGTCACGATTGCTCTCCTGAACGGGCGGAAACCTCCGCTACGACTTAAGAACGCGCCTTGTGTAGAGCGCGAATTGATTCATACCTTGCGACGCCGACCGCGAACAAATGCCTTGGCTACTTGGTCGAGCCGGCTTTGCCAATAGCCGCAATTTCGGCTTTGCTGGTGGCTTACCAGTGGCCTTTTCGCCAGCCTCAACCCTTAAATTTGTTTGCGTGATGCGGGCAATATCGCGGGTCTTGCGCCAATACGATATAATCAGCGTGCACAATAGTCCAATCAGATATTTCGGCTCCAATCTTTAACATTGGTCACCACATCAGAGTGCAAGAACTTTCTCTCGTTCAGAGGGGAGGACCATGCCAGAATTTCGGTTTCTCGCAGTTCGCCACACTCGAGAATGGTTGTCTAGCGACCCATACGGTACTGAGCTAAGCTAAGATTTTGCTAGCAAAGGGAAATGAGAACCATAACGCCACGCCGGAAGAACCAGCGTCGGTCTCCGCAACTCGCCGAAAGGTCTTCGACCGACGCAGGCGCGATTTACGTCGTCCCGGCCTTTGCCGAGACGACCCTTTGAGTTGTGACGCCGAAAGCAGTCAAGCGGAAACGTCGTCCAGCCATTCTCCAACACTTCGAGGTGTGAGGCCGAGGAGTTGTTGCGCGCTCGTGTCTTCAGCAATCACATTTTCATCCAGCGTTGAGAGCGCTTGATAGAAAGCCGCAACATTGGCAGCCGCAGGACCTAACATCGGCTCCAGCAATTTTCGGAATTCTTCCGGCGATTGTGCTTCGAACTGGACTTGCTTGTTGAACCGCTCCGAGAAGCCATCGGCCAGTGCAGGACCTTTCATTCCGGGCATGTGTCCCACCCCGACGATACCCGTTACCGTATGGTCCATTAACAACCTTTCGGCGACCTCGGCGATATCGAGATGGGAGCTCCAGGAAACAGGGAGATCCGCGCGGATCGGATATAGTAGAACGCCGTCTTGTTTCACCCCGTCGACCACCATGGGCAAAAGCAGATTTTCTAGGTAAAGGCGGGGCGCCACGATAGCATGAGATATGTTGGTGCTGCCGATGCCGCGAATGAGCATTCCCATGGCACTGTCTTCAGGAACCTGAACAGTTGATCCGGGCCGATCAATCACGGCCCCGCTGGTCGAAATCACCACACGTTTGGGCTTTGCTATCTTAATCGCTTCCAGGAAGTTTCGCGCATATTCGATGCGCAAAGGTTCAGGAGCCTGGGGCAGATGGAAGAAGATTCCATTCGCATCCATATATGCAGACACAAGTGACTCCACGGAACTGTAGTCGACAGTGACACACGGCGTCCCCTGTGAATTAGCTGGATCGCGAACCGCGGCAAATACGGGTTCGCCTTTAGAGAGGAGGAGGTCAAAAAGGGGACCGCCTTGGGCTCCTGTCGCGCCGTGAATGATGAAAGACATCGCTTACTCCGTTATCGTTGCTGACTGGAGTTTATTGGTGCATTATGTGCATCAGTTACGTCAAATGCACTAATGAAAGAAAAGTCGATGGGTGCAAAAAAAATGCCGTGCTGTGGCGTTGAGCGATTTCTGCTTCTTCTAGATGGTCCCTGGGCTACCTTAATAATCCGTGAGCTATTGAGTGGTCCTCGCCGCTTTACCGAATTGCGCGGCATGCTCCCCGGGATCAGCGCGCACACGCTGACCCATCGCCTCCGGCGATTTGAAGAACATGGTCTGGTGACGCGGATGGCGTACGCCGAAACTCCGCCGCGCGTGGTCTACGAGCTGACCGAACTCGGGACGTCGTTGCACGATATCCTCTATGCCATGAAGGACTGGGGTGATGCGCTTCCGGACAAGATTTTCGATCGCGCCAAAATTTCACCCACAAAGCAGCAGCGTGGAGAGCTTAGCCACGAAGCTGAAGAGTGAAACCCGGCATGTGGTTGCGGATCGATTGGCGAAGGAGCCATTCTTCATCTGCATAGCTGTAGTTGCGGCCCAGATTGCTGGCGGAGAGGTGGCTCGGTTTATCTGAACAGTTTCGGGCGTTTCGTTAAGTGGATTTCCGCCTCGGTTATGCCGCCACCATCATTGGTGCCAGCGCGTTGAAGTAGGCCTGATCCGGTGTCTGCCGGTCAAGGGAAGAATGTGGGCGTCGGCTATTGTAAAAGGCTAGATATCGACCGATGCCGACGCGGGCCTCAGATACGGTCTTGTGGGCATGGGGGTAGACTTCCTCGTATTTGATTGAACGCCAGAGCCGTTCGACGAACACGTTGTCTCGCCACGCACCCTTGCCATCCATCGAGATGGCAATCTCTGCTTTCTTCAGCACCGCCGTGAAGTCCACCGAGGTAAATTGCGAGCCCTGGTCGGTATTGAATATGTCCGGTTTGCCATAACGGGCCAGCGCTTCCTCGACTGCTTCGATGCAGAAGGCTGCCTCCATCGTGATCGACAACCGCCACGACAGAACCCTCCGGCTGAACCAGTCCACGACGGCGCAGAGATAGACAAAGCCGCGAGCCATCGGAATACATGTCAGGTCCATCGCCCAGACTTGGTTGGGCCGGGTGACCGCCAGCTTGCGCAGAAGATAGGGATAGATTTTGTGACCTTGCGCCGGTTTGGATGTGTTCGGGCGGCGGTAGATAGCTTCGATGCCCATCTTCTTCATCAGTGTGGCGATGTGCAACCGCCCAGCTTCCAGCCCTTCTCCCCTCAAGAGCCCTTGCAACATTCGACTTCCGGCAAACGGGTAGTCGAGATGCAATTGGTCGATCCGGCGCATCAGGGCAAGATCGCCGTCAGGCACTGGACGAGGCAGATAATAGACACTGCCACGGCTGAAGCCGAGAAGCTTGGCCTGGCGTACGACGGATAGTTTATGCTGGCGGTCGATCATTTCTTTCCGCCCAGCAATCCCGCCTTGCCGAGCGCACCGGATAAAAAATCGTTCTCCAGTGTCAGTTCGCCGATCTTGGCGTGCAGCGTTTTGACATCGACGGTTGGACCCGCCGGTTCCGTCTTCGCTTCATCGCCGAAAACGCCTGTCGCCCCCTCAAGGAGCTGACCTTTCCACTGTTTGATCTGGTTGGCATGCACGTCGAACTGCTGGGACAATTCCACCAGCGTCTGCTCGCCCCGGATGGCGGCGAGCGCCACTTTTGCCTTGAAAGCCGGGCTGTGGTTCCGGCGCGGTCGTCTCGTCATGGTATCTCCTGTTCCCGGCATCTAAGCCGAAGTCAGGCAGAAATTCCACTTATCCTCGCTGTGCAGATTTCCCGAGCCAGCTCTGTGTCGCAATGTGGAAAACCGTTGAACAAGGGCATCATCTTTGCGTGGTAACCCTCACAAGGATTTGGTAATTCCTTGCCAGAGCAAAGACTCGTCTCATGGTATTCAAAAATTATGATCATACGGGGATTGCACGAGCAACAGCTCCAATTTCAGTTTGTTACGTTTGCGGTGTTATTTGTCCTGGCGCATCCCGAAATGCATCCGATATTGACCGGGGCTCGTTCCGAAGGTGTTGGAGAACCGCCGAATAAAGGTTTCTTCGGTGGTATAACCGCATTGCCGAGCTACTTCCTTGATGGAGCGACGGGTGTCTATTATAAGTTCGCGCGACGCCTCAAGTCGAAGCTTTTCAACAGCTTTGCTGGGTGTATGATCCAATTGCGCACGGTACTGCCTCATGAACGTCCTTTCACTCATCCCAACCTTTCTCGTAAGCCCACGGTGAAGGCCGTCTTGCGATGACGGCCTTCTGACTGCCAGTCCTAGTGGTAACACTAGGAGTAGTCATATGACGAAGCATGCAATTGAGGTGATCACCTCCGTAGAGCGCCGTCGGCGCTGGTCACGCGAAGATAAAGAGCGGCTCGTCGCTGCGTGCTTTGAGCCAGACGCGGTCATCTCGGAGATTGCCCGCGCGGCCGGGATCCATGTCAGCCAGTTGTTCCGTTGGCGCAAAGAGCTTTGTCGGATCGAGGAGCCAAGATCTGACACTGCGGCTTTGGTGCCGGTGATCGTGTCCGAGGCCGCTTCGACAGTCTCCCCCGCTCAGCCGGAACCACCCACCAAATTCCATCCTCGTCGGAAGCGCAGTGATGTAACAATCGAACTAGGTCGGGGCCGACGCGTCCGCGTGGAAAGCGACATCGACACGGACGCGCTTGGCCGGATTCTCGATTGCGTATTGGGTCTGCGATGATCCCGGTTCCGAGTGGTGTGAAGGTCTGGCTGGCCACGGGCTATACGGACATGCGCAAGGGCTTCCCCGGTCTGTCGTTGATGGTGCAGGAGGCGCTGAAGCGTGACCCGATGTGTGGGCACTTGTTCGTATTCCGCGGCCGCGGCGGTGGCCTGATCAAGGTGATCTGGCATGACGGCCAGGGAGCTTGCCTGTTCACGAAGAAGCTTGAGCGAGGACGCTTCATCTGGCCATCGGCGGCCGATGGCACGGTGGTGATCACACCTGCGCAGCTCGGTTATCTGCTGGAGGGCATCGACTGGCGTATGCCGCAAAAGACCTGGCGGCCGACGTCGGTCGGATGAGCAAAAACACTGGAATGATGGGGTCAAATATGATTCCATCCTGTCATGAGCGACGCGACCGAAGAGCTTCCGGACGACCTTGCCAGTGCCCTCGCATTGCTGGCCCAGGAACGCGCTCGACGTGTTGCAGCCGAAGCAGAAGCGGCAACCGCCAAGGCAGAAGCCGCCAGTGCAAAGGCACTCGTATCGCATTCCGAGGCGCTGATCGCACGGCTGAAGCTGGAGATCGACAAGGTTCGCCGTGAACTCTACGGCAGCCGGTCCGAGCGCAAGGCGCGGCTCCTGGAGCAGTTGGAACTGCAGCTCGAGGAGTTGGAAACGGACGCCGGTGAAGATGAACTGGTGGCGGAGATCGCAGCCAAAGCTTCAACCGTCAAAGCCTTCGAGCGCAGGCGTCCGTCACGCAAGCCCTTTCCCGAACATCTGCCACGCGAGCGCATCGTCATCGCCGCTCCCGCCAATTGCGCCTGCTGCGGATCGGCCAAATTGTCGAAGCTTGGCGAGGACATCACCGAGACCCTGGAGGTCATCCCGCGCCAGTGGAAGGTCATCCAGACGGTGCGGGAGAAGTTTACCTGTCGCGAGTGCGAGAAGATCACGCAGCCACCAGCACCCTTCCATGTAACGCCACGCGGCTTTGCCGGGCCAAACCTGCTGGCGATGATCCTGTTCGAGAAGTTTGCCCAGCACCAGCCGCTCAATCGTCAAAGCGAACGCTATGCTCGCGAGGGCGTCGACCTTAGTTTATCGACGCTTGCAGATCAGGTCGGAGCTTGCGCCGCGGCGTTGAAGCCACTTCATTCTCTGATCGAAGCGCATGTCCTTGCCGCCGAACGTCTGCACGGCGACGACACGACCGTGCCAATCCTGGCCAAGGGAAAGACAGATACGGGCCGCATTTGGACCTATGTCCGGGATGATCGGCCGTTCGGAGGCCTCTCACCGCCGGCAGCCCTTTACTATGCCTCGCGCGATCGACGGCAGGAGCATCCGGAACGCCACCTGAAGACCTTCACCGGTATTCTGCAGGCGGACGCCTATGGCGGCTACAATCCGCTGTTCAAGGGTGATCGCGATCCAAATCCGCTAAGACAGGCGTTTTGTTGGGCACACGCGCGTCGCAAGTTCTTCGTGCTCGCAGACATTAATGCGAACGCCAAGCGTGGAAAGAACGCCGCGCCGATCTCGCCTATGGCGCTCGAAGCCGTCAAACGGATCGACGGCCTGTTCGATATCGAGCGGGAGATCAACGGGCTTACGGCCGATCAACGCCTGGAACGTCGCCGCAAGGAAAGCCTGCCGCTCGTCGACAATCTGCAGGCCTGGCTTCAAACCGAGCGTGCAAAACTGTCGCGCAGTTCTCCGGTCGCCGAGGCGATCGATTACATGCTCAAGCGTTGGGATGGCTTCACGTCATTCCTGGAGGATGGCCGGATTTGCCTCACGAACAACGCCGCGGAGCGAGCCCTGCGAGGCTTCGCACTCGGTAGGAAGTCCTCTCATGACCGTCCGTCAACAATAAAGGGTATGCGAAATCGCCGCCCGCTTGCGCGTAGCCAAAATGTATGGAGCCCAGCAGGGACAGAGCACCGGGTAAGAATTATCGACGGTCGCTCAAACTCTCATTCTGGGGTTTGGTTATCCCAGTTGTGACCATGCGTCGTGGGCTGCCTCGTTCTGGCTGCGGGGATCGATGATCGCCCCTCCAACTTGCCTGAGGATTCTCCATACCGCACCCGATGCCCTGACCATGCCGGGCAGATTTATATCTCTATGTTCGTCGCTTCATTTTTCCAGGTCTGGTTTCAGCTCGCTAGGCTGAACATGTTGGCATACTGCCCAAATGAACCCGAGTAGTTCACGCGCGACTGCCGTCACCGCAACTTGGCTTCGCTTCCCGTTGGAGATTAGTTTGCGATACCTGCCATGTAATCGGACCTGAGCCTTCCAGGCTATATCTTTGATGACCTGTTGGGTCTCGGGCATTCGCGTCCAGCACCACTGCCCGACTTTCGGCCTGTTGCGGTAACACCAAGCTGCTTCGAACAGAAGTGAGCGTAACGTTATGTTTCCGCTCTTGGTAATTCCGCGCGGCCGAAGCGATTTACCACTTGACCGTTCTCCTGGCACCAGGCCGAGATATGCCATCAGCTGACGAGGATTAGCGAAGCGCATGAAGTCGCCTATCTCCGCGACTAACGCCACTGCCACTACGACCCCAATACCCTTCAGCGCCTGAAGCGCCTCGACAATAGGGGCCAATGACCAATGCGGTATCAGTTCGACGATCTGTTCGTCGAGTTCTTTCCGGCGGCTTTCAGCTTGCTCATGTGCATTGAGATAACTCTGGAAGGCAATCTGTTGAGCGATGTGATCAAAGCTTTGGTCGGATAGCCAGACCCTGTGCCGATAGGTCCAGCTTTTCGCGCCGAACTGTCTTCCCTGACGTAGCAGAAAGCTCTGGATTCGCTGTCGCGCTTTTCGAACATCGTAGGAGGCAGTCTGTCGTGCCCTCGCAAGATCTCGCATCGCTTCATGCACCTCGTCCGGTACCCACACCGCAGTCAGCTCACCTGCACGAAGCAATCGCGCCAACATAGATGCATCGCGGGTGTCATTCTTTATCCGGTCGCTGGGCTTCTTGGGAGTCATCGATGGAGCGACAACGATACATTTCGCACCCTTGGCATGCAGCGTTCTGTAGAGCCCATAACCGGTCGGGCCGGCTTCATGAGCGAACTCCAGCTCGGCATATTTGCCACGAAGCTTGTTGAGCAACTTGTCGACTGAAGTTGGTGTATTCGCAATCGTGCCCCACGATCGGACTTCGCCATTTCGTTCGGCCTCGGCTACCGCAACGGCGATGGTATCCTTATGGACGTCAAGGCCGACATATGCTGTCATCTTTTCCATGATCGTTCCCTTCCGTTTTAGCGCCCCTCTGGCGCTAAAACATCTTGCGAGGGATCGCTGCCCCCGCCAAGGACGGTCATATCATCTGGCTCTTCGCCGGATCAGACCGCGGCGCGGATCGTGCAGCCTTCATGGCCACGTTGATCATGACGGCAAAGCTCAACGACATCGATCCGCAGGCGTGGCTGGCCGACGTTCTTGCCCGCATCGCCGACACGCCGATTATCAGGCTGGAGCAGTTGCTTCCGTGGAATTGGACGCCGCCGACCGTCAACGCTCAAGCTGCCTGACCTGTGGCCTTCACCGGAGGCTTACCCTTTCTCGCAAGGACTGGCACCGACAGATCGTGAGCCAGGTTATCACTTATCCAAGCATGCAGATCGGAGAAGCGGCCGCTTTTTGACTGAAGTTTCAAAGGCTCACTAAATTGTGCCTGATCACCTGGACGCCTGAGAAACATGACGAGCTGGCGCGCAACTTTTAAAGCTGTCGCTTTACCGAGGTCTTGCCCAACGAGCGCAAGAGCTAGGTCAATTCCTGCAGTTACACCAGCAGAGGTCCAAACCGGACCGTCGTTTATGTAAATCGGTCCCCGCTCAACGATTACTCTGGGGAACTGGCGCTCTAATTCGTCATAGTGTGACCAGTGTTGTGGCTCGTCGTCCATCAAGTTGCCCAGTGGCAGCCAGCACAAAAGCCCCGCTACAAACCGTTGCCACTCTGCTTGCCTTGCGAGCATGGGATGAGAAGGCCGATCGAAATTCGAAAGCGTCGACGTCGTGGGGGATAGCCGGGCCACCTGGTATGATAAGGGTATTTGGGACAGATAACGTGCGTTCTACCGGGAGCGTACGCAGAGACATCCCAAGAGATAATTCGACTTCTCCATCCATTGAGACCACACTGATATCATACGGTTCTGTCTCATCGCTGCTCAAGTGATTGGCAGTCTGAAACACATCGAGCGGTCCGGAAAAGTCAAGTAAGCTCATGCCCGTATATGCAAAAAGTTGAATGGGAATCTGCTTCGTCATCTTGTCCTCATAGTAGAGCCGACGCAGGTCGGCATTTTGCAGGAAACGTGAAACCGAAAGCCTGTGAAGAATCGAGTATGTGACCGCGGGCGGGGGCGGAACACGGAAACGATCTTGAAAAGCTCGCGTGTTCCTTCTGTCCCGCTCCGCTGTGATCTACCGTGCTCGTTGATCCATGGACGACTTCGTCAAAGCCGGCCCGAGAGCTGGGTTGCCTACCGCATCGTGTCGAGCCTCGAACGTCAGCAATCCGAGCCGAAGCCTGGTTCGCTAATGCCGGAAAGGATGATCATCTGCACCAACTCACCGCAGAGGTGAATCAAGGCGTAGCAGCATGGCCATGGTTCCCATGCTTCATTTCGGAAGCGCCACCAGATGCAGGACCAATCTTGAATTCCACATCGACGGAACCGGCCTTTTCGAAGATAAGCGTCGCTTCCACCATCTCACCTTCCTTGAAGGGTTGACGGACCTTCATGAACATAACGTGCAGACCACCCGGTTTGAGCTCCACCGTCGCGCCTGCGGGAATGGCGATACCGGTGGAAACTTCGCGCATCTTCATTACATCGTTTTCTATCGTCATTTCGTGGAGTTGCATGACCCCTGCGCGGCTCGATCTGGCTGAAACCAGCCGGTCGTCAGTTTTGCCGCGATTGATAATCTTGAGATAGCCTCCGCCAACGGGAGCGCCCGCAACCATTGCGCGGGAGTTGGGGTGAACGATTTCCAGATGTCCAAGCTTGAACTCGTGTGCAAGCAGTGGCGATGCAAGGAGTAGGAAGCCGAGAGTGAGTGCTTTAAGACGTTTCTTCATGGTCTTCTCCGTTTATGGGTTGGCAAGTTGAAACTGGCTATTCTTTGCAGCAGCTTCATTACCGGCAGGCCGTAACAGGCAGGATAACTGAGTGTCCGGTGCTGGACGCGAGCAGTTCGGCTTCGATCCCGTAGACTTCCCTGAGTGAGCGTGCATGGATGACGTGGGAAAAAGTACCGCAACCGGCGACCTTGCCGCGATCAAGTAAAACGATCTTGTCAGTGTGACGGGCGGCAAGATTGAGATCGTGAATAGCGACAACTACGAGGGCACCACTTCGCTCGACATAGCTGCGAAGTCGCTCAAAAACTTTTAGTTGGTGTCGGATATCCAGCGCACTTGTTGCCTCGTCGAGAAGCAGCAGTTGGGGTGCCCTTAACAGACGCTGAGCCAAAAGCACCAGCTGCTGTTGACCACCGGACAACGTTCGCATGTTGCGGTTATGTAGCTCCACGATCCCGAAGTCACCAAGCACGGCCAGCGCCTCCTCGAGATGGGTCATCGATACGCGCCAGCCGAGTTGTTCGTGCCGTCCTAACAGGACGGTTTCGATCACACTTAGGTCAGCACGTACGTGGGTGTGTTGCGGCATGTAGCCAATCTGACGCAGATCGACAGGCTTTGCTTGCCAAGTGATACTCCCCGAAAAAGGCATAAGAGTTGCTATGGCATCGATAAGGGTCGATTTCCCTGTACCATTCGGCCCGACAACACCAATGATCTGCCCCGGTGACAATTCGGCATTTATATCGTGCAGGATCGCTGCTTTCCCGCGAGCGACGACAACATGTTCGAGTTTAAGTGTCATCGTAGAAGCTAACCCTTCCCACCGCGTCGGGCGATGATCGCAAAGAGAATAGGAACGCCTGCCACCGCGGTGATGATCCCGACCGGAATGACGGCACCGGGCGAGATGAATTTGCCGAAGACGGACGCGCTGAGCAGGATGATGCCACCGGTCACCGACGAAAGTGGCAAGGCGAAACGGTGGTCCTCTCCAACCAAAGACCGTGCCGCATGTGGTGCGATCAGGCCGACAAAGCCGACGGTTCCGACAAAAGACACGGCCGCTGCTGTCAAAACTGCGACAATCAGGAAGCTGCGCCGCCGTACGGCTTCGACGGAAAGGCCGAGGCTCAACGCATTGGCGTCTCCAAGCCTCAGCGTCGTCAAAGACCATGCGTCGCGAAGAACGAACGGAATGCACAAAAGCACGAGAAGTCCTGTTACCGTCACACTGGTCCAGGTTGATTTTAGCAGGCTGCCGAACAGCCAGAACACGATCTGCTGAAGTACTTCAGGCGACGCCAGAAACTGCAAAAGTGATTGTACGGACTGGAAGAAGAACAATACGGCGATGCCACCCAGCACCAGGATCTCTGGTGTGGCGCTTCTTAAACGCGCAATCACATAGACGAGACCGCAAGCTGCAAGCGTCATTACGAAGGCGCAGACGGGCGTAACGATATAGGCTGGCAGGGGTACAAGCTCCCCGTACATGATGGCAAGCGCTGCTCCAAAGCCGGCTGCTGCGGAAAAACCCAGCGTAAAGGGACTGGCCAGCGGATTGTCCAGGATGGTCTGCATCTGGAGACCTGCAAGCCCCAGGCAGGCACCCACCAACGTCCCCATCAAGGTTTGTGGCATGCGCAATTGCCACAGGATGGTTGCCACGGCACGGTCCCCACCATAAGGACCTGCCAGAAGGCCGTTCCAGACGTCGCTAAGGGGCATGCCTGACGGACCGGTTGTGAGATCCAGGACCATCAACATCGCCAGAAAAACGCAGGCAAGGACGATGGTTGCTGTGCGTCGTCTGGATTCGCGACGGTAATCATTGTGTCCCACATCCGCAGATGTGCTGGCTCTCGTCATTGGGCCTGGGCCTCGTACGGCAGTACGAAGACGCCATCTGCCTTTACGGGGAGCCATTTTTCATAATAATCACGGATGTTGCGTGCCGGATCGACGTCCTTGAAAGCGTCCGGATAAAGTTGCTTGGCGATATATTGCGCATAGACATAGTCGGAGAGCGTGCGAGCTCCACCGTGGTAAATTGCGTATATGTCGGCATTCTTGACCGCTGGTAGGTCGCTCCAACCTGGTCGGGCCACGTAGGCCGCCATGCGGGCCCTTGCTACAGCGGGATCAGCGCCAAAGCCAACGGTTACCGCCTGCGGCTTGCTCAGCCACTCTGAACCCGCTAGAAAGACAAGATCCGGCTTCTTTGCGAGAACGTATTCCGGGCTGAGTGGCCCCCAGTTGCCGATCTGTCCCTTGGCGATGTTTTGACCGCCAAGTTGATCAATGAGCGCACCCCACATACTTGATCCGTAGGAGTTTCCGACTTCGGACGGCCCCTTCTGAGCGAGTTCGACATAGACCTTCTTCGTTGTGGGGCCGGCCTTTTTGATACGGGCATCAATATCTTCGAACGCATGCTTGTAGTTATCCGCGAGTTTTTCCGCGCGATCTTCCGTGCCAAGAAGTTTTCCGAGCGCCAATGTGGAAGCGACATGTTTTTCGACGGTCTGGGCATTGTAATCCAGGGTGACGATTGGAATGCCAGCAGCTTCGATCTGCTTGATACCTTCTCCCAACGCATCATAACTCCACGCAGCCAGGATCAGAAGATCCGGTTTTGCGGCGATGACTTTTTCGATAGAGAATGTGCTGTCTTCTGTATTTCCGACGTCAGGGATGGAGGCAAGCTTCGGCAACGCTTTCTCGTAGGCTGCGAACTGGTTCGGGCGCCAGTCCTTCCAGGTCGAAAGCGATAGCGCGACCACCTTGTCCAAAGAGCCTGGACCAGCGATTGCAAGATAGTCCTCATAATAGAAGCCCAATACTATGCGTTCTGGAATTTTGGGAACTGTAACCGTCCGGCCTTTGACATCTGTAACGGTAATGTCGGCAAAAGCTTGGGAACCAAAGGCAAGAAAACCGATGAATGTTGATAGCACCAATTTTTTCATTTCATCTTCCTAAATTTGAAGCTCGGTTGTTTTACTTTCGCATAGATCACTGATGTGGCTGGAGCGTCTTGAGATATTCGACGATGTCGCCGACGCTGCTGTCGTCCTTCACGCCGGCAAATCCCATCGACGTGCCTTTCACAAGATCGCGCGGTTTTCGCAGAAATTGCTGAAGCTTCTCTGCCTCCCAGACTTTTCCATCAGCGGCAAATTCCTGCATTGCCTTGGAATATCTGAAGCCCTCGACACTTGCGACTTTGCGCCCGACAATCCCCTGCAGGTGTGGTCCGACTTTATTTTTGGGTTCGCTAGCCACATGACATGCTGAGCACTGTTTTTTGAATAATTCAGCGCCTCGTTCCGCGTCCGCGCTTACTGCGATACCGGGGATGGCTGAAAACGCTGACAGAAGAAGAAAAGTCGTTTTCATCTTTTTCTCCTAGTTCTTGCCCAAAAGATTGCGGATTTTTGCTACTGCCGTCTCCTGTGTCGAGCCGTAGGAGATTGTCCCCTTCAGGTCGCCTTTTTCGGTCAGCAGCAAGACGGAAGCGGTATGATCCATCGTGTAATCGCCATCGTCCGTCGGCACTTTTTTCGCATATATGTTCCAACTCTTGATGACGTCTTGCATTTCAGAGGGATCGCCCGTCACGCCAGTAATTCTGTCGGTGAATGCGGACGTGTAGTTGTGCATCAACTCGGGCGTATCTCGCTCAGGGTCTACCGAAAAGAAGAAAGCTTTTAGACCGTCCGCTTCCGATCCAAGCGACTTGAACCAGCCTGCCATCTCGTAAAGCGTCGTGGGGCAGACCTCAGGGCAATGGGTGAACCCGAAGAAAAGCAGTGTCGGTTGCCCTTTCAGCGCGGCCTCCGTTATCGGTTGGCCGCGGTCGTCGGTCAGCTTGAAAGCGGTACCGAGTTGCATGGTTTCCATTTTGGGCGTGTTCACCACGATTAAGGTGATTAGGCCTCCAAGGAGACTCACTGTGAGGCAAAAAATCATGATGGCAATGCGCATATGTTTCGGTTGCATGACGCAATCTTCCTTTTATTTAAGCTTTACCCGATCAACATCGGGACATCGGGAATGGCGGCGTGTCAGCTTACGGCACGCTTCATGGGTTTGAGATTGCGAATGACCAGAAAATCGACGGCAAGGACACCGACCAGTAAGAGCCCGGTAAGAGGAAACAAAAATGAGACGGCCAGCATGATGATGCTCCCGGTTTACCAAAGTGCCATGTTGGGAGGTGTCGCCGAAACTGTCATGCTGTCACTGGCACCCTTGTAAGAGCCAAGGCAGGACGGATGGTGCTTAGAGAAAAGCCGGCTGCAAGTCGTTCAAGCGCGGCCCTGTCAAGAATTGTCACGATTTCGGGGCGGACGAAGGAAATCAGCTTCTCCCGCTTCAGTCGACTAAGGTTGCGGCTTACCGTTTCAAGGGTAAGGCCGAGATAGTCGGCAATTTCGGCGCGCGTGAGATGAAGCGCAAATGTGGTTTTTCGCGAGGCTCGTCCGCCATTTCGTCGTGCGAACTGTGTAGCCAGATCAAGTAGGAAACAGGCAATTCTCTCCGTAACGGTCTTTCGTCCAAGCGAGACGGCGTGCGCCTGGATCCGATGAAAAGAGAGATAAAGCGCTGCTTGAATCTCCATAGGCGACACGGCGGAGTTAACAGCAAGCCTTTCCACCTTCGTCGGTACAACCGCTTGTGCCTCGCAGTTCTCAAGGCTCGCCATAGCATATGAAAAGATGCGCGCTGGACCTAAAATATCAAGGATTTGCCTACGGTCGCCGTTTAGCTCCTGATAGATGACAACACACCCATCAACGATGCGAAAAGCGTCCCGGCGTATCTGCTGGAGGAAAATCGGTCTTCCGGGAACGAGAGTCATCGCCTGCGTTTTGACTAAAAATCCAGCATCCTCAGCGTCCTGAGACGTGTCTTGCGGTGCTTCGAAAATATGTGATTTGGAGAACATATGTTTCCATCCGGTCGCGTACCCGAAAAGTCACCGGAGGACATCAGATCCTTCTGGTAACGATGATACGATGCTGAAAAAAACCGCCACCGGGATCCGATAGCGGTTGCTCAGGCGGACTGAAACTTAGGGGGAGCGCGCGCAGCGGTATTGGGAGGAAAGAGCTGACGATAAGACGCTTCGTGGCGTGCGGGAAGGACCACAGCGTTTCGCTGAAGAACTCTCGAGCCGCACATATCCGCCTGCGGCGGCAGCAATATTGCAGCCGTCAGACGGCAAGCTTCACAGTTTGTTCCCATTCCATGATCGACATGACCAGAATTGCCGTCGTCAGACGGAAGGCACAACACTGGCAAAGTACCGTCGGGAAGAGTGTAAAGTGCGACTTCTGAAGGGGAGAGAGTTTGCGCATATACATGAGGTGACTTATGCGCAAAACCAATGCATACGAAGGCGACGGCGCATAAGATGCACAGCAGCTTTCCGAACTTGCTATCTGCCTTATACATTGGACCACCCCTCGGACAAAACAACTAGCGATACTTAGCGACGGTGGCAATGCGACAAATTCGCAGGGGAAATACCATCGCCGCCTAAGTGGGCGGACGTCGTCAAGGCGGCCAACGTTCCTGCAATAAGCTACTGCCAGTTGGGCAGTAATTTCCGGACGGCTCTTCAATTTGCACCTTCGATTGGAAAGCGGTGCTGAAAATGAGAAATGGTCAAGATTTTGTCGGCGCCGCTACAATGACCTGTGGCGGACTACTGTTTATCTGGTTCGGGCGCGGGCTGGACGTTTGGCATTCCCTCAGATGGGGCTAGGCTATTTCCCGATATTGCTAACCGTTCTTCTGATCGCAATCGGCGCGGCGAGCATGGCTCAGTCACTCGTTGCCGATGGTGACTGCAGCGAGCCGGAAATCCGGAACTGGAACGCATACAGCCTCGTGATTGCATGGCCGATAGGCTTTGGGTTTCTGCTTGCGGGTCTCGGGCTTGCACCAACCATGTTTCCGTTGATCATTGGAACCGCAGCCGGTACACCAACTGGCGGCAATCGGCGTTCTACCCGGGTTGGGGCCGACAGCAACGATCGCGAAGCTCTTGCCCATCACCTTTGGCTTGCCGCCGAAATCAGCACTTTTCATGCTGGCAGGTATTTTTTATTGGGCACAATCCGGCGGCTCGACGACAGCCATTCTCATCAATTTGCCCGGCGGAAACTCATCCGTTGTCGCGATGGAGAAGCGGATTTCGCCCAACCGGGCAGAATTCGGTAAGGAAGCAATCTAGGGGTGCGCGGCACCTGAAGCAGCCAATAAAGCCGGAGCGCAGACCCCATTCATTCCGATGCTAACACTCGGCATCCCGGCAATCCCGTGATGGAACTCATGGTTGGCGCGATGATCATCCAGGGTATCACGCTCGAATTGCTTGTTCGCTGTTCGTTCATCAACTGATGAATTTGATCCGCGTGTCTTTGAAGTCCGAAATATTAGGTTGGACTCAACCGCGCATATCGAGACCGTGCAAGCGTGCGATGTCTGAATTCCGCCGATTTACGTCCTTTACGACTTTTGGAGGTTCCTGGATAAGTATGTGCAGTAAGCAGGAATAAGAAGGATTTCCGATGCAGTATCTGACACGACGGACAGCAATCGTTTCCGGGATCGTCGCGATTGGCGGACTGGCTCTTGGGACGAAGGTGTCGGCTGCGCAGCAAGCCGAGAATGGATCGCCAACCTTTGATGCTTCCAAAAATCCGACCTTGGAGAAGATCGCTCCATACAAAGCCCGGTTCGGTCGCGCCAGGCCACTGGTGGCCGTCGTCGCCCTCAACGAGGGCACAGTTATAAGCGACTTTTGTATCCCGTTCGGCGTGATGGCGCGTGCGGATGTGGCCGACGTTGTGTCTGTTTCGGTAAAGCCCGGTCCTGTCAAGATGCACCCTCTGACCTTTGAACTGCAATCAACTATTGACGATTTCGACAAGCGCTTTCCCGACGGCGCCGACTATCTATTTGTACCGGCAGTTTCGAACTTTAAAGACGCTAGTCTTTCAAAATGGGTCAAGGCGCAGAGCGAAAAGGGCGGCACAATTATCAGCATTTGTTACGGAGCGTTGCCCGTGGCCAACGCAGGTCTGTTTGATGGCCGTCGGGCAACCTCTCACTACAGCACTGAGGAGATGCGCGTTGAGCTTTTCCCGAAAGTGAACTGGCAGAAGAATATCCGTTATGTCGCTGACGGCAAGTTCGTTTCAAGCGCAGGCGTCACCGCTTCCATGCCGACCTCAATCGCGCTGATCGAAGCAATCGCAGGTCCTGAAAAGGCCGCCGAGGTCGCCCATGATGTTGGCATTGATAACTGGGACTCAAGGCACAATAGCGACGTCTTCAAATCCGATCCCGACAATGCCGACATGCCAGATGCTAATACAAAGCCTGAAATCACGATTGGCATTCCAGTCAAGGCAGGCGACGACGAGATTGCGCTCTCGCTGACCGCGGAAGCCTATAGCACGACGGGCATTACGACGGCCCTTGCCGTCGCAGAATCCAAGGCTCGCTTTACGTTGGCACACGGCTTAGTTGTTATCCCCGACCTCGTCACAGGTGGATCGAAGTCAGTTGACCGCATGCTTGCACCGCTCGATGCACATCATGCTACTCGCGCGCTGGACATCGCACTAACCGACATTCATAAAACCTATGGTCGGAAAGCGGCGCGACATGTCGCACTCTTCATGGAGTATCCGGGCTTCGCAGGGTAACGCCGGCGCTTCACCGAATGTCTGTTTTCTTAGGCCTCGTCAGCGGATCATTAGGCGAGGCTGGAACGGGTTGACCAAAGGTCCCGGGGAGTGGCTTGGTGAAGTTTGGAATCTCAATACTCATTCAGGTCCGGCTATGACGCGTCACATAGGATTTCTGGTATTCCCCGGCTTCAATCTTCTTGATCTAAGCGGGCCGCTTGAGGTGTTTCAGTGGGCCGAAAGACACAATCAAGGCGCTTACCAACTGACGGTGATGTCTTTAAATGGCAGGGAGGTCGTAAGCGAGTCTGCCCTGACCATCTTTGCCAATCCTCTGGTCAAAGACCCGCTTGATACTCTACTTGTCGTCGGCGGAACTTTGGTTGAAGGTGCGCTGGGGCCAAACACTATCGACTATGTCCGCCATGCCTCCGCGCTTGCCCGGCGCACGACAAGTGTGTGTACCGGCGCGTTTGTCTTGGCGGCCTCCGGCGTCTTAGATGGGATCAGCGCCACCACTCACTGGATGGATGCCGCGAAACTGCAGGCTATGCATCCCGCCGTGCGCGTTGAGGCGGACCGGATTTTTATAAAGGCTGGCAATGTCTGGACATCTGCTGGCGTCACCGCCGGTATTGACATGGCCTTGGCACTCGTTGAGGAGGATCTCGGGCGGGAAGCGTCCTTGGCAGTCGCCCGAATGCTGGTGGTTTACCATCGCCGCGCAGGCGGTCAACAGCAGTACTCCTCGCTACTTCACTTAAATCCGGACTCCGACAGGATCCGCTTGGTGCTTGCCTACATGCGCGCACATCTGGGCGACCCTCTGCCGGTGGAGCGGCTCGCGGACGTCGCCCACCTGAGTGCGCGGCAATTCGGACGGGTTTTTCATGCTGCAACGGGTGTTACCCCCGCCAAGGCTATCGAACGACTGAGGGCCGAAGCCGCACGACCGCGAATTGAAGAAGGTCGAGAGTCGCTCGAGGAAGTTGCTCGCGCAGTGGGGTTTAGCGATGCGAGCAGAATGCGCCAGAGCTTTATCCGTATTTTTGGACATCCGCCCCAAGCCATTCGACGCGCCTCCCGATCAGGGTAAATAGACATACAAGGAGCGTTCAGCGATTCTCAATCACTTCGTTCAACACTTGGCAAGAATCAGTTTGCGACAATTTCTCGTCCCAACCGTACTTGCCATCTACATTATGTTGTGTGGCGCAATCTCAAACGAAAAGTGCGCGCAGTTGTGATTGACAGCGGTGACGAGAAGGTGTCGTGAAGGCCGTTTGAGTTCCCAGGTCTAATGAGGCAACTGTCTGTCATCTTTGATTGGTGGTCGTTGCAAGGCCTAGTGGTTTACGTGACGCAGGGTATGATTGCTCTCACAGAGGATTGAGCAAATCGCGTTTGAAATTCTTCCAGTTGGAAGGCTGCCGCCGCACACGCTACCCGCGGACTTAAGGGACTGCGCGGGTTCGCCTCCATCTTCAAGATTGAGATCGCCGGCGTCGAGGTGGGAGTTGAACCCGAGCCTGGTCTCGCAGATAGCGGACAGCTCCAATACGATCTACCGGATTTGTTCGAGGTGATTGGTCGTGCCGCAAAGCAGTGGGTAGGGGATGGATTATTCTTTTAGACGAGGTCCAATACCTCTCGGAAGCGGATCTCTCTGTGCTAATTGTTTCCATTCATCGTATGTCCCAGGCGGCACGCGTTGTCGTGTCTTCGCTCGAAGGAGCGCTAATGATGGAACGTCTCCTTGACGGTAGCGCAGGGTTCGAAGTTACTCTGAAAGCAATCCGTATCAGCCTGTCGCCCGCGACATGAGCTTGGGGATATTACACCGAGATATCCTCTCAGGTTGCTAAGGCTAATCCGACCCCGCCGTGTTAGTTTCCTGGCCTGCTCCCAATTTTCGGTGTGCGTTCGGCCAACACATTTCGCGAGCTGAGCGATCCAGGCGATGATCTGGCGTTAGTACCCGCATTAATGCTGGGATTAGATCGGGATCTTAGAGGTTGGCATGGCTCGCATGGAGATTATATCAGGCATTGAACGCAGGCGGCGCTGGCCGTTGGAGGTGAAGCGGAACGGAATGATTGGAGATCGCGCTGATGCCATGCTTGAAGTCATGGATGAAGCCAGGCATGAGGGAACATATCTTCGGATTGAGGTGATCACCGGTCGGCACCAGCGGCGAAATTGGACTGACGAGGAGAAGGCGCGCATCCTTGCGGAAAGCGCGGAACCTGATGTGAACATGTCGGCTGTTGCTCGGCGCTGGGGCGTCAATCGCGGCTTGCTGAATGTTTGGCGTCGGGATGCCGGGCTGACCTCTCGTCGCTCTGCCAAGACCTGCGCGCAGCAGCTGATGTTCGTGCCGGTGACCGCGGTTGACGATCGAACGTCGCCCGAACACTTGCCGTCGGATACCGCCCATTTTGCCGCAGGTCGGATTGAGATCGAGATTGCTGACGCACGCCTGACCATGATCGGCTCGGTGGCGCCCGAGTTAGCACAAGCGGTGGTGGCGGCTTTGCGGGGCCGCCGGTGATTGGTCTTTCACCGAGCGGCGTAAAAGTCATGGTGGCGACGAAGCCTGTCGACTTCCGGCGTGGCCTGGTGGCATTGGTGGCTTCGGCGCTTTCGGCTGATCCCTATTGCGGAGACGTGGTCGTGTTCCGCACCAATCGTCTCGACCGACTTCGCTGCATTTATTGGGACGGATCAGGCATGATCCTAGCGACGAAGTGGCTTGAGGCTGGCAAGTTCGTTTGGTCACCGATCCGCGATGGCGCTCCCGCGGCTTGATCCGGGGCGTAAGCGAACCAGGGTCTGCCAACTTTGGGCGCAGGCGATCGACGATCGGCCATGGAAAGGTCCTGCGCCCCCGGCAGTTGCCTATATCTTTGCCGAAAGCCGCAGCGCTCGCGAGGTCGAGGGGAAATTGTCGTCGTTTGCCGGCGTCCTTCAGGTCGATGGATACCAAGCCTATAAGACCATGGCCAAGCGCCGGGGGAAGAGCAATGTCGCCCCGATGCGGCTCGCCTTCTGCCCTGCCCGACGCAAGTTCGTCGAGGTCGTCCAGCTGACCCGCTCCTCGGAGGCGCTGTCGAACTTTACAAGCATTGCCGAGCTCTGTCGGATCGAAGCGAGACTGCGCGGCGAAAGTGTCGATATCCGGCTCGTCGTGAGGCGTCGCGAGGCAGCTCCTGTCACGAGAGAACTGAAGGTTCATCTCACCGAACTGAGCGACGAGGTGTCGGCGAAATCGGCGCTTGGCAAGGCCGTCACCTACACGCTCAATCACTGGAGCGGGCTGGCAGCCTTCCTGGAGGATGGCCGGATTGAAGTGGACTCCAATGTCGTCGAGCGCTCGATGAAAGCCGTGGCCCGACGAGGAAGAATTCGTTGTTCGGGGGCAACGCACGCGGTGGCAAGTCCTTCGCGGTCCTCGCATCGCTCGTCAACACCTTTAAATTGAATGGTGTGGACCCCGAGGCCTGGCTTGCCGATGTGCTGGAGCGCATCATCTCCGGCAAGGTGAAAGCCAGCGAAATGGAAAGTCTCCTCCCTTGATTCGTGTCACCGGAACTTAGCGTAAGCCAACTCGGCGCCCCGCTGTCGAGAGGCGAAACTGAAAAATGGTACTTTTTCCAGCCTCCCGTTTTCGCCCCTCATGAAACCGTCCTTTCCTGTTGCTCAGTCGTCGCACCGGACGGTTTGGGAAAATCGGGGCTTTTCTGATGCCGGGGCTTGTACAAACGCTGACCGTGATCTACTAAAAGAGATGACTGATCTATCAGAACGAGCTTGAGACCTGTTGGCACTCTTTCGTCTGGTCAAATCTCCTGAAGGATCTTCTGATGTGGTCGAGGATCAAAGCCCCCGTTCGGGACGTACTGGGTAGCGGAACAGGGGTTGCGTGGGGTGAGGGAAACCATCAAACGGCTTGGTACAGGACAGATGTTTTGGGAGGAAATGACATGCATAAGGCATTCTCTGTAATTCTTACGTTAGGAAGTATTGCGGTTGCAGAAGCCGCCGCTTCGCAAGAAGTGACAGTTTGGGACTGGAAGTCTGGCGATCCGGCGGCCTCGGCGTACTATGAGAAGGCCAAGGCAAATTTTGAGGCGGCACATCCTGGCGCAACTATCCGCTATGTTATGCAGCCGCTCGATCAATATTATACGCTGTTGGGCACGGCGCTATCATCGAATTCCGGTCCCGACTTGTTTTTGTTGAACGGCGGCGCTCAGGCGAAGGCACGTATTGGCGCGTTGTTAAAGCTCGACGACAAGGTTGCGTCCATTAAGTCTGATCTCGTTGGCTGGCCCGAGTTCACAGGTCCAGATGGCGGCTTGTATGCGATCCCGCTGTCGATCCAAGGCTTCGTCGTCTACTACAACAAGGCGCTTTACAAAGAGGTTGGGCTCGATCCTGAAAGCCCGCCCAAGACATGGGTGGATCTTTCCAAAGTTTGCGATGCCTTCAAAGCGAAAGGCACTGTGCCCTGCATTTCAATGGGAAATAAAGAGGGCTATGGTGTGGAGTTCTGGTTCTCCGCAATGGCTGCAAGCGAATGGACCGCGCAGGAACAGCAGCTGTTTGCGGATGGCAAGTTGCTTTGGTCCAGTTCCCAAGTCAAAGCGATCCTGCAAAGCTGGGTCGATGCGAATACTGCTGGCTGGTTCACTCCGGGTGCCAACTCGACCGCGAAATTCATGGACGAATATGAAAGCTACATGCGTGGCGAGGCAGCAAATACCATCGGCCTGATCTCCGATGTCGCCCATTGGAAGCAATTTGACGAGTTCCTCGGGGCCGACAACAATGGGGCATTTCTTCTTCCGACCCCAACGATTGCTGCTGACTCTCAAATCGGCCAGGCTATGATGCCGGTTGCCGGTGGTATCGGTTATGGCGTCAACAAGTCTTCCATGCATGCCGATCTGGCAGTCGAATTCGCGAAGACCCTGACTTCACCTGAGCCGATGCAAATTTTCTTCAGTGAAACCGGTGCCATCGCTTCCAACACGACGGTCGATACGACCAAGGTCGAAAGTCCCTCCGGCAAGCAAATCCTCAGCTGGCTTCGTTCGTCCGGCAGTCCCTCCGCGCACGCCAACGCAACAGCGAAAGAATTGGAGGAGTTTCATCGTCAAAGCCAGTTACTTCTCAATGGCGACGTCACCGTAGATGCCGCTGCAAAGCGCATGGATGAAGTGCAAGCGGAAGCCCGGAAATAAGTAAGCGTGCGTGCAATTAAGCCGGGACGTGAGGTCTCGACTCGTCAGTCGAAACAGGGGGTGGTTCTTGGGAAGCAGTGCAGAAAAACGGATTGGATTATTGTTTGTCCTACCAGCAATTGTGCTGGTGAGTGTGTTTAGGATATTTCCGCTGATCTGGGGGTTCTTACTATCCTTCACAGCTTCTGATGGCTTTAGCCCGTCCATGTTCGTTGGGATCGACAACTATATCGCCATATCGAATGATCCTGCCTTTCATGACAGCATCGAAAATACCTTAATCTTGATCGCAACTCTTCCGATCTGGGTCATGCTGCCCATGCTTCTGGCAATTCTTATTCACCAAGGTGTTCCCGGCGGGAAGATTTTTCGAGCCGTGTATTTCTTTCCCGCCGTGCTTTCGACAGTGATTGTTGGATCTATCTTCAACGTTGTGCTGCGTTTCGACGGAAGCCTGAATGCCTTCCTGAAAGCCGTTGGTTTGGTGCCGGTGGATTGGCTTGGTAACGGATCCACCGCGCTTGCAAGCCTGATTGCAGTGCAATTGTGGTCGACGTTCGGCATGAGCTTGCTGATCTTCATGGCAGGCCTTTCGACGGTTTCGAAAGAGCTGATAGAAGCGGCGCGCTTGGATGGGGCAAAGCCTCTCCAGATATGGATTCACATTGTTATTCCAGCACTACGCCCCATCATCGAGTTCGTCGCAGTGGTGACGACCATCGGCGTGCTCACCTCTATGTTCGGGCTCATCTACGTGTTAACGGCTGGCGGACCGGGTACGGCTACAACCTTGCCGGAATTCCTGATCTGGCTCGAACAGGGGAAGATGAACCGCCCCGGTTATGCGGCGGCTATCTCGATGGTGTTGTTCACGATGATGGCGGGACTCGCCTACGTGCAAATCCGCATCATGTCCCGAAACACGAACCTTTAGGAGAGAGGTCATGGCTGTACTTGCAAAGCGAGAGCGACGTCTCCTGTGGGCCGCATTCGTACCGATGACGATCCTGGCTTTATCGTGTGTCTATCCTGTATTTTTCGCGATTAATAATGCCCTTAAAACCAATAAGGGTTATATTCTCGATCGGTTCGGCATCGTCGCGGAGCCGACCCTTGACAACTTCGTGACGGCCTGGCAGCGGGCTCACCTGAGCGAGTATTTTGTCAATTCGGTCATCACCACGGGCGGGGCCGTCGTCATCTTGTTGGCTGTCTCATCTCTCGCCGGTTTCGCGCTGGCTATGCTGCGATTTCCGTTCCGGCGCCTATTGTTCCTCGTGATTTTGGCTTCGCTGATGATCCCGGTACAGGTCGTGCTTGTGCCGTTCTACAGGACCATGATCACGCTGGATCTGATCAATACCCGCATCGGCCTCATCATCTCCTACACGGCATTCTTCATGCCGTTCAGCGTCTATATGATGACGGCCTTCTATTCGCGATTGCCGCGAGAACTTGTGGAGGCGGCTCGCATGGATGGCGCTGCCATCCTTCAGATCTGGTGGCACGTAATGCTGCCGATGGGCAAGCCGGCGCTGATTACCTTGGGTATCCTTAATACACTGTATTGCTGGAACGATGTCCTGATCTCGCTGCTCGTGTTGCAGAAGGAAAGGACGGTCATGGTCGGCATCGCAGCCCTTCGCGGCGAGTATACAACCAATGTGCCGCTTCTCACCGCCGGGATCGTGCTCGCGGCGGCTCCCATCGCCATCATCTACGTGGTTTTCCAACGCCAGATCGTCGACGGCATCGCTGTCGGTGCGGTCAAAGGCTGAAAAACGGATATTTTTATGTCGCAGATTATATTGAACGATGTTCACAAGAAGTTTGGTGCGGTTAACGTCATTCGCGGCGTTTCCATGACGATCGAGCCGGGCGAATTCGTGGTTTTCGTTGGGCCCTCAGGTTGCGGTAAGTCGACGCTGTTGCGGGCGATCGCCGGTTTGGAAGAAATCACCTCCGGCGATCTCATGATCGGTGGCAAGCGAATGAATAATACTGAGCCGTCAGAACGCGGAGTGGCCATGGTGTTCCAGTCATACGCTTTGTACCCTCACATGACAGTTGCGGAGAACATGAGTTTTGGGCTGCGCATGGCTCATCGACCGAAGGCGGAGATCGACGCTAAGGTAAAGACGGCAGCCGATATTCTCCAGCTAGGCACCCTTCTTGATCGCAAACCCGGAGCGCTCTCTGGTGGTCAGCGTCAACGCGTGGCGATCGGCCGCGCGATTGTCAGAAATCCCGACGTGTTTCTCTTCGACGAGCCGCTTTCCAATCTCGATGCGGAGTTGCGTGTTCAGACCCGTGTCGAGATCGCGAAACTACACAAGACTCTCCAGAACACAATTATCTACGTCACTCACGATCAGACCGAGGCTATGACACTCGCGGACAAGATCGTCGTGCTTCGTGGTGGCGTCATAGAACAGATCGGGCCGCCCATGAGACTCTATGATGATCCAGACAATGCATTCGTCGCCGGCTTTATCGGGTCACCCAGAATGAATTTCATCAATGCGAAGGTTGGCCCCGATGGGCAATCGATACAGCTTGGCGACGTCACTGTGCCTTTGCCGGCCTTGGAGACGCGACGAATGGCCGGTGACGCGCTTCAGTTCGGGATCCGGCCAGAACACCTGGCGGAGGTGGGCCGCCTGAGCTTTCCAGTTGTCGTCGAGCTCGTAGAGCGGCTCGGGGCAACCGCTTATGTTCACGGTCGGCTTTCTACCGGGGAAACCTTGATTGCGGAGAGGCGAGATACCACGGCAAGCCCCGGCGACACGATTTCGTTGTCGTTCGACATTGCACGCGTCCGATTGTTCGACACAAATGGGGGAAGAGTACGTTGATGGTACAGCGCATGGGCATGGTAATCGGTCTCAAACAGGACCGCATCCAGGAATACAAAAAGCTGCACGCACATTCCTGGCCGGAGTTGAACAATGCGCTTTGGACCGCTGGCATCCGTAACTATAGCATATTTTTGAAGGAGCCAGAAAATCTTCTCTTTGGGTATTGGGAATATGTCGGCAATGACTTCGACGCTGACATGGCGTCCTTGCGTTCCCTTAAAATGACAAAACGCTGGCTGGAACTGACCGATCCATGTCAGCAACGTTTGTCGTCGGCAAGTGTCGGGGAATGGTGGAGCTTCATGGAGCCTGTCTACCATCTTCAGGAAACCTCCGAGTAGCCGATAGGGATCGATGACGATGCTTACACGCATGATCACCGCAACGGAAACCTCTCTAACCGAAGTCGGGTTTGGCTGCGCATCTATCGCTGGTTTATATCGCGCGTGCAGTGAGGAAGCCGCCCAAGAAACGCTTGAGTTGGCGTGGCAATCCGGCATTCGGTACTTCGACACCGCTCCATTTTATGGAGCGGGCCTCTCTGAAGAGCGACTGGGGCGCTTTTTGCAGACAAAGGCGCGTGCGGACTACGCCATCTCGACGAAAGTCGGTCGGTTGCTTCGGCCCGTTTCACCTTCTGAGGCGCCCGACTACGGCTTCATCGGCGGAAACCCATGCGTCGTTGAATATGATTACTCCGGAGCAGGCATTCGCCGTAGCATCGAGGCTAGCAGACACCGTACGGGGCTTGATCACTTCGACATCGTGTTTATCCATGACATCGGCATTGAGACACACGGCGCTGACCGCAACAAAGTTCATCTGTCGGCTTTGGTCGGGTCTGGTTTTGCTGAACTTGAGGCAATGAAAGCTGAGGGGATCATCGGGGCATGGGGCCTGGGTGTCAACGAGGTGGAGATTTGCCTGACGATTATGGATCATGTTCGGCTGCACTGTATCCTTCTCGCGGGCCGCTACACGCTTCTGGATCGCTCTGCGGAGGCATCTCTTCTCTCTCGCTGCGCGGAGCTTGGCACTGGACTCGTGGTTGGAGGCATCTTTAATTCCGGGATCCTGGCAACGGGGCCGGTTCCGGGCGCACACTTCAACTATCAAGAGGCCAGTGCCGATATCAAGGAGCGCGTTGCTATGCTGGAGAAAATTGCGATCGACTCTGGAAGAGATCTGGCTTCGCTGGCCCTCCAGTTTCCCTTGCGCAACCCACAGGTCGTTTCACTACTTTTAGGCTCATCCAATCCAGAAAGCTTGCGTCGCAACCTCCTATCACTGGAGCCGCGGGTGCCAAAGGAAGTCTTTGATGCCTGCACGGTTCACACTATCGGGCACTAGATCGATAGGCGGAGAAAATCTGGCTCCTGCATCATCTTCACTGCCTGGCCTGACTTAAAATGTATTCGACCCCCTACATCGTCAACCATTAAGCCAAAGCTCTTATAGACGGAATAGAACCATGAACCTGCACAATTACCGCGTTCTCGTGACCGCAGCTGGTCAAGGTCTCGGTCGTGCCAGCGCTCTTGCGCTGGCAGAGCTCGGCGCGGATGTGATTGCGACTGATATCAACGAAGCGCAATTGGAAACTCTTGTCACAGTTAATTCGACTATCAAGACACATCGGCTCGACGTCACTGACAGCATGGCGATCGAAGCTCTTTCCAAAAACATTGGCACGTTGGACGCACTCTTCAATTGCGCAGGCTACGTCCATAGTGGCACCATCCTAGACTGCACCGAAGAGGCTTGGGAGTTTTCCTTCGATCTCAATGTAAAGTCGATGTACCGCATGACGCGGACCTTCCCGCCGGCCATGCTAGAGCGCGCCAAGGAAACCGGTACGGCTTCGATTCTCAACATGGCATCCATGGCATCGTCCATTAAAGGATTTCCCAATCGCTTTGCTTACGGTACGACGAAGGCTGCGGTGATTGGATTGACCAAAGCTGTCGCCGCTGATTACGTTCGTCAGGGTGTGCGTTGCAATGCCATTTGCCCCGGCACAGTGGATACACCTTCACTTCGTGGGCGCATTGCAGAAGCAACTGATCCTGTCCAAGCCGAAAGGGATTTTATCGCGCGTCAGCCAATGGGGCGTCTGGCAACAGTTAATGATCTCACACCCATGATCGTCTACTTGCTTTCTCCAGAATCGCGCTTCGTCACGGGACAAGCACTTCTCGTAGATGGTGGGGTTACAATCTGATGGGTACTCCTAGCGGTTCCGCCTGCCGGGTTGACGCCCACTGTCATTTCTGGGAAATCTCGCGCGAAGATTATGGCTGGCTTACGCCGGAAAACGAGGGGATTGCGCCTCTCTATCGAGACTTCACCGCCAGTGACCTCGACCCGTTGGCGATAGAAGCCGGAATTCATGGTCGTGTGCTGGTGCAGGCCGCTCCGACCCTCAGCGAAACCTACTACCTGCTTGCGCTGGCGAGGAAGGATCCTTCTGCTATAGGCGTCGTTGGCTGGGTCGATTTGGAAGACGTTGCGTGCGTGGCCCAACTAGAGGAGCTTTCTACGGACCCCCTCTTTTTGGGTGTGCGCCCGATGTTGCAGGATATTGCCGACCGCGCTTGGTTACTTTCAAAGCCAAGGGCGGACGCAATGGATGCCCTACAACGCTTGAACATCCGGTTTGACGCGCTTGTTGATGTCCGTCACCTCGACGCACTCGCAACGTTCGTTGAGCGGATGCCAGAGTTACCTGTTGTCATCAATCATGCTGCCAAACCCCCGCTGTCGGCATCCGCAGGCGATGATATCCGTTTGGTGTGGTCGCAGAATATGGCCCGTCTGGCCCGTCACCCTAATGTGTTTGTAAAATTGTCTGGTCTTTTAACGGAAATGCCTCAAGAGGTAAGGCGCTCACCTGAAGAAGCAGCCAGAAATTTGCGCTCAACGTTTTCGGAGCTCATCGATCACTTCGGGCCGCAGCGCATCCTGTGGGGATCCGACTGGCCTGTCTTGACCCTTGTTTCTCCCTACGCGTTTTGGGATCGCGTCACAGATATTCTACTTGCGGATCTGGGCAACGCTGATAGAGCCGATGTTCTTGGAAACAACGCAAGGCGCTTCTACTCGATAAAGGCTGCGAACTCAACGTGATCGCAGCTACTTTCCGCCAGTCTGAGCTCCGCTACAAGTGAGTTTTCAATATTGTAGAATTTGTAGATCCAACGCAAAGCATTGACTACAATTGATGTTATGAAAGGTCTCTGCTCAAAGGGAAATGGGCATCCAGGATGCCGCGGTCGCCGCTGCGATGAGCCAAATCTGCGTCGAAGCAATAGTGCGTGTGACAAATGACTCTCGGAATAAAACCACGATGACCATGACGCTTCTGGCGCTCGTGACCCGGTGTTCGGGGGATTTAGTATCTCGGCGAGACGGCAAAACAGAAAACAGGCCCGCGCCAACATGATGTCATTACCGGCCTTCGGCTATGGCGAGGTGATTTCCACCGATGCGTTCCTCAATCGCTAAAACACTCTTTAGGGTCTTCAGCAAAAGAATTTCCACGACCGGTCGACCTTTGGGATCCAGCGCTCGCCATCACTGAATGGCCCGAAAGTTTAACCACCTCCATATCTGATGTGGGGTTTGTCCGATCCGCTATCGACACCATCGGGTAATCGAATAGTTGGCCATGAGACCCTGGTCGTCTCCCGTTATTGATCCGAGGAAGCCTGGGACGGGGTGAAGAGGAGATGTGAAGCGTACCTGCTCGCCCGCGTATTGAGGGCCGACGAGCTCAGGGTCGATTATGTTTTCCAAATAGGACGTGAAGCTATGTGCGATATTGCTCGTACTCGCGCTAATGCTGTCGAGATATGTCAGTTTCAAAACAACCATGCTCACCAACGAGAGTGTCAGTTGGATTGTCGCTCACGATCGATCACCGCACCAAAACATCAATCCGCTCTTCGGATTGCTTATCAAAAATATGAACGATCATAGGATCGATCAGAAAGTTGATCGGATCACCACGGTTGCCGATGAAACGAGGCGAGACACGCGCGATAACGCGTTGGTGTCCGACCAGCACAGTCACCATCGTATCAGGTCCTGTTGGCTCGACCAAATCGATAACGCCCTTCAGGTTCGCATGGCTTGCCTCGGAGAGTTTCATCTCTTCGGGGCGTAGGCCCAACACGACGGGTCTATCCTTAATTTTGCCATCAGCAACCCCACTGACAAGGACGTTTGCTCCCTCGGTTTCAAACCTTGTGCCATCAGGCCCGACGACAATTTGCCCATCAAGGAAGTTCATTGAGGGTGAGCCTATAAAGCTTGCTACAAAGATGTTTGCAGGCGTCTGATAGATCGTTCGGGGATCAGCAAGTTGCTGGATGGATCCACTCTTCATCACAGCGACCTTGGTTGCAAGCGTCATTGCCTCGACCTGATCATGCGTGACATACACGATCGTCGTACCGAGGCGCTCATGCATGCGCTTGATCTCTGCCCGCATCTCGACACGGAGTTTGGCGTCGAGGTTGGACAAGGGTTCGTCAAACAAGAAAAGCGCGGGATTACGGACAATTGCCCGACCCATAGCGACGCGCTGCCGCTGACCACCAGAAAGATTAGCAGGTTTTCGATCGAGCAGATGTGTGACTTGAAGCAGATCAGCCGCTTTTCGGACCGCATCTTTGCGGTCCTGAGCGTTCAAACCACGCATCTCTAGTCCAAAACCTATGTTTCGTTCGACAGACATTGTCGGATACAGCGCGTAAGACTGGAACACCATTGCGATATTCCGATCTTTTGGTGCAACGCCATTCACCACGGTCTCCCCGATCTGGATATCCCCGCTGCAATTGTCATCGAGGCCGGCGATAATGCTGAGCAAAGTCGATTTTCCGCAGCCGGATGGGCCAACCAGAACGAGAAAACCACCATCTTCGAGTTCAAGATTGATCCCATGGAGAACTGAAAGAGCGCCATAGGATTTACGGACGTCGCGCAACGAAAGTGTCGCCAATTTGGTATCTCCTGAGTTTAGCCTTTAACGGCTCCGGCCGTCAGACCGTGCACCATAGTGCGCTGAACAATTGCGAAAAGAACGATGACGGGGAGAATGCTGAGAATGCCGCCCGCTGCAAGGACGCCCCAGGGCAACTGGAATTCGCCCACCATTAGTTGAAGCCCGACCGGCCAGGTTCTGGACCCTTGTCCCGTCGTCAGCATCAGCGCGAAGAGGAACTCGTTCCATGCTGCAATGCCGACGAACACGGCGCTTGCAACAATCCCGTTCCTCGCTAGGGGGATGACGATCCTCACCATCGCTCCCAGTCTCGTTGACCCGTCAATCCTAGCCGCGCTTTCGAGTTCTCTCGGGGCGGCATCAAAAAAGCCTTTGAGCATCCACACGAACATGGGCAGCAAAATGCTAGTATAAGCAATTGCCAAGCCAACACGGCTATCAATGAGACCAACGCTGCGCATCACGACATAAAGGGGGATAATCATCATGACTGCCGGAAACATCCGCACCATGAGGTAGCCGAGGAGCAGTTGGTTTCGCACCGGAAAAGAAAACCGCGAAAACGCGTAGGCTGCAAGTGTCCCAGTGACCAGACAAATAGTAACGGTCAGCAAAGTCACCACAGTGCTGTTTCCGATTAAAACCGGGAAACCTGATTGATCCCATATCGCAGCATAATTCTGGAAAGTGATCCTTGTCGGAACGTATTGCATATTTTGCGTAACGATATCCGCTTCCAACTTGAAAGATGTTAAAAACATCCATAGCACGGGCCCAATGCAGAAAATCGAGAGTAGAGTCAATATTGCGTATGTTGCAATATTCGCAATGGTAAAGCCGTTACGTGCGCCTGTTTTCATCACAATTGATCCTCGTTGATCTTTGAAATCCGCACATAGAAAAAGGCAAAAAGCATCAAGATAATGAACATCACAACCGAGAGCGCGCCGGCGTAACCAAAGTTGAAATCCTTGTAAGCGGTTTGGAACGCATAGAGAGACAGTACCTGTGTCGCGTTTCCAGGCCCTCCGCCGGTTAGGATCAAAAGCAAATCGGGAGAGTTGACCAGACTGATCACCCTCAGAATAACGGCTGCAGTTATGACGGTCTTCAACATCGGAAGTGTAATTAGTCTAAGTTGTGCCGTGGAGCTCGCACCATCGACGGCCGCTGCCTTATAGAGGTCCTGGGGAATGGATTTCAGGCCTGCCATCAGCAAGAGCGCAAAGAATGGAAAGCCATGCCAAGCTTCTACAAGAATGGTTGCCGCAAGAGCGGTCGCGGGATCCGCAAACCAAGCCTTGTAATGTTCCAACAGTCCTACTTTAACGAGGATGTCGTTGATGAGGCCAAGTCTCGGATCGAGAAGAAGGGCCCACATATGTCCAGCGACGACGTTCGGCAGAAAATAAGGCAGTAGAATGAGCACGCCGAAAATTCTCGTTCCCGGTAAATTGCGGTTGAGGCAAATCGCCGTCACAAGTCCGAGTGCCAGCTCCAGTGCTGTTGCCGCGGTGACCCAGATTGCGGTATTCTTCAGAGCGATCCAGAAAACCGGATCATTCCACATCGTGGAGTAGTGCTTTAACCCGACCCAGCCCGCGAGCGCCGGGCGTGTTAGGCGCATTTCCCTGAAACTGATGATGATCCCGTAGATTGTTGGGTATCCAATCACCATCAGAATAATGAGCAAGCTCGGTAACAACAGGAGGTAGATCCAAAAACGCGTTTCGGACAACTCACCGAGCGCGTGGACGGGCGAAGGAAAAATTGGGCTTGATTTCATAAACTTACGGCAATCGAGCGCCGCCCCTCATATTTTGGTGGCTCGGCGATGATCGGTCGCCAAGCCCACCATTATCATTTTACGGCGGCATCAAGTCCTGCGATCATGGTATCTACTGCCTGTTCGGACGTCGATTGTCCGGTCAGTACGGACTGAAATGCAGGGTTCACGATATTTTCCGCCCATCCAGCCAGCCCGACGAAGCTGTTTGGCAACCGTCCGAAGTTGAGGGTCTCGGTCGCCGCTGCGTAGATCGGGTTTGCCTTGATCCGGGGGTCTTCCAGCGCTGCGATGGAAGCTGGAAAATAGCCGGTTGCCTCCAGCAGCGCGATAGCCGCCTCTTTCTGTCCCCAAAAGCTGACCCAGTCCCAGGCGGCGTCGATATTGTCGCTCTTCATAATCCCGTTTCCAGCGTAAGCGACACGGGCGATGCGAGCCTTTGGACCCGCAGGCATCGCGGCTGTCCCCAACTGCTCGGATTTTAAGGCCGTAGAAATTTCATGCAGTGAGCCGGTGTGGTGCCAGACCATGGCAGTCTGACCAGTGCGGAACGATTCCATGATTTGGCGGTAGCTGTCATTTGGCGCACTGGGCGGCACGACTTTTTCTTTGACGAAGAGGTTGGAGTAAAACGTGATTGCCTCAACGGCAGCCGCCTTGTCGATCGCTGGCTGACCATCCTTCATGATCGGCGAGCCAAACGCCTCAATGACGTCTATGACATACTTAAAAGCGCCCGCACCACCACGCATACTGAACGCATAACGCCCCTTCGATGGGTTCGTAAGCTTGCGGCAAGCTGTCAAAAACTCATCGTAAGTCTTGGGCGGACCAGAGAGCCCAGCTTGCTCGAAGTAATCCTTCCGGAAGTACATCCAGTCGACAAAGGCGAAAGACGGTACAGCGTAGATCTTTTCATCGCTCGTCAGGCCTTTCCAACGATTGTCGGGAAAGTTTTCTTTGCCCGGCCAAGCATTGACTCGGCTGCTGATGTCGACGAGGCCATCCATTGCCAACAAGTCAGCAAAGCGTTCCGCAATAACCATAACGGTATCTGGGCGACCGCCAGCGACAACAGCGGAGGAAATTTTCGCCATGAATTCGGAATTCGGAATGCCCTCTTGGGTCACCGCAATATCAGGCACCGATGCCTTATACAGTTCCAGGATTTTTTGAAGACCTGCGGCCTCAGACTGGCTGGCGAAGTGGTGCCAGTAATTGATCGCGCCGGCGGCGTCGGCGCTCCCAATTCGCCCCAGAAACGCTGCCGCGGCACTCGCAATGAGAAACTGCCTCTTACTAAGTTGCATGACTTCTTCCTCCCAAAAGATATCAATATAATGATCTGATCGATCAGAAGAACTTAGTAGCAGGATATTTAGTGGTAAGCAATATGGGTTGAGCAGCCCTTGCCCTAGCGTTAGCCAAACCCAAGTGTTCGCTGCGTTGCGGCCTGAAAGTGAGCCTGGAGCGCGGCTTCGGCCTTATCGGCATCATGCGAACGACACGCCTCAATGATCTCCAGATGTTCTCTGAGTGTTCTCGTGACAACAGGGGCGGTGAATCCCTGTTCAAGCCGCAACAGTCGCAGATAATTGTGAATTCGACGGTAGTTGCTCGCGATCAGTGGATTGTTCAGAGCCGCTACGACCGCACCGTGGAGGCTTTTTTCTAGAGCATCGATCTCTGTGAGCAGGTCTACGCTGAACCCGTCCTTTTCAATTGACCGTATCACACGCAAATGTCGCAATTCCAAGCTTTCTAATATCGTTTCATTCGGTTGCTCCGCAAAGACCCGAACGGCAGCGCGCTCGATAATCGCACGAAACTGGTAGGTCGCTCGCGTAAGCTCCATGCCCGGTCTGACAAACTGTATGCCCGAGCGAGGATGAATGGTCAGGATCCCTTCGGTCTCCAGTATCCGTAGCGCGTCCCTGAGGGGTGCAATGGGGACACCAATGATCGTCGAAAGTTCGTTTTGGGAAATAAAACCGCCCACCGGCACTGTCCGATTGAAGAGTCCCTCAAGGATCCTTTCATACGCCGTATCGCTTAGACGAGGCGCTGCCGACGGGTTCTTTTCTAGCGTTTTCGATTTTGGTGCCACTTGCCATGCCTCCAAGGCTGCGATATTAGATGGTAGCATCTGATAGATCAGATAAAGACTTAAGTGTTCAATGAGAGTGTTGTATGACCCTATCGTCTTTCCGTATAACCCGCTTTCAATTCGCTCGCGACAGAGTAATTGGTGACAGTCAGGTCAAAGCAGACGATGTAAACGTCGCGGCGCTGGAACTGATATCCGACAGCGGAGAGATTGGACTGGGCTTCATCCAAGTCTTGTTCACCGTTCTGCCAGACCAGGAGCAGATCGAACGCCTCTTCGAAGCGGAGGTGTGGCCGGCGATCAAGGGACGAAAGGCTGTTGCCATCGTCCATCAGATCAGGCGGCCGCGAGGGGGTAATCAGCGCAGTCATTCATTGCCGTTCCACGAGGCGGTTCAGGTAGCCCTGTGGGATTTGGCCGCTAAGGAAGCGGGATTGCCACTCCATGTCATGCTTGGAAGCCAGCGGGACCGCGTTAAAGCATATGCCAGCGGTCTCGATTTCCATCTTGATGACGAAGCCTTCGTTTCGTTGTTCCGTCATGCTGCCGCGCTCGGATATGAAGCATTCAAGATCAAGGTGGGCCATCCAGATTTTAATCGAGATCTTCGTCGCCTTGAACTTTTGAAAACCTGCGTTCCTGTCGGCTCCAAAGTGATGATCGACCCAAATGAAGCGTGGTCGTCCAAAGAAGCCGTTATGAAGCTTGAGGCGATACGAGATTCCGGCCATGCGCTGTTGTGGGTTGAAGATCCGATCTTACGTCACGATCACGAAGGCCTCCGGACGCTTCGGCACGCTGTTACGTGGACGCAGATCAATTCCGGCGAATATCTCGATTTGCATGGCAAGCGGTTGCTCTTGGAAGCGCACGGGACGGATATTCTGAATGTGCATGGTCAGGTTACCGACGTGATGCACATTGGCTGGCTGGCCGCAGATATCGGAATACCGATCTCGCTCGGCAATACCTTTCTCGAGATCGGTGTCCATATGGCGGTCGCCCTGCCAGAAGTCGAGTGGCTTGAATATTCGTTTCAAAATTTTGATCATTTGGTGGAACAACCCATTGAGATCAAAGAGGGTTATGCCTATGCGCCAAATCGCCCTGGTCATGGTCTCGTCTTGAGCGAGACTGCGCGGCGGGAGTGGAGCAGGCCGCGTTGTCTTGCGCGGGATGAATTAGGCGAAGCCCCTATGAATCAGCGTATGCAAGTCTGACACAGAAAATGCAGAGTGCTGGCGACCATCAAGTTCTTGCAGGCCTAGCCGCTAGCTGGACCGGCGCTTCGAGCTTGCACGTCGAAGCGAGATAGCACTCGTTGGCGCAAAACGGTAACTCCCAGTGAATAGTGTTGAAATCGAATGATCGATGCCAAACTTCCACCAAATTTTGTGGAATTCACCAGCAGCGATCCTGAACTGGCATCCGAGATCACTTCAGGCATCTTCGACAATCCCAAGTACTCGGCCCTTCCACAGAGTGTTGGCTTTCATCACTCGATCTGCGTTGCATCTATCGATGACATATATGCTTGGCAGACATTCTCGTCGACAGGATTTCTTCTCAGTACCGAGGCACCACGGTATTCTCGATTTGAACTTCACTTTATTGAGTCGGGCTCCTGCACGTCAAAAACTATGGAACGTGTGGTTGAAGCCAATGTCGGCGATGCATTACTACTTAAAGATTTCAGCGGACATGATCTGATCTGCCAACCCGAGACGTCCCGAATCGGTGTTGCGATACCATTGGCCCGGTATAAACGATTGGTCGGCGAAGAATTCGCTGATCCAATCGGAGATCTCTCAGCGATGCATTTGTCGGCGAATTGCCGACTGCCCGGAATTCCGTGCCTCAAGCAGGCCACAAAGCTCTTGATTTCTGTCAGTCGCAGCGAGACGGCAGCCAACCGCTCATCAATTGGAGCACATTTGCTGACGGAGGCGATCTTAGCGTTGTTTATCGAAAGCTGGCCTAGAGTAGGCGGTGCCCGAAGCACACAAGGGGCAAGACCATTTTATATCAAGCGCGCGATCGAGTGGATGCACGCGCATGCTGCGGCGAAGGTCACCCTCGAAGATCTTTCGGTTGTATCAGGCGTTAGTGTTCGGACGCTTCAACTTGGATTTAGGACATTTTCCGGTCTAAGCCCGATGGCGTATTTGTTGCAGATCCGACTAGAAAGGGCTTACAAAGATCTTCTTACAGAACCCAAAAATGTCACTATTGATGAAATCGCAAAGCGCTGGGGTTTTTCCAATCCAAGCAAATTCTCCGGCTACATTCGCCAGAAGTACGGACGAAATCCTTTTGCCATACGCAGAGGTTTAAAGGAAGCCTGAGTGAGTGTTCAGGGATCCGCTGGCGGACCTGTTTAAATGTAAACGCGATTTTCTTCGCAGGTTGACACGATCGTCACCGGTATATCCGGGGTATTGGTTCGGATTTGTTTGTTATGCTTGCGGTGTTTTGCTGGCGAAGTTGAACGGCAGGAGGTCGTCAATTCCGACGTCGGGAGCGCGCTGTGGCAACTCATGCAGCACGTGACGCAGCCAGGCGAGCGGGTCGACGCCACAAGCGCGGCAAGTCAGCATGAGACTGTAGATCACGGCGCTGGCCTTGGCTCCGTCGACGGAATCGCTGAACAGCCACGATTTCCTACCGGTGGCAACTCCCCGTTCATTCTGCCCATGTCGGCGACGAAGTCGAGGTCTATTACCGTTGGCATCCGTATTTTGGCCATAAGGTTTCCATTCGCCGCGTTGAAGAACGAGCGACAGGTCGCTTTTTGAAGGTTTTGGTGTTGGTTTGCACGCGGAACTGAGCCGGTTAGGCGCATAATTTCCATTGAGAATTGAGCCATGTGAACCTTCCCCCCAACGCGATGAGCGACGGGGGCAACGGAGTGATCCACATGGGACTTTTAAACATCATCCGTCGGATGGCGCTGCGTGAGAAGCAGTCGACCCGGGAGATCAGCCGGCGCACCGGGCTGTCGCGCAATACGATCGCGAAATATCTGAACGCCGGTACGATCGAGCCAACATTCACGATACCGGAACGACCGAGCAAGCTTGATCCTTTTGCCGATAAGCTGGCGGCTTGGCTGAAGACCGAGGCCGGGAGGTCACGCAAACAGCGTCGAACTCTAAAGCAGCTTCATGCCGATCTGGTGGTTCTCGGCTTTACCGGCTCCTATGGTCGGGTTGCCGCCTTCGCCCGTGATTGGCGGGCTGACCGGCAACTTCGTCCCGCTGTCTTTCCGCCCGGGCGAAGCATTCCAGTTCGATTGGAGTGAGGACTATGCCGTGATCGGCGGCGAGCGCACGAAGTTGCAGGTCGCACATATCAAGCTATCGCACAGTCGGGCTTTTCTGGTCAGGGCATACCTGCTGCAAACGCACGAGATGCTCTTCGACGCCCACTGGCATGGCTTCCGTGTGTTCGGCGGCGTGCCTGCTCGCGGCATCTACGATAACATGAAGACGGCGGTCGATCGCGTTGGCCGCGGCAAGGAGCGACAGGTCAACATCCGGTTCCTTGCGATGACGAACCACTACGTGTTTGCGCCTGAGTTCTGCAATCCAGCGGCCGGTTGGGAAAAGGGTCAGGTCGAGAAGAACGTCCAGGATGCCCGACCACGCTTGTGGCAACAGATGCCAGACTTTCCAAATCTGATGGCTTTGAATGACTGGCTGGAGCAACATTGCCAGGAGCTGTGGCGGGACACGGCGCATGCCACCTTGCCCGGTTCTATCGCAGATGTTTGGGCCGATGAGCGAGCAGCATTGATGGCATTACCGACTGCATTTGACGGCTTCGTCGAGCAGGGCAAACGCGTCTCACCAACATGCTTGATTACCTTCGAGCGGAACCGCTACAGCGTGCCTGCATCATTTGCAAACCGGCCCGTCAGCCTGCGGATATATCCCGAGCGCCTGGTCGTTGCGGCCGAGGGAAACATTCTATGTGAACACGCACGGGTCATCGAGCGCAGCCACAGGCTACCCCGGACAATCTATGATTGGCGACATTATCTGACGGTCATCCAGCGCAAGCCCGGTGCCCTGCGCAATGGTGCTCCCTTCCTGGAATTGCCGTTTGCCTTTCGACAACTGCAGGACCAGATGTTTCGCCGTCCCGGTGGTGATCGTGAGATGGCCGATATCCTTGCCCTCGTCCTTCATCACGACGAACAGGTTGTCGTCAGGGCTGTAGAACTGGCTTTGGATCAAGGCGTGGCAACCAAAACGCATGTGCTGAATCTTCTGCACCGTCTGATCGACGGCAAGACGAACGACGGTCCCGACGTCGATACGCCACAGGCACTGACCTTGCTGCGTGAACCCAAGGCCAATGTAGAACGCTACGATGGCTTGCGCGCCCGGATCGTGGGAGGTCGCCATGCGTCATGATCCCGCCAGCGCCGCCGTCGTCATCATGCTGCGTAGCCTGAAGATGTATGGCATGTCTCAAGCAGTCACGGACCTGATCGAGCAAGGTGCTCCCGCCTTCGACGCTGCCGTGCCGATCCTGTCCCAGTTGCTGAAAGCCGAGATGGCTGAGCGTGAGGTCCGCTCCATCGCCTATCACATGAAGGCTGCCCGCTTCCCGGCCTACAAGGACATCTCCGGGTACGACTTCGTCGCCAGCGAGATCAATGAAGCGACGGTGCGCCAGTTGCACCGATGCGAGTTCATCGACGGAGCGCAGAATATCGTGCTTGTCGGCGGACCGGGCACAGGAAAAACGCATATTGCGACCGCCCTCGGCGTCCAGGCGATCGAGCATCACCGCCGAAAGGTCCGCTTCTTCTCGACCATCGAACTGGTCAATGCGCTCGAGCAGGAGAAGGCTAAAGGCAAGGCAGGCCAGATCGCGGAGACGCTGGTTCGTCTCGATCTGCTCATCCTCGATGAACTCGGATACCTTCCGTTCAGCGCCTCAGGCGGAGCACTGCTGTTCCACCTGCTGAGCAAGCTCTACGAGCGCACCAGCGTCATCATAACCACCAACCTCAGCTCCAGCGAATGGGCCACGGTCTTCGGCGATGCCAAGATGACCACGGCTCTGCTGGACCGTCTCACACACCGTTGCCACATCCTGGAAACGGTAACGACAGCTTCCGATTCAGGCCAGCTCGGCGGCAGCAGCACAGAAGAGAGGAGAAAAGGCCAATCCCTTGACCAAACCCTGATCAGAAAACCATACTCAGAGGTGGCTCACTTCTCGGTGGAAAAACCGGCTCAGTTCCGCGTGGAAACCAACAACATGATCTTTCTGTTTGAAATCAATGCGGCTTAATATTTTCCAATCAGCGCCGTTGACTGGAACGTATTACATATGCGGATGAAAAATACAAAAAGCGAAAAAATGTAAAAATAACGCAACAAAATAAGAAATATATTCAAATATATTACAGCGTTTTCAGTTTATTATTAAGTTCCACTCCAGCTTTGAGTGATATTGATATTGTTGCTCGGATGTCACGAGCGCACCGTTGACGCGGCTACAAGGCATGATGCTGGCGGCCGTTGGAATTGTGAAAAAGGACATGATGTCGTTGAGTTCGCTATCACCAAAATCCGAGGAGATCAAAGAGCATGGAGCTCAATGACATAATCCAAAAATGCGCTACACGAAAAGCGATGCGCCAACGCGCAATTCGAAAGGCACTCTTTGAGATGTGGCAGGGTGTCGACCTAGATAAAATATATGCCGTTGTTTCACTCGATAAGATCTATCGCTTTTCGTCAGGGGGTACTGAGCAGCAAAGCGAAAAGCCATAATAACGCGTTGGCGAAAAGGTCAACCGGGGCTAATGACAGGGGGAAGAGAACACATCCTCAGTTCGTCAGCCGTTCCGCGCCCAGTAACGTCAATGAAGTCGCCTAAGCTTTAGTTATGGCGCTTGTGACGATCCCAATTCAAAGATGAATAACCGCGAGACAATTCATTGTGCAAAGCTGTAAAATATCCAATTACGACGAGGCCGCGAGGTTTCTTTTTGTACTTGCAAATAGCAAGCGGTTAACAATGCTCCGGCTGCTCTTGAGCACCGAAATTCAAGTCGGAGAGCTTGCAAACATGACTGACCTAAGTCCGTCTGCCACATCACAGCATCTTGCCCTGATGCGAACTAGCGGTCTTGTAAAGACAAGACGCGAAGCCCAGACAGTATACTATTCTTGCGACTCCGTGGCGATCGAGAGGTTTCTGGAAATGTTGCTTAAGCTGCCACTGTCCGTCGAACCTGATCCGGACTGCTAAAATCAAAGGTCCTCGCTGGGATACGGTGATAGGGGAATGTCATAAACGGTCACGCTGACATAATTGAGCCAAGGGGGCTGCTTACTGCCATAAAAAATTCGCTCGGGTGATCACGTGTATCAGATGTCTGGATTTCAAACACGTCCCGGTTGGACCAAGAAAGAGGAGGTGAAGCGGAATCCGGTGTAAAAGGGTTGAGGTCATAGAATCTCGTTATTTATACGATGCTTGCCACATTTCCATCCGTGCACCCAATTGGCGGAATGAGTTTATCGCTCGAGTTTCACAACCGTTGTTGAGTATTTCGTGGTCGAAGCTGCAAAGCAATACGAAGCGACCGGCACGCGTGTTGCCACAGTTGTAGTAAATCGCCTAACAGCGCCATTCATCTGTCTTCCTAGCTAGTCTTCGGTCGCCTCATGCCGAGTCGAGGCGACCTTCGCCATTATTTCGGAGGTCAGGCGGATACGTCAGCCAACCACTTGTCGACACTACGCGGAACGACGCCGACAAGTCGCTGCGCACTTGTTTCTTCCGCGATCACATTTTCATCGACTGTAGCGAGCGCGAAGTAGAAGGCGGCGACATTGGTGGCGGCCGGACCCAACATGGGTTCCAGCAATTTGCGGAAGTCCTCCGGTGACTGTGCCTCGAATTGAACGGGCCGATTGAACCGGGCCGCGAATCCGTGAGCCAGTTCAGCGCCACGCAAGCCGGGGAGGTGTCCAACGCCGACAATACCGGTGACCGCATGATCCGTGAGCAATTTCTCGGCAACGTCTGCGATGTCAAGGTGGGAACTCCAGGATACCTTAAGAGCAGCAGTTATCGGATAAGCGAGAACACCTTTCTGTTTTACACCACCCAATACCATGGGCAGGAGGAGATTTTCCAGGTAGAGCCTAGGGGCCACGATGGCGTGGGATATCTGGCTTGCGGTTATACCCCGCACAAGTATTCCCATAGCACTGTCATCAGGCACCTGAGCCGACGATCCAGGCTGGTCGATGACGGCGCCACTGGTCGAAACGATTACGCGCTTGGGCTTGGCTTCGGTGATCGCTTCCAGGAAATTGCGCGCATACTCGAGGCGTAGAGCTTCCGGCGCCTGCGGGAGATGGAAAAAGATCCCATCCGATCCAGTGTAGGCCGCCACCAATGAGTCCAGTGAGCTGTTGTCGATCGCGATGCTAGGTTTCCCGCCGTACTTGGACCGATCTCGGACCGCAGCAAGCACGGGTTGCCCTTTAGATCGAAGAAGGTCAAAGAGTGGACCGCCTTGTGCTCCAGTCGCGCCATGAATGATGAATGACATTGCTTGCTCCATTGCAGTTGCAGGTAGGAGGCCATTGGTGCATTATCTGCATCAGTTATGTCAAATGCACTATTGGAAGAAAATTCATGACAGCGAAAAAACTGCCATGCTGCGGGGTCGAGCGATTTCTAGTGCTTCTTGACGGTCCCTGGGCAACATTGATCGTCCGTGAGTTGCTAGGCGGGCCGCGGCGCTTTACCGAGCTGCGCGGCATGCTGCGTGGTATCAGTGCAAACACGCTGACACACCGCCTAAGGCGTTTTGAAGAGCATGGTCTGGTGACGCGCATGGCATATGCAGAAACGCCTCCCCGTGTCGTCTACGAACTGACCGACCTTGGACTTTCGTTGCACGATATTCTTTATGCCATGAAAGACTGGGGTGATGCGCTTCCTGATAGGGTACTCAACAACAGCACTATCCGGCTTGTCGAATAACAGCGCGGAGAACTTGCTCGCGAAGTTGAAGAGTAATTCGATGTGTCGTGTCAGTGTTCGATCGGCGAAGAAGCGATAATTGCCATGTGCAAAGGCCATCCATTGACAGTCCTGTAGCTACTGAAGTTTTTGTGTGGCCGCTCTTCATCCGCGAGTGGCGCACCTACGCTCCAAGTTGCTGGCGATCTCTTGGCGTCAAGCCAATGATTCGAAGAAAACCTCGCGAAACGCGCTCGCATCGGAGTAACAACCTCCAAGGCGTGCGTTCTTCTCGATGATAGTTGAATTCAACAGTTCTTGCGCCTTTGCGACCAGAAAGCGTTGAACATAGTCGGTCGCGGTCATGCCTGTGGCTTTTTGAAAGCGGCGCCGGCTAGTCCATCCTTCCAGCGCGGCCTGGTCGGCAAAGGTCCAAGCCAGCATTTCGCCTTCATTTGACTGTCAGTTGCGGGGCAAACCCGCCGTAGTAGCGCTGCTCGCGTTTTCCGATGGATCAGCAAGCAGCATGGTCGCGATCAGGGCCATCATCAAAGCGCCAAGAAAACGCTCCACCAGCTCCAATCTGAGATCGGATCGTGCTGTTAATCCCCCCCGACTGAGACGATGTCGACCCTCGCCTTCCGCGGTCGTGCCAGCATCGCTGTCGAATACGACAATGGGGTCGCGTCACTCAATCCCTCATGCCCGCAAGCGCGCGGCAATATTTGAAGTCACTCTTCCGTTTAAGCAGTTCTCGAGGGATATCGTCAGGCCTCGTGTCAGTCGTACGTTCAGAAAAGCAATGAGAAAACGTTTTCTCACTTGACAATAAATTTGATAAAAGGTTTTCTCAATCACGACGTGGAGATTTAAACGAATGGGCAATAAAGGCGGCCGGCATACGATCCGCGACTTGGCGGCAATGGCGGGTGTGAGTATTTCGACCGCATCAAAGGCACTGAACAACACAGGTCGAATGGGTGAAGAGACGCGCCAGCGCGTGAAAAAGGTGGCGCGAGAAATCGGATTTCGGCCAAACGCTTTAGCGCAAGGTCTGCTTTCCAAGCGAAGCTTCACAATTGGTCTTCTGACGAACGATACATATGGACGCTTCACATTGCCGGTCATGGCGGGAGTTTCAGAAGCTCTCGTTGATCGCGGGGTATCGGTTTTTCTGTGTGCCATCGAGGACAATCCGATGCTTGGGCAGATCCACGTAGATGCGATGCTCGACAAACAGGTCGATGGAATCATAGCGACTGGCAAGCGCGTCGATCGCAGTCTGCCGATCGACCTTTCTAATGTTCCGGTACCGGTTGTGTACGCTTTTACCGAGGGCGGACCGGGCAGTGTCTCTTTCCGTTCAGACGATTCCCAAGGTGCGACGCTGGCGGTTGAATGGCTGATGGAGCAGGGGCGCTGCAAGATTGCGCATATCACTGGCCCGGAGGATTTCTTCTCGGTACGTGAGCGCTGCAGTGCCTTTCGCGCCGTCGCCGGAGAGAATGCCGTTGTTCTGTTCGGGGAGTGGTCCGAATCCTGGGGTCGGGACGCAGTCGACCGGATTTGGGCGTTAGATGGCGAAATGCCGGATGCGGTCTTTTGCGGCAACGACCAGATCGCGCGCGGCGTCATGGATGCTCTGCGCGAGCGTGGCGTACGCGTCCCAGAAGACGTGGCGGTGGTCGGCTTCGATAACTGGGAGATTGTCGCGAGCCAGACGCGGCCGCCATTAACATCCGTGGATATGGAACTGAAAGAACTGGGCCGTCAGGCAGGTCGGACAATCCTGGCGCTGGCTGAAGGTCAGCCGGTGGAGCTGGGCGTCAGAACTTTGCCATGCCGGTTGGTCGTGCGGCAATCGTGCGGGGCAGGGAGCCTTGAGGACTAAAAAAACGGTGCGAGGAGCGCCAAATTGGAGGAGAAATCATTATGAAAAAACTTCTTGCTGCTACGAGCCTGCTCGCGCTTTGGCTGAGTCCTAGCCTTGTTTTGGCCGAAACCATCAACATGTGGGTCCGAACAGGCGTCGGCGAGGCTTTCAAGAAAACCGTCGAATCCTATAATTCAAGCCACAAGCATCAGGTCGCGATGACTGAAGTGCCGTTCTCGGAACTGGTGCAGAAATACGCAACTGCAGTTGCTGGCGGCCAGGCGCCCGATGCGCTGTCGATGGACTTGATCTACAATCCCGCCTTCGCTGCTGCGGGACAACTCGAGGACCTCACCGATTGGGCAAAGTCTCTGCCCTACTTCAATTCACTGTCGCCATCGCACGTCAAGCTGGGTACCTACGAGGACCGCATCTACGGCTTGCCGCTCTCTGTCGAGACATCGGTCTTCGCCTGGAACAAGGATCTCTACAAGAAAGCCGGTCTCGACCCGGAAAAGGCGCCGACAAACTGGGACGAGATCACCGCGAATGCCGAGAAGATCAGAGCCCTCGGTGACGACACCTACGGCTTCTATTTTTCTGGCGGTGGTTGCGGCGGCTGTATGATTTTCACCTTCACCCCACTCGTCTGGGGTTCCGGGGCCGACATCGTGACTGCCGACGGTAAAACGGCGACGCTTGATACGCCGGAAATGCGCAAAGCCGTCGATATCTACCGCAATATGGTGAAAAAGGATCTGGTGTCTGCCGGCGCTGCCACGGACACCGGCACGAACTTCCTCTCGTTTACCAACGGCAAGATCGGACAGCAAAGTCTCGGAGCCTTTGCTATCGGATCGCTGGTGACGGAGCATCCCGAGATCAATTTCGGAGTAACGCTGATCCCCGGTGCCACCGGTGGAACGTCATCCTTTGCCGGCGGAGATAACTTCGTCGTCACCAAGGACACGCCGAACATTGCCGCAGTCAAGGAATTCCTCGAATATATCTACTCCGAGGATGGCCAGAAGATCATGGCGAAGTATGGAAGCCTGCCGACGCGGGGTGATATCGCAGATAGCGTTCTCCAGGGCCTCGATCCACGTCTGCAGGTCGGCCTCGCCGCAATTGCAGTCGCGAAGACGCCCTATACCTTGCAGTTCAACGATCTGATCAACAGCGCCAACGGTCCTTGGGCGACCTTCGTCAGTGCAGCGATCTTTGGTGGCGATGTGGACGGCGCGTTTGCATCGGCGCAGAGCGAGATGCAGTCCATCATCGATAGCGGCCAGTAATCCTCCCGACTGTACCGCTCTGTGGCCGGAAGGCAAAGCCCTCCTTCCGGCCACCACTCATCACCCGTCAGCGGAGAATCTGGATGACAATATCCGGTCCAAACAATCTAGCGCCCAGACGACGCCGCTCCCGTAAGACGAGTTGGCACGGACTGGTTTATATTGCGCCCGCCATGGCGCTCGTCATAGCATTCTTCGTCATTCCGGTCATCTTCACGGGGTGGATGAGTCTGCACAACTGGCCTTTAATGGGCGGAACCCGCTGGATTGGGTTGAAAAATTACGCCCGCATGCTCAACGACGCACGTTTTCTGACCGCACTCCAGTTTACCGCCTACTATACTATCGTCGTTACGATCGCGATCTTCGCCGTTGCCTTTCCCCTGGCGATTTTCGTCGAGAAGCAGCGGCGCTTCGTGAGCGCTTACCGCACCGTCATTTTCCTGCCGGTCGTCGTCGGCCTTGCGACGGCCTCGCTGCTATGGGTCTGGCTTGCGAATGTCGACAGCGGCTTCATTGGACCGGCTCTAAGGATGCTGGGCTGGGTGGACAAGAGCCCAAACCTGCTCGCCACGTTCGACAGCGCCTTTCTCACCATTGTCATCATGGTCGTCTGGAAAATTGCCGGCTTCACTATGATCATTCTCCTAACCGGCCTGCAGGCCATTCCCACTGAATTGACGGAGGCCGCCCGGATTGATGGCGCGGGGCGCTGGCAGCGCTTCCGACACCTGACGCTTCCCCTAATGCGCAAGACGATCGCGCTGGCTCTGATCATTTCAGTCACCGGTTCGATCCTGGCCTTCGACCAGTTCTACATCATGACGTCAGGCGGGCCGCAGAACCGGATGATCTCGGTGGTCTATTACATCTTCAACCAGTCCTTCGTGTCGTTCAACCTCGGCTACGGCGCAGCGCTTTCGATCGTTCTGCTCGCCATTCTCGTCGCCATCAGCATCGTTCAGCTTTGGCTCCTGCGCGTCCGGGAGGAAAAATCGTGACAAACATCAAAGCGACACCCGCAAAGCAACGCCGTGCCCGTAAAGCCGCTTGGTCGAACGGCGCCTATCACGCCACCGGCATTGCCATTTCCTTGTTTTTCCTGGCACCCTTCGTTATCGCATTTCTTTCCTCCTTCCGCCATGGAGCGGAGGCTGGTCTTCCGCCGTTGCCACCATGGCCAACAGACGGGTTCAGTCTTGACGCCTATGGATCGCTGGATAGTTTCGGGGCCGGGATCTGGCAGCATATGCTTAACTCGCTGCTGGTTTCGCTTGCGACAGTGTTCTTGACCGTCATTGTCAGCCTGCTGGCGGGCTACGGTTTTTCGCGCTATCGATTTCCGCTGAAAAACGTGCTGTTCGTCTTGATTATCGCCACGTTGATGATCCCGTTCCAGTCAATCCTGACGCCGCTGTTCATTATTCTGGCAAAGCTTGGCCTCAACAACTCGCTGTTCGGGCTAACGCTGATCTACGTGACGCTGCAATTACCGTTTTCCGTCTTTATGATGCGCAATGCCTTCGACGCGGTACCGAAGCAGATCGAAGAAGCTGCCCGGATCGACGGCGCGCGCGATCTGAAGCTTCTCGTGCGGGTGCTGTTGCCTCTGGTCCTTCCAGGCGCCGCAACCGTTGCAATCTTTGCGTTTTTAAACGCGTGGAATGAGTTTCTGGCCGCGTTGATCCTGCTGTCGAGCAACGAGAAATATACGCTTCCTGTCCTGATGATGGCCGTGCGCGCCGGCCGTCTCGGCGCTGTCAACTGGGGTGCGGTGCAAGCCGGCGTCGCCGTCATGACCATCCCATGCCTGATCGTCTTCCTTCTTCTCCAACGCTACTACATGCGCGGCCTAATGGCCGGCGCCGTCAAGTGATGTCTACTCATTTCGAAAGTGAAAGCCATGGATAACAACATTCAAACCCGAAGCCCGAATCAGAAGCAGATCCGCAAGGATCGCAAGTTCCGACCGCTGCCGGTCCCGAGTGTCACGCTCGGCGGCCTTTTTGGAGAGCGGCAGGATGCCATTTGCGCAACGACGGCAAAGACGCTACTCGACCGCTGCGTCGAGGCCGGCATGCTCGGTGCCATCGACGTCAAACAACCAAGTCCCGGCGTCGTGCTGCCGATACAGCCCTGGGACGGTTCGACCCAGATGTTCTGGGACAGCGATTTCGGCAAGTCGATCGAGACGGTCGCCTATTCGCTCTTCCGATCGCCTAACCCGGAGCTTGAAGCACGCGTCGACGAGATCGCCGATCTCTACGAGACGCTGCAGGACGAAGACGGCTATGTGAACGCATGGTTCCAGCGCGTGCAGCCCGGTCGCCGGTGGACGAACCTTAGGGATTTTCACGAACTTTACTGCGCAGGCCACCTGATAGAGGGTGCCGTCGCTTATTATCAGGCAACCGGAAAGCGCAAACTTCTTGACGTTATGGCACGCTTCGCGGATTACATGATCAAAGTTTTCGGTCATGGCGAAGGTCAGCTTCCCGGCTATGACGGCCATGAGGAAATCGAACTCGCTCTCGTGCGTCTTGCACGCGTAACCGGCGAGCAGAAATATCTCGATCTTTCCAAATATTTTATCGACGAACGGGGCCGGGAACCTCACTTCTTCATCGAGGAAGCGAAACGCGACGGTCGCGAGGCAAAGAAGTTCGTCTTCCACAGCTTCGAATACAACCAGTCCCATCAGCCGGTGCGGGAGCAGACCAAGGTCGTCGGTCACGCCGTGCGGGCAATGTACCTCTATTCCGGCATGGCCGACATCGCGACAGAATATAGCGACGACAGTCTCACAGGTGCGCTGGAAACGCTGTGGAGCGACCTTGTCACCAAACAGATGTACGTCACAGGCGGGATCGGTCCATCGGCAGCGAACGAGGGCTTCACCGACTATTACGACATGCCAAACGAGAGTGCCTATAACGAGACCTGCGCATCGGTCGGCCTCGTCTTCTGGGCTGCGCGCATGCTCGGTCGTGGCCCTGATCGCCGTTATGCCGATATTATGGAGCAGGCGCTCTACAACGGCGCAATGGTGGGTCTCTCGCTCGATGGAACGCGCTTCTTCTACGATAATCCCCTGGAAAGCGCAGGCAAGCACCATCGCTGGACCTGGCATCCTTGCCCATGCTGCCCGCCAAACATCGCTCGGCTTCTCGCCTCCATCGGCTCCTACATGTATGCGGTGTCTGACGACGAGGTTGCGGTTCATCTTTATGGTGAAGGCAAGGCCCGGTTCAAGATATCGGAAGAAGAGGTGATTTTGGCGCAGGAGACGCGCTACCCTTGGAATGGCGCCATCCGTTTCGAGGTTGGGATCGCTAGCCCGACGCGGTTCACGGTTTCGCTTCGGATCCCATCATGGTGCGACGGGGCGAAGCTGTCGATAAATGGCTCGAGCGTCGATCTCAATCAGGTCATGGTCGACGGCTATGCGCGGATCGAGCGCGAATGGTCCCACAAGGACGAGATCACGCTCAACCTGCCGCTTGCCGCGCGGTTACTCAGCGCAAATCCGTTGATCCGCCAGGACGCCGGTCTGGTTGCGCTGGCACGCGGACCGCTTATCTACTGCACTGAGGAAACCGACAATGGCTCCGGCCTTAACCGGTTGGCGATAACCGGACAACTCGGTGACGCGATGGAGAGCACGATCCCCGTTCTGAACCATGCCGTAGCGCTGGACATAGCAGCCGACCGGGACGAAGCTGACTGGGGACACACGCTCTATCGCGAGGCACCGCCAGAAACCACGAAAGTCAAAGCGCGCTTTGTTCCCTACCATCTCTGGGACAATCGGGAGCCCGGCGAGATGCTCGTCTGGATGCGGGATGGCCGAGGAGGCTCCGCATGAGCGCGAGCACACATACCATAGGGGTGACGGACAACAGTGCCGCAGCAAAAAACGGTGGCGTGCAACTCTCCGACATCCGCAAATCGTTCGGTAGCCTCGACATCATCCACGGTATCGACCTTGCGATTCCCGAAGGGGCCTTTACTGTCTTTGTTGGCCCCTCTGGCTGCGGAAAATCGACGCTTCTACGCATGATCGCGGGGCTCGAAGAGGTGAGCGACGGCCTGATCGAAATCAAGGGCCGTGACGTCACCGACCTTGATCCATCGGAGCGCGGCATTGCTATGGTGTTCCAATCATACGCGCTCTATCCTCATATGAGCGTGCGGGACAACCTCGGCTTTGGCTTGAAAATGGCGAAAACTCCTCAGGATGAGATCGACCGTCGAGTCAGTGCTGCGTCCGCAATCCTGAAGACGGATCACTTACTCGACCGTCGACCGGGCCAGCTTTCCGGCGGTCAGCGGCAACGTGTGGCGATTGGTCGGGCTATTGTGCGAAAGCCTGACGTCTTCCTGTTCGATGAGCCGCTTTCAAATCTTGATGCGGAATTGCGGGTCTCAATGCGCATCGAAATCGCCCGTCTCCACCGAGAACTTGGCAATACGATGATCTACGTTACTCACGATCAGACAGAAGCTATGACGCTCGCAGACATGATCGTCGTCCTTCGTGACGGTCGCATCGAACAGGTTGGGAGCCCTCGTGAACTTTACGAAAATCCGGCCAACAGCTTCGTTGCAGGCTTCATCGGCTCGCCGCGCATGAACCTTTTGAAGGCCAGGCATGCGGGTCGCCAAACGGTCGTGTTGGCGGACACTCCTTTCGCTGCGCCGCATCCAATATTTGAAGACGGCGACAGGGGCGGTGAGATTTTGATGGGAATTCGACCTGAACATATCGCAGTCCAGACCAAGGTGTCCGGTGGAGGCCAAATTCCAGCTATTGTGGATTTTCTCGAGTTTCTGGGTGGCACTCAATATCTCTACTGCCAACTGGCGGACGGCCAGGCGGTGACGGTCGAGTATCGGCCTTCCACCATCATAAAGCCAACCGATCGTGTCTATCTCTCCTGGTCCCCACAAAACACGCACATATTTGACGCTTCGGGGCTCCGAATTCGGGAGGTCGTCTCGAGCGTAATTGAATGACGAACGCCGTCTCATCATACCCCGGGAAACTTCCACGTTTTGGCCAGAGAGGGGAGGCGCGCGCGGTGCAAACATAACTGCAAACCGCCTATCCCTTGGATGAATCGGACCACATACGTGGAAACAGTTGTCACCGGACCCATCGGATGCCCCATGCATGGGCGCGACGGGGATGACGATTGCCCGTGAAAACGCGCTCGCACGCAGGTTCGGATCCAATAGGGGTGCGATCAGGCAATGGAGGAATTAGAATGCTAGCTTTAGGCGTCGATTACGGAACGGATTCGGTGCCGCGCTGATTGTTTGCTGCAAGGACGGTGTGGAATTCGGCACGGGCATTGTCGTGTATCCAAGCGGAAGCCAAGGCGATCTTCTCGACCAGCTCGACCGCACCATCGCTCGTCAGAACCCCGCCGATTATCTGTTCGACTTGAAGGCATCCGTTAAACTTCCCATCGAGCAGGCACGCCAGGGACCAGGATTCGATCTGCTCGCGATCGTCGGTATCGAGCCGACGATAGAACAAGATTTGCTGGCATGGCACGTCCATCGCAATCATGGAGCCACAGCCTATTGTGGCCAAGCGCAGGCAGGCGAAAATTGCTGACATTCTCAGACCAAAATAACGCTGCCCACCACATCCCCCGACCAGGAATGGCCACGGCGGAATGATTGATCTCGCGCAGGTAACAAGATTTTGGCAGTTTCATAACAACGATACTGATGTTGCGAGTACGGTTGTCTCTAGTGTTCTGTCACCGGCGCGATTTTCTACCCTTAATGCCGATGGTGAATTCCACCATTCCATCCAAATTGTGCAGATCGGCGACATCTATGTGTGACACTCAATATCTTCGACAGATTTTTTATTGAGTAAACATGTGGATAGAAATTGCTTGTTCGAGTTACACTTCGTGGAAACAGGTCGTTGTTCAACGGTCACAAACAATCTCTCGATAGATACCGATGCTAGTGATGCGCCTCTACTTAACGACTTTAGTAAGTATGAACTTGTATGCCAAGCTGATACGACGTTAATCTGCATAGCAATTCCTGCCGCGCGCTATTCTAATGTGATGGCATCCGAGTTCGGGAATCCCTTCAGTGACCTGTCGGGGATGCGGCCCGTCGCGAGTTGTCACAGCGTAAATATTCAGTCCTTGAAGAAAACTGCCGACTTGGTCTTGTCTTTGGGACGCACTGCTCCATTTCAAGAGAAGTCATGTAACGCGGCCGTATTGTTATGTAAGGACTTTCTAACATTCTTCGTTGAAAGTTGGCCAAGGTCAACTGGCCATCCAGCTAAATATTCTGCAAGACCATTCTACATTAAGAGGGCTATAGAATTGATGCAGTCTCATGCAGCGGAGAAAACCACGCTAGAACAACTTGCGATGATATCGGGAGTTAGCGGCAGGACAGTTCGACTTGGATTTCAAAATTTTTGTGGTCTCAGCCCTATGGCTTTTCTACTGAAGGTTAGATTGGAGAAGGCTTACAGGGATTTGGTCATAGAGCCTCCGCCGACCACTGTCGATGAGATCGCCAGACGATGGGGGTTCTCCAACCCAGGAAAATTTGCAGCCGATATATGTGCGACGTACGGAGAAAACCCCCTCGTCATCAGGCGAAGGCCCCGTGAATAGTGATGCCGTATTCTAATAAACTAGGCCGCAGATATTGGCGCTCGCTTTAAGTGTCTGCGATCATACAATGCGAAAAGCCATAACATCACGTAGGTGAAAAGGTTCGGTTCTTGGTTACGCCTGCTGGGTGGGACGAGCCGGTTGTAGACTGCTTGGAGAAACTAACTCTTTTAGCCATCCTTTTCGTGAACTTGCGATGTGCTGCCCGGGACATGGTTATGAACATACGGATAACGCAGTTCCATACAGACAGCGCAAGACAATTTAGTCGTTTGGAAGCCCATTATATTTTTGTAAACCAGCGTATTGCTTCAGTCTCACGCAAACAACGCGTCAAAATTAATCGGCTTTGAGACACGTATCTACCTTAGTCGATTTGCTCAAGAGCGGTGTTTTAAAAGCACACCCCGCGGCATGAAACCGTGTCCATTACCACCTTCGGCAGAATGAATTTGCTTATGGTCCTCGCGTCCATTGCAGGCAGTATTATCTGCCGGGAGACCTAGATGAAACGACCACAAATTAGAACTGCGCTAATCTCCGCACTCGCGCTTATCGCGGTATCGGTTATTGGATTTGCTGCTATCGCCATTCTTAGCTTGGGCGCGTTAAACGACAGCACCAACGAGATTACTTCTCGTTGGCTGCCAAAGGTCAGCTTGTCAAAAGACATGAGTGTTGAGCTGTCGAACATCAGGCGCGGCTACCTCAATCACATTATGGCGTTGGATGTCGACGCAATCAGATCAGCTGAGAAAAGTATTTCGGATTCTAGTTCAGAGTTCTTGAGGATAGCGGAGAAGTATGAAGTTCTCATCATCGATGAAAACGGCCGCCAACGAATCGCGAAGATTAAATCCCTATTTTCTGATTTAAACTCCCTTGGAAAAACGGTGGTCCAAATGTCGGGCGACCAAAAAAATGAAGAGGCGACAAGAATTCAGCAGTTGCAAATGCTACCGTTGGCAAACGACATCGACAAATTGCTGAAGGAAATAGTCGTACTTAACACTGAAGGTGCTGCTGCCTCTCAAAAAGCCAGCGGCGAGACCTACGCTTCAACCATGTTGCTCACTTATTTAATTGTTGCGCTTTGTCTTTCCGTCATCACCGTATCCATTTGGTTTGCTCTCACGGGCATTGCCCGGCCGATCCAGACGATCACCGCCGCGATGAAAAAGCTCGCTGAGGGTGATAGCGCCTCGGCTATTCCGTACGACGGCCGCGCCGACGAGATTGGTGATATGGCTGCCGCAGTTGAGGTGTTTCGTGCGAATGCGGTCGCCAATATGCGTCTTGAGCAGGAAGCCGTCGCCAACCGTAGCCTTTCGGAACAAGAACGCCAGCGTAAAGCCGAGGCCGATCGTGTGCGGGCCGAGGAGATGACGCAGGCAACAGCCGGACTCGGCGAAGGCCTGAAGCATTTGGCAAGTGGTGACTTGGCGTTCCAGCTGGTCGATCCCTTCGCACCTGACTTCGAAACGCTACGCGCCGACTTCAATGCTGCCGTTGCACAGTTGTCCGAGACGCTCCGGGCAGTTTCGGATGCTACTGGCGCGATAGACAATGGCAGTCGCGAGGTCAGCGCCAGCGCGGACGATCTGTCCAAGCGGACGGAGCAGCAGGCGGCTTCGTTGGAAGAAACCGCTGCTGCCCTTGACCAGATCACAGTCAATGTTGCCAACTCCTCCAAACGTGCAGAAGAAGCACGCAAGGTCGCGGTGCAGGCCAATGAAAGTGCAGCTCAGTCGGGCCGGGTGGTGGCGAACGCAGTCGACGCCATGCAGAAGATCGAGGCGTCTTCAAACCAGGTCACCAACATCATCGGCGTCATCGACGAGATCGCTTTCCAGACAAACCTCCTGGCGCTAAATGCGGGCGTCGAGGCGGCGCGTGCCGGCGATGCGGGAAAGGGCTTTGCCGTCGTCGCCCAAGAAGTGCGCGAACTTGCCCAACGCTCAGCACAGGCGGCCAAGGAGATCAAGGATCTCATTCGCAACTCCTCGGTCGAAGTCCAAAGTGGTGTCAAGCTCGTTAGGGAGACCGGCGACGCCTTAAAGACAATCGAAGGCTACATCGTGACGGTCAACCAGCACATGGACTCGATCGCCACATCGGCGAGGGAACAGTCCGTCGGTCTGGCAGAGGTCAATACTGCCGTCAACCAGATGGACCAGGTGACCCAGCAGAATGCGGCCATGGTCGAGGAAACCAGTGCGGCGGGTGCCACGCTTGCCAATGAGAGCGGCAGGCTGCGCGAGCTGATTTCGCAGTTCCAGTTAGGACACACCCTGCGGAAAACAGCTGCTGTGATGTCTGCCAGCGCCGCACATCGTCCCGTCCCATCCCATGTCCGAAAGCTGGGTGGCAAGGTTGCCAGAGCTTTCTCCGGCAACGCAGTTGTCAAAGAAACCTGGGAGGACTTTTGATGAGTGGTCCCCGACACTCGGCAAACGTTACGGACGAGATGCTTGAGATCATCGCTTTCCGGCTGCACGATCAGGAATTTTGCGTGCGCACGACAACGATCCGAGAGATTCGTGGGTGGGGTCCAGCCACGTCGATCCCGCACGCACCGGCAGACGTCATCGGGGTGATGAACCTGCGCGGTACGGTGATCCCCATCATCGACCTTGCGAAAAAGCTCGGCATGAGAAGCACCGACCCAAACGAGCGGAGCGCCATCGTCGTCGCTGAAGTGCATGGTATGGCAACGGGCCTGGTGGTCGACAGGGTCTCTGATATCCTGACGATCTCCGTAAACCTGCTTCAACCCGTTCCGGAAATCAGCGCGTCTCAACGGATGCGCTACGCCGATGGAATCATCGCCCACCCCGATGGAATGATCTGCTTCCTCAATCTGGAGCGAATGTTCGAAGTCTCCGAGACCGTTCGTATGATCGCTGCGTAGATGAGACGCTCAACACGGGGAGGTCGTTACTTGGCTTCCCCGTAATCCTCGCAAGTGCCAATCAAGAGTTACAGCTCATTTGCATGCATTTTTACATATTTCATCGGCTTTTTAATAATTCAGAGCCATCAACGCATTGGAAGTAATTCTATTATGCTCAAGCATATAAAACCTGAGCAAGTCCGATTGGGAATGTTTATTGAACGAATTGACGGCGACTGGAAAGGTCAACGCTTTTGGCGAAGCCGATTTCTTCTTGACTGTCCCAAAGATGTGGAAGCTCTTCGAGCCTGTGGCGCCACCGACATTGTAATCAACGTAGTGTTGGGTGTCGGCGTCGTAACCGTCCCGCCTTTGAAAAATAGAAGCGTATATCGCACTGCGCGCACTGTCCACCTAACGCGAGCTCTACGCACAATCGAACGGTCCAAGCCTCTCATGAAGTCAATCTTTGAAGACGCGAGAATGGGGAACAGTGTGCCTGTCGGGAAAGCCATGTGTGTTGTTGAGGAAATAGCGGCGTGCATGGGTGACAGCGCGCAAGCTTTGGTCGAGCTAAGCCGGCTTAAAACGAGGGACGAACACACATTCTTTCATTCTGTCGCCGTGACCGCGCTGATGATGCATTTGGGCCGTTCGCTCAAGGCTGACGAAAAAGCCGTCCATGTTTTAGGATTAGGTGGGCTGTTGCACGATGTCGGGAAATTAAAATTACCGATGAAGATCCTGAATAAGACCAGTCGGCTTACCGACGTGGAGATGGCACAGGTTCGCCAGCATCCCGCCCACGGCTACGATCTTTTGTCACGCCAAGACGACATGCCGGATGTCGTTCTGGACATTTGTATGAATCATCACGAGCGACTTGACGGCAAGGGTTATCCGAAAGGTTTGTCAGCAGGCCAGATTAGTTTGCCGGTTCGTATCGCGTCAATTTGCGACGTTTATGATGCCCTCACATCAAGGAGACCATACAAAAAAGCTTGGATACCGCGTGATGCTGCCAAATTCATGTCCAAGCAAGAAGGGCAGTTCGATCAAACAATCCTCCGCTCTTTTTTTCGTTGTTTGAACTTTATTGAACCGTGCTAGCGGCTGGCCGCGCGGAACTAGCTGTTCTTGACCCGCATCACGAATGCCAAATTAGCAGTCATTGCCAAAGATAACTTGTTGTAAGGCTACAATGAGCTCGGGATATGATATCGTTCTTAATGCTCTAACTTGAGCCTAGGCGAACGTTCTCGCGAAGATTTACGAATTGTGAGCGGGTTTTTTCCGTACAACTTTCTTATCTGGGCCGCGAAATTGCCAGGGTTGCTAAAGCCCCAGCGCCTCGCAATTTCCTCGATCGTCGTGGCAGTCGGCTCGGTCAAAAGATCGTTATATGCACACTCCAACCGAAGATTGAGCAAGTAGCCCATCGGGCTCTGGCCTGAAAAATTACGAAAACCGAGTTGCAGCGTCCGAATACTTACGCCTGACGCAGCGGCGAGATCCTCCAGGCTGAATTTCTGCGTGGCATTTGCATGCATCCATTCGATGGCGCGCTTAACATAATAAGGCCTTGCCGTTTGGCTGATTCTGTAGCCGCCCGCACGAGGCCAACTTTCAACAAAAATAGCTAAAAAGGCGTCGCGTAACAACTTGGCACCAAGCGACGATCCGCCAGATGATGGTCCACTGCTGCTCACCGAAATTAGGAGTTTGGCCGCGTCCTTCAAGCACCGCAAACTCGATTGGCTGCCACCCACGGTGGAATGCATGACGGAGATGTCTCCAAGCGGATCACCGAATTCACGTGCAATCAGACGTATGCGGCGGGCAGAGGGAATCGCAACACAGATTTGAGATGTGCCTGGCTCGCTGACCATGTTGTGTTGCTTGACATCGCGCAGAAGAAAAGCTTCGCCTGCGCTCGCATCAATAACCGAATTCTCAGTCTTTGAGCGAACACGCCCTTTCTCCACAAAGTGAAGCTCCACTCTAGGATGCTGTGTGGCTTCCAACGCCATTGTAAATCCAGTCGTTGAAGATGACTCCCACACACTTATTGCGTCCACGCGCGCCAGCCGTATCGCCATCTGAAAATAAGAGTCTTCGGTCAGCGCAGAGTAGATAGAAGGCGTTGAGAGAGCTGAGACGGATTTGCCTGCCATCTCAGGGTCATTGCTGGTGAATTCAATGAATTCCACAGGGCATTTGAAATGCGGCATAAGGTACCCGTGTAAGAAAAACATTTGTAATATTATTACTATATGCGAAAACAAATTGCGGAAATGTCATATGATTGACGAAATCTGCCAAAACGACATCCGGTATTGGAGCGGGTCATGGTCGAGACGATTGCGGTGCAGATTTTTGCGTACTCAGGAATGAACCTCCTGGATTTCTCGGGGCCGTTTGAAGTGTTTATGATGGCGAACCACTTAAACAAAGGCAGGACGCATGTTTACGACGTCAGTGTGGTTTCGCGTGATGGACAAGTCAGACTTCCGTCCGGGCTTCTTTTACAAACGTTGCCGTTAGACTTCGCTGCTCCCGCACCACACACCTTGATAGTTCCCGGGGGACCGAACCCTAGGCTCTTTATTGACGACGTCGACCTTAGTTCGTCCCTTTCGGACCAGTGCAATAAAGCAAGAAGACTGGCCGCCGTTTGTACAGGCGCGTTCGCGCTGGCCGCGACTGGCCATCTTCGTGGACGTCGGGCAACAACGCATTGGGAACACTACGTGGAACTGGAACGAAGTTTTCCTGACATTATCGTTGAGCGGGGTCCAATTTTTGTAAACGACGGTAATGTCTGGACATCTGCGGGCATAACCGCAGGTATAGATTTAGCCCTTGCTCTGGTAGAAGAGGATCTGGGTAGGTCGCTTTCACTCGCAGTTGCCCGGCACCTTGTCATGTTCCTTAGTCGTCCCGGCAGTCAGGCACAATTCAGCGCGCCGCTGAATTTGCAGTCCAAAAGCCATCGCTTTTCGGATTTGCATGCCTGGATATCTGAGAATTTGTCTAAAAATTTGTCAGTGCCGGTTTTGGCCAAACGCATGAACATGAGTGAGAGAACTTTCATGCGTCAATATAGGGCGCAAATCCTCCACACACCGAGCAAAGTAGTAGAAACACTTCGTCTCGAGGCATCACGTCATCTTTTGCTTGAAACTCGTTTACCGATCAAAGAAATTGGAAAAGAGTGCGGCTTCAATAGTGAAGAGACGTTCATTCGAAGATTTGCGAAGAAATTTGGTTCAAGCCCAAGGCAATACAGATCCCGTTTCGGGCGAAGCTCTGACAATTTCAGCGATAGCAATTAATGTCTTTCTCAATACGGCATATTTTTTAATAACAAAAGCATGTATCGTTTATGTTATACAAAACATCGCATTGTATTGGCAATGAGTGTTGATTGCCACTGAGAACTGATGGAGTGGATGCCCCCTCCCGACGGCATCGCGATGTGCCAAAGTGATGTTTGCAACAACGTCACTCAGAGGAGAGAGCATCCATGAAGGAAGTTAGCATTGTAGGCCTTGACCTTGCGAAGCGGGTATTCCAGCTCCATGCTGCCAGCGCCGATGGCGGTTTGGTATTTCGTAGGAAGCTATCTCGCGTTCATGTCTTGGGTTTCTTCTCGGAATTGCCGAGGTGTGTCGTTGCGATGGAAGCATGTACGACCGCGCATTACTGGGCTCGTGAGATCGGGAAGCTTGGCCATGAAGTTCGATTGCTACCACCCGCTTATGTGAAGCCTTTCGTGAAATAATGGTCAGGTGAGCCTTATTTGACAAAGGGCTTAACGTTAGCCGGCGGAATCAAGCGAACATCGTGGCCAAGTTTGCCGATCTCACGCGCCCAGTAGTGCGCGGTGACAGGATTCCATCGCGACCGTGCGTTTGGGCAGTTCCGTAAAAAATGTGACGACTTGGCCGAGAGACAGTTTCCTGCGCAAGACGACACCGCCATCGCTTCCGGCGGCATGAACCTGAAAAAATGGATCGCTATTGGATTTTCTGAACTCCTGCCGCTAGCGCCTCTCTTGAAATCTCTCCCATGTGCACCGACTGCAGCGTCCCATCGCTTCCGATGAATAGCGTCGCTGGCAAACCTGGCACTGCGTAGTGCCCTCCAAACTCACGCAATGAATCGAGCGCGACATGATCAAGCTTGAGGTTCTCGGTCTTCAGGTAGCGGTCGATGACCTCGCGCCCTTCGCCCTGATTGACGAAAACGAACGTGGCAGCGTCATTACTCGCCGCTACATCCGCCATCATCGGCATTTCCCGGCGACATGGCGGACACCACGTCGCCCAGAGATTGACGACCACGGGCCGGCCCTTGAAGTCTGTTGGATTGAACGGCTCGCCGGCCAACGTCAAGTAATTGTCTCCGGTCGGGAGAGGTATCGCTGGAACGCCGGCGGTGAGTTGCAGGACGAAGACGGCGGCATAAGCCGCAACTGCACCGGGTAGCGCTGACCAAAGCACGAGACGCCACTGAAGACGGAAACGTAAGAGCGTGAAGACCACCGCTACAGCGGCTCCGAAGGCAGTGTGGAAGCCCCTTGCCAGAGCGCCAGAACACGCCATGGCTCCTCCATAAAGCTCGTGGCATGTGTCACAACGTGACCTGACCGCGCCCCGATGACGAAGGCGACAACCGCTTCCCAGCCCCATGAGGAGAAGCGCGGGTCCACCTTCCGCGAGAGCACTTCACTGAGTAGAAGAAAAGCGCCAATCGCGAGAATGGCGGCGAAGCGATCAGGGGCGAAGACGAGTGGGCCGGGCGACAGCGTTCATCTCACTGTCCCGACTTGGCGATCGAAGCCCGCAGCGTCTCTTTGGTCACGTCGCCGACCAGCCGAGATCCGCTCAGTTCTGCGGCATTCTTATCGAAGAAAACCATCGTGGGCGGGCCAATAACGGCGAGATCGCGCATCAGGGCCTGGCTGGCGGCGTCCAGCGTCGTGAGATCGACCTTGACCCGCTGGAAACCGTCAAGTCCGGCCATGATTTCCGAATTCGGCAGGACGTTGCGTTCAATCGTCCCGCAGGTGACGCACCAATCGGCCGTGAAATAGACAAACGTGGGCCGGCCATTGGCGGCGGCGAGCTTTTCTTCCAGAGCGGGCGTTGAACCCGCTTTGGCAAATGTCAGTTCGGTCGTGGACTGCTGCACCCCGCCGCCTGCGCCAAATTGGGCAAGCGGCCGCAGCGGATCGGTGCCGCCAGACGCCGCTCCGAGGGCAAGGATCACGCCGCCAAGCGAAAGCGCCATGCCGACCGCCTTGCGGAAACGCGGGCCGACCTTCGCATCCGCCGTCAGCCGATCAGCCGCTCCGATGAACACTGCCGCAGCCAACAGCACGATAGACCATAGCGCGAGGGTCGCCTGCGGGAGCAGAAGCCTGGACGCTATCCGCACGGCCGCACCAAGAAAGACGAAACCGAAGATATATTTGACCTGCACCATCCAGGCCCCAGCGCGCGGCAAAGCACGGCTTCCCATCGTGCCAAAAGCGATCAAAGGAAGCCCTTGCCCCAGCCCGAGCGCAAAAAGTGCGGAGGCGCCGAGCACGGCGTCGCCGGTCTGGGCGATGTACAGCAATGCGGCTGCGAGCGGAGCGGTGACGCAGGGTCCGACGATGAGCGCCGAAACAAACCCCAACGCGGCCGCACCGCCGATCGAACCGCGCGCGCCGGCCTGGACACCAGCCATGCGGTTGACCCATGCGGAGGGCAATTTCAGTTCGAACAGACCGAACATCGACATGGCCAGCACAACGAAAAGAATGGCGATGGCGCCAACGGCATAAGGCGATTGCAACACGATTTGCAGATTCAGTCCCGACCAGGCAGCTGCAATACCAAGCGCGCCGAACGCGGCGGCCATAGCCAGCACATAGGCCAAGGACAGCACAAAGCCACGCCGCGCCGTCAGCGCCTCGCCTTCCCGCGCCAGCGTGGCACTCAGGATCGGATACATCGGCAGGACGCAGGGCGTGAAGGCCAGCAGCAGCCCGAAGACGAGAAAGCTAGCGATGACCCAGAGCGCGCCGCCGCTGGCGAGAAGCGAGCCGACTATGCCACTGCCGACAGACTCTTCTGCAAGTTGGAAACTGCCGGCTTTCGTACTGCTTGGGAAGGCTGTCTGCGGCGAGGTAACTCCGAAGCCAACCGCCGCTTCAGAGAGCTGCAGGGACTTTGTGTCCAAAGTCAGCGTGATCGGCGGATAACAGATCGAGTCTTTCTTGCAGCCCTGATAGGTGATGGCAACCTGGTCGGGCGCGTCGGCGCTCAGGCGCGCAACTGCCCGGGAGTAGTAGACTTTAGAGGGACCGAAATTGGGATCGTCGGCCTGCACCACACCGGGGTCGCTCTGAAGCGTGACACCCGCCCCGGTTCCTGCATCCTTCGCTTCCAGATGATCGCGATAGAGATAATATCCTTCTGCAATAGCCCAGTGCAGGGTGATCCGGTTATCCTGACCGCGCTCTACGGAGAAGCGAAAGGCCTCTTCGGCCTGCAACAGATCGGACTGCTGTGCCATGGCGGTGGCGCACCAGACCATAAGAAACAAACTCGCGAGGAGTTGTAAGACTGAAACGTGGCGCATGAGTTCTCTCGGACGGTACAGCATCAATCGGAACGGCCGGCTTTGCGCGCGTCGGAGACGACCTGCCGGAATCCCGGTTCATCGAGCGCGGAAGCAACGAGGAACTGTCCGATCAGAAAGACCGGCGTACCGCGCAACCCCAAGCCCTCCGCCTGGGCGTTGTTTCGCTTGAGCAGGGCGGTGATCTCCGCGCCCTTGTCGTGCGCATCGGCTTCGAGCCTGGCGAAGTCGAGGTCGGCAGCTTGAAGCGCCGCCCGCATTGTCTCCTCGGGTACACGGCTGCCGTCGATGCCCATGAGCGCGCGATAGGCTTGCTCGTAGCGGTCCTGGTACTTCGCCGCGAGGGCGTATTTGGCGCCGTAAACGGAGGTTGGAAAAAGAATCGGCCAGTCCTTGTAGACGTGCCTGATCTTGCCATCCGATTCCAGGACGGCGTCCAGCGGCTCGATCGTACGCTTGCAGAAAGGACAGTTGTAATCGAAGAACGAGACGATTGTCAGGTCACCCTTTGGATTGCCGCCCACCGGCGCCTGCGGATCGATGAGGATCATCTCCGTTGATGATGCGTCATCGGCGGCCTGCGCCCGTGTCGCCACTCCTGCGGCGGTAAGTGCGGCCAGCCCCGATAGCAAGGTTCGCCTGCTGATCGCCAAAGAAGGTCTGTAGCCCTCGGCCACAGGCATCGCATGGTGAGTTGTGATTTCCAGCCGATCGTCCATTGCGGAGCTCCAGATATTTACATTTATTCTTCCAGACCTCTGTGACCTTAAGGCAGGCTTAAGAGTGGGGCCGCCGCTGCAGGCTCGCTCTGTCGCGATCATTGCCGGATCTGGGTTTCATGCCTCCCCATCTGCATCACGCTGCGCGCGCAAATGGCTGCAGACGTCGAATGAGATCGTGTTTGCGAAACGACCCGACGGAACGGGTCCAGGCATATTCCCCGCCAGTTGCCGTATCCACAATAAAGAACGTGGGAGGCCCATCGGCCCGGAGATAGGATAGCAGCTGCCGATTGCCGCCATCCATCGCCGTGACATCCACCTTGAGCAACGCCACATGGTCCAGTAGCCGCTGAACTGCAACATGAGAGAGTATCTCACCTTCGATCCTGTGGCAGACGGCGCACCAGTCCGCTCGTATATCGATCAAGGCATATCCGTAGTTCTTCGCAAGGCGAGCCAATTCGCCGCGATGGTCACCCGACGCACGTTCCTTCTCGGTGCCAGCAGCGCGCTGACATTGACAGGCTGCATGTCCACGCGACAACCGACGACTGCGGTTGCATCAGTTCCTGAGCCCAGTCACCCAGTCACGCCACTGATTTATGCGGCTATTCCTGACGAACAGTTCCCGATCCCCGAGGTGGACGTCTCGCAGGTCGACGAGAGGTGGTGGCGTACCGAGATAGACTATCCAACCGACGAAAAGGTTGGCACTGTGATTGTCGATACGCCCAACCGCTATCTCTATCACGTCAGGCCCAACGCAAGAGCGGGACGGTATGGCGTCGGCGTCGGTCGCGACGGTTTTTTATGGGCTGGCCAAGGACATATTGCATATAAGCGCAAATGGCCTCGGTGGAACCCTCCCAACGAGATGGTCGCCCGTCAGCCTAAGCTCGAGCCCTACAGCATTGCCAGTGGCGGAATGCCCCCCAGTCTCAACAACCCGCTAGGGTCCCGGGCCCTTTATATTCACGAAGGTAACAAGGACACGATCTACCGGATCCATGGTTCGCCTGAATTTCGCAGCATCGGAAAGGCCGTGTCGTCGGGCTGCATCCGGCTGCTCAATCAGGACGTCATTCATCTTGCCGATAATGTGCCTGACGGCAGCAAGATCGTCGTCATTCCGGATCCAGCTAAAGCCGATCGGCTCGTGATCGGATAATCCGACAGAAATGCCCGTATTCCAGCGATGCGCCAGGTTACAAACGATGTGGCTGAGCGATGACGGCGCTCAGCCCGCCCGAAATCCGATTCTCGAGCTTGAGGCGCCAGCCACTTCGACCCAATGCAAGTTCGACAATCGCCAGGCCCAGCCCACTGCCAACGGGGACCTTGTTTCGTCCGCGGAAAAAACGCTCCGTAACCTTGGGAAGCTCGTCATCGGGAATACCTGGACCGTCGTCCTCGATGATGACGAGACCGTCCTCAGCATCGTCGGCCGTACGGCAACGGACCACGCCGCCTGGAGGCGAATGATTGACTGCGTTCTCGATCAGATTGCGTGCCGCCAGCGTGAATGTCTCCGGATCGATGGCAAGTTCGATCCCGTCAAGCTCGGGGGAAATCTCGATCTCTACTTGTCTCGCCGGGTCGGCGAGTTCTGCCGCCAATGATCGAAGGATCTTCCCGGGTTGCACAACCACGGCCGGCGCATCCCGATCACGCGCTTCGACTGCCGACATGTCGAGCAGTTGCCGGACGAGACGCCCGGTACGGTCGACGCCGACCATGATCTGCCGCAGCGCCTGGTCACGACTCGTGTGGTCTTTGCTGGCCAGTGCTACCTGCGCTTGTGTCTTGAGGCCGGCCAGCGGAGTCCTGAGTTCATGTGCGGCGAAGGCGATGAAGTTCCGCTCCCTCTCACGCAGCCCGGCAACGCGGGCAAACAGGCCATTCAACGATTGGAGAACGGGTACGATCTCCCTGGCGATTTCGACGTCTTCGATCGGCCGCAGGTCGGAAGCATGCCTCTGCTCCAGGTTATCCGCGATCTTGTTCAATGGCGCGAGACCCCGTCTCACGCTCAACCAGATCAGGCCGGCAAGAGCAGGCAGGATCAGCATGACGGGAAGGAGAAGCCCACTGATCACATCATTGACGCGGCCGTCGCGTATATGTTGTCGCCGATCAGGACGCGGACGCCGAGTTCATTGTTGGTGACCGCATAGACACGCCAGTGTTCGCCGTCGATCTCGGTCTCTGAAAAGCCGTCAGCATTCTCGGAGAGCTTTTGATCGGGGGCACTCTCGGAGCGTCCAATCAACGCGCCCTGCAATGACCATATCTGGCACGAAAGCTGGTGGTTATAAGAATAGTGGGCCCGCACTGGAACCCCGGCAGCCGGGCTCGGATTCTGATCGACCGAGATATCCTGGCTGGCGATCAGGGAACTGACCATGCGCCCCGCTTCCATGAGGCGTGCATCAAGCACCTTTTCGACTTCGGCGCGCGTGCTGAGGAAAATCCACACCACGGCTGACAGCCAGACCAGGCCAGTGGTCAGAACAAGGATCAGGAACAATCGTTCGCTGATCGAAGGTATTACGATTCCTCCCCGAGACGATAGCCGATCCCCCGAACTGTGTGGATGACGCCCGGCCCCAGTTTGCTGCGCAGATGATGGACATGCACTTCGACAGCATTGCTCTCCACCTCTTCCTGCCAACCATAGAGCTTGCCCTCGATCTGGCTCCTGGAGAGGATTTGTCCCGGATGGGCCATGAGGACATGGAGGATCGAATATTCCCGGCGCGAAAGCCGCACAGCTTCACCGTTTTGTTCCACGGCCTGAGAAGAGGGATCGAGCCGCAAGTACCGCCATTCCAGCACAGCGCGCGACCGACCCGAGCCGCGACGGACAAGGGCGCGCAATCGTGCTGCCACCTCATCAAGATCAAAGGGCTTGCCCAGATAATCGTCAGCGCCTGTGTCCAGCCCTGTGATCCTGTCAGAAACCGCATCCCTTGCCGTCAACAGAAGCACGGGCGTGTCGTCACGGCGATCGCGCAAGGATTTGAGGATATCGAGCCCGGAACCGTCAGGCAGCATCAGATCAAGCACAATTGCATCGAACTCATGATTCTTGAGAACAGCGGTTGCTTCCTCACACGTCTCGACGGCGTCAGAAGTAAAGCCGTTTATTTCCAGGCCGACCCTCAGACCGTCCCGCAGAATGGCATCATCCTCGACAATAAGTATCCGCATATCAGTCCCCTTGTCCTTCCGCCTGTCTTTATCGGACAGGCTTAAGGCAGCCTTAAGGATCGCGCCCCATGGACGACGTGTTTTCGCCAATGATTCTGAGGGCTTCTTTTTGCCGATCCTGTACTTTTCAAAGAACGTTGCGCTCGCGCTGATGTGCACAGTAGCCCTCTCAGCATGCTCTACATCGCGCGCCGAGCACAAGACGACATCGGCTCAATTCGCGCCGCACGCGCGGACGGACCCGGCGATCATAGCCTTTGGACAGGCAGAAAGAGATTCTGCCCACATATATCGCACTATGTCGGATGGTGGCTTCCAGATTCCAGCCGTCAATACGTCAAAAATGAACCCGAGCCATGTTCGGCAGGTCATCGACTATCCGACCGCCGAGAAGCCCGGAACAATCGTCGTGGACCAGACCGCACGCTATCTCTATTTTATCCTGCCCGGACAAAAAGCCATGCGCTACGCCGTCGGGGTCGGACCGGTTGCGCGGGCCTTTTCCGGCGGTGAAGCGGTGATCGCGCGAAAGGCGGCCTGGCCACGATGGACGCCGACGCCCAGCATGATCGAACGCAATCCCAAGCAATATGCGCGCTATGGCAATGGTGTCGATGGCGGACCTCGCAATCCCATGGGCGCGCGTGCGCTCTACATGCACAAGGATGGTGTTGACACCTATTACCGCGTCCACGGCACCAACGATCCGACTTCGATCGGCAAAGCGGTATCCGCTGGCTGCATACGGCTCTTGAACCAGGACATCATCGATCTTCACAGCCGAGTGCAACACGGGGCACGTATCGTGGTGCACTAGGCATTCGCAAACTCGACCGGGCATTATTGGATATCTCGATCACCTCCGCACTATGTCGATATCGCCATAGAAACTGATGCTGAACTGCCCGTCTGACGCCCTCTCTTCTATCTCAATATTTCCCTTCAGAAATGCTCTTCATCGCCTGCCAGCCATGGGTGATACCTCCTCCGGCGCGAAGCCCCGAAGCCACCATAATGGCTTCCACGACCTCCTCTTTAGATGCACCCACCTAGATAGCCCGCTTCGCATGATCGACAATGCAGTATGAACACTGCGTTGTGACCGCGACGCCCACAGCGATCAACTCACGAGTGGCAAGGTCTAGGCTCCCGACATTCTTGTTGAACGATACTTTATCGAAATTGAAAGTTGCGGCCACCATCTCGGGCGCGGCATCCCGCAGATCGGGCATATACTTTAGATTCTCGTCGTGAGTGTGCACCTCAATTATGCTCCTGTTTCTGGTGTTAATGGGAGAGAATAACTGCAAATGTTGAGCGGCACTCGGGGGCGGCCTGGCGTTGGGCACTGCCGTATTCAAGGCGCCCAACGATAAGTCAGTTCAAAGGATAACGGTTTCCCCGTCACCGGGAGTGCGAAGCTTGTCAGCGAAACCGTTTGCACGGGCGAAAGCCCGAAGGTCAGCCCGGCTCACAGTGCAGTGGTTCACCGCTTCCATATGGCTGCCGATCAGGAGGGTTTCAGGGGCGGCCTTGTGGACCGAAAGCACATCCTGCGTTCCCATGATGATGCCGCCCTCAATCCCGGCGGTCATCGCATAGCCGGTGTTCAGGATAGCCACATCGGGACGATGCGTTTTCAGAGCTGTCGCTACCCTTTCGTGCCAGATCGTGTCGCCAGCCAGATAGACGGTCTTAAGTCCGGCTTTCTTGAACACGACACCGCACGCCTCACCGAGAAGACTGCCGATCCTAGCGTAGTGCGCCTCAGTCCCGTGACGACCGTTCGTCTTGATGAGCTGTACACCCTTAAAGCTGGATGTCTCCGATAGCACGCGAACTTCGGAGAACCCCTGTCCCCGGATGATTGAAGCATCCGCGTCGTTCTGGGCAAAAATCGGCAGTGTTTTCGGCAAAACTTTGCGCGCTTCCTCATCCCAATGGTCTTCGTGAAGATGGGTGACGATGACCGCGTCCACGTCGATGATTTCTTCCTTAGTTATAGGAAGATGCACGAGAGGATTGCGTTCCTCGCTGTTCACCGAGCCTTCAAAACCTGGCCAGGAGTGACGATCCGAAAGCATCGGATCGACAAGGAAACGAACGCCGCCATAGACGATATGGAGCGTTGCGTTGCGTATCTGCGTTATTTTCACACTGTCCTGCGGCGTGGCAACCTCTGCGCCGGCCGGGAAGGCGCTGGCGACAAGCGCAGCGCCCGATAGGGCAAAAAGCTCTCTGCGTGTGGTCATGGATAGTCTTCTCCGGAATAGGTCGTTAGTGAGCGAGAAAGGACTCGGTGGAGATTACGGCGCCATAGCCAAAGGAAAGCGCTGCCATCATTGCTGCATGCACCTGCGCTGCTGGAGTCGTGATACCGTTGAAGTTCAGATCAAGCGTTGCGCAGGCATCGTGGATCGTCGTTGTTTTGTACCCGAGATCGTTGGCCGCACGCACCGTCGCATCAACACACATATGGCTCATCGCGCCGACGACCACGACGTCCTGAACGCCGTGTTCCTGGAGCAGATCGCTCAACCCGGTTTCGCGGAAAGAGTTAGGGAAGTGCTTGGTGATGATAGGCTCACCGGTCGCAGGCCGCACGACGTCGTTTATCTCGGCCCCTGCGCTGCCGGGCACGAAGTACGGCGCGTCGGGCATCTCGTGGCGAATGTTGACGACCAGATCACCTTTCGCTCGGGCATGCGCCACAGCGCGGGCGGCATTAGTGGCGGCCGCGTCGATGCCATGGAGCGGGAGGTTGCCCGATGGCCAATATTCATTTTGAAGGTCGACGATCAGAATAGCTCGCTTCGACATCCCGAAAAATCCTTTTTAGAGTTAGTTGTTGCTTGCGCTGAATATCGTTTCAGGTGAGTGTTGGCGCAATTGGCGAAAACGACATAATAAAGGGCGATATCGACATGGCGCATGTGCGGATAGGGATCCTGCTTTACCCAGGCGCGCAGACATCAGCGGTGCTGGGGCTGACCGACCTTTTCAAGGTCGCCTGCCGGTTGGCTGATAATGCCGATCCCGCTACCCCGCGTCTGCTGGTGCGGCATTTGCGGATCGAGGGCGATGAAGAGCCCGTTGCTGTGTTCGACAGCGATACCGATGCAACCGGGGAGGACACAGGCCCTTGCGACGTGCTGATTCTGCCGCCTTCGCTGGAGCCACCAATATCGGCTGAGGCTGCCGCGCCGCTTGCGCGCTGGCTGCGCACATGTCATGGTGAGGGTTCGGTACTGGCTTCCGTTTGCGCCGGGGCGTTCCTTCTGGCAGAAACCGGGCTTCTTGCCGGACGAACGATCACAACCCACTGGGGTTCTGCCGACGCCTTCCGCAACCGCTTCCCTGATGTGGCGCTCGATACCGATCGGCTGATTGTCGACGGCGGCGATATCATCTCGGTGGGCGGGCTCATGGCATGGACCGATCTCGGCTTGAAGCTGGTGGAGCGCTTTCTCGGTCCTGTGGCGATGGTGCAGACCGCGCGCATGTTGCTGGTCGATCCGCCGGGGCGTGAGCAACGCTTTTACAGCGGGTTCGCCCCACGGCTGAGCCATAGGGACGCAGCCATCGTCAAGGCACAGCATTTTCTTCAGGCGAATGGGGGCAAGGAGGCTCGGCTTGCCATCCTGGCCGAACAGGCAGGGCTGGAACAACGCACGTTCCTGCGTCGCTTCCAGAAAGCCACGGGCATGACCGCGACCGATTACGCTCAACGCCTTAGGGTCGCCAAGGCCCAAGAGCTATTGCAGTTCGGCCATTCTCCAGTCGGACGCATCGCCTGGGAGGTCGGCTATACCGATCCCAGCGCGTTTAGCAAAATCTTCGTTCGCATTGTTGGTTTGACGCCCGGAGAATATCGCCAACGTTTTCAAGCCTGACCATGCCTGAGGACCTCGACGTTTGCCCTAAGCTGCGTCCCCATAACGGGTTCACGTTGATGGCGTTGTGTGATTCAATTTCCTGGAAAGGAGATTGTCATGCGCCGTCACGAACTGACCGACGAGGAATGGGCGGTTATCGCGCCTTCGCTGCCGACCAACAGCCGTGGAGTTGAGCGCGTGGATGACCGCCGGGTGATCAATGGTATCCTATGGCGCTTTCGGACTGGCTCGTCCTGGCATGATGTACCCGAGCGCTATGGTCCGCGCGGACGCTTTACAATCGCTTCTCGCGCTGGCGCAAGGCAGGCGTCTGGGATCGCCTTCTTGGCGCTGTTTCAAGGCATTATGCTGGAGAGATCGTCATGATCGATCCTTCCTGCGTCCGCGTTCACCAGCATGGTGCCAACGCAAAAAAGGGGGATCTACCGATCCTTGCATGGGACGTTCGCGTGGCGGCCTGACGACAAAGATTCACGCGCTCGTCGATGCTGATGGTTTGCCTGTTCGACTGGAATTGACCGCCGGTCAGGCCGCCGATGCTCCGATGGCCGAAAAGCTGCTGAGTGACATTCAGTCTGGAACGACAGTGCTTGCAGACAAAGCCTATGACACCGACGCGATCCGTAACTTCACCAAGCAACGCAAATGCTGGGCAAACATTCCCGCCAAGGCCAACCGCAAACAGACCTTTAGCTTCAATCGCTGCGTCTATCGCCAGCGAAATCTCATAGACCGTTTCTTCAACCGCATCAAACAGATGCGTGGTCTGGCAACACGATACGACAGACGCGCAGATAATTACCTTGCCGGGCTCAAACTTGCCGCGACGAGGATCTGGATCGCTTCAGCTAATGAGTCCGCGTCCTAGCAGGCGCTGCATACCCCCCGAGGAGGTGGTCCGATCCGTTGGTGTTGCGAAACGTAAGCCTCCGGTGAAGGCCGCAAGTCTGACTGCTCGAGCATCGCGGGTCGGTGGCGTCCAATTTCACGGAAGCATCTGATCGAGGTGAGCCTTTGGTGAAGGTCATTCGTCCGCACTCCAGTCCTGTGACACAAAAGAGGCGCAGCTCTCTGCGGCGCCCTTATCGAAAATGGGGATAAGCAGTTATTTCGACTGGAGGGTTCGCAGGATAATCATGTACGGGTTGGACTTAGGGAACTGAAAAGACCAACCAACGCAACCCCTGATCTTACCGAAGTAACCGAAGTCGGCCTCCTCGATGACGCCACATTCCGTAAATGGCATTGGTTCTTTTATCGGAATGATCTTCAGTTCGATTGCGCTGAAAAGCAGCGGCGCGGAAACGCACGCTCCAATAACGATAGCGGAAACAACACTGCTGGGCCTTTTCAATTGACTCTCCATAGCTCGGGTGGTCGATGCCGATCACTATGAGGCCCACGAAAAGTGCGCCAATAACGTCCACTTTTTGTGAGCTGAACACCTTCGCGCCTTTGTCGAGAGAAAGCTCCTTAGGAAGAAGCTTGGCGGTGTATTTTTTATGCCAACTTAAAGGCCTTAATCTTGCCGAGTTCTCCACAAAAAGTGGAGGTTCTTCCGAAGCGGAAGAGTTATGGTATTGTCTGCCTGCCTACAAGATTAGGAAGGATTCAGAATGTTTAGCGCTCATTACGATATCGCGCAAATTGCAGTAGTAACCTTTTTCCGGGATGTAGTGGCTTTGTTCCATTACTCGGTCACGGGGATTCTACGCAATATAGTGGCTATTCTCAAGGACTGCATGGGCAGATCCAGCCACGCGCGAAGGGTGCTAAACCATGACCGCAATGTCAGCTCTCAAGGAACTTTCTCAGGCTTGGACCCAGGAATGGGTCCGGCTGCTTAACGACACGGATCGCGATATTTACAAGACGCCGAAAGGCGCAGCTAAGGCCTTGGTACAGTTGGAAACGGCGGCATTCTTTATGACTGTCGCTCAGATGGTGACCAAGTCTAAGCTTCCAGTCGATCGCAAGGAGATTGTTGAAGGCTGGATCGAAGGCGAATTGCAGCCTTATGGCAAAACGCTGAACGATCTCCGCAACAATGCGAGCGCTTATACGAACACCACTAAGCGTGTTACCAAGATGGTCGATACTCAAATCGGACACCTGAAGACGTACGGTTTGGTTAAGAAAAATGCTGGCAATACGTATGCTCTGACGCAGCGCGGCCAGGAGGTGTTCAAGAACCTTGGAGGCTAAGAACTTGGCCAAGTTTAGGAAAGCTCGATTGAACTGCGCGGGGAGCTCGTGCTTCCCGCCAGTTGCAGCGAAACCCCTCAGAATCCCAACCGGATTTATTGATAAAATTTTGAAATAAGCCACAGCGTTACGTTTGTTGGCTCGATATGAGGAAGCTGCTCTGCTGCTACGATACGAATAGCAGCAGACGCCTTTTAAAAGGCCTTAGGTTATGCCGCTTGTGCTTCAATAGCCGGTGGTTTCCAATCCCACGGAAGCAATTGCTCCAGCTTGGTAATCGGCGTGTCAGCGATGCGGGTAAGAACGTCGGCAAGCCACGCCTGCGGATCGATGTCGTTGAGCTTTGCCGTCATGATCAACGTGGCCATGAAGGCTGCACGATCCGCGCCGCGGTCTGATCCGGCGAAGAGCCAGATGATATGACCGTCCTTGGCGGGGGCAGCGATCCCTCGCAAGATGTTTTAGCGCCAGAGGGGCGCTAAAACGGAAGGGAACGATCATGGAAAAGATGACAGCATATGTCGGCCTTGACGTCCATAAGGATACCATCGCCGTTGCGGTAGCCGAGGCCGAACGAAATGGCGAAGTCCGATCGTGGGGCACGATTGCGAATACACCAACTTCAGTCGACAAGTTGCTCAACAAGCTTCGTGGCAAATATGCCGAGCTGGAGTTCGCTCATGAAGCCGGCCCGACCGGTTATGGGCTCTACAGAACGCTGCATGCCAAGGGTGCGAAATGTATCGTTGTCGCTCCATCGATGACTCCCAAGAAGCCCAGCGACCGGATAAAGAATGACACCCGCGATGCATCTATGTTGGCGCGATTGCTTCGTGCAGGTGAGCTGACTGCGGTGTGGGTACCGGACGAGGTGCATGAAGCGATGCGAGATCTTGCGAGGGCACGACAGACTGCCTCCTACGATGTTCGAAAAGCGCGACAGCGAATCCAGAGCTTTCTGCTACGTCAGGGAAGACAGTTCGGCGCGAAAAGCTGGACCTATCGGCACAGGGTCTGGCTATCCGACCAAAGCTTTGATCACATCGCTCAACAGATTGCCTTCCAGAGTTATCTCAATGCACATGAGCAAGCTGAAAGCCGCCGGAAAGAACTCGACGAACAGATCGTCGAACTGATACCGCATTGGTCATTGGCCCCTATTGTCGAGGCGCTTCAGGCGCTGAAGGGTATTGGGGTCGTAGTGGCAGTGGCGTTAGTCGCGGAGATAGGCGACTTCATGCGCTTCGCTAATCCTCGTCAGCTGATGGCATATCTCGGCCTGGTGCCAGGAGAACGGTCAAGTGGTAAATCGCTTCGGCCGCGCGGAATTACCAAGAGCGGAAACATAACGTTACGCTCACTTCTGTTCGAAGCAGCTTGGTGTTACCGCAACAGGCCGAAAGTCGGGCAGTGGTGCTGGACGCGAATGCCCGAGACCCAACAGGTCATCAAAGATATAGCCTGGAAGGCTCAGGTCCGATTACATGGCAGGTATCGCAAACTAATCTCCAACGGGAAGCGAAGCCAAGTTGCGGTGACGGCAGTCGCGCGTGAACTACTCGGGTTCATTTGGGCAGTATGCCAACATGTTCAGCCTAGCGAGCTGAAACCAGACCTGGAAAAATGAAGCGACGAACATAGAGATATAAATCTGCCCGGCATGGTCAGGGCATCGGGTGCGGTATGGAGAATCCTCAGGCAAGTTGGAGGGGCGATCATCGATCCCCGCAGCCAGAACGAGGCAGCCCACGACGCATGGTCACAACTGGGATAACCAAACCCCAGAATGAGAGTTTGAGCGACCGTCGATAATTCTTACCCGGTGCTCTGTCCCTGCTGGGCTCCATACATTTTGGCTACGCGCAAGCGGGCGGCGATTTCGCATACCCTTTATTGTTGACGGACGGTCATGAGAGTTCTTCCTTCCAATTCCGAGCGGACGCATGGCTCGTTCAGCGATGTTGTTATCGGGCATGTTGCCATCGGCGTCCCACGAACGTTCGGCAGATTCTATCCTGTCATGTTAGAATTGTCGTGTCGGGACAGGGGCGTCGGAGTGCGAAGAAGCGGGCAGGCCGAATTGACTTTGAGCTGCGAGCTCGCGTTGTTATCTGGCCGCCCCTGCGACTATCCCGTCTGCGCTGCGAGCGCGTATCCGTAGATGTCGCACAGCCCGCGCACTCCCCCATCAACAACATGGAGGATTTGGAATGCGGTCGATCGGAATGGATGTGCATCGAAGTTTTGCGCAGGTCGCGGTTCTTGACAGGGGCAAGGTCACTGAAGAATTCCGGGTGGACCTGGATTACGACGCTGTGGTGGCCTTTGGGCAGAAGCTTCGAAAGGATGACGAAGTCATACTGGAAGCAACCGGGAACACCTCGGCCATCGTAAGGTTGCTGACGCCGTTCGTGGCCAAGGTCGTGATCGCGAACCCGCTTCAGGTGAAGGCCATCGCCCACGCGCGCGTGAAGACCGACAAAGTCGACGCGCGGATTCTGGCGCAGCTTCATGCCGCCGGCTTCTTGCCGGAGGTCTGGGCCGCGGATGATGATACCCTGAACCTGCGTCGTCTCGTGTCGGAGCGCGCGGCGCTCGTACGATCAGTGCGACGAGTGAAGAGCCGGGTTCAGGCCGTTCTCCACGCCAATCTCGTGCCGAAATACTCGGGACATCTGTTCGGAAAAGATGGCAGAGACTGGCTTTCGAAGGCCCCGTTGCCCAAGGCAGAGCGCGACCTCCTCGCCCGCCATCTCGATGAACTGGACTGGCTGAAGGCCAAGCTCGAAAAGCTGGATGGTGCTATGGCCCGAATTGCGCTTGACGACACTCGCACGCGCAAGCTGATGACGATCGCCGGAGTAAATTCCGTGGTTGCCACGGCGGTGATAGCCGCCATTGGCGACATCTCCCGGTTCCCGACGCCCGACCGGCTTGCGAGCTACTTCGGCTTGACCCCACGGGTGCGCCAGTCCGGCGATCGCGGCGCAATCCATGGCCGCATCTCGAAACAGGGAAACGCGATTGCCAGAACGATGCTGATTGAAGCTGCCTGGTCGGCCGCGTCGGTCCCGGGGCCGCTGCGTGCCTTCTTTCTCCGGATAAAGGACCGCAAAGGTCTCAACGTCGCGGCGGTCGCCACGGCGCGCAAGATCGCAAATCTGATCTGGCAGTTGCTGACCAAGGAGGCTCCCTACAGATGGGCTCGGCCCGCCTTTGTCGCCATGAAGATGCGCAAGCTTGAACTTCGTGCCGGCGCTCCCAAAGCACATGGGCCCGCTGGTCCCGCCCGCGATTACTGGATCAAGGAAATCCGACATCGAGAGATGGAGCTCGTTGCACAGGCGGAGGCAGCCTACGCAGCCATGGTCGAAGCCTGGAGAGATAGGCCACCTAAACCACAAAAAGGCTGAGAAAGGGGCTGTTCAACAACATCCGTGTCGATCTCGATGCGTCCATCGGTCAGGAAGAGCTTCAGACCATCCCAGTATTTGGCGATGTAGGCCAATGCCTCGCCGAGCGGCGACTTCGTTGCGACGCGTGCGCGGTGATGGACAAGCCAGTTATGCAAGTCTGCGACGAGTGGCGCTGAGCGTTCCTGTCGTCCGACAAGTCGAGCCTCCGCGTCAAGGCCTCGCAGCTCGGCCTCGATGCGATACAGCTCTCCGATCCGCTTCACTCCTTCCTCGGCAATCCGTGCTGAGCCAATGCGAGTGATCTCCACCAGCTTGCGACGAGCGTGTGCCCAGCAATAGGCGAGCTGAATGTCGGGACCAACGCGCTCCGGCGCGATCAGCCTGTTGTATCCGGCATATCCGTCCACTTGCAGAATGCCCGTGAAGCCCTGCAGTATCCGTTCGGCATGAATGCCACCGCGACCGGGCGCATAGGTGAAGGCCACGCCTGGTGGAGCGCAGCCGCTCCACGGGCGATCATCCCGCGCCAGTGCCCAGAAGTATCCGGTCTTGGTTTTGCGGGAGCCGGGATCGAGAACCGGGGCACGAGTCTCATCCATAAACAGCTTGGTTGAGCGCTTCAGGTCGGCGACCAAAGCATCGAAGACGGGCCGCAGTTCATAGGCTGCCCGGCCGACCCAGTCGGCGAGCGTGGAGCGGTCGAGATCGATGCCTTGGCGGCTCATGATCTGGGCCTGCCGATAGAGCGGAAGGTGGTCTGCATATTTGGAGACCAGCACATGGGCGACGGTCGCTTCCGTCGGCAGCCCTGCCTGGATCAGCCGTGCTGGTGCCGGAGCCTGAACGACACCGTCAGTGCAGGCACGGCACGCATATTTGGGCCGCCGGGTGACGATCACGCGGAACTGTGCCGGGATCACGTCCAGTCGCTCGGAGACATCCTCGCCAATGCAATGCAGACAACCGCCGCAGCCGCACGTCAGGCTTTCCGGCTCGATCACCTCTTCGACACGCGGGAGATGCTTCGGAAGGGAACCGCGATTGATCGCGCGTGGCCTAGCAATCCTGCTTCCAGCCGGAACGTCCGCCTCATCTTCGGCATGGATCACGGCCATAGCCGTCTCCAGGTCTTCCAGTGCCAGGTCGAATTGGTCCGGATCGGTCTTCTCGGATTTGCGCCCGAAGGCTGCCTGCTTGAATGCTGCGACCAGCTTCTCAAGCCGCTCGATCCGCTCATCCTTGCGGGCGATATGCTCGTCCTTGCTCGCTATCGCGACGTCCTTGGCCGCCTCGCGTGCCTGCGCCGCGATCAGCATCGCCTTCAGGGCAGCAACATCATCGGGAAGGTCGGCGGCATCAAACATAGCAGGAAGCTACCAAATCCGGAGCCGATTTGCCTCTGCAATTTGCCCTGCTGAGTCATTGTGCCGCAGCTATTCTATGGCTTCCGGTGCTCTCGTCTGGACGACATGAACCCGCCGCCAATCCAGGCCCGCAAACAGGGCCTCGAACTGGGCATGGGTCAACGTCATCAGGCCATCCTTGATGCCGGGCCACGTGAACGTGTGCTCTTCCAGCCGTTTGTAGGCCATGACGATCCCGGAGCCATCCCAGTAGATCAGCTTCAACCGGTCCGCCTTGCGGGACCGGAAGACAAAGACCGTTCCAGTGAACGGGTCCTTGTGCAGTTCGTTCTTCACCAGCGCCGCTAAACCATCATGACCCTTGCGGAAGTCCACAGGTTTGGTCGCCACCATGATCCTGACGCGGTTCGACGGAAAGATCATGTAGCTGCCGCCAAGGCGCGGGCGATTGCAGCAATCCGGGACGCTGACGCGCCTTCCTCAAGAAAGATTGTAACTGGACCCACGACGATCTCGGCGCGGGAAGCGACCTTGGCTGCCTGCGGCTCCGGCGATGGAGCATCAACAACGATGGCCGCAAACTCGACCCCGTCTTCGGGCTCTGGCAGCACAAGCTTGCCCTGCCGAGCCAACGTCCGCCACGATGACAGGTGGTTGGCCTTCAGCCCGTAGCGCCCTGCTACTTCGTTCACGGTTACGCCTGGTCTCAAGCTCTCCGAAACGATCCGCGCCTTGACCTCATCGGGCCATTGGCGATGGGCCTCACGTCTGCTCCGCCGCGTTTTGACAACCTCCAACGTAGACTCCATGGAGAAACTCCTTGTCGCTCATCCACGGAATGTCGATCACAGATCAGGCGACGACGGGCAATGTGGGGGCAGAACACCGGTTACTGCCTTATGCGGGTGAAGGGTGTTGTAGTGTTCGAACCATGAGGGCAGTTGTGCGATGACGGTCATGGCGTCCGGCAAGGGGTTCACCAGGACGTAATCGCGCTTGAAGGTTTTGACGAAGGCTTCGGCCATTCCGTTGGACTGAGGGCTGCGAACGGGCGTTGAACACGGCTCCATGCCGATATCGATGAGCAGTGATTTGGTTTCCTTTGCGATGAAGCAGGAGCCGTTGTCCGTCAGCCATTCGATTGGCTTTGGAAGTGTGTTGACGAGACCGAAACGGTTCTCAACAGCCGTGATGACAAGGTCCTGGACGTCCTCGCTCTTGATGCCTTCGGTTGTCGCGACATGGGCGATGGCCTCGCGATCACAGCAATCGAGAGCGAAAGCAACGCGCACCTTCTCCTTGTTGTCGCAGCTGATTTCAAACCCGTCTGAACACCAACGCATATTGGATTGCTCGACGGCGACGCGGCCATCGTGGCGACGGGTGTCGATTGCACCCGTATGGCGCTGAAGAAGCATGCCGTGAACCTTCATCACCCGGTAGACGCGTTTGGCATTTGGCCATGGACGGTTTTCGCTGCGGGCTTTACGGCGCAGGATCGCGTGGACCCGGCGATTTCCGTAGGTCGGCATGTCATCGATGATCGTCTTGATCTCATCCATCAGTTCCTGATCAGCGAGCGGCGGCCGCCCTCTGGCTCTGGAAGGACGTTGCCTCACGCGGTCCGCTATGTTGGACCGGGCGACACCCAAGGTCTCGCACACCGCCGTCATCGCGAACCGTCCTTCGGCAACGAGAGCGAGCGCAACAGGTGTTTTTTTGACCCTGATGCTATCTCAAGCGCTTCTTTGAGGATTTCGCCTTCCATCGTCTTTTTGCCGAGGAGGCGCTGAAGCTCTTTCACCTGGTTCTAAAGTGCTTTGTATTCAGATGCCGGGACAACCTCTTCCTGAGATGCCGTCGCCGTCAGCGCACCCTGTGCCGCCAATTTGCGCCAGGCGAACAACTGGTTCGGCTGAATGCCATGCCGTCGCGCAACGATGCTCCGTGACGTCAGGCTCGTAGGTCTCCTGGACTATCGCCAGCTTCTCCGCTGTCGACCAGCGACGGCGGCGCTCAGGGCCGGACAGCACTTCTATCTTAGGTATGTGACTGGTCATAATGGGAACATTACTCCTAACACTTAACAAGTGGGAGATCGTGTCCGGGGAATTAAGGGGCCACTACAGACTCATTCAAATACATACGATTGTGATTGATATGAGTGTGATGACGGAAACGAAGTTTGTTGCGAACCTATTATATCGCCCGTGATACGATTCGCATATGCGAGGTTGCACCTCTCCGTGTGACCAAGGCAACGTACGCAACGTCATTCGCCGGACCGTCATTGCGGGTGATATCGAGCCGGCACCGGTTCTGCGGGGAAAGGATGGCGGCGAGGTTGCGGCCTCTCAACTGCCCCATTTGGGAATAGCGGGACGACGGTTCGATCCCTTCGAGATCTACCTTTGGAATCCATAGCTCGCAGTGCAATATGTGACAAAGCAGTTCGCTGGATCAGTGTATCTAATCACTGAAACGCCGGCGATGTTTACGCCATCGCCAGCCTACTTGTCTTCAAGCCGCTTCCCACACCTGGTTCAATATTTTTGCGGCGAGGGCTGCCTTGTCTTGTGGGAGGAAGCGCCCGTAGTGCTGCTGCACCATCTCCGGCGTATCCTGAATGGCATAGCTCGCCTGTTCATATGAGCCGGTGAGTTTCAGAATGTGCGTTGCCAACACGTCCCGAACATTGTGAGGGCCGTGCGGCAGCAAGCCTCTGATAGCTCCGCGACCCGTATACGGGTTATAGATGCCGTAGCGTTGGATGATGAGACGCCAAGCTTCATAGAATGTCGTCTGATTATAGGCCGCGTCAGCGCTCGATAGCTGTAAGCTGTTGATTTCCGCGCAGAAGTGAGCCGGTTAGGCGCATAATTTCCATTGAGAATTGAGCCATGTGAACCTTTCCCCATCGCTTTGAGTGACGGGGGCAACGGAGTGATCCACATGGGACTTTTGAATATCATCCGTCGGATGGCACTGCGCGAGAAGTTGTCGGTGCGCGAGATCAGCCGACGAACCGGATTGTCACGCAACACCATCTCCAAATATTTGAATGCCGGCACGATCGAGCCGACATTCACGGTCCCCGAACGACCGAGCAAGCTCGATCCATTTGCCGACAAACTGGCGGGTTGGCTGAAGAGCGAGGCTGGAAAGTCGCGCAAGCAGCGGCGTACGTTGAAGCAGATTCATGCTGATCTGGTTGCCCTTGGTTTTACCGGCTCCTATGGCCGGGTGGCTGCCTTTGCCCGTGAATGGCGACTTGATCGGCAACGTGAGCAGCAAACGACGGGGCGTGGCATATTCGTTCCGCTGTCTTTCCGTCCTGGCGAAGCATTCCAATTCGATTGGAGTGAGGACTACGCTGTCATAGCCGGTGAGCGTACGAAGCTTCAGGTCGCACACATCAAGCTGGCGCACAGCCGGGCGTTCCTCTTGCGTGCCTATCTTTTGCAGACACACGAGATGCTCTTCGACGCCCACTGGCACGGCTTCCGTGTGTTCGGCGGCGTGCCTGGTCGCGGCATCTACGATAACATGAAGACGGCGGTCGATCGTGTCGGTCGCGGCAAAGAGCGGCAGGTCAACATCCGTTTCCTCGCGATGACGAACCATTACGTCTTTGCGCCTGAGTTCTGCAATCCATCGGCAGGCTGGGAGAAGGGACAGGTCGAGAAGAACGTCCAGGATGCCCGTCCGCGGTTGTGGCAACAGATGCCCGCCTTCGCAGATCTGGCGGCACTGAACGTCTGGCTGGAACAGCACTGCCAGGATCTATGGCGTGAGACACCGCACGGCACTTTGCCCGGTACGATCGCCGACATTTGGGCCGAAGAGAAGGCGGCATTAATGACGTTGCCTGCCGCCTTTGACGGCTTCGTCGAGCAAAGCAAGCGCGTCTCACCGACATGCCTGATCACCTTCGAACGGAACCGCTACAGCGTGCCTGCGTCTTTTGCGAACCGGCCCGTCAGCCTGCGGATTTATCCCGAGCGACTGGTCGTTGCAGCCGAGGGCAATATCCTCTGCGAACATACGCGGATCATTGAACGCAGTCACGACAAGCCGCCGCGAACGATTTACGACTGGCGGCATTACCTTGCCGTCATCCAGCGCAAACCCGGTGCGTTGCGTAATGGTGCGCCCTTCCTGGAATTGCCTTCGGCCTTTCGGCAACTACAGGATCAGATGCTTCGCCGTCCCGGCGGTGATCGTGAGATGGCCGATATCCTCGCCCTTGTCCTTCATCACGACGAAGAGGCCGTCCTGCAAGCCGTGGAACTCGCCCTGGAGGCGGGCGTGGCGACCAAAACGCATGTGCTGAATCTGCTGCACATGCTGATCGACGGCAAGACGACCGACGGTCCCGGTATCGATACGCCGCCGGCGCTGACCTTACGGCGTGAACCTGAGGCAAATGTTGAACGCTATGATGGCCTGCGCGTCCGGATCGCAGGAGGTCGCCATGCGTCATGATCCTGCAAGTGCCGCCGTTGTCATCATGCTGCGAAGCCTGAAGATGTACGGTATGGCCCAGGCCGTCACAGACCTGATCGAACAAGGGGCCCCGGCTTTCGATGCGGCGGTGCCCATTCTGTCGCAGTTGCTGAAAGCCGAAATGGCCGAGCGCGAGGTTCGCTCCATCGCCTATCATATGAAGGCGGCTCGCTTCCCGGCTTACAAGGATCTTTCCGGCTTTGACTTCGCCGCCAGCGAGATCAACGAAGCGACAGTGCGGCAATTGCATCGATGTGAGTTCATGGATGGAGCGCACAATGTCGTGCTTGTCGGCGGCCCAGGAACAGGCAAAACCCATGTCGCGACAGCCCTCGGCATCCAGGCCATCGAGCATCATCGCAGAAAAGTTCGCTTCTTCTCGACGATCGAACTGGTCAATGCGCTTGAGCAGGAAAAGGCCAAGGGCAAGGCGGGACAAATCGCCGAGACCCTGGTCCGTCTTGACCTGGTCATCCTCGACGAGCTTGGATATCTGCCATTCAGCGCCTCAGGTGGAGCATTGCTCTTCCACCTGCTGAGCAAGCTTTATGAACGGACCAGCGTCGTCATCACCACCAACCTGAGTTTCAGCGAATGGGCATCTGTCTTCGGCGATGCCAAAATGACCACCGCGCTCCTCGATCGCCTGACCCATCGTTGCCATATCCTGGAAACAGGAAACGACAGCTTCCGCTTCAAAGCCAGTTCCGCCGCCGCAGCACACAAGAGAGGAGAAAAGCCAAGCCCTTGACCAAAACCTGATCAGAAAACCATACTCAGAGGTGGCTCACTTCTCGGTGGAAAAACCGGCTCACTTCTGCGCGGAAATCAACATGTAAGCGGCAAGCTGACCCCATCTGGCGTCAGTAGCGCGAGCTCAGCTATTGCGTAATGACTATTCACCAGCTGTGAGCTTCTATGTCTGCGCCTATCTCTGGAACTAGAAACTTTCATATGATCGAGGCCGTTCCGGAACGTTTAGAGGGCGCGCCGCGGCAGTTTCGGCGGCGTTGGTCCGATGATTTCAAGGAGCGAGCGGTGGCTGAGGCGATGGAGCCTGGAGCGAATGTCTCGGCAATTGCGCGTCGCATCGGCATACATCCATCACAGTTATTCGGCTGGCGTCGTGATGCTCGCGCCGAACAAGGGGGCTCTTCGGTGCCTGCGGCTGTTGAGGCGGATTCGGGACCGGTTTGCGCGCAGGCGGTGATCGAGGTGGTTATCGGCGACGTGATTATCCGGGCGGGGGTGGATGCCGATGAAGCACACCTCAGTCGCGTGATCCGAGCGGTGCGGTCGGCATGATCCCGTCGAACGTGAAAGTCTTTCTAGCGAGCCATCCGATCGACTTCCGTAAGGGACCTGACAGCTTGCTATCACTGGTTCGAGATGCTGGCAGTGATCCGTTCAACGGGGCTCTTTATGTCTTCCGGGTGTCAATCGGCGCGGAATGTTGACCCCTTATCGGCGTCCAATATTCACCCCCTGTAGGCGATCAGCGCTTGGCCTGCCCGGCGCTGGCCGGGGTTGCAGAGGGTAGGCCAAGTGCGGGTGACGGGTGTCTTTGGCTTTAGCTTTGAGAGCGGTTTTTGAAGCGCCAGGACTCGTTGCCGGTTTCCACGATCTCGCAGTGATGGGTCAGGCGATCGAGGAGGGCCGTCGTCATCTTGGCATCACCAAACACCGACGGCCATTCGCCGAAGGCAAGGTTGGTCGTGACGATGACCGAGGTGCGCTCGTAGAGCCTGCTGATCAGGTGGAACAGGAGCTGACCCCCGGCCTGTGCGAACGGTAGATAGCCGAGTTCGTCGAGGATGATGAAGTCGAGGCGCGTGAGGTAATCGGCCATCCGACCTTGCTTGCCGTTGCGCGTTTCCGTTTCCAGGCGATTGACCAGATCGACGACGTTGAAGAAGCGTCCACGTGTGCCGTTGCGGATGAGCGCACGGGCAATCGCGATAGCCAGATGGCTCTTGCCTGTTCCTGTGCCGCCGACGAGAACGACATTGCGCTGGTCGGCGACGAAGGTGCCGGTGGCCAGTTCTCGCACCAGGGGTTCATTGACGGGCGTGTCGGCGAAGTCGAAGTCGTCGATGTCTTTTGCCAAAGGCAATTTGGCGATGCTGAGCTGGTAGCGGATAGACCTGGCCTGTTTCTCGGCGATCTCCGACTGCAGGAGATCACCGACGATGCGCGGCGGTTCGTGCTGCCGTTTGATGCCGTTTCCCATGACCTCGTCATAAGCGCTGCGCATTCCGTAGAGCTTCAGCGTGCCCATCAGTTCGAGAACCTGTGTGCGTTCCATCAACTTACCCTCCTGAGCCTGTCGTAACGGGCGCAGTCGGCGACCGGCTCATGGGCAAGCCGAAGCGCATCCGGGATTTGCAGGGTTGCAGCGGGAGCCGGATCGCGGCTTCGCGCCAGAATGTTGATGATCACCGAGGCGGAGCAGACGCCGTGATCGAGCGCTTCCTGGCAGGCAGCCTCAACGGCTGCGAGACCATCGGCGGGAACGCATCCGAGTATGGTGACCATCTGTCGATCACCGTCGTCAGCACTCTTCAACCGCTTGCGCACCTTCTCCATCGCGGCTGGCAAAACCCATTCGCGGAAGGGAGCACCGTTGCGCAAGGCACCGGGTTTGCGAGCAAGGACAGGGACATAGTGCCAGGGATCATAGACGGTATCGCCACGGCCGAAGCTACGCTGGTGTTCAGCGACCGTCACCCCATCCTGTTTGATGACGATCCGATCAGCATAGGCATGAACCTCGACTGGGCGGCCGACGGCAGTCGACAGGACCGAGTATTTGTTGTTGTCGAAGCGGACGGTGCAGGTCTTCGACACCGAGGCCGGAACGCTGTGGAAACCGTCGAACGGGCCGACGTAGCGCACGAGGCTGCTGCGTTCGGCCTCGAACATCTGCCAGATCGTCTGCGCCGTCTGTTCGGGATGGCTATGGGCCTTGGCATAGGCAACGCATTTGTCGAGCAGCCAGACATTGAGTTCCTCCAGGCTTTTGACCCTGAGACGCGGCGTGAAGAACCGCTCGCGCACAAGGCCGACCTGGTTCTCGACCTGTCCTTTCTCCCAGCCGGATGCTGGCGTGCAGGCCACCGGGTGGACGAGATAATGGCTGCACATCTGCAGGAAACGGCGATTGTAGAGCCGTTCCTTGCCGATAAAGACGGCCTCCACGGCCGTCTTCATGTTGTCGTAGATGCCGCGCGTGCAGGTGCCACGGAAGAAGTCGAAGGCCTTGTCGTGGGCGTCGAAGACCATCTCCTGGCTCTCACGCATATAGGCCCGCGCGAACATCATCCGGCTGTGGCAAAGCCGGACATGGGCAACCTTCACCGTTGTCGTCACGCCCTGGATCAGGACGATCTCATGGCTCCAGTCGAACTGATAAGCCTCGCCGGGCGCATAGTAGAGCGGCACGTAGGCTTCGGCCGTCACGGCCCCTCGATCCTTCGACCATCCCTTCGCATAGCGCCGGATTGCATCGTAGCTGCCGTCGTAACCCAACGCCCGAAGCTCTTCGTAAATCCGGATCAGCGTCAGTCGCTCGCGAGATGGCTTGCCTTCGTTCGCGGCCAGGAAGCGCTCAATCTCAGCCTTCCAGGCCCCGGTCTTCGGAAGCGGCTGCCGTTCGCGCTCGTAGGAAAAGTCGGTCTCATCGGATCGCAGTATCTTCCGCACCGTATTGCGGGAAACATGCAGCTCCCGGACGATCCTCTTCACCGACCAGCCCTGCACATGGAAGGCTCGACGAACACGCGCAATCGTATCCACTCGCTTCAACTCCCCCTCCATCCGCCAGCAAAAGACGGATGGTCAGACGAAACAGGTGGGGGGTCAAAATTGGACGCCGGTCACCCCGCCAGAGGGGTCAATATTCCACGCCGAAACACACGTAACCACACCGGCGATATGCTGAACGGCGCGACCGAGTTCATTGTGGAAGCCGAAGGACGCGAGCCTCAGCGAGCCAACTTCTCGCTTCTTGGTGGATATGCCCGTGGCGAGGGACATTTCCTCACGCCCATGGGGCTCACCGCATCGTCTCGTGCTTTTTGTGCTGTCGGCGGTGCGTCGACCATGTGGATGGTCGATCCTGCCCGAGACCTGACATTTGTGTTCCTGTCATCAGGCTTCATGGAAGGACTGGTGCACTTCGAAAGATTGTCGCGTCTCAGCGATCTGGTACTTGCCGCCTGCGAGAATTGAGACTGCACCGCTTTGACAAATAATATGTCGAGGAGGGCCCAACGGCGCTTCTCGTTCAGTTGCAGATCGCAATCTTTGTCAGCGGCATATCATCTCATTGACACGGCTTCGGTGTCTTAAGTCACTGAGCCAACAGATAAAGATACGCCATAACGGTGCCGTTGTCGGTTTCAACCACAACTTCGCTTCGGCAATATCCGGGACCCTCGAAATGGTCAAGGCGAGCCCAATGGGCAGGCAAATCCGCGCTTTCGAACAGGTGTACCTCGATAGCGGAGCCGTCGCTGTCCAACACCATGCCGGGAAAGCCCATCGCCGCGCCCCAGCCATTTTCCAGCAAGCGCCCATACACGGTGCCTTTCGACCACGTGCCAATCAGGCCATCCAGCTGATGGTGGTTCGCGCGACCCGGTGCAAGGGTGCCATAGGTGGCCAGACGGTGCTCGATGTTAGACTTGGCGTTTTCCCTAGTCTTTTGCCTCGATCTACACCTAACGATACTGCTCCGCCAGCAGCATTTTTGGATGGTACTGACTTTGTCCAGTCCGCGTGGGAGGTTTCAAACCGGGCTGCAGAAATCGCCTTGATAGCTATCACGTTAAGTCACCCTGATCGTTGTAAAGTCGACAGGGGTTGAACGTAGGCCATCAGTCAAGCTGACGGCCCTCTTTCAACGGGTCATTTCAAGGTCACCGATTTGAGAATCCCTGTGCACTTCAATCAGGTAGGGCACTAATCAACGTTTTGTATTGTGGCCCACCTTCCATGTCGCGGTGGATGAGAGAAATCGTTTCAAACAGAACTTCGATCATTACGTCATTGAAAGATATAAGCCAGAGTCTAGGGTTCAGAGCCTTCCATTTGGAGGTCTCTTCGCCGCCAACAATCTCGTTGAAACTCCATGGGTGGACCGCATACCGGCACTCTTTCAGGCCATCAACGTTTATCGGCGTTATTCTGAAATCGATAACTTCTCCAAATTTAAGCACCACATTGCCGCCTCCTGCACGCAACGAGGCTTCATAGCGAACGAATGCGTCGTTCCCGTCATACAGCACGGCAGGGTTTTCGACCGTTCCTAATTCGGGAAAAGCTTCTAGGGGAATTGATACTTTCATAATCAAACGCATTTCTGGATCGGTGGAACTACAACGCTCGCTTCCATGAGGATAGTCATTTTGGCACAGGACTTAGGCAAAATGATATCGGCTGAAGTCGCCGCTATGACAAGACTTGCGCCTGCGCGCTACGACAACCTAATGATGCGAAGCAAGCGTACGGTCGCGGGAGAGCGCTGCGCCTTGTACCAGGCCGCACTCCCGGCCGCCTATCACAACCCTTTATTGCAACCAGATGCTCTACGACTGAAGGAGCGTGGTAAGCCCCACAATCCCGTTATCGTCGCTGTCACAAGAAGGCTGGTAGCCATCGCAACGATCCTCAAAAAGAGCTCAACATCGCACTATTAAGCTCAACTTAAGCGTAGCAGCAAGGTACGGAGGTACCGCTATTTCTCATAACAAGAAGGGGCGTGTGGCCTTTGATACGATCATACAAATTGAACGAATCTTGTATCAACATGCGGACGCAACCCGCTGACGCATTCTTGCCAATCGATTCCCACTGAGGATTTCGGTGGATACGATAAACGTATCTTTTCTATCTTGGAATATGTACATAGCGCGGTCGTCCATGGGGTTACGAATGCCAGGTGGCATCCCCCACTTTCCACTCCATAGATCTTCATCTTCGGCGAACGCGCGAGTATTCCTTCGGTTGGAATCCAACGAGGCCACTTTCGCTTGTAATGTATGACCGCCCGACCTTTCCAAGTCCTGCCCTGGGTTCCATCGCCTACGCCACAGCGAATGCCTTTGCCGTCGGAAAGAATCCAGTAAAGGAATCTTTTTTCGGTATCGACGATAACCGAGTGTACCGGTTCAACGGTTTCAAAAGCCACTTCCTGACGAAGAAACTGGGGGCTATTTTATGATATGGTATCGCAGGAACGAAATGCCCACCATCTTCTACGTCCGCGTAGATTTTTGCATAGTCCGGTTTGTTTTCAGTTGGTTGCGGAATTTCAGGCAGTACAGACTTTTCGGATTTGCCTTCCGACAGAACTACGCCGTCTCGATTTTTGGCTTTGGTGTCTGGGTGCAGGCAGCACTCATCAAAGAGGTCGCAGCAAGCGCAACGAAGGAACGGCGACTTACACGATAGGTCAAGATATTCTTCCAGTGTTCGAACCACAGTGTGGTGCGGTACTGTGATCAGCGCCGTTTCGAGCACATGGGTAGTTTGGAGTCTGAAGGTACGTCAGAGGATGCCACTCTATAAAAAGGCAATGGTCATTATGTCTATACAAATAATGCGTAAAACAATCTTGGTGATTTCGTGTGTTTTTTTTAGGCAACTGGCTCGCTTTTAATGGTGTGGAAATACGCATTCAATCAGGACGGCAGAAATCATAGAGTCGGGGAAGAATCTTCAGCCAGCGGGCCGATTTCAGAGTCCCAGGGTATATTGGTTGTCTTCGGCGCCTTGCCTCCATTCTCGATCGTACATTCGGTATAAGCAGAGAATCTCCGGCGAAGGCGTAAGAATAAGCCTGCGCCTGGACGCGTCGCTGTCGGTGGACTCTCATTTCGGCTGTGAGGGCATGAAGTTTGCAACAAGCGCATGCCGCTCGCCGGGGTAGATAAAGCGAACATGCGTTATGTAGGCGCCATTGCTTGATGTCCGCCGCTCCACTGTAAGGCATGCAGTTCCAATCGCAACGCCCAAAGCCAATGCAATGCCTTCGTCAGCGGAAACTGCCCGTATCGTATGCTCGGCCGCGCTCCAGGGAACCCTGTTCAGCAGCCATTGACCGGGCGCTTCCTGTTCAAATGTCTCGGCTGCAACATCAGGGACCGCGGCCAGGTTGATGAGACGGTGCTCGACGCAAAATGGTCTGTGACCGGCAAAATGCGTACATTGAATATCGAGCACAGGTGCTGCAACCTCAAGGCCAAGGCGCAGCCGGTCCTCGGCTGAACTCCGACGCCTGGTCCGCGTCGCCAGTTTGTAACGATAGGGAAAACCGAGGGACTCGACTTCAAGCTTGATGTCGCGGATCTCCAGCACCGCGGATTGCGCCCGTGGATGTGTGACGTAGCTGCCTGACTTGCGCCGACGTTCGATAAATCCGGTTTTTGCCAGCTGCGTCAAAGCCTTGTTCACAGTCATGCGTGAGCACTTATATTGCTCGGCCAGATCAACTTCGAACGGAATGCGAAAACCGGGTGGCCATTCTCCGGATAAAATGCGTTGCTCTATATCGCCGAGGATACGCTGATGCAGCGACATGTCGCCGGCGCTCTCGGCAAGCGCTACATCAACGACCGCATCATCATCCTGCATTTTCACCACATGACCACCTCTACGAATCGCTTCAGTCTTTAGACATTATTCAGCAACTTTTGTCGGTAAAAAATGTAGTGCCTGAAGTTGAGCGGCTCACGCAAGAAGCTCATGCATCACACTGCGGAACCGGGCTGATATCTCGTCGCGCTTGTGATGCCTGCCGCCTTCGACCTGTTTGCGGCCCGCTACCCAGACGCTGTCAGGCTTCGTGCCATTGGCAAACAGCCAGGAATCCAGAGCCGCATCGTCGGTGAGATCGCCGTCCGGTGCGCGCAGGCTGACAAAATCGGCAGGTTTACCGGCGGCGATACCGGTTTCGATCGCCATGGAAATCGAACCGCCCTCGATCGCACCGTCAAACAGCGCACGTCCTGTCGACTGACCGGGTGCCGCCATAACGTTGCGGGAGCGATGCTCCAGGCGTTGCGAATATTCCAGCTGACGCAACTCGTCAGGCAAACCGATCAGAACGTTGGAATCCGAACCGATGCCGAACTTGCCACCTGCTTCGCCAAACACCACCGCGTTGAACGTGCCATCACCAAGATTGGCTTCGGTGATCGGGCAGAGGCCGGCGATCGCTTTACTTTCAGCCATGCGCTGGGTTTCATTGTCGGTCATATGGGTTGCATGGATCAGGCACCAGCGGCCATCAAGCCCGGCATTGTCGAGCAGCCATTCAACTGGGCGCGCGCCGGACCAGGCGATGCAATCCTCGACTTCCTTGACCTGTTCGGCCACGTGAATATGGATAGGCCCGTCTTTGGTCATCGCAACGACCGCAGCAAGCTCGTCCGGTGTGACTGCTCGCAGACTGTGCGGAGCAACGCCGACACGGCCATCCGGCAAAGTTTTGACCGCAGAACGGCAGCCATCAAGCAGCCGCTCGAAGCTCTCTACAGTGTTGATAAACCGGCGCTGGCCTTCATTGGGTGCCGCACCGCCGAAAGTCGAATGGGCATAGAAAACCGGAAGCAGCGTCAGGCCGATCCCCGTATGGGATGCTGCCGCCGCAATCCGCTGAGCCATTTCAGAAATGTGGGCGTAAGGGCGGCCATCAATATCGTGGTGCAGATAATGGAATTCGCCAACACGCGAAAAACCTGCTTCCAGCATTTCCATATAGAGCTGGCTGGCAACGGCTTCGGCATGATCTGGCGTCATCGATAGCGCAAAACGGTACATCACATTGCGCCAGCTCCAGAAGCTGTCGGCACCGGGACCACGGGTTTCTGCAAGGCCTGCCATGCCGCGCTGGAATGCGTGGCTGTGCAGGTTCGGCATACCCGGCACGAGGATATCATGTCGCTCGTCACTCGGCTGCGCCGCAGTGCTCGCCTCGACGGAAACGATGCGGCCATCCTCAATCTTCAGCCGCACATTCTTCTGCCATCCCGCTGGCGTCAGAGCCGATTTAACATGAATGCTGGTCATGACCTCATCCCTTCCTGACTGCTTCTCTTAAAAAAACACTTGCGCTCATTTTCTTTATGTCTATACATAACGGCACGAAAAGGAAAGGCCAGAAAACGATGTCTTCCATAAATTCGGCACCGAACAGCCAGCCATCAAGCGACTGTGATTGCCTGTGGCGAAACGCCCGGCTTGCAACGCTAAACCCTTCTTTGCCGGGGCTTGGCCTCATCGAAAACGGTGTCATTGCCGTTCGGGACGGTTGCATTCTCTATGTCGGCGCTGAAGAATATCTGCCTTTCCCGATTGATAACGCTGCGGAAATTATCGATTGCGGCGGACGCTGGATCACACCTGGTCTGATCGATTGCCACACGCATCTGGTCTATGCCGGGAATCGTGCCAACGAGTTTGAAATGCGCCTTGCCGGTGCTACCTATGAAGAGGTTGCCCGCGCGGGAGGCGGCATCGTCTCTTCCGTCCGCTCACTGCGCGAAGCCAGCGAAGACGAACTGGTAGCGCAGACGCTGCCACGGCTGGATGCGCTGATCGCTGAGGGTGTGACCACTGTAGAAGTCAAATCCGGCTATGGGCTTGACCTTGAAAACGAAGCTAAGGCCTTGCGCGCCGCGCGACGATTGAGTGAAGAGCGCGACGTTACCGTCCGAACGACCTTCCTAGGCGCTCACGCTTTGCCGCCTGAATTCAAGAGCGACAAGGCAGGTTACATCGAAAAAGTCATCAACGAGATGATGCCCGCCATAGCGGCGGAAGGCTTGGCCGATGCGGTTGACGGTTTCTGTGAAGGTATTGCTTTTTCGACTGATGAGATGCGGCTGGTGTTTGAGGCTGCAAAAGCCCACGGTCTGCCGGTCAAGCTGCATGCCGACCAGCTTTCCAATCTGCATGGCGCAGCGCTTGCGGCAGAATATGGCGCACTGTCGGCGGATCATCTGGAATATACCGACGAAGCAGGCGCAGAGGCGATGACAAGGAGCGGTACAGTTGCCGTCATTCTGCCTGGTGCTTTCTATTTCATTCGCGAAACGAAGAAGCCGCCGGTCGATCTGTTCCGCACGGCGGGCGTTGCCATGGCAATTGCCACCGACAGCAATCCTGGCACCTCACCGCTGACCTCGCTGCTGCTGACCATGAACATGGCGGCGACCCTGTTCGGCATGACGGTGAACGAATGTATTGCCGGCGTGACGCGGGAAGCGGCGCGTGCATTGGGTCTGGTCGATGAAGTGGGGACGCTGGAGGCCGGAAAACGGGCCGACTTCGCCATCTGGAATATCGGGCGACCGGCAGAACTCGTCTACCGCATGGGCTTTAACCCGCTGCATGCGCGCATACGCAACGGACACTGAATTTGAGGCACACGGTCTAGATCCCGTGTATTGGTGAGGACTTCAAAATGACGCTAATTCTTCAGCCGGGCTCTGTCCCGCTTTCGACCCTTGAGACAATTTACTGGACCGGAGAACCGGCCCGGCTTGATCCCTCGTTCGACAAGGGCATCGAAAAGGCCGCGGCCCGTATCGCCGAGATCGCCGCCGGAAACGCGCCCGTCTATGGCATCAATACCGGCTTCGGTAAACTGGCGAGCATCAAGATTGACGCCGCCGATGTGGCCATCCTTCAGCGTAACCTTATCCTCTCGCACTGCTGTGGCGTGGGCCAGCCGCTTGCCGAGAACATCGTTCGCCTGATCATGGCGCTGAAGCTTGTTTCGCTCGGTCGTGGCGCATCGGGCACGCGGCTCGAACTCATCCGGCTGATTGAAAGCATGCTCGAAAAGGGTGTCATCCCGGTTATCCCTGAAAAAGGTTCCGTTGGTGCTTCGGGCGACCTCGCGCCACTGGCTCATATGGCAGCGGTGATGATGGGCGAAGGTGAAGCCTTCTTCAACGGCGAACAGCTTGACGGACGTACAGCCCTTGAACGCGCTGGCCTCAAGCCGGTCGTGCTGGCAGCCAAGGAAGGCCTCGCACTGATCAACGGTACGCAGGTCTCCACAGCTCTCGCATTGGCTGGCCTGTTCCGCGCTCATCGTGCTGCACAATCGGCGCTTGTTACCGGTGCGCTTTCCACCGATGCCGCTATGGGTTCTTCGGCTCCCTTCCATCCCGATATTCACACATTGCGCGGCCACAAGGGCCAGATCGATGCGGGGGCTGCACTGCGCAACCTGCTGGAAGGATCCGAAATCCGTGTCAGCCATATCGAAGGCGACGAGCGGGTTCAGGACCCTTATTGCATCCGCTGCCAGCCGCAGGTTGACGGCGCATGCCTCGATCTCCTGCGCTCTGTGGCCCGTACACTCGAAATCGAAGCCAATGCGGTGACAGACAATCCGCTGGTTTTGTCTGATAACTCGGTGGTTTCCGGCGGCAACTTCCATGCCGAGCCTGTGGCTTTTGCGGCGGACCAGATCGCGCTTGCCATCTGCGAAATCGGTGCCATTGCTCAGCGGCGCATCGCGTTGCTGGTCGATCCGGCGCTCTCCTACGGCCTGCCGGCATTCCTTGCCAAAACACCAGGCCTCAACTCCGGTCTCATGATCGCCGAAGTGACATCGGCAGCGCTGATGTCGGAAAACAAGCAGATGTCGCATCCGGCCTCGGTTGACTCTACTCCGACCTCGGCCAACCAGGAAGACCACGTTTCCATGGCCTGCCACGGTGCGCGTCGTCTGCTGCAGATGACCGACAACCTGTTTGCGATCATCGGCATCGAGGCGCTGACTGCTGCCCAGGGCATCGATTTCCGCAGCCCCCTCGCCACCAGCCCGGAACTGACTAATGCCATCGCAGCGATCCGTAAGGTCGTACCGACACTGGACGTCGACCGCTACATGGCAACCGACCTCAAAGCAGCAAGCGAGCTTGTTGCGACCGGTGCTCTGAACGCTGCGGTTTCCGGCGGTATTCTTCCGGTTCTGGAGGCGTGAGGTGAGCGTCTTTGAAGTCAGACGGGGTAGTTCCCCCGTTATTCTTGGCTTTCCCCACACCGGTACGGATGTTCCGCCCGCGATATGGGAGCGGCTGAACGACAACGGACGGGGTCTCGCCGACACCGACTGGCATATCCATCATCTCTACGATGGCCTTTTGCCGGATGTGACGACGGTGCGCGCCACATTCCATCGCTATGTCATCGATGCCAATCGTGACCCCGCCGGGAACAGTCTCTATCCCGGTCAGAATACGACCGGGCTTGTGCCTGATACGGATTTCGATGGCGTCGCAATCTGGAAGGATGGCGAGGAGCCGACCGAAACGGACATCGCATCCCGCCTGGCCGGGTTCCATGCGCCTTATCACGCAGCACTTGCTGCCGAGATCGAGCGGGTGAAGGCAATCCACGGCGTTGCGGTGCTCTATGATTGCCATTCGATCCGGTCGGGCATCCCGTTCCTGTTCGAAGGCACATTGCCCGATTTCAACATTGGCACAGATTCGGGCAAAACCTGCGACCTCACAATTCAGGATGCAACTATCGATGTCGTTTCGAATGCACAGGGATATACCAGCATTCTGAACGGCCGCTTCAAGGGCGGCTGGACGACGCTGCATTATGGTCAGCCCGAAACCAGAGTTCATGCAATCCAGATGGAACTGGCGCAAGCCACCCATCTGATCACTGAGACACCGCCCTTCGCGTATGACGAAAGCAAGGCGGAACAGCTTCGCATTCACCTCAAAGACATTCTCACGCGCATCGAAACAGCAGCGCTGACATTGGCAAATACGAAAAAGGGAACAAAATGAGCAATCCTCGTCACAATATCCGCGACGTCCGCGCCGCTCGCGGGACAGAACTGACCGCAAAATCCTGGATGACCGAAGCACCGCTTCGGATGCTGATGAACAATCTCGATCCGGAGGTCGCAGAAAACCCGCATGAGCTGGTGGTCTACGGCGGCATTGGCCGCGCTGCCCGCACATGGGCGGATTTCGACAAGATCGTCGAAACGCTGCGCGACCTCAACGAAGACGAAACCTTGATGGTGCAGTCCGGCAAGCCTGTCGGCGTGTTCCGCACCCACAAGGATGCACCACGCGTGCTGATCGCCAATTCCAACCTCGTGCCACACTGGGCAACCTGGGACCATTTCAACGAACTGGATAAGAAGGGTCTGGCAATGTATGGCCAGATGACCGCCGGTTCGTGGATCTATATCGGCAGCCAGGGCATCGTGCAGGGCACCTACGAAACCTTCGTGGAGGCCGGTCGCCAGCACTATAACGGCGATCTCACAGGCAAATGGGTTCTGACCGGCGGCCTTGGCGGCATGGGCGGCGCCCAGCCACTTGCCGCCGTGATGGCCGGTGCCTGCTGCCTTGCCATTGAATGCAATCCCGATTCGATCGATTTCCGTCTGCGCACCCGCTACGTCGATGCCCGCGCCGAAACTCTTGATGAGGCGATGGAGATGATTGAGCGCTGGACCGCCGCCGGCGAGGCAAAGTCCGTCGGCCTGCTCGGCAACACCGCTGAAATCCTTCCGGAAATGGTCCGCCGCGGCATCCGTCCAGACATGGTAACCGACCAGACCTCGGCGCACGACCCGATCAACGGCTATCTGCCGAAGGGCTGGACGATGGCCAAGTGGAAGGAAAAGCGCGAGAGCGATCCGAAAGCCGTCGAAAAAGCTGCCCGTGCCTCGATGCGCGAACATGTCGAAGCGATGATTGCCTTCCAGGACATGGGCATTCCGACTTTCGACTACGGCAACAACATCCGCCAGGTGGCAAAAGAAGAAGGGCTGGAAAACGCTTTCGCCTTCCCGGGCTTCGTTCCGGCCTATATCCGCCCGCTGTTTTGCCGCGGCGTCGGCCCGTTCCGCTGGGCGGCACTATCGGGTGATCCGGAAGACATCCGCAAGACCGACGCAAAGGTGAAGGAACTGCTGCCCGACAACAAGCACCTGCACAATTGGCTTGATATGGCCGCCGAGCGCATCGCCTTCCAGGGCCTGCCGGCGCGTATCTGCTGGGTTGGCCTTGGTGATCGCCATCGTCTCGGTCTTGCTTTCAACGAAATGGTCAAGAACGGCGAGCTCAGCGCTCCGATCGTCATCGGCCGCGACCACCTCGACAGCGGCTCCGTCGCCTCGCCGAACCGCGAGACCGAAGCCATGCAGGACGGTTCGGATGCCGTATCCGACTGGCCGCTGCTGAACGCGCTGCTCAATACCGCATCCGGCGCGACATGGGTTTCCCTGCACCACGGCGGCGGTGTCGGCATGGGCTTTTCCCAGCATTCCGGCATGGTCATCTGCTGCGACGGCACCGATGACGCGGCCCGCCGCATAGAGCGCGTGCTGTGGAACGACCCGGCAACCGGCGTCATGCGCCATGCCGATGCCGGTTACGAAATCGCCGTGGAATGCGCAAAAGAGCAGGGCCTGCGACTGCCCGGCATTCTCGGTAAGTAAACAAAAACCCGGGCTTCGAGCTATGGTTTGAAGCCCGGCCGACCGTGTCAAAACATTTGGGCCGCTACCATGAAGATACTGCGCAACAATGACCATCGACGCATGCCATGGAAGAATGGTGGCGGTGAGACGACAGAGATCGCAGTTTTTCCACCGGATGCCGATCTGTCTGAATTTGGCTGGCGCGTCAGCATGGCAACGGTCGCAAGCGACGGGCCTTTCTCTGTATTTTCCGGGATAGATCGCACCCTGTCGATCCTTGAAGGCGAAGGTATGGAACTCGATATTGCCGGGCGCCAGCCTGTCGTGTTAACCCGGGCATCGGAGCCACTGGCCTTTCCCGCCGATGCTGCAACATCCGCTCGCCTTGTAGCGGGCACCATCACCGATCTCAACATCATGACCCGTCGCGGACAATGGACGCATAAGGTGGAGCGGCGGACATTCGAGGGCCAGCATGATCTTTATGCCGATGGTGGTGTCACGCTGCTTCTCGTTCTCGGCCATCTGCGGATCGACCATGGAGGTCATGCAGAGGAACTTGGCGCGCTCGATTGTGCCATACTGGATGGCACCATGACGATCACCTCCGATATGCCGGTGGATTCCTTCCTGATCCGCATCACCCCGGTCTGAGCGCGAGAAGCCAGAGCCTGCCTGGTTCTTTATGAACCTCACAGACTCCGGATGCGTGGCCGCTATTCCCGGTTATTCATGACTTGTGCCTCAAGCCCCAGAATGAGGGTTTCGAGCAAAAAGTCATATCCATCATCGAGAGGGGCGGCTTCGCCATTTTGCCAGCGCATGACGAATGCCCGGTTGTACATCTGCGGCAGGTGCTGCGTAACAAGCGGAAATTCCTTCCGGTCGAGGTCTTCCAGCCCCTTGTCAAAGGCTGTAACCCACTCCGAGCCCGGAACTGCACTGTCTGCGGCGAGCTCGATGGTGACGTAACCTTCAAGCGCGCCGACTATAGCGTTGAACGCGTTGATCAGACCCTGTCCGTCAAAACCTGCTTTGGTCAGTGCGTGCAGGATGACCTCAACCCACGGAGCGTTTGGTGCTCCATTGGAGCGGATATGCGGTCCCAATAGAGGTGCTGCCCGTGGGTGCTCATGAATGCGCGCGCGAAAGCGCCTGAACAGTATCCTGATCGTTTCACGCCAGTCGTCCGAAATTTCGTTCGGCATGACCAGAGTTGCGATCAGTGAGCCGGAAATTTCAGCGAAAAGATCCGCCTTCGCGCCACCGACATGCCAATATAGAGCGGTTGGATAAACTTGCAGGCGGCGCGCCAGCGCACGGACGGAGAAGCCCGTTAGGCCCTCATCATCGATGAGGGCGATGGCCTCCTCCACGATGCGCTCCCGGGTGAGCCCGATGGCCGCAGCGCGACCAAGGGGACGTTTTTTCAAGATAGAATCCTTCTTCGACACTGTCATCCGTTGTGACTATGTAAGTGTGAGGAGCAGTTCGAGTTCCTGAGCAAATCTGTCATTGTCTTTTGCCGTCCCAATACTGACTCTCAGGAAGTTGGTGTAATTCGCCTCCATCCAGGGTTTGACGATGATTCCCTTCTGAAGCAAGGCTTTCGCCACGGTTGCGGCGTCTTTTCCCAGATCGAGAAACAGGAAATTGGTCTGGGATGGAACGACGCGAACGCCCATTTTACGCAAGCGTTCTGTGAGAATGACCCTATCGGCCTTGATTCTTGCTGTGACATTTTGCATCCACTCTTCATCCTGCAAGGCAGCAGTCGCCGCCGCCTGTGCAACGGAGTTGACGTTAAATGGCGTGAGTGTCGAGCGCATGGCGCGGGCAATGCCGGCATCCGAGGCAACACCATACCCCACACGCAGACCGGCCAGACCATAGGCCTTGGAGAAGGTGCGCAGCACGACCCAGGAAAGGCCCGTGCGGTTTTTCAGCACCTTCAGACCATCGGGATAGTCGGAATCGATGAGTTCGAAGTAAGCCTCGTCCAGAACGAAAAGGGTTCCGGGCAACGTTGCGTCTAGAAGTCGTTCAAGTTCTGGCAGTGCAAGGGCTACACCGACAGGATTGGAGGGAGAAGAGATAAAGACGATCTTCGGTCGCCGGGCGAGCTGCTCTTCCAGAGCGTCGATATTGAATTCAAGCTTATCCGTCATAGGCACTTTTACGACCCGTGCACCCGCTGCCATAGGCTCTATCTCATGAAGCCCGAAGCTGGGGGATACGGTCAGGACGACATCACCCTTTTGCAGATAGGCTCGGGAGAGTGCTGCGATCAGTTCCTCGGACCCGTTGCCGCAGGTGATCCGCTCAATACCGACGCCCAGCTTATCTGACAGGGCATGGCGCAATGTCGATGCGGCTGAATCACTGTAGCGGGAAGGGTCTATGCCACTAAGCGCTGCCGTGACGGCAGGTGAAACACCGTATGGATTCTCATTGCTTGCAAGTGCTGCAACATCCTGCCGCCCGCTGACCCGCCTGGCGACAGATGCCGTTATTCCGGCATTGTATGCAGGAAGTGCCGCGACTTCCGGGCGGGACTTGAGGGCATTTTCCTCGATTAGTGACATGTCTGGACCTTCCACAAGATGACGTTCCGGTTGTTCATTCCGATGCACTCCCATGCCAAGCAGGAGTTTTGCCTGCCACAACATCTGGCTTCGCCATTCAAGCGGTCGCCCCTGCCGGGTACCGAGGAAAATTGCGAAGTCAGAAATACATCATTGACAGAATAATAGGTATATACATAATATCAATTGGCCAGTGAACAAAAAAATCATTCTGGGAAAAGGAAAGTGATTTTTTTGAGAAAGACCATTTCGCGAATAAGGGCGCGCGAAGTGATGCATCAGTGCCCTCACAACAATAGGGAGCGCCATAATGGGCATTTCAACATTCGTGAAAACTGCGGCAATCTGCCTTGCCGGGGTCGCCATCGGTTTTTCATCCGCGCATGCCGACCAACTCGCCGACATCAAGGCGAGCGGTAAAATCCATTTCGCAACCGAAATGCTTTACCCACCTTTCGATATGCTTGTGAATGGCAAGTACGAAGGCTTCTGCCGCGATCTGGCGGATCTCGTAACTTCAGAACTGGGTGTTAAGCCTGAATACCAGGACCTTCCATGGACGGCTGTGCTTCCAGGCCTGGAAGCTGGCAAATTCGACATGACGAATGCTCCGGTCACGATCACGCATGAGCGTATGGAGCGCTATACCTTTACTCTTCCGATTTCCGACGCGACCGTTGGGCTGGTCAAGCGCACTGGCGATGATACGATCAAAAAGCCTGAAGACATCACAGGCAAGACGATTGCTGCGCAGAAGGGCTCGGCAGAACTTGGCGAGTTGAAGGCGTTTGCAGCCAAGCTCAAAGATGTGACGGTTAAGGAATATGCCTCTACCGAAGATGCCTATGCCGATCTCGCCGCAGGGCGGATTGATGCTGTTGCCAACGGCGCGCCGCTTGGTGCTTACGCCGCCTCCAAGCGTCCAGAACTTTTCTCAACCGTCAGCCCACCGTTCGGTGAAAAATCCTACTACGCCTGGGCAGCACGCAAGGGAGAAAAGAGCGCCACTCTGGTCACGGAAATCAACGCCATTCTGATCAAGCTGCAGGACGACGGACGACTTGGCGAGATTCAAAAGAAGTGGTTCGGACAGGTCATCGAGCTGCCGAAGACTTTTCCGGACGTCAAGTAATAGAGACTTCGTCACGGGCAGCTTTATAGCTGCCCGTCAGTCGGGAGGCGACAATGTTCTCATTTAAGGTCATCATTGACAATCTACCCCAGTTGCTCTGGGCTGCGCGGCTGACACTTCTGGTTTCAATCCTTGGAGTGGCCATCGGGCTTGTTCTTGGCGCTGTGCTCTGTGCGGCCAGAATATCGCCGATCCGTAGTATCCGTACGGCGAGCGCTATCTACACGAGCTTCTTCCGCGGCGTACCGCTGCTCGTTCAGCTTCTTCTATTCTACTATATGCTCCCGGTAATCGGTTTAAACGTTCCAGCGATGGTGGCTGCCGTCGGCACGGTCGGTTTATGTTCGTCAGCCTATGTCGCAGAATACCTGCGTGGTGCGATCAACGCGATTCCGCCGGGACAGCGCGAAGCGGCGGTCACGCTCGGGTTTGCGCCAACGCGGATCTGGACACGGATCATTCTACCGCAGGCGTTTAGGATTTCCCTCCCAGCACTCATCAATGAACTGATCTTGCTGGTGAAAGCCTCGTCCCTGGTTTCGCTTGTCGGCATCACAGAGTTGACCCGAACGAGCCAGGCCTTGTCTTCCGCAACCTATCGTCCGCTTGAAATCTTCAGTTCGGCCGCTGCGGTCTATCTCTTTATCAATCTCTCCCTCGCGCTGCTTGGGCGTTTTCTTGAAAAAAGGAGCGCGATCTGATGGATATCAACCTCTTCATTGAATACGGTCCGGCGCTCTTGTCTGGTTTCGGAATGACGATCCTGTGTTGGGCAATAGGCACAGTCGGCGGCGCAGTTGTAGGGTTCACGATCGCCATCATACAACGCTACTCGAACGGCTTTGTTCGGGCACTCTTGCAGACCTATATCGAGGTTATTCGAGGTACACCGTTTCTCGTACAGCTCTTTTTGCTATATTATGGTGGTCCCCATTTGGGCTTGCGGCTGGGAAGTCTTGAAGCAGGTCTCGTTGGCCTGATCATCTATGGAAGCCCATATTTCGCAGAAATATTCCGTGCCGGTTTTCAGTCGGTCCCTCATGGACAGATCGAGGCCGCCAGGGCGATGAGTTTTTCGGAAGCAAGCATCATTCGCCGCATCATGATCCCGATCCTGCTGGTTTCGACACTACCGGCTTTGACCAACTTTGCGATTATCCTCACAAAGGAAACCGTCATCCTGTCGGTCGTTACCGTGCCGGAACTCCTGTACCAGGTGCAGACCATGTCAGCAGAGACTTTCGCTTTCGTTGAAGCGAACCTCGCACTGGCTCTCTTTTTCTGGATTTTCGTTGAGGCCATATCGCGTTTCGGACGGATGCTCGAAAACCGTGTCACCCATTATCTGATTAAGTGAGAACCCTTATGTCCATGTCTTCTGCTAACCTTTTGAAGGTCTCAAAAAGCTTCGGCACCTTTAGGGCGCTGCATGAAGTCTCGCTTCATGTTCCGCCCGGCAAGGTGACCTGCCTTATCGGTCCATCCGGATCGGGCAAATCCACGTTGCTCCGCTGTATCAATTTTCTGGAGCAATATGACTCCGGTGAAGTGCGTATCGATGGCGAACTGATAGGCTATGACAGCCCCGGTGGTCCTAAAATGTCCACTGCGAGACTGCGCGAAATGCGCCGCAAGATCGGAATGGTCTTCCAGCAATTCAATCTGTGGCCCCACATGACGGCGCTGCAGAATGTTGCGGAACCGCTTGTGCAAGTGCGTGGCCTGTCCGCTCGCGAGGCGAAGGAAAAGGCCATGGAGGCCCTGACCAAGGTCGGTCTCTCAGACAAAGGTGAGAACTATCCGAGCCGCCTGTCGGGCGGACAGCAGCAGCGGGTGGCAATCGCACGCGCCATTGCAATCCAGCCTCGGCTGATGCTGTTTGATGAGCCTACATCCGCGCTTGACCCTGAACTCATCGGTGAAGTTCTGCAGGTGATGAAGACACTTGCAGCGGAAGGTATGACCATGGTTGTCGTCACCCATGAAATGGGTTTCGCCTCGCATGTCGCCGATCAGGTGGCCTTCATGGTCTCAGGAAAAATGGTTGCCACCGGAAGTCCGTCCGAGATTTTCAGAAACCCTTCGGACCCTCGTCTGGAAGCGTTCCTTCACAGCTATCATGAACGTAATGACATCTGAACGCGGTTCGAAGTCACCGCAACGGCAGATTTCGTGAAGACATAGACAAGAAAGACAAATCAGAATGACAACATCAACACTGCCATTTTCGCCGCTCCGCCGTGTCGGCAATACGGTCTATCTGTCGGGAGAGCTTGGCTTTGACGCGTCAGGCCAGATCGGCGGCGATATTGTCCAGCAAACAGAGACCACCCTGAACCGGATAGAAACCACGCTTGCCAACATTGGCCTATCGCGCCGGGATATCGTTTCTTGCGCCTGCTATCTGGTTCACAAACATGATTTTGCAGGCTTCAACCAGGCATACCGGACATTTTTCGCAGAAGGTGAACTACCGACAAGAACCACGATCGTCACTGATCTGGTGCTTGATGCACTGATCGAAATTACGGTTATCGCCCAGGCGCAGGAATTGTGATCGCACATGACTGACTTTATCGTTCTCGGCGCGGGCATAGTTGGCGTGACGACCGCGTTGGCTTTGCAGGAATGCGGGCATCACGTCACAGTTGTAGACCGTAATCTCTCAGCAAGTGAGGCCAGCTACGGGAACGCAGGAATTATCCAGGTTGAAGCCACAGAACCTTACGGCTTTCCACGCGATCCCTTGAGCCTGATCCGTCTGGCCTTCGGGCTGGATAACTCCGTAAACTACCAGTTGGCTGCTCTTCCCGCTGCTGCCGGTTCGCTGGCAGGGTATTTTCTGAACTCGGCACCTCGTCGGCATCGGGAGATTTCATCTGTCTACCGCACCATCATCGAACCCTCCGGCATAACCCACGATCAACTCATCCAGGCGTCCGGAGCCGAGGCGCTCATCAGACGCACAGGATACATCCAGATGCATCGGGGTGCGTCAGCGTTCGACAAGGACGCACGGAACGCAGAGCGTTTAACGAGCGAGTATGGAATACAGACCACAATCCTCGACAACGCAGACTTGCGGAAAGAAGAACCCGTGCTGCAACGGGATTTCGCCGGAGCTATTCATTGGCGTGCAAGCCGCAGTTGCGTCGACCCTGCGGCGTTGGTGCGGGCTTATGCCGATCTCTTTCAGAGCCGGGGCGGTAGCCTCGTACAGGGAGATGCCACAACGCTCGTCTCATCGGGGGCAGGCTGGCAGGTGACGTTGAACGATGGCGGTATGGCGAGCGGCGAGCAGGTTGTGGTAGCTCTCGGAAGCTGGTCGCCAAACTTGTTGCGCCGCTTCGGGCATGTCTTCCCGATGATATACAAGCGCGGTTATCACCGTCATTATGATGCTCCTTCTCTCCCCACCCGTCCGCTTTTCGATGTGGCAGCGGCGGTTCTGTATTGCCCCATGAGGCAGGGCCTGCGGCTGACAACGGGTGCGGAAATTGCGCGTTTTCCGAATGCACCCAAAACCTCGAAGCAATTGGAACGGGGTGAGAAGTCGGCACGTGAAGTGCTGGATCTGGGAAGCCCGGTCGAACATGAACCCTGGGCGGGCTGGAGACCCTGCATGCCTGACATGTTGCCCGTCATTGGCAAGTTGCATGGCACAGACGGCATCTGGTGCAACTTTGGCCATGGTCATCACGGCTTCACACTCGGGCCGTCCACGGCACAGGTCTTGGTGGGCGAGATATCCGGCAAGCCTTCGAACATACTTTCTTCAAGATTTTCTCCGGCGCGCTTTCATTAAGCGCGTCTCTCACTGCCTTTGATAATACCGCCTGTTTTAGAAGTGACTATGCAGAAGCCGCATGATGCGTGTGGATTACGACGCCCCTGAGGGCATGTCCCGTTATCTTACCGGCAATGACCGGGCGCTGCTTTACTCGCTGCCGCGCATCTGAAGGGCTTTCCATGTCTCGTAAATCAAATCTAATGACACGCATATTGGTTGCCGCCTCGCTTGTCGTTGTGGCGGCTTTTGCCGGTTTCTCTATCTACATTGATAGTTTGCAATACAGCGCAACAACGCGCGCAGTGGAGAGCAATATCCAGTCCTCTGGCAAGCAGGCTGCCCACAGCATCGCCAACTGGCTGAACGGCCGCGTCATTCTCACAGAATTTGTGGCTGCAGCAATCGCCAAGGCACCCGATCAGGCCGCCATGGAGGCCGCGCTGTTCAATGACAGGCTTCTGAAGGAATTCAGATCGACTGCTTTCGGCGATGAAAATGGCCGCTTTACCAACTGGCCCGTAACCCCGATGCCCGACGGCTATGATCCGCGCAAGCGTCCATGGTACCAGACCACGGCAAAAGCCGACACGACCGTGCTGACGGAGCCTTACATCGACGCCGCGACCGGCGATCTGGTTGTCAGCGTTGCCGTTCCTGTCAAACGCGATGGCAAGCTGGCTGGCATGGCCGCAACAGATGTTACTCTGACCACACTGATTGAAATCATCAACTCCATCAATGTCGGTGATGGGAGCTTTGCTTTTCTTGTCAACAAAAGCGGCCAGATCCTTATTCACCCAGATGCGGCACTTGCAAACAAACCAATGAGCAGCATGCTGCCATTTGAGGAACCGGTTGTCTCGCAAGATGTGATCGTTACCGAAATGGTAGGAAAACGTGCGCTGGTAAGTTTTGTGCCAGTCAGCGGCCTGCCGAGCGTCGAATGGTATATCGGCTTTGTTGTCGATGCCGACACGGCCTATGCGTCTATCAACCATTTCCGTGTTGCCGCTACACTTGCGACCGTGCTGGCCGTGGCAGCAATGATTGCCTTCCTGACGTTTCTTCTTGGTCGTCTGGTCATCAATCCAGTCACCCAGATGACTGCTGCGATGGAAGAGCTGGCTCTGGGCAAGCTCGATGTGGCCATCCCCGGTGAGCAGCGTACCGATCAGATCGGCTCAATGGCTGCTGCAGTGGCGGTATTCCGCACCAATGCACAGGAACGTCTCCGTCTTGAGGGTGCTGCGGAACATACCCGTTCGCTTTCGGAGCAGGAACGCTGGGAGCGAGAGGCGACAGCCGCCCGTGATGCTACCACCACGCAGCATGCAGTTGATGCTCTTGCTGAGGGATTGATGCAACTTTCGCACGGCAACCTCCAGCACCGCATTGTCACACCATTCGTTGACCATCTTGACCGCCTCCGCACCGACTTCAACGACTCTATTGCCAACCTCAACCGCACGCTGGTCGCGGTAGGCGAAAATGCCAAGGCAATCGATTCAGGGGCCAATGAAATTCGCAATGCCGCAGACGATCTTGCCCACCGCACCGAACAGCAAGCGGCCTCTGTGGAGGAAACAGCAGCGGCACTTGAACAGATCACCATCACCGTGCGTGATTCCGCACAGCGAGCCGAGGAGGTCGGCAGGCTGGTGGACCGCGCCCGTGGCAATGCCGAAAATTCGGGCAACGTGGTCCGCCAGGCTGTAAACGCCATGGAAGGGATCGAGAAATCGTCAAGCGAAATCGAGAACATCATTGGTGTGATTGACGATATCGCTTTCCAGACCAACCTGCTGGCGCTCAATGCCGGTGTGGAAGCGGCGCGCGCTGGTGAAGCAGGTAAAGGTTTTGCGGTGGTGGCACAGGAAGTGCGTGAACTTGCCCAGCGTTCTGCAAATGCGGCACGAGAAATCAAGACGCTAATAAATACGTCTGGCACTCAGGTTCAGTCCGGCGTGGCACTTGTCGGCCAAACTGGTCGTGCATTGGAGACTATAGTCACCCAGGTGCAAGAAATTAACACCCATGTCCGTGCGATAGTGACAGCCACCCGCGAGCAATCGACGGGTCTTAACGAGATCAATACTGCAATCAACACGATGGATCAGAACACACAGCAGAATGCAGCCATGGTGGAAGAGCAAACTGCTGCCAGCCATGGTTTGGCAACGGAAGCGGGTGCACTCAAAACTTTGCTAAATCGATTTTGTTTGGAAGATATCGCGGTTGCGGAAAAACCATGGAGTGATGCCGCCTGAGTGACCAAGGCACTGTCAACGGGCAGACAAAGGGTATCAGATGGAGGGCGTGCTTTTGGAGCATGGGAAAAAGAGTCGGCATTCCCAGTCTCTATCCATGTGATTTCGGGTGGTAATTCTGTGAAGTGCGGGTCACCGGGGTAGGTTTGTCCTGGTGGTCTGCCAATAGAGGTGTCGCTTCTTGAAGTTTGACTTATGAGCACAAGGACATTGAAATGACAAGGCAGAAGACATTGGCACGAATCTTCGTCCGGTTGTCGTGCTGAATGCGCAGGGCAAATCAATGGCGGAAGCGATCGGTTCGGTAGGCGTAACGCGAAGTGACGGGGCCGAAGGCATCTTCGCGGCAGACAGTCATTGTTTCGTTCACGAGACGAAAGGGTCGGGCGGCAACGATTTCCTACCCATTCGCGCCCTTTGCGTGGGCGTCCTTTATATGCATGCGTATCCTTTCGCGCTGACAGGGAGAAACGATCGGCCCTAGGCAAGTGTTGAAGAGGGCCTGTTGCAAACTTTCAGTGATGTCAGCATGACCGCAAAAGCGGGGCCTACCTTCAAGCTTTGTTAACCTTTTGAAGTCCGAAGAGGCGCGCGAGCAGATCGTTCTGATCGTTGACGGTCCAATCGCCACTGAAGCCGAAGCCCTTTCTCAGCCAGAGCATCGCTTCGAAACCGGCAATTGTTCGACGCGCCGTGCTGAAAGATTGGAAGCCGCCGATCTTCGGCATGTTCTTCTTCACTCGGAAGTGATCGCTCTCAATGCCTTGCTGGAGGTACTTGGTGACATAGTGGACCGGATTTGGATGCAACAGACCATCGTCGATGGCCGTCTTGATCGTCGAGGGGAAGGTATTGGCGCCATCCGTGCCGATCTTTGTCGGCGAGAGGAGTGGCTCGTCCTTGAGCATTTTGCGGAAGAAGCGCTTGGCCGCGTCGATGTCGCGTTTTGCGGTGAGCAGGAAGTCGATCGGGCTTCCGTGCTTGTCGATGGCGCGGTATAGATAGCGCCACTTGCCGCGGATCTTGACGTAGGTTTCGTCAATGCGGATCGAGCCACTGTGCGGGCGCCGAAACTGGCGCAGCCGCTTCTCGATGAGTCGTGCATAGGCAAGGACCCAGCGGTTGATCGTGCTGTGGTCTACTTCGAAGCCGCGCTCTTGGAACATCTCCTCAAGGTCTCGGTAGCTGAGCGGGTAGCGCAGATACCACGTGACTGCCTGCACGATCAGCCATGCCTCGAAATGCCGCCCTTTGAAATCACCCTTCGACTGGCGCTTCAGCTTCTCGGCAATGGCATTCAGAATCATTGTTATGCTCCACTACATTGGGAGCGGAAATTTCTCCGGTAATCGTCAACACGCGGTTAACCAAGAAAATTGCGACAGGGCCTCCTTGCTGCTGGCGGGGCAAATGCTTGTTACCGCCGGCGAAACCTCAACAACAACCCAATTGACTCTAATATGTATCTGCTTTAAACAAATACAAATAGCACGACGGGAGGTCTTGCTAAAGCGTGCGGCGGGAGACCGCGCGGCTTTTTCAAAGGGAGGAACAGAATGCTGAAGTTTTCGCATATGCTCGCCGGTGCCATCACCGCTGTTGCGCTGATGACGAATGTGGCTGCCGCTCAGGACACGGTGGGTGTGAGCTGGCGTTATTTCCAGGACGAACGCTGGAAGATCGATGAAGCCGCGATAAAATCCGTTCTCGACAAGGCCGGTGTTTCCTATGTCGGCATCGACGCGCAGGGCGATCCCCAGAAGCAGGCCGCCGACATCGAGAGCCTGATTGCGCGCGGCGTCAAAGTCCTCGTCGTCGTCGCTCAGGATGCCAAGGCAATCATTCCCGTTATCGATGAAGCCAAGCGCAGCAACATTGCCGTGATCGCATACGATGCGCCGATCGACACCGGCGATGTCCTTTACACGAGTTTCGACAACGTGGCGGTCGGCCGCGTTATGGGGGAAGCCCTGCTGAAGGCGGTGCCGAAAGGCAATTATGTCTCGATGGATGGAGATCCGGCCCAGACGATCCAGCAGGTTTTCAAGAGCGGGCAGATGCAGGCAATCCAGCCGGCGATCGACAGGGGTGACATCAAGGTCGTCGCCCAGCAAAATGTCGAGCAGTGGAAGCCCGACTTGGCACAAGCGCTTATGGAGCAGGTACTGACCGCAAACGATAACAAGGTCGATGCGGTGCTCGCCATGAACGACAGCATCGCCAACGGCGTGGCGGCAGCACTCGCCAGCCAGGATCTTCTGGGCAAGGTCGCCATTTCCGGGCAGGACGGCGACAAAAACGTCCTCAATCGCATCGCCAAAGGCGAGCAGACGATGACCGTCTGGAAGGACGCGAACGCGCTTGGACTGGTCGCCGCAAAGGTCGCCGTCGAAATTATCAAGGGCACGAAAATTGACGCAGTGGCAGGGGCAAAGCCTGGCACAACATCCACCGGCGCCTTGCAGCCCGCGATCATCCTCGATCCAATCGCCATCACGCGCGAGAATCTCGACCTCGTTGTGAAGGCTGGGTGGATCTCGAGAGACGTGCTTTGCAAAGGCGTGACGAAAAACCCGCCAAAAGTCTGCGAATAAGCAGTCCCAGCTGGAGTTTGTCATGACATCTATTCTCCAACCTGCGTCCAGTTCAACGAAGCTTCTCCCCCGACTGCTACAAGCGGTCGGGGGAGGTGCCCGCGACACTCGCCTTGTGGCGATGGTGATCGTCCTCGCCTTGATCTGGCTTTGCGCCAATACCCTTACCAACGGCGTATTCCTATCGCCTCGAAACTTGTTCAATCTCTCGCTGCAGGTTTCCGTCGTGGCGATCATGGCATCGGGCATGATTCTCGTGATTGTTACGCGCCATATCGATCTGTCGGTCGGATCTCAGGTCGGCTTTCTCGGGGTTCTCGGTGGTCTCGTACAGAGCAACTGGCTTCCCGACAGCATGCAGGCCTGGTGGATCTCCTGCCTTGTCATGCTGGCGGCTGGCATGATCATCGGTTTGCTCCAAGGCGCCCTTGTCGCCTATGCGCGAATACCGTCATTTGTCGTGACCCTGGGTGGCCTGCTTTTCTTGCGCAATGCCGCATACGAGTTGAATGACGGCACAACGATCGCCCCACTGAACGCGACATTTCAGATTTTCGGCGGCGGTCAGAATGGCGTTCTCGGAGCCACGTTGAGCTGGGCCGCCGCCGCCGCAGTCAGCGCTTATATTGTCTTCAATCTCGTGCGCAAATATCAGCGGAAGAAGTCGCTTGGCATTCAGAACCCGTCGACGGCACTCGACGTTGTCTCGGCGGCTCTCTGGTGCATCTGCGCATTCGGTCTTGTCGCGGTCATGAACAGCTACAAGCGACCGGGAACGACAGAGTCTATGGGATTGGCCGTGCCTGTGCTCATTCTGATTGCAGTGACGACGCTGATGACAATTATCGCCAAACGACACAGGTTCGGACGTCATGTCTTTGCAGTCGGGGGCGATCCGCTGAGCGCCCGGTTAACGGGCATCAATACCCAGCGCGTGGTCCTCAAGGTCTTCGTGTTGATGGGGTTCCTTTCCGGTTTGGCCTCCATCGTGCTGACGGCCCGATTGAATGCCGCTGCAAGCGGAGCGGGCACGATGATGGAACTTTACGTCATTGCCGCCGCCGTAATTGGTGGGACGTCGCTTGCAGGTGGAGCGGGGACGATCCTCGGCGGCTGCGTCGGCGCCCTGATCATGCAGAGCCTTCAAAGCGCAATGGTTCTCATGGGCATCGCAAGCCCGTTGCAGAGCATGGTGCTCGCCGCGGTTCTCGTGCTTGCCGTCTGGATTGATACAATGTGGCGCGAAAGGAGACCATCATGACAACCCCACTGCTCGAAGCCCGCAACGTCAACAAGGCCTTTGGCGGCGTTCACGCGGTGGAAAATGTCAGTGTGTCGCTCTTGCCTGGCGAAGTCGTCGCTCTGCTCGGCCACAACGGTGCTGGCAAATCGACCTTCATCAAGATGCTTTCAGGGGTTTTCCCCGCAGACAGCGGCGAGATCCTCATCGATGGCAAGACCGTCGATATCCGCTCGCCGCATGACGCGCAGGAACTCGGTATCGAGACAATCCATCAGACACTGGCGCTTGCCGACAATCTCGACGCGATCTCCAACCTTTTCCTCGGACGCGAACAGACGGACCGCTTCGGCTTCTTGGACACCGAGGCGATGGAGCATGGCGCCCGACAGACGATCGAGCGCATGCGGCTGAGGATTCCTTCTCTGACGTCGTCTGTCAGGTCGATGTCCGGAGGGCAGCGTCAAGCTGTTGCCATCGCGCGAGCCCTTCATTTCAATGCGCGAATCCTCATTATGGACGAACCGACGGCAGCTCTGGGTCCTGAGGAGACAAAAAATGTCGGCCTACTGATCCAGGAGCTCAAAAAGCAGGGTCTGGGTATCTTTCTCATCAGTCATGACATGCACGATGTCTTTGCGCTGTCTGACAGGATCACCGTCATGAAGTCAGGTCGAGTTGTAGGCTCCTACGCTACAAGCGAGCTGACACAGGACGACGCCCTGGAAATGATCATCCTCGGCCGCAAGCCCGCCCGACTTGCCGCCGCGATGGCATAAGGCCCACCAACCCCGGAATGGATAGAAACATGACAGTCAAAGCACCAAATTTCAGTCTCGATGGAAAAGTGGCGCTGGTCACCGGCGCGGCCCGCGGGATCGGTCGCGCCTGTGCGCTCGCCTGCGCGGCGGCCGGCGCCGATGTCGTCATCGGCGTCCGCAACGTAGAGGCGGTTGCCGACCTGGTGGCCGAACTGAAAACAACTGGTCGGCGCATTCTCGCAGTTACAATGGATATCTCAGACAGCGGCCAGATTTTGGACGCCGTTGCTGAGGCAGTTGCCGCATTCGGAAAAATCGACGTGCTGGTGAACAATGTCGGCGTCGCCCCGGGCAATCTTGCGGAACTCGTTGAGGAGAAGGACCTTGACCAAATTCTCGACGTAAACATCAAAGGCACGTTTCTTGTCACGCAGGCCGTCGCCCGTCATATGATTGGGCAGAAAAGCGGCCGGATCATCAACATCAGTTCGCAGGCCGGGACGGTGACACTTCGCGGTGAAGCGCTTTATTGCATGAGCAAGGCAGCAATCAACCATTTGAGCCGGTGCCTGGCCGCGGAATGGGCGCATTACGGCATCACGGTCAATACCGTCGCACCGACCTTCATCTGGACGGATTCGACCCGGCCGGTCCTCGCTGACCCTGATTTCTACGCTCGGACGGTGGGCCATATTCCGCTGGGGCGGATCGGCGATACCGATGATGTCGTCGGCGCTGTTGTCTATCTCGCATCTCCTGCTGCATCTCTTGTCACAGGCGCCAATCTGTTGGTTGACGGTGGATGGTCGATCGCATGAATGGGACGTCTATCCTAACCTTTGCTTGCACGCGGGCATCTGCTACTGCCTCTACGGATACTTTCGGCAACGATTCGAGTGCTTTGCCGATGCCCGAAAACAGCTCCTGACCGACACATGTTGTCTCTAGGAGGAACATTGACGACGAACAGTGTCTTAAGACACATGAATGCTGTGCGGTGCCTTCGCGTCTTGCGTAGAGACGTCCCTTTGTCGCGCGCGGATATTGCACGCGAACTGAACGTGACGCGGGCGACCGTCGGCAACTCGATAAAACAGCTGCTGTCAGAAAATCTGGTTATCGACCTCAATGAGAGCGCTGAAGCCAACGGTGCCGGGCGTCCAGGCGCGCTCGTGTCGCTGAACCCGGCCGGCGCCTACTTTATCGGACTTGATATTTCCTCGGCTGAAATCAACGCCGTTTTGATCGACTTCTCGATGCATGTAGTCGCAAAGCGGATCGTGTCGATCGCCGACCGTTATGATGACCCGAAGCGAGTCATTGAGCTGCTCGCGACCTTGCCCAAGGAATTGATCGACATATCGAAGGTACAGGCATCGCGCGTGCGCGGCGTTTGTATCTCCGCTCCAGGCATCGTGCGTGAAGGCCGTATAATTTCTGCGCCGTGGCTGAGTTGGCGTGATGTCGACGTCATGTCGGCGATGTCGGATGCGATGCAATCCTCACTGAAGGTCCAAATTTGCAACGACGCGGTTGCTCTTGCGAGTGCCGTAGCGGCCGACGCATCGGAAAACGACCTGAGCGACGTGCTTCTGCTATTGCTCGCGCAGGGCATCGGCAGTGCCCATCTCCGTCAGGGCCGCGTCGTCGAGGGTGCCCACGGACTGGGTGGCGAAGTCGGACATATGGTCATGGGCGGACAGCCTGGAATGGCGGGGACACACACTTTCGAAATTTTGGCCGGTTATCAGAAGTTTCTTCCCTTCATCGAACACGATGTCCCGATTCCGGAAGGGTTGGCCAAACTTGTGACGCTGGAAGGATCCTCGGTTCTCGATGAGGCACTCAACGAATGGGCCTTGGCGCTGGCGACCGGTTTCCTGAATCTCATTCATATCCTTGATCCGAAAGCGATCGTGCTGGGGGGGCCCCTTGCCGTCCTCTATCCGCGTGTATCGAAGCGCGTCGAGATCCTGCTTTCCGAAAACCTCGTCCACGGGTTTAACGTACCGCCAATATCGGTCGCCAGGTTCGGTGGTGACGGGGCCGCCATCGGCGCTGCCGCCCTTCTTCGCGAGAGCCTTTTCGACCTTCCTGAACTACCCACCGTTTAATTCCAGACCTAACACCAAACGAGTTTGACAGCCTATTTGTATTTGTATAATACAAAAGCAAATAGCCAACGAGTGGAGGAAACCAATGCTGAAGCAAATCGACCCAATTCTCTCGCCAGAACTTCTTTACGCTCTTCGATCGATGGGACATCGACACGATATTGCGATCGTTGATGCAAATTTCCCTTGCGATCCAGGCGACGACCGTCTCATTCGCCTCGATGGCATTTCTGGCCCAAGAGCGCTGGACGCCATCCTTAAGATCTTCCCACTGGAAGAGCAGGAACCGCATGTGGCTTGGCGGATGATCGCCGAAGGCGATGCCGCCAAGATCTTGCCGGTCTTCGAAGACTACAGCGCCGGCCTAGAGAAGACACAAGGTAAAGCAGTTGAACTGACTGCAGTGGAGCCAGACGAGTTTAAAGACCGCGTTCGCGCCGCCCACACCGTCGTGGTGACGGGAGAGAGGCGCTTCTACGGGAGCGTCATTCTCCGCAAGGGCGTCATTGCACCAGAGTGAGCTGGCGTCGAGCCGGAACTCAAACAAAGGCGGTAAAGCATTGCCCGATCTCTTCGCATCCACTTTCGATGCCTTCCTTTTCGATATGGATGGGACCATCCTCAACTCGATCGCGGCTGCCGAACGCGTCTGGGGAGCGTGGGCATGGAAGTTCGGATTAGATCCAGAGGTGTTCCTGCCGACAATCCACGGGCGAAGAGCCTCGGAAACAATTTCTTCTCTCGGCCTCCCGGATATTGATCCGGAGGCCGAGGCAGCAGTCATAACGCAAGCGGAAATTGATGAGATCAAGGGCGTTATCGCCATTGGCGGCGCGCAGCGGTTCTTAAGAAGCCTCCCATCCCACCGGTGGGCTGTCGTAACATCCGCTCCTGCTGCCCTGGCCAGAAGACGGATCGAGGCAGCCGGTCTGCCAATGCCCGCGACGATCGTGACATCCGAGGATGTGCGTCGGGGCAAACCGGCCCCGGATTGCTTTATTCTCGCCGCCGAGCGTCTTTCGGTTGATCCGACTCGTTGTCTTGTATTCGAGGATGCCGAGGTCGGTATTGCCGCCGCGACAGCGGCGGGTTGCCAGGTCGTCGTTATCACTGAGACGCACAAGCAGCGATTGACGGGAGTTCACAAGCAACTCGACAATTACGAGCGTATCAACGCGAAAATCGTCAACGGGGGCCTTAGCCTGCTACATCCTAATCGCTGACTTTTTCGCGTAGAGCTTCCGTTTTCGGACGGCCAAAAACGAGGCTCTCATCCACGGAAAACATCTGTTTGTGCAGCATTGACGCGCCGCCGATGGCGGGACCTTCGAGGCCGAGGGTCGAAAGTTTTATTTCAGGTATCGGATGCCCTTCAAGCAGGTTCCGGGCCACTTTTTCCAATGTCTCTTCCCGGCAAAGTTCGAAAAGTGCGGCGACCGGGCCGCCAAGCACAATCCGCGCGGGATTGAATATGCTCGTTAACGTTGCGACTCCACGGCCGAGATAAAATGACCAATCCCTGAGTGTCGAAAGAGCGGCCCTTTCCTGTTGTCTCGCTGCCTGGATGAATGCTTGAATGTCGCCTGCCGATCCCCCGTGAAAGCGGTAGCGCGCGAGGACGGCCTCCCGGCCAATGAAACTCTCAAACGACCCAGAAATCGTGGCCAGCTCAACGAAGCCTTCGTCACCAAGGATAATATGGCCAAGCTCGCCAGCGTAACCGTCCTGGCCGCGGAAAAGTTGACCGGAGTTCACGATCGCCCCGCCGACGCCGGCGTCGAGATAGATGTAGATCTCCGTATCGACGCTTTCATCTTTGGATTGGTAAATCTCGGCAATTGCGAATGCGTTGGCATCGTTCTCAGCGATCAGCAGCGGTATGTCGGGCAGTCGTTGTTGTAGTCTCTCGAGGATCGGTTCTTGGCGCCATCCCAGAATGGGCGCACGCAAAATCGTGCCATTCCGATCTATTACCCCTGGCGCGGTCAGACATAGGCCCCGGATGCGATAGTCCTTCCCAAGCGGTTCCCGGATACCCTCAACCACATCCACCAGCCGCTGCACCACGAGGTCCGGGCTTGCCTCCAGGAGGCTGAAATCCGACCTGGACTGCGCGATAACCGTCGCCTCCATATCGAGGGCGACGACGTTCATTCGCCCGACGCCGATATCAGCGCCTATGAACATCCCGTAGTTCGGATTAATCCGAACAAACGTGCCGGGCCGGCCCGTACCAGCGCTTTTATCATCCTGGGATTCATCTTCCACCAGCAACCCTTCATCCGTCAGGCTGGCAACGATACTGCTTGCCGTCGAGCGAACCATGCTGAGTTCTTTGGCGATATTCGCCCGGCTAATCCTGCCATGGCGAAACACAACATCCAGCGCCCTGACCTCGTTAATGTGCCTTACGGCGCGCGGCATGGACATTGGCAGTCTCCAGTCGAATAGAGTCACAAAAAGAGGTGTACAATCAAGGAAGTGACGATCGCATTCAAGCCCATGGCGAGGCCGGAAAAAAGCCCTGCCACCGGGTCAACCGAATAGGCGCGTGCCGTGCCAATACCGTGAGATGCAAGCCCTACAGCAAATCCTCTCGCACTGTAATCGCTGATCTTCATGGCGTTCATCAGTGGGGTCACGATGACGGAGCCGGTAATTCCGGCCAAAATAACGACGGCCGCGGTCAGGCCCGGATCGCCGTGCAAACCTGATGAAATTGCCATAGCGACTGCCGCGGTGACCGATTTTGGGGCGAGCGAAGCAATGACTGTCTGATCGAAGCCGAAGACATGGCCCAAATAGATCGTAGTGGTCACCGCCGTCAGGCTCCCGGCAAGCAGTGCCACGACCATCGGAATAAGATTGGCCCTAACCAGGTGAAGCTTTTCATAGAGTGGTATCCCGAGCGCCACTGTTGCTGGTCCGAGCAGAAAATGAATGAACTGCGCCCCGGCGAAATAGGTCTGGTAGGGAATGTGAAAGACAGCAAGAAGACATACGATTGCGGAAACCGAGAGCAAAACGGGATTGATGAGAGGATTGGCGGGAAGAAAGCTTTCGATCTTAAGCGCGCTTATCCACACTAGGAGCGTGACGGAAAGCCATAAGAGAGGGGAGGCTGCGAGATAGACCCACAATCCTTCATCCATTGCTTGTTCTCCCCACTAGCCGTTTGGTTGCCAGATATGTCCATACTGTGACGATAAGCGTCGCGGACGTGGAGACGACTATCGTTGCGAAAAGCAACAGACCTCTTTCAGCAATGAGGTCGAAATGTTGCACGATCCCCACGCCGGCAGGGACGAACAGTACCCCGAAACTTGCCAGCAGGGCTCGGGATGTGAGGACTGCCGATTCGGACAGCGTCACCCAAAACCGCTCTCGCGTTACGCCCAGCCCCGCAAATATCAGCGCCATTCCGATGACTGGGCCTGGTACGATGCCATGCAGATAATAGGCGATGGCCTCTCCAGCTAGCTGAAACATCAGCAGTATCGTAATCCCAACGACCATTGTTCGGCTCCACAACAAACTCGCTTGACTCATAAACTTGATTATGTTTGTTTTCAATCGAAACAAACGAAGGGAGTGTCGTTTGTTTGAAGCCGGCATGGGGCCGGTTGGTTGGGAGGATTACATGCGCCTATCTTTAAAAATGATGGCCTTGACGGCTGCCCTCAGTGCCTCGGTCAGCGGCCTTGCATTCGCGGCTGAAAGCGTCGAGGTGCTGCACTGGTGGACTTCCGGGGGCGAAGCGGCGGCAGTCGGGGTCTTAAAGGACGATTTGCAGAAAAAGGGTGTCAGCTGGCAGGATATGCCGGTCGCAGGCGGCGGTGGCGAAGCGGCAACGACCACCCTGAAAGCCCGGGTTGCCGCAGGCAATCCTCCCACAGCTGCTCAGCTGCTGGGCATGGCGGTCAACGAGTGGTCCGAACAGGGTCTACTCGGTGATTTGACCGCAGTCGCTCAAAAAGAGGGATGGGACAAGGTCGTTCCGGAGCAGATCAAGCAGTTCGCCGTCCATGACGGAAAGTGGCAGGCCGTGCCGGTCAACATCCATCGTCCGAACTGGCTGTGGATTAACGCCAAGATTTTCAAGGACAACGGTCTGGCGCCGCCGAAGACCTGGGACGAGTTCAACGCCGTTGCGGACAAGCTGAAGGCAAAAGGCATCACGCCTTTGGCGCATGGCGGACAGCCTTGGCAGGACGATACGATTTTTGATGACGTCGTTCTCGGGCTTGGCGGGCCGGACTTCTACAAGAAGGCCATCATCGAGCTCGACGAGACCGCGCTTGGTTCGGACACCATGCTCAATGTCTTCGACCAGATGCGTAAGATCCGCGGCTTTGTCGACCCGAATTTTTCCGGACGGGACTGGAACCTTGCGACGGGCATGGTGCTTAAGGGTGACGCAGCGATGCAGCTTATGGGTGACTGGGCCAAGGGCGAAATCGTCAAGGCTGGCATGACACCTGGCGTCGATATCCTTTGCGTCACCGCACCTGGCACCGAAGGTTCGTTCCTCTTCAATACCGACTTCCTCGCCATGTTCCCGGTCGGCGCCGACAAGGTCGACGCCCAGATCAAGCTTGCATCGAGCGTCATGTCACCCGCATTCCAGGAAGCCTTCAATCTCGTAAAGGGATCCATTCCGGCCCGTTCAGACGTGCCAGACGACAAGTTCGACGCCTGCGCCCAGAAGTCCATGGCCGACCTGAAGGCAGCAGAGAAGTCCGGCACTCTCATGGGGTCACTTGCCCACGGTCACGCGGAGCCCGCCTCCATCCAGCGCGCGATCTTTGACGTCGTGACCCAGCATTTCAACTCGGACATGTCGTCGAAGGATGCCGTGACCGCGCTGATCAACTCGATCAACGCTGCGAAATAATCAGCTCCTCCCTGCCCCTGCCGTCGAATGGCGGTGGGGGTATCCTGCAGCAAGGTTGTGTGCTCGGCCGATGCCGAACGCCAACCTGTCGATTCCGGGCCAGCAGATGTCCATTTCAAAACGCCTTGGCAAGGTCATGCCCGCAATCGTTCTATCGCCGTCGCTCGCGGTCGTCACGGTCTGCGTTTATGGCTTTATCGCCTATACGACACTTCTTTCCTTCACCGGATCCAAGATGTTTGCCAGCTTCACCTTCGTCGGTTGGCGCCAATATGGCCGGCTTTTCGAAAATCCGCGATGGATTACCGCCATAGAGAACATGGCAATCTTTGGTTGCCTTTACATTGTCGGCGCCACCTGCCTCGGGCTGTTCATCGCGATTCTGATCGACCAACGCATTCGATTCGAGGGCGTTTTCCGCGCCATCTTTCTTTACCCCATGGCGCTCTCCTTCGTCGTGACGGGGGTTATCTGGCAGTGGCTGCTCAATCCGGGTCTCGGCCTTGAGCACATGATGCGCGCGCTTGGCTGGACGTCCTTTACTTTCCAGTGGCTGATCGAGCCCGACCGCGCGATCTACACAATCGTCATTGCCGGCGTCTGGCAGGTGACCGGTTTCGTCATGGCGCTTTTCCTGGCGGGTCTTCGCGGCGTGGACACCGAAATCCTCCGCGCCGCACGCATAGACGGCGCGCCCATACACAAGGTCTACACGCGCATTATCATTCCAGCGCTTCGACCCGCGTTCCTGACCGTCTTCGTCATCGAGGCCCATCTTGCCATCAAGAGCTACGACCTTGTGGTGGCGCTGACAAAGGGTGGCCCCGGCGTGTCGACCGAACTGCCCTCGACCTTCATGTATTCGATGACGTTTACCCGCAATGAACTTGCGGTCGGTGCCGCCAGCGCAACCGTCATGCTCGTCACCCTGGCAAGCATCATCATTCCATATCTTTATTCGGAGCTGCGCCATGAGCCTACGACTTGACGCCGAAAGCGCCGCAATGCTGGCTTCGGGCGCTGATGTGAGAAGATTTTCGCGCATCCTTGGCCGCGTGTTCATCTACGGATGTCTGATCCTCCTGGCCGCCGTCTTTCTGGCGCCGCTTACCTCCATGCTTTTCACATCCCTGAAGAGCATGGATGAGATCCGAACCGGGAATATTCTCTCCTTTCCGCGAGCCATCACGTTCGAGGCCTGGAAGCACGTCTGGGGATCGGCATGTATCGGCGTTACCTGCGGGGGCCTGAAGGGCTATTTCGGCAATTCTTTCCTGATTGTCATACCGGCCACATTGCTATCGGTCGGCTTCGGGGCGCTGAACGGTTACATCTTCGCAAACTGGCGTTTTAGGGGTGACAATATCCTGTTCGGCCTCATCCTGTTCGGCTGTTTCATACCGCTGCAGATCGTTCTCATCCCGATGGCCGGGCTACTCGGGCAATTGAGGCTCGCCGGAACGATACCCGGGCTGGTTCTCGTCCATGTTGTCTACGGGATTTGCTTCACGACGATGTTCTTCAGAAACTATTTCGTGACTGTCCCAGTCGAGATTTTCAAGGCAGCGCGCATCGACGGCGCGGGCTTTTGGGCAGTGTTCTTCCGGATACTGCTGCCTATCTCATGGCCGATCGTGATGGTGTCCATCATCTGGCAGTTCACCGGCGTCTGGAATGACTTCCTGTTCGGGGTCTCGTTCGCAGCTGGCTCCGGCCAACCCGTCACGGTCGCCCTGAACAACCTGGTCAACACATCAACAGGCACCAAGGCCTACAACGAAGACATGGCCGCCGCGATGATCGCCGCGCTACCCACCATAATTATCTACGTGGCGGCAGGGCGGTATTTCCTTCGTGGTCTGATGGCCGGCGCAGTGAAGGGATAACGACGATGGCCAATCTGGCAATCAACCATATCAACAAAAGCTTCGGCAGTCTGACGGTTCTCAGGGACATCAATATTGCCATTGAAGACGGGGAATTCCTCGTCCTGGTCGGTCCTTCGGGATGCGGAAAATCGACACTCCTGTCCATCATTGCTGGACTGGACGAGCACACGTCGGGCTCCATCACCATTGATGGCAAGTCTGTCCAGGGACTTGAGCCGAAGGAGCGAGACATCGCAATGGTGTTTCAGTCATATGCGCTCTATCCGGCCATGACCGTCGAGCAAAACATCGGATTCTCGCTGGAAATGAGCAAGATGCCGAAGCCCGAAAGGCTGGAGCGCGTCGGCAAGGTTGCAGACCTGCTGCAAATTCGCCACCTACTCAAGCGGCGCCCGGGCCAACTCTCCGGCGGGCAGCGCCAGCGCGTCGCCATGGGACGGGCGCTGGTGCGCGAGCCGAAGATCTTTCTCTTCGACGAGCCGTTGTCGAACCTTGATGCAAAGCTGCGCGTCGAGATGCGCACCGAGATCAAGAAACTGCACCAGCGGCTCGGCGCCACCATCGTCTACGTCACGCACGATCAGATCGAGGCAATGACCATGGCGACCCGGATTGCGGTCATGAAAGACGGCATCCTCCAGCAGTTCGGGACGCCCGAAGACATCTACGACCGTCCCGCAAACGTTTTCGTCGCAACCTTCATGGGATCGCCGCCGATGAACTTGCTTCCGGCCGTGATTGCCACCGGCTCGCAGCGCCTTTCCATCCACGGCGCGGATGTGACATTGCCGGTCCCTGCTTCGCTCTTCGATAAGCCCCCGCAAGGCAAGGAGGTCCTATTAGGGCTGAGACCCGAATGGCTATCGCTGGCTGGAAATGAGGCCACGCCGTTTCCGACAATCGATGTCTACGTCGAAGTCGTCGAGCCGACCGGTCCTGATATCTTCGTGGCGTCGAAATTGGGTGAGCGCGACATCATGGCCCGGCTCCCCACGGGTTCCCAGATCCGCGTCGGTGAAAAGGCCCGCTTTTCCGTAGACCTCTCGAAAGCCGTTCTTTTCGACGCCGAAACTGGCGCCGCAATCTAACCGTCGATCAAAGGAAATTTCCGATGCCAGCAAAACAGGAACGTCGTCTCCGTATAGGCGTACTCGGTGCGGGACAAATCGCACAGGCCGCTCACTTCGAAAGCTGCACGAAAGCGGTCAACGCCGATCTCTACGCCATATGCGATGTAGCCGACGATCTGCGCGAGCGCATGGCAATCACACATGGTGCGCAGAAGACCTACAACGACTATGACACGATGCTGGCCGATCCGGACCTTGACGCCGTCATCATCGCGACGGCCGACGCCTTCCACGTCCCTGCATCAATCAAAGCACTTGAAGCCGGCAAGCATGTCCTTTGCGAAAAGCCGATCGGCGTGACGGTCGAGGAATGCCTCGTTCTCAAGGACGCGGTCGAAAAGTCCGGCAAGATATTGCAGGTCGGCCACATGAAACGCTTCGACGCAGGTTTGCAGGCGGCAAAGTCTTTCATCAGCGATGAAATGGGCGAATTGATCGCCCTGAAGGCCTGGTACTGCGACAACACCCATCGCTACCCGATGACCGATGCGGTCCAACCGCTGATCGTCACCAGCGCCAATGCCAGAAAGCCCTCCCAAAATCCGAAGGCCGACCTGCGGCGGTACTACATGCTGGCCCATGGCTGCCATCTGATCGATACCGCCCGCTACTTTGCGGGCGATATCGTCTCGGTCCATGCACGTCTTTCTGAACGGGCCGGCATCTGGTGCTGGTTCGTTGATGTCGAGTTTGCTTCCGGCACGCTCGGCCATCTCGACCTCACCGTCCAGGTCCGGATGGACTGGCACGAAGGGTTCCAGATTTACGGCAAGAACGGCAGCATTCTCGGAAAGACCTATAACCCCTGGTATTACAAATCCAGCGAAGTGGACATTTTCCGCGAAGCTGACGGCGCGACCCATCGCGTGCTTGGCGCCGACGGCCATTTCTACCGCCGTCAGGTCGAGAGCTTTGCGCGCACGATCCTGGATAAGGCATCGATGGAAGGGGCCGATATCAATGATGGGCTGGCATCTGTACAGGCGATGGTCGCCATTGCCCGCTCCGTAGAAAGCGGCAAACCGGTCGCGCTTGCCGATGTAACGGGTGGTGTGTGATGAAGCTCGGAATTTTCGCCAAAACCTTTGAGGGTACCGAGCCGGGCCCGGTACTCAAATCCGTCGCCAACGCAGGATTTTCGGCCACGCAGTACAATATGGCCTGCTCGGGTCTTGCCCCTATGCCGGACGAGATCAGCGAGGAGCAGGCGCGCGCGGTGGCGAATGCTGCTGCTGTGGCCGGTGTCGAAATTGTCGCTGTCTCGGGCACCTACAATATGATCCACCCAGACCTTGCCGTGCGCCACGCCGGCCACCGCAGGTTGGCCGTTCTGGCGGAGCGTTGTGCCGCCATGTCGACAGGTCTCATCACGCTTTGCACCGGCACGCGCGATCCTGTCGACCAATGGAAGGAGCACCCGGACAACAACACGCCCGAAGCCTGGCGTGACCTTGTCGAAGCAATGGGCACTGCGATCGAAATTGCCGATCGCTACGATATCGATCTCGGCATTGAACCCGAACTCGCCAATGTCATTAATTCAGCCGCGAAGGCCCGCCAGCTGATTGACGAGTTAAAGAGCCCACGTCTCAAGATCGTGTTGGATCCGGCGAACTTATTTGAGGTCGAAACGCCAGAAGAGCAGCAGACGATTGTTTCCTCGGCAATCGACCTGCTAGCCGATCGGATCGTGATGGCACATGCCAAGGACCGGGCCAGCGACGGGCGATTTGCGACCGCCGGCAAGGGCGTTCTGGACTACAATTATTATCTTCGTCGCCTTGCCGCCATAGGCTTCGGCGGTAGCCTGATCACCCATGGTCTATCCGCCGCGGAGGCCGAAGGCGTTGCCGCGTTCCTTGCCTCAAAACTGAGAACCGGGGCGAACCAATGAGCCCTACCCGCCAGTTCGTGACGAGAGATGGAAGCCGCCTTAACGTCGATGTCGAGGGCGACGGGCCGCCCGTCGTTTTCCTGCATGGACTTTGCGGCGACGCAGGCCAGACCCGGGAAGCCTTCCCGTCCGGGTGCGGGTTCCGCCGCATAACGCTCGAGGCGCGGGGCCATGGTGCGTCGGAGCCGGGCGATCTGGCACAATTGTCTATCGCCACGTTCGCGAGCGACATTGCCGACTTCATCGAGCAGGAGCTTGACGCGCCTGTCATCGTTGGCGGCATATCGATGGGGGCAGCCATATCCTTGCGCCTGGCGATCCAGCGTCCTGATCTCGTTCGGGCACTCATCATGGCGCGGCCGGCCTGGGTAACTGCTTTCGCGCCGCAAAACATGGCGCCAAATGCAGAGGTGGGCCGTCTGCTGGCTACTCTTGACCCCGAGACCGCCAAACAAGCCTTCGTTTCGGGGGAAGTTGGGCAACGCCTTGCAGTTGGCGCTCCGGACAATCTGACCTCCCTGCTTAGCTTCTTTTCACGCCAGCCTATTGAAGTCACCACTGCACTCATCACGGCGATCGCGAACGACGGTCCAGGGGTTACCGAGGACGAGGTCGCCAGTTTATCCATCCCGACGTTGGTAATCGGGCACGAAAACGATCTGATTCACCCGATGGCGTATGCGCGCGCCCTTGCAGAGCACATTGCACATGCACGCCTTTTGGAGATCACGCCAAAGGTTACCGATCGAACCCAGTATGTGACCGATTTTCATGCGGCCATGCGCAATTTTCTGAAGGAGCTCTAGCCGATGTCAGTTATTTCACCTGACTGGATTGACGACCTGCCGCGCGATCGTCTGATTGCCGAATTCTCGGTATGGTCGGCAGACCTCGTGCGCCTCGGCGAGGACCTCGGCCGCGTCGATCCCTATGTCGACATTCTTCACATCGATGTGGCTGACGGCCATTTTGCGCCGGCGATGTTGTTCTTTCCTGATCTTGTCGCGGCGGTGCGGAAGATCTCCGCGCGCCCCATCCACGTTCATCTGATGGTGGACGATGATATCATCTTGTCCCAGATCGACCAATTTGCAGACGCTGGGAGTGATCTCATCAGCATCCACGTCGAAAACGATGCTGTTGCGGATGCCGCGCTCGATCTTATCGACCGCCGGAAAGTTGCTGCGGGCATGGTGCTCAAAGTAGATACCCCGGTTGAACGGATCAAACGGTTTATCCCGAGGCTTCGCTTTGTAACACTCCTTGGTACAGCAATCGGCGTGAAGGGTCAGGGCCTTAACGAGGCGGCCGGCGACCGGTTGCTTCAGGCGAGACAACTGATTGGAGAGGCTGGGGCAAAGCGGCGCACCATTCTCGCCGCCGATGGTGGCATCCGTGAGCATACGGTCCCTCTCCTCCGACAATCCCGTGCCGAAACGGTTGTGCTTGGCTCGCTCGCTTTCAATGCTCCGTCGCTGGATGAGCGAATGACGTGGCTTCGTGAACTCTAAATTTTGGTCCGGACATGCAGCAGATTGCCATCGGGATAGACTTGGGCGGAACGCAAGCCAGGGGCGCGCTTGTCGATGAGCAGGGTAACGTCATCGCAAGACGTGAGGAAAGAACGGACGCGCATGGAGGTCCGGATCGTATTCTTGCCCAAATTCGCGGGCTTGCAGACGCCTTGCTGGCGACCTCTGATCTTTCGAATGTAGTTGGTATTGGTGTATCTGCCCCTGGCCCAATTGACACCGTTGCCGGGGTTGCGCGAAACATTCCAACCCTTTCCGGCTTTGCGGACTTTCCGTTGAGAGCGGAGCTTCAAAGGCGCTTCCCCTTTCCTGTTAGCCTGGAAAATGACGGCATCGCCGCGGCGATCGGCGAGTGGCAGTTCGGCGCCGGCAAGGGCGTGGACAACCTTGTCTATGTGACGGTCAGCACGGGAATTGGTGGTGGCGCGATCACTGATGGGCGTGTTCTTCGCGGACGAAGGGGGATGGCCGCCCATATCGGGCATATGTCCGTGATTCCGAATGGTGAACTATGCCCATGCGGAAACAGAGGTTGCTTTGAGGCCTACGGCTCTGGCACAGCGTTCACACGCCGAGCCCGCATGCGGGCCGCCGAATGCGGTGATACGACACTTGGGGCAAATGGAAACGAGATCCACAGTCGCGATGTATTTGCCGCCGCGCGAAACGGCGACCACCTTTCCAACAAACTGATCGACGAGGAGGCCGAGATCCTCGGTCGCGGGTTCACTAGCCTGATACACATTTTTTCACCCGATACCGTTATCGTTGGCGGCGGACTCTCTAACGAGTTTGAGCGGCTCCAACCAGGCATTCAAAATTACATCAACGAGTGGGCAATGCCGGGGTTCAAGGACGTCAAAGTCGTGCGCGCCAATTTGGGGCACAATTCCGGTCTGATTGGCTCCGCTGCTCTTGCCTTTCTCGCGCAGGACAACGGCCGGCCGGATATAACCTCCAAACTCATACACCGCAGTTATAAAGGATAATGCCATGCTGACAATCAAGAGGCTGGACCTGGAAGATGCACGAGTGCTGATCGCCGGCGCGAAGGCAAAAGCCGACGAAATCGGTGTTCCGATGTGCATCGCGGTGACGGACGAGTCGGGGCAGTTGATTGCTTTCGAGCGCATGGATGGTGGAAAAATCACCAGCACCGTGATCGCTCAGGACAAGGCCTTTACCGCAGCGGGGGCAAAGCGCACGACAGAATCTTACGGGGAGGCCAGCCAGCCTGGCAAGCCGGCCTTTGGTATCAACACTGCAATCGGCGGCCGTTTGTCCATCGTGGCGGGCGGGATTCCAGTTGTCGTCGACGGCCAGGTCGTCGGCGCCGTCGGCGTAAGTTCAGGAACGCCAGCCCAGGACAGCGAATGCGCGGCTGCGTCGATCGATGCGTTTCTCAAACAGTCGGCATAAAGCGCACTATTTGTAAACTGCGTCGATCCCCCACCTCTTACGCACATGCGGGCGGAGCTCGAAAATCCTTTCGCTGGGTACTCGATCCGAGACATTTCGCGCCGAATTCCCAAGACCGGTGTGCAATGCCAGCGATCAACGTTGGGTCTTGCTGCACGCAATAGCCATGCGTTGCTCAATTAGCAAGCGCAATAATCCACCAACTCGACCTTGAAACCCCTGACCCCGTGTAAATTCAATATCAGAAAGGGGCAAATCCAGGCGATAACCAAACGGACAGAAACTCAGGGAACGACTGAGAGGACCGTGGACGGCTTCTCACTGCCGTCAGCAAGCAGCTAGTAACAATATGAGAACGGCTACACGGCGAAATTCGCAGAAAAGACATTTAGCCAGCTCGAAGGTTTGGCTCTTATGGATTTCCCGAAAGCCACGCAGCGTCATTCGCTTTGATTGCTTATGTCTCCAACTTCATCAGGTGCCACTATTCAGATGTCTTCTGTGCTGCCTTGCTAAACTCCCAGCTCATGGGATTTTACGCGCCGTCTCAGATCGTCGGTGATGCCCGCGCTCATGGCATCGAGGTCCGGCCAGTCTGTATCAATCGATCCCGGTGGGACTGTACACTTGAGCAGATCGGCAACGGCGGTCGGCATGCTGTCCGTCTCGGGTTTCGGCAGGTAAAAGGACTGGCGATTGCTGACGCGGCGCGCATCGTCGCCGCACGGATGAACAGCGACTTCGCGTCGGTGGAGGATATCTGGTGCCGTTCCGGTGTGCCAACCGAAGCGCTCGTCCAACTCGCCCAAGCTGACGCCTATGGTCCGGGCCTGAAGCTTGAGCGTCGTGGTTCGCTCTGGGCTATCAAACCCTTGCGTGATGAACCTCTACCCCTATTCGCCGCAGCGGCCGAACGCGAGATGGCGACGATCGCCGAGCAAAACGAGCCGAAGGTTGTGCTGAAGCAAATGACCGAGGAACACGATGTCGTCGAAGACTATGGCCATACGGGTTTGACGTTGCGACAGCATCCGATGGCCTTTCTGCGCAAGGACCTTCAGCAGAGAAACATCATTACCTGCCACGAGGCGATGACGGCGCGTGACGGCAGATGGGTTTATACATCAGGCCTGGTTCTCGTTAGAAAGAAGCCGGGTTCTGCCAAGGGGGTCATGTTCATCACCATTGAGGATGAAACAGGACCCGCCAACAATGTTGTCTGGCCCAGCCTGTTCGAGAAGCGCCGGCGTGTGGTGTTGGGTTCCTCGATGAGGGCGATCAATGGCCGGATCCAGCGGGAAGGGGAGGTGGGCAGAGGCTCATTTTGGAGAAGTGCGCTCACAACGGGCAGTGATGCCGCCCAGAGGCACTATCAACCGGCGGCCCTCCGCACGTGGGGTATTCTTCCGACCGATAAAATAGAAAAATCGCCATCCCTGTTACGGGAAGCAAATGCTTGATACAAAAGCCGATGTCTAATTTAATGACGGAAATCAATGTGATTTAAATCGGCTTGCCGGGTGCATGGTTTGAAATGGTTCTAGAGCCTGCACCGATTGATAGGTACTTCACCCAAGGCTTCCAGGAAATTGCTCCGCGTATTTCTCGCGCAGAAATACCTCAGCGACAAAGTCGTTGAACATGCATGTCTTTGAGGGAAGCAGCGTACGGTTCGTGTAGTGAATCGAGGCGGGGCCCGCATCCACCCACCGGCCAGGTGGAAGTCGCAAGCTTCAAGTCTTTGGCCCGGCGTAGGGATCCTTTTGTTCCAACCAAAAATGCGTCGCACCCTTGTCGTCGGCTTCAATGAGATAGCGTGACGAGAAATGCTTAGCCTGACTGCGCCAAGAAAAAATGTCGGTTAACATAGTGCCAATCGGCATCAGCCTGCATCGAAAGCGTAGCAAACTCGTTGACCGAAAGCCGCGCGGCCGACCGGCCCAGACAAGGTTTTTAGCGAAGTCGGGGCATGGCTTTAGGAGGCGGCTCCACTCTTAGACTTGGCTGGCTTCCCCTTCCGCCAACTGGGCAAGGCCCGGCAGATTGCAGACGAGAAGTTTCTGCCTCCCGCCCTGTATTAGCCCCTTGCCCTCCCAGCTGGAAAGGATTCGAGAAACGGTGTGCAGCGTTGTTCCAGTCATTTCCGCTATATCCTGACGCGAGATCGGGAAGTCGATACGAATGCCGTCAAACTCCTTGCGTCCTGCCTGTTGCGATAGGCGTAGCACGGCATGCGCCACCCGGCGCTCCACTTCCTGCGTCGACATTTCGCGGATGCGTGTATGGGCTTCCTCGAGACGCTGCCCGATGGTCTGCATGGCGGAGACGGCAAGATGTGGGTTCTGCTCGACGAACTGCGGCCAGAGGTCGGTTTGCCAGGACAGAATGACACTTTCGGCCGCAGTCGTTGCGGTGCCGGGATAATCAGCCCTCTGCAGTGCTCTCGCAAAACCGAAGAGATCGCCGGGATGCACCACGCGCACGATGATCTGCTGACCGTCATACGTCACCTGGGTCACTTTCAGGCGGCCGTGGATGAGCAGGAAGAAATGCGTGGCCGACTGGCCCTGTTTGAATATAGCTTCGCCTGCCGGCACCAGCCGGGACGTGGCGTGGGCCAGCAATCCATCCAACTCATCGTCGGCCATTTTGGCAAACAGAGCCAGCGACCGGACGACGCTTCGGTCAATCTTCACGTGCATCTTCTCCGGTGATCGGCCGGTCCGGCGCAGCGCTTGCAGCCAGCGATAGGGGATCGGTCCTTCGTTGTAATGGGACCATACAGCACTATCACTGAAGGCAAAAGATCAAATGATATGGATCAAATATTTGTTATAATTGATTATTGTCAAGAAATCAGGTTTGCGGCGCGAAGTTTTGCGAGAAGGCGCGCATACCAGCGTGTATCCATCACGAGCCGAAAACCGAGATTGTCGGGCGGCACGCCGACGGCACAGCCGCCGCCTTTCGGGTTACGCACGAAGGCGCTCATCGCCGCCCGGTGTTTTCCCGAAGCGACGGGAATACCGCAGGAAGCGACGGTATCGATCTCTTCGCCATCCTTGCCCAGCGTCACACGGTGACTGCAGCTCGATGTCCATTCCCAGACATTGCCGCCGAAATCGGCAAGGCCATATTCGTTTTCCCCGAAGCTGCCATAGGGTTGCGGGGCCGGATTACTCGATGCTTTGCGGCTGGTCTGGCGCTCATAATCGGCCAGCCAGCGCAAAGCCGGATTCTCGGTAGCGGCTTCCACGCCGAGCATCTCGTCGGGAAAGCGCGATCCGGCGGCAAAGGCCAGTTCGGCGTCACTTGGCAGGGTCCAGACGCTACCGGTCCGCTCGCCCAACCATGCTGCATAGACGCGAGCATCGTCCTGGCTGATGCCTGTCGCCGGTATTTCACCGCTGACAGGGCCGGAAAAGCCCGGCTCGGGTTGCTGGCAGACACCTTCGGCCACGCAACGCGTATAGTCGGCGCTCGACACCTGATATTTCATGATGGTGAGATTTTTTTGCATCGTCACCTCAACCATCGGTCCATCGACGGCGTAACCGCTTCGGAAATATTCGCCCTCCGCCCGGTAGATGAAACTGCCTGCGGGCACGGTCACGACCAGCGGCGACGTCACGGCCGCGCTGGCGATGTCGTCGGTGCGAATGATCCCAGACTGAAAACCGATCGCCGCCGCCAGCAGCGTGGCAAGCGAGAGCGGCAGGAGAAGCGAAAATCTATTGGGAAGAGGTCTATTGTCGGGAATGCCCATGGGAACCTGCCTGCGTTTTCGGAATGCCAAAGTTCGGGCCTGCCATCAGGCCTGATAGAGCTGGAGAGGGAAGCGCGCCGCACCTGATGGTAGCGGCGAGCTTCCGTATGTGTCAGATGCTCGATGGGGCGAGCACTGCCTGCATCAGGCTGTCGTTCCACTCACCTGTCACCTTGAAATGAGCGGCCGCGCCCAGTTCGAAGGCCTCGATGAGGTTGTGGTTGACATAGGCATAGATGCCGGGTTGCTCGAAGGTGTAAAAGGCCGCGCCCGCTGTGCCGCCGGGAATGAACCATGTTTCCTGGTCGAGATCCGGTGGGTTACTGAACTTGCCGGTGGCCCAGACATAGTCGCCGTGGCCGCCGATGAGATGCGGGCGGGTATCGCGGTTCGCCTGCGAATGGACGATCAGCACCTTTTCGCCGACTGCGGCCTGAAGGGCGTGTTCCCCCGTCAGGGCGCCGACAGCGCCGTTAAAGACGATATGGGTTGGCGTCAGTGTGCGCATCACTTCCAGCGTGTCGGCCATAGCGTCGCCGGTGCTTTCATATTTCTTGAAATTGCCGCTCTCGTCGCGCGGGATGTAGAAATCCTGTTCGCCGACATAGTAGACCTTGTTATAGACCAGCGCGTTGCCGTGGCCATCGGTCAGCCCTTCGCGCGGCAGCACCATGATTGCACCGTTCATGCCCGATGTGACGTGCCAGGGCACCATGCCGGGAGGTGCGCAGTGGTAAACGAAGACGCCGGCCTTGGTGGCTTTGAACCGCAGGATCGCCTTTTCACCGGGGTTGACGATGGTGAGCCCGCCGCCGCCGAGCGCGCCGGTGGCCGAGTGGAAATCGATATTGTGCTGCAGCTCATTGGTATCGGGATTGATGAGGGTCAGTTCGACATAGTCGTCCTGATGCACCACCATCAGGGGCCCGGGAACCGAGCCGTTGAACGTCATGGCATGGACCTCGGTGCCCTTGTCGTCGAGAACCATTTTCTGTTCCTTGATCGTCAAGGTGAACTCGACGATCTTTGGTCCACCTTCGGCTTTCTGCGTGTGGGCGTGCACGAAGGGTGGCTTGACGAGAGCAACCTTTACGCGAGTAAGCGCTGCAATTTCCGCGCTCGTCAATGGCTTGGCTGCGGCCTTCTTTTCCTCTGCCGCGCTCGCCGCCGATGGTATGACCATGGGGGCTACAGCCCCTGCAAATGCTGCGCCTGCGAGAATATTACGCCGTGTGATGTGGAAGGTTTCCGTCATCATATTTCTCCTGTCCCTCCTAGGGCAGAGCATGTTTCGCTCTGTCACAGCATTTGTAGCGGAGGGGCGGAAATACAATTTGAGATGGAGCAAACTGCGCGTCGGGCCACCTGCGACATTTTGGCAGGCGGTTACGGCTTCATGCGGAGGCGTCGCACCTCCTCTTTGCCTGTTCGCAAAGAAGCGAGACGGGCTTGCGTCTAGACATAAGTCAAGACCAAACGAGGAGCATTACAATGAGTGGTAGCCAAACCGTTCTCACCGAAGGGCGCAGCCGGCCAAAGGGCGGCATTCCAAGGGGGCTGGCACGCACCGGCCCGGTTATCTTTTCTTATGGCTTCCGGCCATTTTTCCTCGGCGGCGCCATCTGGGCCATCGTGGCGATGGTGTTGTGGATCGCAGCCCTTTCCGGCCTTGTCGACATCGGCGGAGATTACGGTGCGCCGAACTGGCATGCCCATGAGATGCTGTTCGGTTTCGCTTCGGCGGTGCTGGCCGGCTTTCTACTGACGGCCGTGCCGAACTGGACGGGGCGGCTGCCGGTGTCGGGCAAACCGCTGGTCTGGCTGTTTGCGCTCTGGTGCGCGGGCCGGATTCTTCTGCTCGTGCCGGACACGGTGGGCGTGGTCACCGCCGCAGCCGTTGACGGACTTTTCCTGCCGGCACTTCTCACGATCTGCGCGCGCGAGGTCATTGCCGGGCGCAAGTGGAAGGACCTCAAAGTGCTGGGCGGGCTATTGGCGCTTTCCGTCGCCAATATAATTTTCCATGTGGCGGCGATCGAAGGCGACCTGAGCCAGATGGCGAGCCGCCTTGCCGTTTCGGCCTATACCGTGCTCGTCATTATCGTCGGCGGCCGGATCGTGCCGAGTTTCACTCGCAACTGGCTGAACCGTTTCGGCCGCACGGATTTCCCCGTACCCTATAATGGCTTCGACACCGCCGCCATCCTCACCGGCATCGCGGCGCTGGCCGTCTGGACGATAGAGCCCGAGAGCATCGTGGCCGTGCCCACGGCACTTCTGGCAGCTTTCATGCATGCGGTGCGTCTCATTCGCTGGCGCGGCTGGACGACCTGGCCTGAGCAAGTGCTGGTGGTGCTGCATGTGGCCTATGCCTTCATCCCCGCCGGTTTCATTGCCATCGCTCTGGCGGCTCTTGATGTCATGGACACACGGTCCGTCCTGCATGTCTTCACCGTCGGCGTGATCGGCTGCATGATGCTTGCGGTCATGACGAGAGCAAGCCTTGGCCACACCGGACGCAAGCTTGCGGCCAGCGGGGTCACCATCGCAGCTTATGTCGCGCTGATCGCCTGCGCGCTCTTGAGACCTGCGGTCGAGTTTCTCCCCGGCGGGATGATGCATCTTTACGCCTGCTCGGCGCTTCTCTGGATCGTGGGCTTTGGGCTCTTTTGCGTCGAATACGGGCCGATCCTGATGCGTGAGCGCAAACCGCTGAAAGCGTAGTCGTGTTCGTTGCTAAACCGCCAAAACGAAACGCCCCGGAAGCAATTTCCGGGGCGTTTCGTTATCGAGGATACCTGATGGTTTAATGTGCGCCGGCCCCGGCGCGGATGAAGATACGAAACGCCGTGCGCGCCTCGTCGAAATTGCCGGCCCATTGATGGCCTCGGGCCAGAAGCTCCGGGTAAAGAAAGGTCGGCTCCTGCAGCGTCAGCACGAAGATCACGGCGCCCGGCGGAAGACGGTCGAGGGCGGCAATCGTGCGGCGCGTCTGGCCTTCGGCCGTCTCCTCGCTGAGATCGAGATAGATGACCGGATCGGGCCATATCTGCGGCTCCTGGGCATTGCCCGCAAGCGCCGGCGAAACGGAAATCTGCTCGGTTTCACTGGATTGCGGCGTAAACAGCACTTCCCAGTCGCCGCCGCCCATTTCCTTGACCTGATGGTCGAAACCACGCTCGGCCATCACCTTGAACAGCGGAACGGGCCGAAAGGTGGCGTATAATCGCAGCGCCTCACCGGGGGCGAGCCCGGCCACGGCTTCCATGATGGCCGGAAAGGGCTCGCCGCCACTCTGCAAAAGCGGCCGGACATCAAGTTCCCTGATCATTTCCGTCATTGCATCACCTCATCTGTCGGCTGGCGGCGGCAAGGGCCGTCCGCCAGAGGTCTTTTCACCATGCCGCAGGCGCTGGGGTCAATGCTCGGAACCGCAGCAGCATTCGCAGCCGGACATGTCGTCATCGGAACCTTCGGCCTGTTCTTCCAGCCGGCCGATATCGAGGCGCCAGACTTCCGGCCCCTGTTCGAGATATTCCCAGCCGAACTGGCCGGGGAAATTGGTGGCGAGCTGGTAGAGCAGGGGGCGGGGATCGTGATCGCTGGTGATCCGCAGCGATTGACCCTCGGTCAACGCGCCAAGCGCACCGAAAATGCGCGGATGGCGTTCACGATGCGGAATGATGCGCACATCTATATTGGTTGCGGTTTGGGCTTCGGACATAGGCTGGCTCCACGGCCGCGGATGGAATGATGTCCGGCGGTGCGGCCGGCCGGCGGACTGGAAAAACCTATCCGCCGTGCCGTTGGGAGACATTGTCGCCGCGCAAACAAACCTGAGATTCGTCAGGTTCGTTGCGACATGCATCAGCCGGCAACGCTGCGATAGATTGCCGGCAGCGCCGATGGCAGCTTCGCTATCCTGCTGACGATCGCATAACCGTTCTGGCCGAACATGGCCGGAATATAGGATTGCGCCTTGCTGTCGACCGTTACGCCGAAGACACTGACGCCTGAGCGCCGCGCCTCGGAAACCGCACGGCGGCTATCCTCTATGGCGAAGCGGCCCTCGTAGTGATCGACATCGTTCGGCTTGCCATCCGTCAGGAGCAGCAGCAGCTTGCGGCGCTCCGGTCTTTCTTGCAGCTTGGCGCTGGCGTGGCGGATGGCGGGGCCGATGCGGGTGTAGAAGCCGGGCTTCAGCGCCGCGATGCGCCGCTCGATAGTGTGGCCCATCGGCTCATCGAAATCCTTCACTGTCTCCACCCGCACCCAGGAACGGCGGCGGGATGTGAAGGTCAGGATGGAGTGACTGTCGCCGCAGGCGGATAGCCCGTGGGCAAGCACCAGCAGAGCTTCCTTTTCCACATCGAGAACCCGCCGATTGTCGAACCAGGCATCGGTCGATAGCGACACGTCGACGAGGATCGTCACGGCAAGATCATGCGCCTGCGGGCGGCTTGCCATATGAATGCGGTCGCTGCCCTGTCCACCGGCGGCGATATCGCTTCTGGCGCGCACCACGGCGTCAAGATCGAGATCATTGCCGTCAAGCTGCGCTCGCAACATCTCGTGGCGCGGTCTCAGCACCTCGAATTGCCGCCTGACCCGGCGGATGAGGTTTTTGGTGTCCGGGTCGGGTTCCGGTGCCGTCTCGGCGTCCTTCGCCGGTCCTGAAATGACCCGGCAATGGTCGGCGAGGTAGGTGCCGCTGCGATAATCCCATTCGGGATAGGTCAGCTCCGCCGTCAGCGCGGTATGGTTCAGTGCTTCAGGCGGCAGGTCGAGATCGAAGCGGAAGCGGGCGGAAGGCCGTCCCTTTCTTTCACCCAGCGTCATATCGTCAAGCTCGTCCGCCGCACTGCCGTCGGCATCGTCGCTGTCGTCACCCGGCCGGTCGACATTCACCATCTCGGCCATGGCGAGGATTTTTTCGAAGCGGTTGAGGATAAAGGGGCTGCGTTCGGTTTGCCGGTTCTCCGCCTTTTCACGCACGGCGATATGGCGGGCGGCTTCCGCCCCTTGCGGCGCTGCCGCCGCTGCCGGCTGGTCCTCGCCCTGCCGGGCCTCGGATGTCTCCCGCAGCAACGTGTCCGGCCACAGCGGAACAGGCAGCATCGGCAGGTAGCGCGGCGGCGCTTTTTCCGGAAGACCGGCGGGCGGTGCATAGCCCTCGATCCCTGCCGCCGCGGCCAACATGAATAACACCCGTTGTTCCAACCGCTGTTCTGCCTGCGGTAAAGGCCGCGTCTGCCGCACCGCAAGCATGGCGGCGCACAGCCGGCGATAACGGTTCTTCATGCCGGGAAAAGTACGGCTTACGGTTTCTGCCAGGTCTGCGGCGCGGTCGAGCCGGGCGAGATCGTTGCGCAGCGGGTCGGCGGCCGCGACCGGTTCAAGCGGCATCAGCGCCATGGCGGCGGCGAGCCAGAGATAGAGATCGCGGTTGAGGCGGCGGTCGGGAAACAGATCGAGCACCGGCGGCAACATCAGCGTCGCGTGATCGCGGCCGGGCTGGGCGAGCTTTTCTTCGCCTAGGCCCATGCGCTGGCGAAGCCTCAGCCGGTGTGTGGAGGTGCGCGCGCGGGCCGGGGCGATCTGCACCGCATGTTCACCGCCAAAACCGCGGAAACAGATGGCCAGCACGGCCTGCATATCCTCCAGCTTCACGGCATGATCCGGGAAGCGCAGCCATGTGCCGGTTTCGCCGATCAGCCTGTGCCAGGCGCGGCCGACGGATTCTTCCAGTTCCAGAAAGTCCAGCATGGTTTATCCTCATGGCATCGGACCGGAATGCGCGGGGCAACCGCGCATTCCGGTGTGTATATCAAAGCGCGCTATCGGATGATCGCATCCGCGACTTCATGCAGCGCGGCCTTCACATCAGGCTCGTCGGTCAGCGGTTCGATCATGGTTGCGCGCACGGCGTGGCGGGCGGGAAGCCCGGTATCGATGAGGCTGGCGCAATAAACGAGCAGGCGGGTGGAGACGCCTTCTTCCAGATCGTGGCCCTTCAGGCCGCGCAGCCGGTGGGCGAGATCGACGAGCGGCTCGACATCGCGCGCATCCAGCCCGCTTTCGTGCGAAACGACGGCGATTTCCTGTTCCTTGGGCAGAAAGTCGAATTCAATGGCGACGAAACGCTGGCGGGTGCTCGGCTTCAGGCTTTTCAGAAGGTTCTGGTAGCCGGGATTATAGGACACGACGAGCATGAAGCCGGAGGGCGCTTCCAGAACCTCGCCGGTGCGCTCCAGCGGCAGGATGCGGCGGTCGTCGGTAAGCGGATGCAGCACGACGGCCACATCCTTGCGCGCCTCGACGATCTCGTCGAGGTAACATATGCCGCCCTGCCGCACGGATCGTGTCAGCGGACCGTCCATCCACACGGTTTCGCCGCCTTTCAGCAGGTAGCGGCCGGTCAGGTCGGCAGCGGCTAGATCGTCGTGGCATGAAATGGTGGAAAGCGGCAGGCCGAGTTTCGCGGCCATATGGCTGACGAAACGGGTCTTGCCGCAGCCTGTCGGGCCTTTCAGCAGAAGCGGCAATTGCCGCACCCAGGCGCTTTCGAACAGCACGCATTCATTGCCGAGCGGCGTGTAGAAGGGGGCCTCCGGCAGGGGCGGCGGTGTCGGGCGGAAGAGGGTGTTCATGGTCATCTCCATGTTTGATGGTAAGGAACCGGCTCCCCGGGGGAAAAGGAGAGCCGGTCCGTTTTCTCATTCGGCGGGCTGCACGAGGCGGGCAACGTCACCCTGTTTCTGCTTGCCCGGGACCAGGATTGCCCAGATGAACATGGCCGCCGAAATGAGAACCGCGAAACCCGAGCCGAGGCGGATCCAGTAGAAGATCGCCAGCTGGTCCTGCACATCCATGAAGCTTTCGCCCATGACGCGCTGAAGCTGGATCTGCACCACGCCGGCAAAGGTCAGCGCGAAGGTCATGACCGACATGGCTGTGCACATGACCCAGAAGCTCGTTATCGAAAGCCACTGGTTGTAGGGCGCACGTTTCTTCATTTCCGGTATGGCATAGGCCATCATCGCCAGATTCAGCATCACATAGGCGCCGAAGAAGGCGAGATGTCCGTGGGCGGCGGTCAGCTGCGTGCCGTGGGTGTAGTAGTTCACCGAAGACAGCGTGTGCAGGAAACCCCAGACGCCGGCACCGAAGAAGGCCATGACCGAGCAGCCGATCGACCAGAGCAGCGCTGCGCGGTTTTCATGTTTGCGGCCGGCCTTCCAGGTCATCACGAAGGTGAAGATGACCATGGTGAAGAAGGGGGCCACTTCCAGCGTCGAGAACAGCGAGCCGATCCACTGCCAGTAACCCGGTGCGCCGATCCAGTAATAATGGTGACCGGTGCCGAGAATGCCCGAGAAGAGCGCCAGGCCGACGATGACATAGAGCCATTTTTCCACCACTTCGCGGTCGATGCCGTTGAGCTTGATCATCAGGAAGGCGAGGATCGACGCCATGATTAGTTCCCAAACGCCTTCCACCCACAGATGGATGACGTACCACCAGTACATCTTGTCGAGTGCGAGGTTGATGGGATTGTAGAAGGCGAAGAGGAAGAAGATCGCCAGACCCCATAGGCCGAAGAGCAGGATGTTGATGACCGTGGTCTTGCGGCCCTTCAGCGCCGTCATGGTGATGTTGAACAGGAACATCAGCACCACGAGAACGATGCCGACCTTGATGAAGAACGGCTGTTCGAGGAATTCGCGGCCCTCATGGATGCGGAACATATAACCGACCACGGCAACAGCGGCGGCCACCAGAAAGATCCAGAACTGCGCGATGGCGAGTTTCGGGCTGTAAAGCTCCGTTTCCGTTTCTTCCGGCAGAAGATAGAAGGTCGAGCCCATGAAGCCCATCAACAGCCACACGACCAGCGCATTGGTGTGGATCATGCGCACGATATTGAAGGGCAGAAGCTCGGAAAGCGTATTGGGCAGCACGTAGATCGTGGCGGCGACGACGCCGAACAGGATCTGCGCCACGAACAGCCCGATTGCGCCGTAAAAATACAGCATGGCGACTTTTTGCGTCTGGTATTTCATCTCGTCATCTCCTTGCCGTCAACCTCAACCCGCCTCGTTCGGCGGCCAGTTCTGCGTCTTGATCCGGCTCGTCCATTCAAGGAAGTCGACGAGATCATCGAGTTCCTGTTCGGTGAGATTGAACTGAGGCATCTGGCGGCGGCCTTCGATGCCGGTGGGCTGGGCGGCCATCCAGGCCTTGATGGAATCGCGCGCCGTCTCCTTGCCTTCCACGCCGCCATAGCGCTTCCAGACATTGCCGAGCTCGGGTGCGAAATAGGCGCCTTCGCCGAGCAGCGTGTGACAGTTGATGCAGGAGTTTTTCTCCCACACGTGTTTGCCGCGCGCGACGCTTTCGGTCAGCGTGCTTTCATCCGTCGAGGTGGTGCGCATGTAATAATGGCTATGGGCGGTCAGCCCGACGAATATGGCGAAGAAGAAGATGGAGCCGCCGTAAAAGACGTTTCGCGCTCCTGTTTTGGTCAGGCGTTCTGCCATGCCAATGGTCCTTTCCATCCGGAAGACCGCTTATGCGGACTGGCTTGATCGAACCCTCGCGCCGGGATTTTCCGGGAGGCTTCGGGTCTCGCCCCTTTCTAGCCGCTTGCCGCCGGCGTTCTTTGCCATTTGGCAAACAACGGGAGAGGTCCCGTCGCCGGCCTTTTCAGAGCGACAAAATGCCCTGCAGGAACGCCCGAAAAAGCGCGGCCGCGGCGAAGATGGCGGGCCATGCCAGAAGTGCCGTGCGCAGCAGGCCGCGCTCTTTGCGAAAGCCGAGAAAATCGTCGATGACGCGTCTGGATTTCATGAGTGCGAAAAGCAGCATCAGGCAGGCGGCGGCAACCGGTGGCAGAAGCGCCGCCTTCCATGAGGTGACGACGGCCGTGCCGGCGAGAACGAGAATGGCGAGCACTGCAAAACTTCTTGCAAGCTTGCGGGAGGTGCGATGGATCATGATGTCAAACCAGATAAATAACGGGAAAAACGACGATCCAGACCAGATCGATGACATGCCACAGCGTCGTCACCAACGTGACGTTCTCGTTTTTCGGGAAGACTGCGACGATGAACAGCAGGATTGCCACGAAGACGACATGCAGCAGGTGGAAGGCGGTGAGCAGAAAATAAAGCTCGAAGAACGCGCCATAGGCGGGATCGGAGGCGAAGGCGATTTCGGCGGAATATTCATGGAGCTTCACACCGACGAAAGCGAAACCCAGCAGGCCGGCAAGGACAAGCGCCCGCCTTTTACCCGGCAGCGTGGTGTGGCGGCTGGCCGCCACGGCCGCCTGCCAGCCGCTTGCCAGCAAAATCAGCGTGTTGAGACCGGCAAGCTGTGGCTGCAGATGCTGGCGCGCGGCGGCAAATGCCTCGGGATTAACCGCGAAAGCGATGATGAAGGCGCCGGTCAGCGCGCCGAAGGCGGCAAGCTCGCTCCAGACCAGAATCCAAAGGAGCAGGTTCCCGCTTTCCTCTTCCGTATTGATCGCCATGGCCTTGTCCGTAATTGTAAAACAGCAAGCCACGCTTAGGCGTCCTCAAACCCTGCGTCTTTGCGGTCGGTCAAAGAAGGGAGCGCGCAAAGCACTATTGTCATGACAAAGCGCAACTCTGGAAAATGGAGCTTCCCATGAACGACGCGCAGGTCGGGCTGATTGTCGCAACCCCTATTATCATTGGCTTTGCGGTGCTGTTGTACCGTATGGGAGTGCTGCAGCGCATGGGCGCGGTTTCCGCCGTGCTCGCCTCCGTGGCCATTGCTTCGGTGCTGTTCCTGAACCAGTAAGAAGACAGTCGGATGCTTGAACTCGTCGCCGCTCTTTCGCTCTTCGTGGCGCTGCATTCCATTCCCGCTGTGCCTGCCGTGCGCGGACGGCTGATTGCGGCCATCGGCCGGCCCGCTTATTTCGGAGCTTATTCCGTGGTCTCGCTTCTGACGCTGGGCTGGGTGTTTTATGCCGCGCTGTCGGTCGATTATATTCCGCTCTGGGATGTTGCGCCCTGGCAGGCGCATGTCACGTTTCTGGCAGCGCCGATTGGCCTGTTTTTCGTGCTGGCCGGTCTTCTCAGTGTCAATCCGCTCTCCATTTCCGTGCGGCAGGGAGAAAAACCGGGGGCAATCGTGCGCATCACGCGGCACCCGGTGCTCGTCGGTTTTCTGTTTTGGTCTCTGGGGCATGTCGTGCCGAACGGCGATCTGCGCTCCGTTATCCTCTTCGGCGGCTTTGCGCTGTTTTCGCTTGGCGGAATGGCGATGACCGAAAAACGCGCCCGCAAAAGACTGGGCGGTGCATGGAGCGCTACGGCCGCCGGAAGCGCTACGATTCCCTTCGCGGCGATCCTTACGAGCAAAACCGGTATCGCAGTTGATGGGCCGATGCTGCTTGCTGCGGCGCTGACGGGATTGACGGTCTGGTGGCTGCTGGCCGATGGCCACGCCGTGCTCTTCGGCGCGGACCCGATGGCCTATCTCTGATCGCTCAGGGCGCCTTCACCACATGCGGCTGCCATATCGTCGCCTGCGGTGCGGAAGCGATGCCAAGCTGATCAATGGCGCGGGCGGCGAGCTGATCGACAATATCGTTGACGCTTTGCGGCTTGTTGTAAAAGGCCGGTACCGGCGGCATCACGACGGCGCCTGCTTCCGTCACCGCGCACATATTGCGCAGATGGATGAGATGCAGCGGCGTCTCACGAGTCATCAGCACGAGTTTCCGCCGTTCCTTCAGATGCACATCGGCGGCGCGGGTGAGAAGATTGTCCGAAAGCCCGGTTGCAATGGCCGCGAGCGTGCGCATGGAACAGGGCGCAATGATCATGCCAGTGGTCGGGAAAGAACCGCTGGCAATCGCCGTGCCGATATCATCGACGGCATGATTGACGCTGGCGAGCGACAACATCCGCCCCATGGCTTGCGCACCTTCCTCATGCAACACGGTGCGTCTGGCGGATTGCGACAGGACGAGATGGATTTCGACGCTTTTCATCGCGGCAAGGCGCTCGATGATGCGCAGCGCAATTGCAGCACCAGATGCGCCGGTAACGCCGAGCACGACGCGGCATGGGGTCATGGCCGTTCTTCAAGGCCGAGAGCACGCCACATCAGATCCACTTTCGCGACGACGTCCGGCGTCATGGACAGCACGCGGCCCCATTCACGCTTCGTTTCCGGCGGCAGCTTGCGGGTGGCGTCCAGACCCATCTTGCCGCCGAGGCCGGCTTTCGGCGAGGCGAAGTCGAGATAATCGATCGGCGTATCGTCGATGATCGTTGTATCGCGCGAGGCGTCGAAACGGGTGGAGAGCGCCCAGATGACATCCGCCCAGTTGCGCACATCAATATCGGGATCGACCAGAATGATGAGCTTCACATAACTGAACTGCGGCAGCATCGACCACAGGCCCATCATCACCCGTTTTGCCTGCCCCGGATAACGTTTGTCGATGGAAGCGACCATCACACGATAGGAACAGGCCTCCGGCGGCATCCACAGATCAACGATTTCCGCAAACTGCCTTTTGACGAGCGGCAGGAAAATCTCGAGCATGGCTTCCCCCAGAACCGAGGGCTCATCCGGCGGCCGGCCGGTATAGGTGGAAAGATAGATCGGGTCGCGGCGCGTGGTGATCCCCGACAGCGTCAGGATCGGAAAGGCTTCGACCGAATTATAATAGCCGGTGTGGTCGCCATAGGGGCCTTCCATTGCCGTTTCCGTTGCTGAGACAGTGCCTTCCAGCACGATCTCGGCATTGGCGGGCACCGGCATCGGCACGGTCAATGCTCTGGCGATACGGCTTTTCGTGCCGCGCAGCAGGCCGGAAAAGCCAAGCTCGCTGATATGTTCGGGAAGCGGCATGACGGCGGAAAGAATGGTGGCGGGATCGGCCCCGATGGCGACGGTAACGGGCATATCCAGTCCACGCGCCTGCCACAGCCGGTGGTGATGCGCGCCGCCGCGATGCGCCAGCCAGCGCATGATCACCCTGTCCGGCCCCAGCACCTGCATGCGGTAGATGCCGACATTGATATCGTCGGGATCATCAGGCGAGCGCGTGATGACCAGTGGCCAGGTAATGAGCGGGGCCGGCTCTCCCGGCCAGCACCATTGCACCGGCAGGCGGGCAAGATCGACCGCATCGCCCGTCAGCACCCTTTCCTGAACCGGCGCGCGGGAGACATTTCTTGGCCGCATGGAAAGTGCGGCTCTCAGCAAAGGCAGTTTACCCCAGGCCTCGGCCATGGATTTCGGCGGCCGCGGCTCGCGCAATTCGGTAAGCTTTTGTCCAAGTGCTGGCAGGCCGCCCGTCTCAAGCCCCAACCCCCATTCGATGCGCTGCCGCGTGCCGAAAAGATTGGCGAGCAGCGGCATCTCCTGCACCTTGCCCTCATGATCGACGGGTTGCTCGAACAGCAGCGCCGGCCCGCCATCGGCGAGCACACGGCGGTGGATTTCGGTGATCTCGTGCACCAGCGAAACCGGCTGGTGGATTCGTTGCAGCTGGCCGCGTTCTTCCAGCAGCCGGGCGAAACTACGCAAATCGGCTGCGTGGGCGGGTTTAGTTTCTGTTTTCTCGTCTCTCATGCCGCCTGTTTGCCGGTGGCGATGCGGCATGTCCTTGCGCTGCCGCAAATGCGGCTTCAGTGCGAACGAAGATAGTCGGCGAGGACGAGGGCGTGGTTGTGTTCGGTATCATGGGCGGCATAAAGCAGCGTGACGCGGCCTTTCGCCATCAGCTCCTTCATGCGTGCCACGGCATCGGGATTTGACGCCAGTTCCTCATGATAGTGGCGGGTGAATTCCGCAAAGCGTGACGGCATATGCGAGAAATTCTTGCGCAACTCGTTGCTGGGCGCGATTTCCTTCATCCACAGGGAAAGCTGTGCGGTTCCCTTGCGCATGCCGCGCGGCCACAGCCGGTCCACCAGAATGCGTGCGCCGTCATCATCGCTGGCGGCGTCGTAAATCCGTTTGATCCCTATATCGGACATGGGCGGCCTCCTTCGCTTCGCAAGTGAATGATTTATAGCGGTTTTTGTGAAGCCGCACCTGAAAATCTCTCTGTCTTTGCGTTCCCTCAAACCGGTGCTGGCGCGCTGCGGTTAGGTTCCTGCCCGCAACTGATCTGACAGGACCATCTATGAGACCGTTTCCCGCCGCCATCGCTACCCCCATGAATTTTCTGCCCCTTGCCGTGGTGCGGCGAGCGACGGCGGCGATGCTGGCGCAGATCATGAAACGACATCCCGATCTGTTCGGTCGGCTGGGAGAACATTGCAACAAGCGTTTTGCCTTTCTTCCCGTCGATCTGCCTTTCGCCTTCGTAGTCGAACCGGCGCGTCCCGCCATCACCGTCAGCCGCAAGGGCCGTCTGCCGAAGGCGGATGCGGCGGTCGAGGGGCCGCTCTTCATGCTGCTTGCGCTGATGGAGGGGCGGCAGGATGCCGATGCGCTGTTTTTCTCGCGTGATCTGAGTGTGACCGGCGACATGGAGGCAATGCTGGCGCTGCGTAATGCGCTCGATGACAGCGGCATCGACCTGCCGCGTGATCTCGGTGCCTTTGCCGGGCCTTTCGCACCCATGGTGATGCGTGCGGCAAACCGCCTGCGCGGCCATGTTCTTTCCGAAACACGGGGAGAGCAGGCATGGAACTGATCTGCCCGGCGGGAACGCCCGCCGCCTTCCGGGAGGCCGTGGATGCCGGCGCCGATGCCGTTTATTGCGGCTTTCGCGACGAGACCAATGCCCGCAATTTCCCCGGCCTCAATTTTTCCCGCGAAGAGCTTGCCCAAGCCATTGTCTATGCGAAGAAACGCGGCGTGCAGACCTTCGTGGCGCTCAACACCTTCATGCTTGCTGGCAATGAGGATATCTGGTATCGCGGCGCGGCCGATGCGGTGAAGGCAGGTGCCGACGCGCTGATCCTTGCCGATTTCGGCCTGATGGCGCATGTGGCGGAACACCATCCGCAACAGCGCATACACGTCTCCGTGCAAGCCTCCGCCTCCAATGCCGATGCGGTGAATTTTCTCGTTGATGCCTTCGGCGCGAAACGCGTGGTGCTACCGCGCACATTGACGATTGCCGACATCGCCCGGTTGGCGCGGCAAATCCGCTGCGAGATCGAAATCTTCGTGTTTGGCGGTCTCTGCGTCATGGCGGAGGGGCGTTGCTCGCTGTCCTCCTATGCCACAGGCAAGTCACCCAACATGAACGGCGTCTGTTCGCCGGCGAGCCATGTGCGCTACCGGCAGGATGGCCAGGAGTTGGTGTCGGAACTCGGTGATTACACCATCAACCGCTTTCCGGGCGGGGAGCCGGCGGGCTACCCTACGTTATGCAAGGGCCGTTTCGAAATCTCCGATGACAAGTCCTATGCCTTCGAGGATCCGGTGTCGCTTGATGTCATGGACCAGATCGATGCCTTGCGTGAAGCGGGCGTTAGCGCGCTGAAGATCGAGGGCCGCCAGCGCGGCAAGGCCTATGTGGCGGAAGTGGTGTCCACCCTGCACCGGGCGCTGGCCGCCAGCGCCGAAGAGCGGGCACGGCTGCTCTCACGCCTGCGGCTCTTAAGCGAAGGCCAGCGCACCACTGTCGGCGCTTACGAGAAACGCTGGAGATGATGGCGATGGCAAAAACCGAAAAGGCCACATTGGCGCTCGGCCCGGTCCTTTATCTCTGGCAGGGCGAGAAATGGCGCGATTTCTATCTCCGCATCGCCGATGAGGCTCCTGTCAGCCATGTCTATCTTGGCGAAACTGTATGTTCAAAACGGTTTCATTTCACCGAACCGCATCTCGCAGAGGTGATCGAGCGGCTGGAGGGTGCCGGAAAACAGGTGGTCTTCTCGACGCTTTCCCTGGTGACGCTGGAGCGGGAAAGCCGCCAACTGCGCGGCCTGATCGCCGACAGCCCCTATCCCGTCGAGGCGAACGACCTTTCAGCACTCGGCATGCTGCACGGCACGCCGCATGTCGTCGGGCCGATGGTGAATGTCTATAATGCCGCAACCGCGCGGCTTCTGGCGTCACGTGGTGCAAGCGCCATCTGCCTGCCGCCGGAACTGCCGGTCACCTCGGTGGAACGCATCGTGGCGGAAACAACTGATGTGGACTTCGAAATCTTCGCATTCGGCCGCCTGCCGCTCGCCATTTCGGCGCGCTGCGCCCATGCCCGCGCCAAGGGCAATATCAAGGATAATTGCCAGTTCGTCTGCGGTGACGACCCGGATGGATTGCCGGTGCGCACGCTCGACCGGCAGTCTTTTCTGGCGCTGAACGGCGTGCAGACGGTGTCACACACCTGCCAGTCGCTGCTTGGCGAGCTGCAGGATCTGGCCGCTGCCGGCATCGCGCGTTTTCGCCTGTCGCCACAGGATTGCGACATGGTGGCGGTGGCACGGATCCACGATGATGTTCTGGCCGGAAGGCATGATGCGGAGGAAGGTCTAGTCCTTCTGCAACAAGCCTATCCAGACGCGCCCTTTTCCAATGGTTTTCACCACGGGCAGGAAGGGGCGGCGTGGGTAGCCCGCGCCCGCAACACGGCGCATGGAGCCAATCTATGACGATTAGCGGACAGGAACAGCAGGCACGGCCAACTCCGGGCGGCGCGGATATCGCGGCTACGATCCATCTGGTGCGCGACGTTGTCTTGCAGAACGCGCTCGATCGCGGCTGCTGCGACAAAGTGCACGAGGCCCTGCGTGAGCCCGAAGATTTCGAGCGCCAGCGCAACATCGTCAAGCTTCTGGCCGCCGCCCGTGAGGAGCGGCGCAAGATCGGACTTCTGACCGAGATGCTCGCTGATTTCGCCGAGGACGATACGGTCGATGAAGGTGTCGTCGAAACCGCGAGCCTGATGTTTCTGGATATCGCCGCCGCCGCCCAGGAAGGCTCGCGAATTCTGCGTGACGCCCTGTCTCTTAAAACATGCAAATAAAACTCATGTTTTTGGTGTTGTTTGATCGAGCGCAAAGAGGCCGTTCTTGCAAAATGTCATTCCCGGTGCACGCAGAACATGACTGAAGGGGTGGCACATGCGGGGGCTGAAGGCTGGGTTTTTCACGATAATGACGGGTCTGATGGCCGGGGTTTCCGGTGTTGCGCTGGCGCAATCGGCCACGCCGGGTTCGACCACGGTTCTGCAGACGATCACGGTTGAGGGGAGCAGATGGGCGGATGGCGTGGAGCAGGCGCGAAAGCGGCTGAACGCCATTCCGGGTGGTGTTTCCGCGCTTCAGCCTCAGGACCGAACCTTGACTGCCGCGCCGACGCTTGCGGATGCACTTGCATCTGCGCCCGGCGTTGTCGTCCAGCGCTTTTTCGGCGGCAACGATCAGCCGCGCATTCAGATCAGGGGCTCCGGGCTGCAGCAGAACCCGGTCGAACGTGGCGTTCTGGTGCTGAAGGACGGGCTGCCGATCAACCGCGCCGATGGTTCTTACATCGTTGGGCTGGCCAATCCCGGTCAGGCCAGTCTCATAGAAATCTATCGCGGTTACACCGCCAACCGGCTGGGTGCCAGCGTGCTTGGCGGAGCGATCAATTTCGCTTCGCCGGTGGAGAACGGAACCAGCATTTCCGCCGGCGGCGGCAGCTTCGGGCAGGCGGACGCCTCGCTGCGCACCGGCTTCGACGCGGATCGCTTTGCAGCCGGCTTTTATGCCGATGCCAGCCGCCGCGACGGTTATCGCGTCTATAATGAATCACGCCGGTTAAGCGTTGGAGGAGTGATCGAGGCGGATGTGTCCGACACGGTCAAAACCCGTGTCTTTGCCAGCTATACCGATCTTGGTTTCGACGTGGCAGGCCCCCTGACGAAAAGTGCCATGGATGCCGACCCACGGCAGATTTCGCCCGGTCCGCCAATCAGCCTCGGCCCGAATGTGACGCGTGACAAACCGCGCCGGGAAGCGAGCCAGTTCGTCATCGGTTCGCGCAGCTCAATCGAACTCGGCGATCATCTGTTCGATATCGGGCTGGGTTACACCTATACCAGGGACATGTTCCGTTTCCCTGTCTCGAGCGGCGTGCGGCGCACGGATGGCGGTGATGTGACGGGTCTTCTGCGTTATGCCTACCAGCCGGATGCCGATGCGCTGCTGCCGCTGTTCGAGGCGTCTGCGCTTTATACGGTCGGATCGGCGGAACGCACCTATCATATCAACCGGGCAGGGGGCGATGGTCCGGCCTTTTCCAGCAACGATCTCGATGCGTCGACGCTATCCTTGAATGTGGGCCTGAACGCACCGCTTTCGGAAACGCTCACGCTGTCGCCATCGCTTTCCTATACCCACGCCACCCGTGACAATGAGGACCTCTGGCGGGCCGCGAGGCGGCCGCGGCTAAGTTTCGGACCGGGTGGCGCAGTCGCCCCTTCGGTGGCCGCCGTGGATACGAGCTATGAGCGCAGCTATAACGGATGGTCGCCGGCGCTCGGCATCAGCTGGCGGCCGGGTGACAGCGACATGGTGTTTGCAGCCGTCAGCCGCAGTTTCGAGCCACCGACCCATGACGATCTTCTCGGCACCACCGGCGGCACGCCGAACGCCTCGCCCACCGGCTTTTCGACGCCCAATCTTAAGGCACAGACCGCCACCACGGTTGAAATCGGCTGGCGCGGCGAGCGCGGCTCCTGGAATATCGACGCCACCGCCTATTATTCCTGGGTGGAGAACGAATTGCTCAGCCTGCGCGACAGCAGCGGTTCGCTGCTCTCCGCCTTCAACGCGGATGAAACCGTTCATGCCGGTCTGGAACTCGGCGTTTCCGGTGAGGTGCTGGATGGCCTGACCGCTCGTCTCGCTTATGTGCTGCAGGATTTCCGCTTCTGGGACGATCCGGTGCGCGGTGATAACCGGCTGGCCGGCGCGCCGCGCCAGGTCGTCAATCTGGCCGTACAATATGCCCTTTTCGAACAGTGGGATATCGGCGCGGTGCTGCAATGGGTCCCGTCCAAGACACCGGTCGATAACATGAACACCCTGTATGCCGATCCATATGCGGTGGTCGATCTGCGGACCGAATATAGTGTCAATGACAGGTTCTCGGTCTATGGCGCCGTCACCAACGTCTTCGACAAGACCTACGCCTCCTCCACACTCATTCTCGATCAGGCAAGCGCCGGTCAGGCGGTCTATCTGCCGGGCGACGGACGCGGATTTTATGCCGGTATCAAGGCGCGTTTCTGAACGCGGAAAGGATCTGATCATGACCAGTTACACACGACGCCGGGCGCTGTCGCTGCTTTCCGGGCTGACCGTTGTGAGCCTTGCCGCGCCCTCGATCCTGAGGGCCGAAGCTCCATTTGTCTTTTACGGTCCGCCGGCCGCACCTTCGGCCGTGCTGGCCCATGCGGTAAAAGGCGGGTTCCTGAACGATGTCGCGCCTGAGGCCGTCTTCAAGGCCTGGAAAACCCCGGACGAGATGCGCGCCGCCGTTGCCTCCGGCTCGATGGGGGCGGTGGTGATGCCGAGCTACGGTGCCGCCAATCTCCATAATCGCGGCCTCGGCCTTGGGCTTTTGAATGTGCTGACCACCGGTCTGCTCTATGTAGTGTCGAAGGACGAAACGCTGACGTCGCTGGAAAGCCTTTCCGGCAAGACGCTCGCTCTGCCGTTCAAGAACGATATGCCCGATTTCGTCTTGCGCCGGCTGGTCGCTGAAAAAGGCTTGAAGCCCGGCGATATCAAGCTGGAATATGCCGCCTCGCCACCGGAGGCCGTGCAATTGCTGCTGACGGGCAGGGTGGATGCTGCGCTGCTGAGCGAACCGGCCGCAACTGCGGTGCTGATCAAGGCAAAGTCGTTTTTCATGACCGTGCATCGCACCATCGATATCCAGCAGGATTGGGCGAAGGTGGCGGGCAAGCCCGAAATCCCGCAGGCGGGGCTCGCCCTGACGTCGCAGGTTCAGGAAAAGCTCGGCAAGGCTGGCATTGGGGCCTTGCAGGCGGGCATGGAGGCGGTGCTCATCAGCGCTATGGCCGATCCGCAAAGGGCGGCGGCGGCCGCCGCCGACGCCCTTGGGTTCCCGGCGGAAATCATCGCGGCCTCCTTTCCGACGAGCCATTTGTCGGCTTTGAAGGCGAGCGCTGCACGCGCCGATCTCGATGCATTTTACGATGAACTCACCAAGGCGGATCCGGCCATCATCGGCGGCCGGCGACCGGATGACGGCTTTTATCTGGTGTAGCAGGCATGAACCGCATTCTTGAAATCCTTGGCTGGACGGGTCGCTATCTCTGGGCGGGCTGGGCCGGGCTATCAGGCATTTTTTGTTTTCTCGCCGCCTGGCAGGCCGGGCACGAGATTTACGGCTCCGTCATCTTGCCTTCGCCGGGTGAGACTTTCGCGGCGATCGGGCTTCTGGCGGCGCGGCCGGATTTTTTCGCGATCCTGTCGCAGAGCGCCGTCAGGGCTCTGACCGGTTTTGCCATCGCCGCCGGCATCGGCACAGTGGCGGGCGTGCTAGCAGGTTATTCCTTCGCGGCCATGCGGCTGATGAAGCCTGTCGTCACCGTCCTCCTCGGCGTGCCGCCCATCGGCTGGATTGTGCTGGCGCTCATCTGGTTCGGTTCGTCCGGTGGCACGGCCATCATGACCGTGGTCATCGCCTCCGCACCCGTTTCTTTCGCCGGCGCGCTGGAAGGTGCCGCCAAGCGGGACCGGCAGCTGGAGGTGATGGCACAGGCTTTCGGCGCTCGATGGTTTTACCGCCTGCGCACGGTCACCATGCCGCATGTTCTCTCCTATCTCTTTCCGGCCTGGACGACGACGGCCGGCAGTGCCTGGAAAGTGACCGTCATGGCCGAGCTTCTGTCAAATTCCGGCGGCATTGGCGGCGAACTGGCGACTGCACGGGCCCTGTTCGATATCGCCCAGGTCAGCGCCTGGCTCACCATCACGGTCGGCCTTGCCTTGCTGACCGATTACGGCCTGCTGCATCTGCTGCGCGAAGCGCTGGAGCGCTGGCGCGCCGCCGGGCTGCCATGGGGTGTCAAACGATGAGCGACCATTTTGCCCTCAGTTTCGAACAGGTCGGCCATGCCTTTCTCGGCCGCAGCCTGTTTGAGAATTTCGATCTGAGCATCGCGGCGGGGGAAACCGTGGCGCTGCTCGGCCCTTCCGGCAGCGGCAAGACGACGATTTTGCAGATCGCGGCCGGTATCATCGATCCCGTTCGCGGCGGGGTACGACGCAATTACCGCCGGCAGGGACTGGTGTTTCAGGAGCCGCGGCTGCTGCCATGGATGACATTGATCGACAATATCGCCTACGGGCTTGCGGCAGTCGGCATACCGACACGGCTGCGGCGGGAGATCGCGGCGCTGTTTGCGCTGGAAGTCGGTCTGGAAGAAACGGATTTTCGTAAATATCCGGTCGAGCTTTCGGGCGGCATGCGCCAGCGAGCCGGTGTGGCGCGGGCGCTTGCCGTAGAGCCGGACATGCTTTTTCTGGACGAACCCTTTAGCGCCGTCGATGTGGGCCTGCGCCGACATTTGCAGGAACTGCTGGTGATGGCTGCCCGCAAACGCGGCTTTTCCACCCTTCTCGTCACCCATGATCTTCACGAGGCGCTGCTGGTTGCCGACCGGCTGATCGTGCTCTCCGGCGCCGACGGCCGTGTTATCGCCGCGCATAGTCCGAACGGTTCGCCGGGCCAGCGCATGGCGCGCGCGGTTTTCGATGAGGCGGAATTGCTGGCGGAAAGCCCGGCCTTCTCCGAATTGTTTTCGGCAAAGGAGCGGATGAGATGAGACAGCCCCCCATCCTTTCGGAAGCTCTGCGACTGTTTTTCTCTCTGGCGGCCCTGCACGGCGCTGTCTGGCCGTTTTTGTGGATCGTCATCGGCGGTTACGGCCTGCCTTTCGCCGACGCTGTTCCGCCATCGCAATGGCATGCCCACGAAATGATTTTTGGTACCTATGGCATGGCGCTGGCCGGTTTTCTTGGCTCGGCTGTCCCTGAGTGGACCGATACAAAAGCGGCGGCTGGCCGCACGCTGCTTGCTCTCGCCGGCCTCTGGCTGCCGGGTCGCCTCGTCGGTTTCCTGGGGGCTGATGCGTGGAGCCTGCTGGCGGGATTTTTCGACCTGGCGTTTCTGCTTGCTCTGTCCTCCCTCATCGGCAGGGCAATGCTGGTACGGCGAACGACAAAACATCTGGCCTTCCTTCTCTGGCTCATGCTGTTTGCGGCGGCGGAAGCGGGTGTGCGTTTTGCCTGGTGGGCTGGCGATCTGCAATTCGCGGCCCGCTGTCTGGAGGCGGCGCTGTGCATCTTCATCGTGCTTTTCTCGCTCTCGGCCGCGCGCATCAACGTCGTCGTCATCAATCTGGCGCTCGATCCAAGCGGCGAGACCACGCCTTACCGGCCACATCCCGGACGCCAGCATATGGCAGGTGCCATGGTGACGCTGTACATGGCAGCAAAACTTCTGTTTCCGGAAAGTGATGTCTGCGCCTGGCTGGCGCTTGCGGCCGGTGCCGCGTTTTTCGACCGGCTGGCCGAATGGTTCATCGGCCGCGCCGTCTTCAGGACCGAGGTCCTGTTGCTGGCGCTCGGCAATTCCTTTGCCGGGGCGGGATTTCTGGCGCTCGGGGCGACGCGGCTCGGTTTTTCCACCACGCCCGCGGCAGGGCTGCACCTGCTGTCAGTCGGCGCGCTTGGCTGCGCCATCATGGCCGTATTCATCATTGCCGGGCTCCGGCACACCGGACGCGATCTGAAACATCTGCCCTGGCAGGCGCATGCAGCGGCTGCCCTGATGGTGATGGCAGGTCTCACCCGCATCCTGCCCGAATTTGATTTCGCAGCAGTCCTGTCACCCTATCATCACGGGCTCAGTGCTATCCTGTGGGCTGCGAGTTTCGGTATCTGGCTTCAGGGCTTTCTACCCTTCATGCGCGCGCCTGGTACCGACGAGGCCGGCGCTTGTGGTTGAGAACGCAGGTTGCCCGGCGTCTCCGGCATCCATTTTTGCTCTCTTTACGCTATCTGTTTATTTTTTCGGCAAACGCACAACATGAAATCAGTGACTTAGATGGGCGGTCTTGATGAATGTTAGGTTTGATAAATAATCAATAATATCAGATGGTTGAATATTCCCTCCTTTTGGCCGATGATGGTGCGAACCGAACAGGGAAACGCGAATATGCCTAAAATAGTCGCGCCTCTACACGCGGATGGAAAGCCGAGCCGGACGAAGGAGCTTATTACCTTCGCCGTTCTGGCCTTTGGTATCTGGCCTGTGCTGGCGGTCGGATTTGTTGGGGCTTATGGCTTCATCGTCTGGATGTTCCAGATCATTTACGGGCCGCCGGGTCCACCAGGCCATTGAGGGCGAAATGACGTTGGAAGTCTCACTCAGCCGGCGCGATTTTCTGCGCGGCGGACAGAAACGGGAAATGCGTGTCTGTCCCCCCGGGGTCGCGTGGAGCGACCTCGCCGCCTGCAGCGGTTGCGCAAAATGCGTTGAAGCCTGTCCCACCGGCATCATCACCATGGTAGGCGGTCTGCCTTCGGTGGATTTCTCTGCCGGGGAGTGCACCTTCTGCGGCAAGTGCGCGCAAGCCTGTCCCGAGCCGGTTTTTGCGACGCCTGACGCACAAAGCTTCGATCACGTCATGGCGATCGGCGAGGGGTGTCTCGCTTTTGGCAATGTCGATTGCCAGGCCTGCCGCGATGCCTGCCCGAGCGAGGCTATCCGGTTTCGCCCCCGCTGCGGCGGCCCCTTCGTGCCCGCGCTTGTCGAGGATGCCTGCACCGGCTGCGGGGCCTGTGTGTCCGTCTGCCCAGTCGGTGTGATCAAGATCAACGAAACAGCCAGGGAGACGCAATATGCCTGAGAATACAGGCCGATATCATGTCTCAAGCGCTGTGGTTGCGGTGATGCCGCAGATGCGGGACGCCGTTTTTGCAACGCTTCTGACGCTCGACAATGTCGAGGTCCATGCCGAGGGCAACGGCAAGATCGTCATCGTCATAGATGGCACGAGCACCGGCATGCTGGGCGATACGCTCACCTATATTTCGACATTCGACGGTGTGATTGCCGCAAACATGGTTTTCGAACACGTCGATACAGAGGAGACAGGCGGCGATGAGCAGCGAACTGACGCGGCGTAATCTATTGAAGGCGCATGCCGCCGGCATTGCGGCGGCAACGGCGGGCATTGCGCCGCCGGCCGCCGCCCAGCCGGTGCCGGGCGGTGTTTCCGCATTGCAGATCAAATGGTCCAAGGCACCCTGTCGTTTCTGCGGAACGGGCTGCGGCGTCATGGTCGGCGTCAAGGAAGGCAAGGTCGTTGCCACCCATGGCGACATGCAGGCCGAGGTCAATCGCGGCCTCAACTGCATCAAGGGCTATTTCCTCTCCAAGATCATGTATGGCAAGGACCGCCTCGAGACCCCGCTTCTGCGCAAGAAAAACGGCGTCTACGCCAAGGATGGCGAGTTCGAGCCGGTAACCTGGGACGAGGCCTTCGACGTCATGGCGCAGCAATGCAAGCGCGTGCTGAAGGAAAAGGGACCGACGGCCGTCGGCTTGTTCGGTTCCGGCCAATGGACGATCTTCGAGGGTTATGCCGCGACCAAGCTGATGCGCGCCGGCTTCCGCTCCAACAATCTCGACCCCAATGCCCGCCACTGCATGGCGTCGGCCGCTTACGCCTTCATGCGCACCTTCGGCATGGATGAGCCGATGGGCTGCTACGACGATTTCGAACATGCCGATGCCTTCGTGCTCTGGGGCTCGAACATGGCGGAGATGCACCCCATTTTGTGGACCCGCATCGCCGACCGGCGTCTGGGTTTCGACCATGTGAGGGTGGCGGTGCTTTCGACGTTCACCCATCGCAGCATGGATCTCGCCGATATCCCCATGGTCTTCAAGCCCGGCACGGATCTCGTCATCCTCAATTACATTGCCAACCACATTATCAAGACCGGCCGCGTCAACGAGGACTTCGTGAGGAACCACACGAAATTCGTGCGCGGCGTCACCGATATCGGTTATGGCCTGCGTCCCGACGATCCGGTGGAGGTGAATGCCGCCAATTCCGCCGATCCGACCAAGACGGAAGCGATCGATTTCGAGACCTTCAAGGAATTTGTCTCCGAATACACGCTGGAAAAGACCGCCGCCATAACCGGGGTGGAAGCCGGCTTCCTAGAGGAACTAGCCGAGCTTTACGCCGACCCGAAACGCAAGGTCATGTCGCTCTGGACCATGGGTTTCAACCAGCATGTCCGCGGCGTCTGGGCCAACCAGATGGTCTATAACATCCATCTTTTGACCGGAAAGATTTCCGAGCCCGGCAACAGTCCGTTCTCGCTGACCGGCCAGCCATCGGCCTGCGGCACGGCGCGTGAAGTGGGAACTTTCGCCCACCGCCTGCCGGCCGACATGACGGTGACCAACCCGGAACACCGCAAACATGCCGAGGAAATCTGGCGCATTCCACATGGCATCATCCCGGAAAAGCCGGGTTACCACGCGGTACAGCAGGACCGCATGCTGCATGACGGCAAGCTGAATTTCTACTGGGTGCAGGTCAACAACAATGTCCAGGCCGGCCCCAACACCAAGAACGAGACCTATCTGGGTTATCGCAACCCGGAAAACTTCATCGTGGTTTCGGATGCCTATCCGACCGTCACCGCCATGAGCGCCGACCTCATCCTGCCGGCCGCCATGTGGGTGGAGAAGGAAGGGGCCTATGGCAATGCCGAGCGGCGCACCCATGTCTGGCACCAGCTGGTGGAGCCCTCAGGCGAGGCGCGTTCCGATCTGTGGCAGCTGGTGGAATTCTCCAAGCGTTTCACCACCGACGAAGTATGGCCGGCGGAGATACTCGACGCCAATCCCGCCTATCGCGGCAAGACGCTTTACGAGGTGCTCTACAAGGACAGCGATGTCGGCAAGTTCCCGCTGAGCGAGATCAACGCCGATTACGCGAACCAGGAATCCAGTGATTTCGGCTTCTATCTGCAGAAGGGCCTGTTTGAGGAATATGCCGCGTTCGGGCGCGGCCACGGCCACGATCTGGCGCCCTACGATGCCTATCACGAGGTGCGCGGCATGCGCTGGCCTGTCGTCGATGGCAAGGAAACGTTGTGGCGTTACCGCGAGGGTTACGACCCCTACGTCAAACCCGGCGAGGGTGTGAAGTTCTACGGCAACAAGGACGGCAGGGCGGTCATCATCGCCGTGCCTTACGAGCCGCCGGCGGAATCTCCCGACCAGGAATTCGATACCTGGCTGGTGACGGGCCGCGTGCTGGAGCACTGGCATTCCGGTTCCATGACCATGCGCGTGCCGGAACTCTACAAGGCGTTTCCCGGCGCCCGCTGTTTCATGAATGCCGATGATGCGCGCAAGCGCGGGCTCAATCAGGGCGCGGAAATCCGCATCGTCTCGCGGCGCGGGGAAATCCGCTCGCGGGTGGAAACGCGTGGCCGCAACCGCATGCCGCCCGGCGTTATCTTCGTTCCCTGGTTCGATGCCAGCCAGCTGATCAACAAGGTGACGCTTGACGCAACCGATCCCATCTCCAAGCAGACGGATTTCAAGAAATGCGCAGTCAAGATAGAGCCAGTCGCATGATCAGGAAACACGGATGGATCGCCACCACGCTTTTGGTCGTGGCGCTTGCGACGGGGGCCGTTGCGCAGATGGTGCCGGAACTGTCCGGCCCGCGCGGCGATGCCATGAAGACCGAGCCGGCCAAACCGCTGCCGAAATGGGTGATCGACGACTTCCGGCGCATGCGTGCCTATCCCGAACAACCGCCGGTCATCCCGCATTCGATTGACGGTTATCAGCTGTCGGTCAATGCCAATCGCTGTCTGTCATGTCACAAGCGCGAATTCACGCAGGATTCCGGCGCACCTATGATCAGCGTCACCCATTACATGACGCGCGAAGGCCAGATGCTGGCGGATGTTTCGCCACGGCGTTATTTCTGCACCGCCTGCCATGTGCCGCAGGCCGATACGCGACCGCTCGTGCCCAACACGTTCGAGGACATGAGCACGATGGGCGTGAAACCGGCGGGTAGCGAATGATGATTGCCCGTATTAAAAAACTCTTCATCTGGCTCTGGGCGGTTCTGACCACGCCGGCGGGTACGCTCAGCCTCGCCTTCCTGACGCTTGGCGGTTTCGTCGGTGGGGTGATCTTCTGGGGCGCCTTCAACACCGCGCTGGAAATGACCAACAAGGAAGCCTTCTGCATTTCCTGCCACGAGATGCGCGCCAATGTTTATGAAGAACTGACGCGGACGGTGCATTTCTCCAACCGTTCCGGCGTGCGCGCTTCCTGTCCAGATTGCCATGTGCCGCATGAATGGACCGACAAGATCGCCCGCAAGATGCAGGCCTCCAAGGAAGTCTGGGGCAAGATTTTCGGCACCATCGACACCCGCAAGAAATTCCTCGACAAGCGGCTCGAACTTGCTCAGCACGAATGGTCGCGCCTCAAGGCCAATGACAGCCTGGAATGCCGCAATTGTCATTCACCCGTTGCCATGGACTTTACCAAACAGACGCAGCGGGCCGCCGATATACATTCCAAATACCTGCTGACGGGCAAGGCCACCTGTATCGATTGCCACAAGGGTATCGCCCATGATCTGCCGAACATGGAAGGCATCGACCCCGGTTGGAAAATACCACCGGTGCTCAATGATGAACCTGGACAGACGGCGTCTGCGATCGATGATTTGCGGCGGGCAATGAGCGATGTTCATCGGAACGTTTTTTAAGAAGAACTTTGTCGCTTTGGCATTGCGTCAGACGCTGCTTGGGAGACCGGCGACGATAAGAGCCGGTAGGCCTCCTTGTTTTAGACGGGCCGATGGCAAGATTTCCATCAGCGCTATCTATTGGATTGGCCGAATACGTGAGCAATCGGCGATGAGTGGCACCGGCTTCGGCCGGTTCGCGCAGTTTCCAAACGGCCAAGATTACGGCAGTGATCATCTGGGTATCCTAAGTTCAGATCCCTTCAAGGCGTCGGAACCGGAAATGGCCACTACGCGGAAATAATTTCCGCTTCCGGCGGGTGCACGGGTTAACATCCTGTCGCACGACAGTTTACCGGACGACCATCTTTATTACTCAACAGCGAAGTCGGTCTACACAGAGACGGTGCGCTATTCGGAGAGAATGGCAGGGCTTCTGTCAGTCGCAGTCCTCGTGTCCACGATACTGCTCTCGACCGACGTGCTTGTGTGGGCCGCCGTGCGCTCAAGCAAGCGGTGACATGCGGAAGCACCAAGTGAAAAGATCGCAATAGATCGATGTCAGCCAGGCATCACGATCTTGATGGGACGCGTCCCGATGGGTTCGCCCGTGGTTCTATCGATCATCACCGGCTCGATTTCCGTGCCCAAGCCTTCATCGAAGAAGCGGGTGAACTCGCCGCCGCCGCGATGCTTTCCGCCCCACGCCGCGAGCGCGAAAAGGACCGGGAGAAAGTCCCGCCCTGCATCGGTGAGGACATACTCGTCGCGAGGTGGGCGTTCCGAGTAGCGGCGCTTTTCGAGAAGTCCTTCTTCCGTCATGGCAGCCAAACGTGTCGCCAGCGGTGTCGGCGCAATTTTGAGGTTCTTGCGAAACTCGTCGAACCGCGTGGACCCGGCGTGGGCGTCGCGCATGATCAGCATGCTCCATGCATCGCCTACGAGAGCAAGGCTCCGGGCAATGAGGCATGGCTGGTCCGAAAGATTTTTCATGTGGATCTCATTTTGGTAGTTACTTACTCTTAATATGAGAGTAACTCTTTATCCATCGACATTCCAGCGTAAATTTCTGTTGGCCGTCGAAATTAGCCGGTGCCCAATCCCATCAGGAAGACGACGATGAAGTTCTATCTCTGCAAATACATACCCCCGCGCCCCGATTTCCTCGCCACGATGACGACCGACGAAAAGACCTGGATGGGCCAGCACGGCACTTATCTCGACAGGCTTCTCGGGGAAGGTAAAATCGTGGCGCACGGGCCTGTCATGGACCCCGCTGGCGGTTACGGCGTCTCGCTTTATCAGATTGAAGACGACGAAAATATCGAGGCGCTGACCTCGCTTGACCCGATCGTGCAAAACGGCGCTGGCCACTACGAGCATTATCCTATGCTTCACATCAAGCGTCGCGGCTGAGTCCGCAAACCCCTTGTCTCCTCATGCCACCAATTATCGGCCGTCACGCGACCGACGGAAGGAACCTCTATGACCATCGCACTCATTACCGGAGCGTCCAGCGGTATTGGCGCCGTCTACGCACGACGGCTAGCCGCTCGGGGACACGACCTCGTTCTCGTCGCCCGGGCGACCGATCGCCTCGAAACGCTGGCCGCCGAACTTCGCCAGGCATATGGCATCGCCGTCGAGAACATCACGGCCGACCTTACAGACCCGACGCAACTCGGCACGGTCGCCGAACGCCTGAAGGCAGAGCCGTCTATCGACATTCTCGTCAACAACGCCGGGGCAGGATTGCTCGGCGGATTCACGTCGGCCGATCCTGCGGCGATGGAAACACTGCTTCGTCTCAACGTCGTCGCTCCGACGCTACTGGCTTCCGCGGTAATCGCGGGGATGGTGGAGCGGGGCAGCGGGTCGATCGTCAACATCGCCTCGGTGCTGGCGCTTTTACCCGAATATTCCCACGGCATCTATGCCGCCACCAAGTCCTATGTGCTGACCATGTCGCAGAGCCTAGCCGCAGAAGTCTCTTCCAAGGGCGTAGACGTCCAGGCTGTCCTGCCCGCCGCGACACGTACGGAAATCTTCGAGCGGGCAGGAGGTGACATCAACCGTGTCCAGAACCTGATGGAAGTGGAAGACCTCGTCGACGCGGCGCTGATCGGGTTTGACCGGAAGGAGCTGGTGACGATCCCGCCCGTGCCCGACGTCGCCGCATGGGATGCCTTCGAGCAGGCGCGCGGCGTCTTGGCCGCAGGCTTTAGCAACTCCGAACCCGCCGCGCGATACCGCTCCAACTCATGACACTTCGACCTCGCGGGGACCACTTGCAACTCCCGCGCCATCAACACCGCCCTGTATCGGGCGAACGAAAGGAATTGAAATGAACACGAACAATCGTAGCGTCGCCGTCGTCACCGGCGCGGCAACCGGAATCGGTCTTGCCACGGCCAAGGCTCTGGTGTCGGCCGGCTACCAGGTCTTTGGAACAAGTCGGAAGGCGAGGTCGGGGACGGTCGCGGGGATCACGATGCTTGAATGCGACGTGACCGACAGCGCTTCGGTGGCTGCAATGGTCGCCGAAGTCGTCAGCCGCACGGGCCGTATCGACATCTTCGTTAACAACGCGGGCGGGGCCCTCATCGGTGGCGCCGAGGAATCATCCGTTGAACAGGCGCAGGCTATCTTCGATCTCAACGTCTTCGGGATCGTCCGGACGACTAACGAGGTCCTACCGATCATGCGCAGGCAGCGTAGCGGGCGCATCATAAACATCAGTTCGGTGGTTGGCTTCATTCCCAGTCCGTTCAGCGCGCTTTACGCCGCCACGAAACATGCCGTCGAGGGTTACTCGGAGTCTCTCGATCACGAAGTCAGATCGCTCGGTATCAGGGTCCTTCTGGTGGAGCCTGCCTTTACGAACACGGCGCTTGACCACAACGCGAAACAGCCCGACCGCATGACGAGCGTCTACGATGCGGGCCGCAAGACAACGGAAGCCGTGTGGAACAGTGCCATCAAGGCAGGCGATGCGCCGGAGATTGTCGCGGAAGCCGTCGTGAAGGCGGCGACAGTAAAGTCGCCGAAGTTGCGCTACCCCGCCACCAAGGCGGCGCGGCAACTGCATTTCCTGCGACGCTTCGTACCCGCAAGCGCGTTCGACAAGAGCCTGCGCAAGCAGATGAAGCTGCCTGCCTGACGACGGTGACACTCGGGAAGGCGTCTCCTGACGATGGAAACGTCTTCAACTCAGCGACGATAGTGGATGTCCGAGGGCGTTGTTGGCAGAGAGATCTGTCGGTTGATCCATGGCTATCGGCGGAACTGGGCCGGGTTGCTATGCGCGAAGCCGCATAAGCAGAAGTTGATGGAGCGTTTTCGCCGGGGTAGTCGGTCCCGGCTTCCGCGATGCGGCGCTTCTCTAATCGGCGGTTTGAGGTCAAGCGCTTTCGCGCTTACTCAAAGCGAAACGAGTTCGAGCAAAGTCCAATTTCGCCCATATCGGACAAAGAGTGCACCTAACATTTTCACTCCGAAGGTCGCGAATTCAAGTGGCGGCCTCTTCGTTAAGCCGCCCCTTGTTGGGCTATCGCCTCCACGACCCCTCTGGGGGTTCCTTATCCCGTTCCGCCGCAGCGAGCGCCGCAATGACACCGTCCTTATCGAGCGGGATGCAGTAAGCGGGCTTGGCCCGCTCAAAACGCCAGCTATCAGCGAGGGGCCGACGTCTACAGTATCGAACCCGAAGTCCGCTTGTAGGGTGGTCACAATCACCTTGTTGGCGGCATCGTCACCCCCAATCGGCAAGGCACACTTAGCTCTGTTTGGAAGTGCAACAGGATCGAGGAGGTCGTTCTCCAGAATGGCGTTGAACGCCTTGATGATCGTCGCCGCTTGGAAATGGTTTGCGATCAGTTGCGACGTTTTCGTCTCGCGCCGGTCGAGCGCATCGATACTTCCATCCCTATCCGGGTAGTAGTTGTTCGCATCGATGACGATCTTGCCATCAAGGAACTGCGGTGCAAGCTGCGAACGGCACTGTGAGAACCATCACATCGCTGGACGAGGGCAGGTCGGATACAACAGCGGCCTGACAACCAATTTCGGCCGCTGCCTCGCGCAGGGGTTCTGGTCCGCGCGAATTGCTGAGCGTCGCGGTATGTCCTTTCGCGACTGCAAGCCGGGCCAGTGCCTTACTGATGTGCTCGGCCCCGATGAAGCCAATCCTCATGCCTTGTCTTCCTGCTCGGCAGGCATGTTGCCAGGCGGATAGGAGCGGACATTTAAAGAAGGGTGTATTTTGGGTGTGCTTCCAGTTTCGGTGCCCAGATTGTCTCAGTGGAGGAAACAAAATTGATCTGTAAGAAGATCTTTTAGTCTGATATGATCCCTATTAGCGGCATTTGGTTTGACTGAGCAGATGCTGTGAGATACTTAAACATATCATAATGGGGAAGATGAAGCGTTAAGGTATCATATGAAGTCGGATTCGGAGGCTCTTCAGGACATAGGGCGGCTGCTCAAGACGTCGCGCAAGACTTTGGGCCTCACCCAGGAGCAGGTTGCGGATATGGCGGGTATATCGCGACCGCGGTACCGCGAGATTGAGGTTGGAGCCAGCGCTGCCCGTACGACCACTCTGGTCAACATTGGTCGTGCGCTTGGTCTGGAACTGATGCTCATCCCTCAAGCGATGGTCCCGGCGGTTGAAGCTTTACTGCAGCCAGGTGGCGCCGAAGATGACCTTCCTGCTTTCGTCGCCAGTCCTGATGGTGATGGCAATGTCTGATGCGCCTCTTGATCCAAGAGCTATAACCTCACTGGACGTGCTGCTGAATGACCTGAAGGTCGGCGTGATCGTGAGGACGCCGGGAGACTTCAACGCGTTCAGCTTTGAGGAGAGCTATCGACAGACGGGTGGTTTCCCAGTGCTCAGTTTGTCATTTCGCGCGGCACATGGGGGTCTGCGGAAGGATCCGAAGCCTGCCGCAAGGGCTTTGCCATCGTTCTTTGCGAACCTTCTTCCAGAGGATAAACTGCGCGAGGCTATGGAGAGGCACCATTCAGGCAGCGTGCGAGCAGGAAATGATTTCGATTTGCTTGCGGCACTCGGATCGGATCTGCCGGGGGCTGTCCGAATTGTGCCGAGCGAAGGCAGCGTTGTTCGTAATGAGGGTTTGACACCCCCCAGACCGAAGGCCCGGTTTTCGCTCGCCGGCGTGCAAATGAAACTCTCCGTCATTAAAAACACAGGCAAGGGCGGCGGTCTGACGATCCCCTTAGGCGACGAGCAGGGTTCATATATCGCCAAGTTTCCATCAACATCATTTCCCGCTGTCTCGGAAAACGAATTTGCAAATCTCGCATTGGCCGAAGCGATTGGTATGGACGTGCCGGAACGCGAGCTCGTGGAACAATCGCAGTTCGAGGGTATCCCGGAGGAGTTTGAGACATTGTCCGACGGCAAAGTCCTCCTCGTCAAACGTTTCGATCGCGTTGCCGGTGGTGAACGAATCCATATCGAAGATTTCGCACAGGTATTCGGCGTCTATCCGTCTCGAAAATATGAGGGGGCCTCATATCATGATATCGCTGTGGCTATTGGGGTCGCCGTTTCTTCAGCTTCAGCCCTCGAGTTCGTCCGACGACTGGCTTTGGCAGTCCTGACAGGAAATGGCGACATGCACCTCAAGAATTGGTCGCTGATTTATTATAGGAAGGGCAACAAGCCGGCACTCGCCCCAGTCTATGATGTGCTCTCGACAGTCCCTTACATTCCGTCGGATGCCATGGCACTGTCGCTGGCCAGTGAAAGGCCGTTCAAGGCAATGAACGCCCAGCGATGGAAAGTCTTCGCGCATCGTGCGCGACTGCCTGAAGCTGCTGTGCTGAAGGCTGTTACGCAGACCGTCGAGCGCGTCAACCAGTCTTGGTGGTCTCTGCCTGAACGAGCTGTTCTACCCGATAGAGTGTTGGAACGGATTGATGCCCACATCAAGCTGATGTCGCCGATCCTCGGCACGTGCGCGAATTAGCAATTGGTGTTTTTGCGTAACTCGTTAGCAGTTTCATAGCCCACCAAAACCGATAGGGTCGCTGGTTCGAATCCGTTCAAGAGCTTAAACCATGAGAAATCGGCTACCTCGGTCTGTCTCGAGCCCAAAAAGCGTTTAGAAAACGTTCGAATATGCCGTTCACTTCGCCGCGGCGTTCGAACCGCTGCTGGATTTCAAAACAAGATTTAGCCTGTAACCAAGGGCGTCAGCTACCTTCGCAATCGTCCCAAACTCTGGGTTGCCATCGCCACTTAATGCTCGGTAAAGAGCAGGTCGCGTAAGTCCGGTATTCCGAGAGAGATCCGACATGCCGCGCGCGCGCGCGACAACACCAAGAGCGCGAGCGATATGGTTTGCGTCTCCATCTTCGCTAGCAGCTAAAAGATATTCAGCGATCGCTTCCTCACTCCCAAGGAATTCGGCGGAGTCGTACTCAAATGTCTCAAGTGGCATGCGATTACTCCTTCAATTGCTGTGCTAGTTTTTTAGCTAATCGAATTTCTTTGTCCTGGGGACCCTTGTCGCCACCGACCAGGCCTCTCTGTCGAAATGTTTGGCGACGAAGGGAAGCAGCGGCAATGGCTTGCTTACGCCGCATCGCTCGAACTAGACGCTGGTTCGCTGGAATCGATCATTGAACGGATTTGGGAGTTGGTCAGCCCGTCATGCGCGCGAATCGTAGCAAGAAACGAGAATTAGGCATGACCGAGGGTATCACCATCATTGAAGTCTGGGACGTCGAAACCTTCGACAGCGAGCTGCGCGGCGACCTCGACGCCCACGCCGATGTCATCCGAGATTACATACTCACCTCGCGCCACTCTCGCCGTCGCACTACAAGATGAGAGTTCTCAGCTCGGTTGTTCAATCCGTTATGCGAACGATGTTCGACGCGCGGCATCAACTGGGATTTTGCGGCCGAATAGAAACGCAGCTTGTCGGTCACCATCACGCGCGGGGCGGTCCCCTGGTGCTTGAGCAGCTTTCTCATCAGCTTTAAGGCGGCCGCCTTGTTCCGTCGGCTTTGCAGCAGAGCGTCGAGCACGTAACCGTTCGCGTCGATGGCGCGCCACAACCAATATTTCTTTCCCTTGATCGTCACCACCATCTCGTCGAGCTGCCACTTGTCGGAGAAATGGCCTCGTGAACGGTGCCGCAGCAGATGAGCAAATTTCAAGCCGAATTTCGCCGCCCATTCCGAGACGGTCTGGAATGAGACGTTGATGCCGCGCTCAGCGAGCGGATCTTCAATGTCACTGAAGCTGAGCGGGAACCGATAATAGAGCCATCCGGCATGGGCAATTATCTCAGCGGGAAATCGGTGGCGTCTGAAGTGGACGAGAGGGGCTTCGGTCATGAAAACCCGATATCAGGTCATTTCGAACAGGCAGTTAAGGCGACGCCACCTTGCCGTGATACTAGCTTGGGCGGCAAACGCCGGGATAGGCAATGCGTTCCGATCAGTTGAGCACAGTTTCGATGCGATCATCCGTTGTGACGTTGACCTGGACTGACATGCCCTCGTAGTCAGCGGCTGTTCCGTCGTAACTTCCCCACAAAGGAACTGCCTGCTTCGGATCCCGCGCCACCCCAACACGGATAAGATCATGGTTGCCCACGATACCGTTGGTTGGGTCGAACTCAGCCCAACCGGCGCCTGGCAAATAGATCTGGCACCACGCATGGGTGGAACCGCCGCCAAGGGTGGTGGATCCGTCTCGGTCTGGAACGTAGATATAGCCCGTGACGAACCTGGCCGCGAACCCAAGTGATCGAGCGGCCTCCATCATAAGTAGCGCGAAGTCGCGGCAGGTTCCCTTTCGAAGCTGCAGCGTCTCGGTCGGCGCTTGCGTTCCATGCTCTTGTCGTCGGGCATAGATGAAACTTTCATGGATGGCGTAGCACAACGTCATCAGCAGGTGCCCGGTTTCAGTGGGTTGCCCGGTTCGCACGAATTGGCGCGCCCATTTACCGACCTGATCATGTGGATCAGCGTAATGGCGCTGGATGGTTCGTTCCAGATCCAGCGCTTCGTCTGGATCATATGAAAACGGGTAAGTCAAAGCGTCCTGATCGATTTGCAGATCAATTGCGACATAGGGTGTATGGTTAAGGCGAATGACGGTTTCGAAGCGGAGCTCACGTGAGGGTTGAGCAAAGCCGATGACTGCGACGCAGTTTCCGAACACATCATGGATCCAACGAAGATAGTCCGGTTCCGGGTCGATGAGGAGTCGGGAGCTCAGCAGCGTCTGATCGAAACTGTCTCTCGGTCTGAACAAAAGTCTGTGCTCTCCGAACGCAACCGGCCGTTTATAACGATAGGACGTGACATGCCGGACGGTAAATATTGTCATCGATCACCGGGGGGTACGAGGTCCAGGACGGCTGGCACCGTATCACTCTAAAGAAGCACATGCATTGTTACATCGTTCCAGCTGGCATGAGATAATCCGCGCGGGCGATGGCCCCCAACCTATTGGTGACAATCCGGCTGAGGTTGAAAACCGTGATGCAGCCTATCAAATGTCCCGAAGAAGCCCACGCCTAATCCACCTTGAGCCCGCGCGATGCGTTCGCGACGTTAAGCTAAAATCACTCTTTGTCCACTTTCAGCCGAAGCGAAAGATAGTTTTAAGTCGAAACTTCCGAAGAGGTCGTGATAACGCAACGGTCTGTCAGGGTAGATTCCTACTTCCGCGGTGTGGGGGTCAGCGGTTCACCTCTCATCAAGAGCAAAAATGTACCTGTTACCCGTCTCAACGGCAGCGAATCTCCTAGTTCAAGCGTACTTTCGCCCGTCTCGAACGCTGAACCGGCGAGCCGCCTTAGCTCGACTGGGCGGCCGTGCTGAGCTTGCGACTTCCTTCAAGCAAATGACGCTGCAAAATTGCACTTGCAGCGTCGATATTCCGATCTCTGCAAGCCTTTAACAGAGCACGGTGCTCGTCCTGCGATTGCTGCTCATAGTCCAAGCTGGATAGCAATACACGTACGTAGCGGTCGGCTGCATCATGGTGGGTAGCGATAAGGCCGATGAGCCGCTCATTTTGGCAGGCGCCGTAAAGTGTCATGTGGAACTGCTTATTCAGCGTCCCCCAACGTCCCACATCTTTCTCAGCGTCGATCTGGGCGAGAAATGTTGCCGCCCTGTCCAAATCGGCTGTCGTCAGCCCTTCATATGATAGGCGCAAGGCTTCCGTCTCCAGTAGCGAGCGAATGGAATAGATCTCCGCAATCTCCTTGGCATCTATTCTTGCCACGAAGGCCCCCTTTGTCGGGTGAATGGTTACGAGGCCCTCGCTTTCCAGAAGCCTCAAGGCATCACGCACAGGCATGCGGCTGAACCCAAATCGTGCGGCCAGCTCGTCTTGTCGGAGCGCGACGCCACTGCGAAGCTCTCCACCGGAAATCGCTTCCCTGAGAACCCTTGCGATACGATCCGCCACAGTCTCCGGCCGGATGGTTTCAACATTTATTGCGACGAAATTGTTCATGGTCAACCTTCTCCGAGACAGCAATCATCTTGATCATGCCAAGCAACCTCGTATACGAGTATACCGTTCAGGAGATTTTTGCCATGCCCTTATCATCAGGCGTCGTTCCTTATTTCAGTCAGTGGGAAACACCGGAGATGACATTGCCCGTGCTTGCCGAAGGATCTGCGGCGCTGCTGCGCGATCCGCTCTGGCGGCAATCGGGTGCCGAGACGATCGAGGAATACGCGCGCTGGGCGGTCAATGTCTGCGGCATGGCCTGCTTGAGGATGATCCTGGCAGCGCGCGGCGACCTGCATCCGACGCTTGCTCTCGCCCGTGCCTGCACCGCCTATGGCGGCTATGTCGTCAACGAGCTGGATGCTTCGATCAAGGGACTAATCTATGCGCCCTTCGTGACCTATGTGGGCGAGCGCTTCGGGCTCTCGGCAGAAACGATGACGGGTGTCGCAACAGAGAGCATCCCCGGTCTGCTCGCTGAACGCCCGTTCTTCATCGCCTCGGTCAATAGCGGCATACGCTGGCCGGAACGCATGCCGCCCTCAAAAGGCGGGCATCTCATTCTGGTGACGGCAGCCTCGGCTGATACGGTCCGTTTCCACAATCCATCCGGTCATGATGCTGCGAGCCAGGCGGATGTGCTGCTACCGCTTGCCATATTCGACCGCTTCTTTGCCAATCCCGGCATCGCGATCAGCTTCTGAGATCTATTTAGACACCGGATTATTTTGGGGGTTTTCATGACATCTTCCCGCGGCAAGCCGCGCATCGCCGTTCTCTTCGGCGGCCGCTCGGCCGAACACGACGTCTCCGTCATGTCGGCGACGAATGTCGTGGGGGCACTGGAGCCCTCGAAATACGAGGCGGTGCCGATCTTCGTGACGCGGGAAGGCGAGTGGCTGCTCAGCCATTTCGAAAATGGCGTGCTCGCCAGGCCGGCAAACGGCACCGAAATCGCATTGGTGCCCGGCGGGCGTGGGCGGATGATCGCCATCGACGGCGGCAGAATGAGCGATGCCGGGAAGATCGATATTCTGTTCCCGGTTCTGCATGGTATTTTTCGGCGAGGATGGTTCCGTGCAGGGACTGGCGGAGGTGGCCCGCGTGCCACTGGTTGGCTGCGGCATCCTGGGTTCAGCGACAGCGCTTGACAAGGATATCGCCAAGCAGCTGCTGCGGGCGGCGGGGTTACCGGTGGCGCGTGCTGTTACCGTGCATGCGGATCGGGTGCCGTCCTTCGACACGCTTGAGATCGCGTTGGGTTTGCCGCTGTTCGTCAAGCCGGCGCGTCAGGGGTCTTCGGTCGGCGTGCGCAAGGTTTCTGGCAACCAGGAATTTGCGCCGGCGCTCGCGGAGGGCTTCAAGCATGACCGCAAGCTGCTTGCCGAGGAATTCATCCGCGGCCGCGAGATCGAGTGCAGCGTGCTCGAGGACGCCAAGGGTGGCCTGTTCGTCTCTCGCCCGGGTGAGATCATCCCGGCCGAAAGCCATGGCTTCTATAGCTACGATGCGAAATATATCGACGACGATGGCGCGGCGCTGACGGTTCCGGCAGAGCTTCCGCCAGAGGTTGAGATGAAGATCCGCGAGACGGCAGCACTCGCCTTCCGGGCGCTCGGTTGCGACGGTATGGCGCGCGTCGATTTCTTCCTGACCGAGGACATGGCTTTTTTGGTCAACGAGGTGAACACCATTCCGGGGTTCACCGATATCAGCATGTATGCGAAGGCGATGGCGGCAAGCGGCGTCAGCTATCCTGAGGTAATCGACGGGCTCGTTGAACACGGTTTTGCGCGCGCCGGCCTCTGAGCCGCAAAATGCCTCTTCCCGGTGTAGTAGACATGCACCGGGAAGAAAAACGCCGCAGCTTCGTCTGCTCTTGTGGCAAGAACTGGAATAAGCCGGATTAATTGCCGTTGCATGCCTGCGTCTGCTGTGTTTCTTGCGTTTTTGGCGGGTATGTATTACATAACTTATTGAAAATTGGTGGTGATAACGATGTCTAGCGTTGCGATTAAGGTTCTGTCGACGGTGAACGCCCCTTACGGGACGAACCTTTCGGCTGAGCAACTCGCTTCGAAGATTTCGGATTTTGCGAGCGTTGAGAATTTCGATGCTTCGGCATTCTCATTCTATTCCGAAGTGAAAGCCGAGCTCCAGCACCAGTTTCTGGATGAGATGGAAATCGACCACGGTACAGCATCCGAGATTGCCCAGAAATTCTCGCAGCTAGCTGGATATCCCCTCGCCCTAGCCGCTTGAGGGTTGTCCTGATGAGCCAATGGGAAAGCCTTTTCGACCAGGCTGCGTCAATTATCAATCAGGCGAACTCTTCTTTTAAACTCCTCGATAGCTGGACTTTCGGGGGTGGCACCGCCCTTATGCTCCAGATAAACCATCGTGAAAGCTTCGATATCGACATTTTCGTCGATGATCCGCAGGTCCTCCCATATCTGAACCCGACAACACAGGGCTATACCCTGCAGGTGAACCCAGATGAATATGTTTCGGACGGGACGCATGCGTTGAAAATCGTGTTCGCGGGCATCGGTGAAATTGACTTCATTTGTGCTCCAAGTCTGACCAACGATCCAACATCCCGCGTCGCAGTACGTGGAATCCAAGTTGACCTTGAGACCCCGGGCGAAATCATCGCGAAGAAGGTTCACTATCGAGGATCCTCTCTTCAGCCACGTGACATGTTCGATATCGCGTGCATCGCCAAGGCATGCGGCGATGGATACGTTCTCGAAGCTCTCTTGCCATTCAAAAACAGGGCCGCCGCTGCATTGGCCGTCGCCGAGAGAATGGATGCACGCCTCGCTAGCACAGTTATGGGGAAGCTTCAGTATAGAGAAGGATATGCGGATATTTCGAAAACTGCTCAAGCGACGACAATCTCGCTTTTGAAAACGCTGTGCGATCACAAGCCAGCGGTATCCGCAGCGCCTTCCTCTACGTCTCCGCGCTGATTTCTCCGCAACTTGGCGACCTTAGCTATACCGCCGTTCGGTCGATCATTCTTTCGGTGCGCATCATTTCGATTAGCCAGCAAAACCAAGTTAGGGCGGCGCCAGCGAGTGTGAGTGAATTGCGTCGCAAATGCTTACCCAATCCACGACGCGTGGACGACGGTTCGAATCCGTTCAAGAGCCACAATATTGCTGGGCGTCCTGCGTTATTGGGCTAATGAGAGGCTTGCGCGTGCGGGTAAAGTGCCGCACCAACTTTTTGCGCTGCGGCCGCTAGGCGCTTATCTCTTGTCCACAAGCTTGATCGCCGGTCGAGCAACGTTGAAGTCAGTAAATACGCATCTGTGTAACCAATCCCCACGCTGAATATCGAATGACGATCAATGACCGTCATTACTTCCGCATGGGTCGCGATTAGCGCCTCGCGTTGAGCTGTTAGGAACTCTAAAACTGCAGCCCGCTCTCTTAAGCTGCCGAGCGCCAATTCGGCTACAACGAAAGGGTGGCAGAGCAGCTGGTCATCATTGATGATTTTTCGTAGTTCTGAGTAATCGTATCGAAAATGATCTATCCAGGTCGATGTGTCTACCAGGATCACTTTGCCACATCGCTCCGTCGGCGAGGCGACGCTTCAACCCCAGGCATAGAGCCGCCAAGCGCGATCAGCCGTTTGCCGGATTCCACACGCACGAGTGTCTCCAGCGCTTGCCGCACGAGAGCTGCTGTTTCCTTGGTGCCCGTGAGGGACTTGGCCCGTTCCATAAGATTGTCGTCGATATTTATGGTTGATCGCATATTCGAGCCCCCGTAAATGAGTAGCTCGTATGGCACCATTTGGTGCGAAAATCCACGACTCATTTCGTGCGGCTAACATCTTCATGTTTCACGGATGGTTGATTCGTATCCGTTCAAGGCGTGGGTATTGGCGTTTTGGGGACATGCACTTAGAAATAACGCGCATCCTCTCAATAGCTTCAATGCCGAAGATCCAAATGATTGATACAAAGGGGGCTGTCGATCCCGGATCCCAGCGCTACCGTCGCCTCTCTGATCGGCTGGGTGAGGTCGAGCCCTTTTTCGACCTTGTTCCTGAGCGGGACGACGCAAGATCCATCGTCCGTAGTAGGCCCATTGTAGTCACGGCACGTGCTGCAAGGGCCGACCAGTGTTGAGAAATTCGGCTACTCGGAAAATCACCTCGCGAAGTAGCGGGTCGGTGTTGTTCCCAATGCCTTCTTGAACATGACGATAAAGGCGGTAGGGGATTCGTATCCCAAGTCGCTCGACACCCTCTGGACCGTCGCGCCGCTGGCCAGTTCGCGCAACGCGATGACCAGATGCAGTTGCCGCCGCCATCGGCCGAAGGTAAGTCCCGTTTCCTGGACCATCAGCCGCTTCAAGGATCGCTCACTCATGGCAACGTGTGTCGCCCAATCCACGAGCGTGCGACGATCGCTCGGCTCCGCCATCAGTGCAGCGGTGATCGCGGCGATTTTGGGATGGCTGGAGGCGGGCAAATCCAGCCCCTGCATCGGCATTTGCGCGAGTTCGTCCAGCAAGACCTGCACCATACGGCCGACATGATTGTCCGGAGGAGAATTGACGGGTACATCCGCCAGTCGGAGGATCATCTCGCGGAGCATCGGTGACACAGACAAAGTACAGCACTCATGAGGCAGTGTCGCTGCGCCTGGTTGAACGAACAGATAGGACAGGCGTGCGTTGGACGTCACCTGGTTGCTGTGGGGCACGCCGCCGGGTATCCAGACTCCGCAGTCTGGTGGGACAATCCAGATGCCATTTTCCGTCTTGCAGGTGACGGCCCCATGCAGGGCCAAGATGAGCTGCCCTTCCTTGTGCTGGTGCTGGGGTACTTCTGCCTCATAGTCATTGAAGTCGAGGCGAACAGCGAAGGCCGGACGATCCGACTGGTCGAGATCAATGTCATCGTAGCACGAACGCAGCAGTTTTGCGGATTGGCCCGATTTCGAGATCATTTGGCATTATCTCCAAATTCGTACGCACAGCAATAGTCTACTAATCGGCGATCAACAACCGCAAGGAGACTGTCATGCGAATTTCTGTCGTCGGTGCCACGGGACGAGTTGGCGCTAAACTTACCCGGAACTTACTGAAGGCCGGGCATCAGGTTAGAGCATTGTCGCGAGGTGGCCCAGCGTTGGACGCACTGGTCGCGCTCGGCGCAGAGCCATTTCTGGGAAGCTTTGACACCGGAGAGGGAGACCTTGACCAGTTTTTCCAAGGTGCCGATGCTGCGTTCCTGATGGTGAAGACCGATTGGAACAACATCGAGGGGCATTACCCCGCTGTTGCCAAGCGCTTTGTCGATGCGCTCAAAAAATCCTCTGTCAACCTGGCCGTGAGCCTGACGGCCATGGGTTCGGACGTGAAGGGGAAAACGGGCCATTTCGAATGCTTCCACGATCTGGACGAAAAGTTAAACGAACTCGGCAACATCGATTTGGTCCACCTGCGCGCCGCTTGGTTCATGGACGACGTATCGGCGTGGACGGGGCCGGTTGCCAAATACGGTCGAATTGCCTGGTTCTGCAAACCCGATTTGAAAATGCCCTGGGTGGCGACCGATGACATTGCGTGGCTGGCGGCCAAGGAATTGACCAATCCGAGGGGCGGACACCGCGTATACCTAGAAGTAGGCTCGGAAGATGTCTCGATGAACGAACTGGCCGAAATCATTGGCAAGAAGATCGGCAGGCCGGTGGATTACCGATACATCGAAACGACCCATAAAGACGTCGAGGCTGAATTTCTGGCACGGTTCGGGACGCTGGAGAAATGGCAGGACGACACCCTCAGTGCTGACGCTTTGAACAGTGGCATCGTAAGGTTCCATGGAGAGCACGAGTATCGTCCGAAATTGCCCACGACGATGGAGACGTTCATTGGTGATGTCTGGAAGACCCGCTATCTGGACGCGGTCAAAGCGGGAGAACAGCGAGAAACGTTTTTCATGTGGGCTGCCAGAGACTAGCTATGGCGGCTCTTTTGAACCGTCCCCCACGCGTTCCACCATCCAGGATGCTACCGCAAATTGTTGATGTGCGGTAGCTAAATGAGCGAAATTTGCGCAGCTTGGCCATCAAACCGAGATCACACCACTGCACTACGGATCAGTCTTTAATTTCCATCGCCGCGCCCTTGAGAGCTCAACGAGTTAACTCAAAGGATTTCTGGTTGGGATCCAGTCTGCTGACTGTCGCTGCTCAGCATTTCAACGATCGGTTCATAGCCGTAGAGAGTAGCGAGGCTCAGTGGTGTTAGGCCCGAGTGAGTTTTCAGATCACGGCGAGCACCAGCGCGCACAAGGGATGCAACTGCATCTACGTATCCATGCCAAACAGCATCGTGCAAAGCGGTCAGGCCATTGTAAGGACCCTGCGCGTCGAGCTCAATCTGTGTGTCCCCCTGTTTTGCTGCTGACGTCAGAATATCGATGTGATCCGCCTTCCCAAAATAGGCAGCATCGTGAAGTGGCGAACCGCGCATGAGACCGATGGTGCGGCGAGGATCTGCCCCAGCATCCAGTAATAGGCGCACGATTTCGGCATGACCTTCGCGAACTGCAAGACCGAGAGGCGTGTAGTCGTCATCGAACGTCCCGGTTATCGGCACCCGAACCTCAAAATCCGCGCCATCTGCGATCAGCCGCTTCACCTCCTCAATATTTCCGGCCTTGACTGATGAGATGATTGACAAGCTGGCGATGTGCTTTTCATCCGCCTCATCTCTTTCCTCAATCAGCGCTGCGATTGCTTTCAGGTCGTCATGCTTGGCGATGTCGAGCGCGGTCTGTTGCCAGTAATTCCGTATCGTGGTGCGCGCGCGGCGCGACAGCAAAACCCGCACAACAGCTTCGTGCTTGTGAAGCACGGCATCCATCAATGCGGTATTGCCAAGAACTGGCGATTGCTGATTGATGAAAGCTCCGTGGTCAAGCAGAATCCCGATCACGTCGGCGCTGCCGGACTGTGCCGCTTTGTGGATTGCCGTTGCTCCCATTCGAGGGTCCGCCGTCAGCACGTCCGCGCCGGCAGTAAGGAGCAAAGCAACAGCTTGTGCCTGCCCAAGCGCAGACGCGATCATCAACGGCGTGAGACCATCGGGGCCTCTAGCGTTAACGTCCGCCCCGGCGTCGATAGCTTCTTTGACCGAAGCAAGATCGCCTGTACGAAGTGCGTGAGAAAGTATCATGGTTCTATGTTCCTTGATCGATTAGACAGTTGCTGAGACGGCGGCATTCAGGCCGTTCAGGAATTTGATGATTTCGGCATTCACGCGTTTGCGGGCCTCATGATGAGGCCAGTGACCTACACCTTCCAGGCGCACGACATCGACGAGCCCGGGCGCTGTCTTGCGCATCTCTTCCACGGTTGGTGGGACCGGGTGGAACAGTCGGCACAACCCATCTGCATCGCCCCAAATATAAAGCGATGGCTGCTTGATCAGTACGTCCTTGTACGCGGCGAGATGCTCAAACGTCGCCTGCACGCCACGGTACTGGTTCAGACCGCCTCTGAATCCCGTTCGCTGGAACGTGTCGATGTTGTGCTTCACATAGGCTGGATCGGCCCAAGTCGGCAGCACGTCAGGGGCAGGTCGAAACATATTCCGCTTTGCGTCGATGGGGTCCCAGCCGGTTCCTTCGGCGGGTTCGCCCGAGAGCCAATAAAGTGCACTCGGAATAGTCTTGCTGGCATCACGGATACGGTCATCCGTCTCTCGCTTCATCATGTCGAAAGCATAATAGAGATCGCCGAGACCGCGACTGCGTAGCAAGTCCCATGTACTCAGCTCGCCACGCGGCAGGAACGGGATGCCGAGCGTTATGATGCCGTTGAAACGATCCGGTCGCATGACCATCGCCCGTTGTCCGTGGTCGGCACCCCAGTCATGGGATATGATGGTTGCGGTAGGCACCTGCAACGCATCAAGGATGCCAATCAGGTCGCCAACAATTAGGGCCCCGCTGTAAAGTGCGGGATCGTTCGGGGCATAGCTGTCGCCGAAACCCCTCATGTCGAGCGCGATCGCGCGGTATCCGTTTTCTGCGACAACTTGCATCTGGCTACGCCACGTTTCCACAGTGTCTGGAAATCCGTGCAAGAAGAGCACTACTGGACCGCGGCCTTGTTCAACCACATGGAAAGAGGCTCCGTTGGCCTCGATTTGCGAATGGTGTACGGGATGATCCGTGGCGGCTGATGCTTTATGAGTGTGGTTCATTTTCTGCTCCAGGTTATGCTTGATCCGAGCCTTGCAGCGCGTGTTGGATCGGCTCCAATTCAATGACTTCACCGCCTGATGCGCGAAGCCGATCAAAGTATGTGGAGTGGTCGATGAGCTGGGCTGGGAAATAGAGGCCCGGTCGGGGCGTATCGCCCGCGAGACCAGCCAAGCGTTCAAGAACGAGCGCGACACCCAGACCCGTTAGCGGCATCTGCCCCCCGGGATGAACGATCGCGTGACGTTTCCGAAGCTGCTGCCCGGCGTGATCCAGGCCCGAAAGGTTGATAATGATTTCAGTCGATACCGGTCCGCCATTCCGGCGGGTGGAGCTCATTCCAATGGCCAGGTCGAACCGAATATCAGGAGCGCCGGTTGCGTTTGCCAACAACAAGACGTCGTTTGGCGAAAACACGTTCGCGTCCAACTCGGTGCCGTCGATTGCGCGCACCTTCGATCTGGTCTCGGCGCCATGGTACCATCGCCACGCGCCAACCGTTCTCAAAAGAGCGGCAGCACCCGCATACATCTGGCGCTCAAGATCTGCATTCGCTGCAGGTCCGAACGCATCCTGTTCATCGAGCACTGCCTCGATATGAATGTTTTCCAGACGACCAAATTCTCGGGCGAACAAGAGTGACGGTACGCTTGTCGCACCAACGAGCCATTCTGTACCAAGGACGACTGGCGCGGCGGTAGGTCTCTGCATGAATGTAGCAGTTTCCAAGCCCAGCTCGCTTATGCTTGGTGAGATGTTGACGTGCCCAACGCCCAATTGTTGGGCCCAGCGGAGAGCTGCCCCGGTTTTGTCCGTAAAGAGCGTTGCGACCGCCGAGACACGTTGCTCGCCTAGCCCCAGGTCAGAGGCAGTGAGGTCCACTACCACCGCAGACGCGCCGTCGACAGCTGCTGCTGCTCGTATCGCGCGTTGCTCGTCGCGACCGCCAATGAGGATTGGTACATCAGGATATTGCTCACGCAAGAAGCGTGTGGCCCATCGCCCAACCTCGCCGGCGCCGCCGATAATAAGTATTGGGTCGTGGAGACTTCCAGAAGCTTGTAACATCACGATACCTGTGGTTTACTGATTCCTACACATGGTAGGTTACTAAAAGTAGGTATGCAAGTGGAAAAGCAAAAAGCTGCCATCGACAATAGGACTAAAGGCCGACTTTCGAAGTCCGAGAGGCGTCAGCAGCTACTAGAGACGGCGCGCCTGATCGTTCGGGAAGAAGGTGCTGATCGGCTGACACTAGGTCACCTGGCAGTGCGGGCGGGCGTTTCCAAACCTGTGACCTACGAGCACTTCGAGACCAGAACGGGTTTGTTAATTGAACTCTATCGTTGGATAGACACCGAACGCATTGCCGCGTTTCGCACACTTATGGCTCAGGGAAATCGACCGGCGAAAGAGACTATATTGGCTTTGGCTAAAACTTATCTGGCCTGCGGAACCGACCAAGGTGACGAATTTCATGCTGTCGGCGCAGCGCTTGCAGGAAGCGAGGAGAAAGCCAACGTGTACCAAGAGCTAGTCGATGCTGTGATCGAAATGTTCATTGATGTTTTACGGCCTCACTCAAACTTTCAGCCGGAATCGCTGGCATTGGCCTGCGCGGCATTGGTTGCGGCAGGAGACGCGTTGACAAGCGCTGTTACACGGGGAAACTGCTCCGCTTCCGAGGCCGAGGGGGTGTTTTCGAATCTAATTGGAGCTGTGGCCAAGGGTAAAGCGTAGGTAGAGGTGCCGCTTCATATGGCCGAGAGATAGCCGAGTTGGGGAAGAGCATTCGCTGCCGAACTCTTCGGACATATTTATACGAGAAAACACCCAGCGCTGGCTCCTATGATGTCGACCTCCATAGAGCCGTCCTACGGACCGACTGCATCGGGAAGAAAGAAGCGTGCCAATGGTTGAAATCCTCTCAAGAGCCAAGGCATAAGCTTGCAATGTAGTGGCCCCATAAATATCCGTAGAGTCAGTCCCACTAAGCTGCCGAACCAAATCATATTGCTAATGCACGACCTTGGTCCTCTCTCGACAGCAAGTATGTCATAAAATGAAGTTGCTGCGATTATAGATATGCACGAAACCCATTTTCGCTAGATTGGCGTTCGAGATGTTGGCCTTTTCGGCCGATGGCACTTCGGTCTCTACCACGAAAGTCGACACGCCACGGTCTGCGCCTTCCTTTAGACGAGCTTGAATTAGGGCCTTTTGTGAACCTCTATTTCGAAAGCTCGGCACGGTCGTTCCACCGCCGAGCCACGCGAAGGATCCTGAAGCGAACATCGCTCCTGTTCCCACGGGTGTGTCTCCATCCAACGCGTAGAAACAAGACCATCCGTCGCGTCCCACGATTGCTGCCCATAGAGCAGTGAGGCTTTCCGGAAAGCCAAAACCGGCACACATCATGGCGCCGAATACCTCGGCTTCGTCGGGCCGAACTTTTCGTGTTTTCACGGTGCCTGGCGATGGAAGAGGGACCGTGTCCGTGGATCGCCGAAGCTTCGCCCATCCAGGTCCGTAGGCAACCAACCCCTTCGTCTCGATCCACTGTGTCAGCTCGTCCGATGCAGTGTCGGCATTGACTTGTAAGAACCGGTTCCCCGTCTTTCCCCTCATCCAGCTGTAGGCCTTGTCGAGATCTTCACGTGTGGTGAGGCCAAGGATACGGTTGAGGCCGATCGCAGGCGCGCTCGGTAGTGAGATCGTGCATCCACCATTCATGGAAACGCATGCGAACCGCTCCTCGTCCGTCAATCGGCCGCGGGCGGCCTTGTGCAGATCAATGAAAGCTTTGGCCTCAATGGCATCCTCCTGCGTGAGGCAGGGCTGATCAGAAGAACAAGAATCCAACAGAGTACTCCAAAGGCCGACACTTCGCCGAAAGCAGATAACGGAACTGTCGGATTAAAAATAGAACAATTTCATCGGCGAATCCTGCACGCCCGTTTGGGCCAGAAATGCCGTTGATGAGGATTTGCGCCGACTTTGGCGTTGAGTGATTTAAGCGAGCTAGACGATCTTCCAACGCCATCGAAGATCTGCGAAGAGGCCTGGCAACCTTCATCTTGAGCCAGCCTGCGGTGCAACCTGTCTCCATACGCCTTGAAAACTGGCCAGGGCGGTATATCGTTAAATTTTTTAAATTGTGAGAGCAGGGTGTCACACGATCTCGGGTTACAGACATTGTCGAAACAGACCGCTTTCCAGTTTGGAGATTTCCGTTTTCTGCCAGAAGCTCAATCCCTCCTGTACAAGGGGCAACCCGTCGGCCTCGGTGGGCGAGGTTTCGACATTCTGACCCTGCTCGTGGCGCGGGCGGGCGAGGTTGTCAGCAAAGCCGATCTGTTTGCGCATGTATGGCCAGATTATATCGTCCACGACCATAACCTGAAGGTCAATGTCGGCAACCTTCGACGCTCGCTGGCCGAACTTGATCCTACCATGGAGTACATCGCAACCATTGCTGGGCGAGGTTACAAGTTCGTCGCCGCCTTGGAAAGCGATCGCCCGGCGCCAGCCCGGCAAGTGGTTGCCAGCACAAGCCGTCATATCGCGGCACCCCAGGTTCGGCCGCTCCTCGGCCGCGATGAAGCGACCCGGCAGATCTCGGAAAAGCTTGATCAAGCGGGTTACGTCACCATCGTCGGGCCAGGCGGCGCGGGAAAAACGTCTCTTGCGGTTACGGTTGCTGAGCAATCCTGCGGGGCAAACGAAGCCATCGCCTTTGCGGATCTCTCGACGCTGAGCGATCCGCGATTTGTGGTTCCGGCGATCGCGTCTGCCCTCGGCGTGTCGCTTGGGTTTGATGATCCCATCGCAGGCGTGATCGACGTCCTTCGCAGCAACCGGCTGCTTCTCATCATCGACAATTGCGAGCACGTTGTCGCGATGGCCGCGACGATCGTTGAGCGGATATCCGCGGACGTTCCTTCGGCGCGGATCATTGCGACCAGCCGCGAGCCGTTACGGACGCGGCACGAGCAGATTCATTTTCTCTCAGGATTGGCTTATCCGCACCAGACGACGACAATGTCCATCAGCGACGCGCTACAGTTTCCGGCAATCCAGCTGTTCATTTCAAAGGCGTACGGTTTAGGCGATATAAAGCCTACTGATGAATATGTCCGCAGTGTTGTTTCGATCTGCTCACGGCTGGACGGCTTGGCACTCGCCATCGAACTGGCCGCCGGTACGGCCAGTGTTCTTGCACCCTCGGCGCTCGATGACCTCTTCAGGGATGGCTTTGATACGATGAACCGGGGAGCAAGGGATGCACCCTTGCGCCACCAATCCTTGGAGGCGACGCTCGACTGGAGCTATCGGCTTCTTCCTGACCGTGAGGCGGTCTTGCTCGGTCTGCTTTCGGTATTTTCCGGCCGTTTCAACTCCGACGACGTGGAGGCGATGTATTTCGCCGGCGCCCTGGAGCCGATGACCGGGCGAGACGCACTGTCGCAGCTCGTGGCAAAGTCGCTGGTATCAGCGGAATACGACGGCGGGACTGTGCATTACAGACTTGCCGAAAGCACGGGTGCCTATGCCGCGCGGCGTCTTTCAGGTTCCCTCTACAGAGAGAAGGCAAGACGACATTTTGCCGTTCGAACAAAGGACAAGCTGCAGATTGCCGAACGGGATTGGTCGTCGCAGACATCTCGCGAATGGCTCGGCAAATATCGGAGGCAGATCGACGACGTTCGCGCGGCCATCGGTTGGGCGTTTGATCCCGCAGGCGATGCGGCTTTGGGTGTCGAATTGGTGGTCGCTGCCTTGCCGCTGTGGCAAGAACTATCGGCGTTTAGGGAAATGCTGGAGGCCATCGACCTTGCCGGGTCAAACAGCGCTGCCCTCATGGGGCTCGCGCCACTGGGCCGAGCCAAGCTCTCCACGGCTCGGGCCTGGGCCATGACACTGGCGCGCCATATGCACCCGCAAACCGATGATGCTTGGCGCGAAAGCATCTTTCATGCGAACGGGTCGCGCGACGCGGAATTTGAAATACGATCGGTGTGCGGACAGGCCGTTTTTCTGGCCTATTCCGGCCGGCCCCGCACGGCATTGCGCAGCATGAACGAGTTTGCGGCAGCAAAGGCTCTGGACTGGTCGACGGCGCCCGACGGCAAACGACTTTTAGCGCATATCAAGATCTATGCAGGCGAGTTCAATTCGGCATCGGCCGACCTGGAGGCGCTGATGGATGATTGGGGTCACCTGGAGGAAGGGCATGGCTTGTCCAGGTTCCAGGTCGATTTGCCTGCCGGTATTCGTTTCTCTCAGGCATTTCTGTATTGGTTACAGGGTGATTCTGATCGTGCCTCCCGGCTGGCCGGTCAGGCGATCGATCGTGCCGCCGATCTCGATCACATGATCTCCTTGGGCAATGCAATTTCGCTTGCGGCCCTTCCGATCGCTTTCGTGGAGGGTGATCTCGAAACTGTTTCGCGGCTTCAGCACCAACTGGCCGACGTCAGCCGGCGAGAAAGCGTCGGCATTTACGAGGGGACAGCCAAGTTTTTCGCCGGTGCTATCCAGTCCTCTCGAGGTGAGCAGGCAGGCTTTACCCTGATGCAAGACAGTATCAACGGATTGCTTCGGGGGAACTGGCGTGCTCGCGTCCCCTTCTACCGGAGCCTGTTGGCGGAGGCATATCTTGCCGCAGGCGAACTGCAGCTTGCGGAGGATAGTCTGCGCACCGTGCTTGCAGAAACTGGCATACGTGAAGAGCGTTGGTGGCATCCGGATCTTTGGCGCGTTGCGGGAATGATCGCAGCCGGAAACAGTCGGCCCGACAAGGCGATGCGCTATTTCCAGACGTCATTGGATCGTGCCCGCGCCATGGGTGCAGGTGCTGCTACCAAACGGACCCGGCTTGCCATCGATGCAACGGACTTTGGTTGACCTTGCTGCACTCACCCTGGGTTTGTGCTTAGTCTTTTCGTCGCAAGTCGAGGCGCTCCCGCAGTGACGCATTTTCCTGCTCAAGCTGAGCGACCTTGTCCAGAAGATGTCGCGAGGCGGCCAAAAATTCGGCTTCGGTGTAACGCGGCACGATATGCTGCGGACAGTTCCAGTCGAACGCCTCGAGCTTCAACCTGAAAATGCGTTCAGCCTTGGCTCCATAAGCACCATCGGTGATGGCCTCGGTAAGTACCGGATCGGCGTCAAGGGCCAGCTTCTCGGCACGGGCATAGATCTTCAGCCGGGTGCGCGCGGGGTAGTCGATCAGGAACAGGCATGTCCGGTCGTTTTCTGTCAGATTGCCGGTGGTGATATATTGGCGATTGCCGCGGTAATCGACGAAGGCGAGGGTGCGATCGTCGAGGACCTTGAGAAAGCCGGCAGGCCCGCCTCTATGCTGAACGTAAGGCCAGCCTGTTTCCGAAACGGAGGCCATGTAGAAGCTGTCGCGTTGTGCGATGAATGCAGTCTCCTGTGCCGTGAACCGGTCGAATTCGCGGTGTCCCTTGAAGTCGGACCAGAAATGATCCGCTCCCATTTCCGCTTGAGCCCTGCGAACTGAAGGCGTGATCGCGATATCCATGAAACCGTAACTCATATCATATCTCCCTAAAGTGTGCTCTGTTCGCAGGGCGTCGGATGCACAAAGTACTAGATTGCCTCTCTAGCGGCCTGCTGCGCGCGGGCATAGCTCTCGGCCACGGCGGCATAGTTCGGTGCGGCAAGTCCGTAGAGCTTGCCAAGCTCGGCAGCCTCGGGACGCGCCCAGGTGCGGTGAAGCTCAGACAGCAATGCATTGGTCGATGTCGGCTTGACGCCGCCCTGCACGAAGCGGGCAAGTGAAATCCGCGAGGCCATTTCGCTCGGATCCCCCGAGGCATCAAGCACCGCATAGACATCGTAGCCAGCAGCGCGGGCATCGAGCGCCGGAAACATCACACAGACACTGGTCCAGACGCCGGCCATGATGAGAGTTTTGCGGCCGGTTGCGCGAACGGTTGCGACGAAATCGTCATTGTCCCAGGCGTTTACTTCTCCCTTGCGCGGCACATAGTCGGCGTGCGGCGCCAATTCATGGATCTCGGGCATCAGTGGACCATTGGTGCCGGCAGGTTCCGAAGCAGTGGTGATCACCGGGATGTTCAGGAGAGTGGCGAGCCTGGCGATCATCTCCACATTCCGGCGCAGATCAGACACGGATATGTCCTTGACCGTCTGGAACAGCCCCGACTGGTGGTCGAGAAGCAGGATCAGCGCGTCGGAGGGATCGATGAGGGCTGCGCCGCCGCCGGTGGGAAGGACGCTCGGCTTGGATTTGCTGTTATACATGGTCATTTTCCTTTTCTTGGGTTCCAATTAACGGATCAGGTTTCGGGCGAGGAAGTCGTGCATGACCGGGATCATCTCGTCCGCCTTGTCCTCCAGGGCGAAATGTCCCGTATCAAAAAAATGAAGCTCGGCTTCGGGCAGGTCGCGGAGGAAGGCGCGTGCGCCTTCCGGCAGGAAGATGGGATCATTTTCGCCCCACAGGATCAGGGCCGGCGGCTGATGGGCGCGGAAATAGGCGTGGAAGTCGGGGTAGAGCCCGACATTGGTCCTATAGTCGTAGATGATGTCCAGCTGGATGTCCGTGCTGCCCGGGCGGTCGAGGAAGAGCTGATCGTATAACCATGCCGCCGGATCGATCCGCGTCTCATCTTTTGTGCCAGTGAGATATTGGAAACGTGTGCCGTCAAGCGATAGAAAAGGCCGCAGCGCGTCGCGGTTTACCGGGCCGTTGTCGGCCCAGTAAGCCCGCGTCCCCCCCCAGAAATCCCCCATGCCGTCTTCATAGGCGTTGCCGTTCTGGACGATCAGGGCGGTCACCCGATCCGGATGCGCGAGCGCCAGACGAAACCCGGTTGGCGCGCCATAATCCATGACATAGAGCGCGTAGCGTTCGGCGCCCAGCTGTTCGAGGAGACCGGCGATGACATCCGAGAAAGTGGCAAAGCTGTATTCGAATTCGCTGGAAGACGGCATTGCCGACAGACCGAACCCCGGAAGGTCGGGCGCAATCACATGATAGTGGTTGGCAAGCGCTGGGATGAGGTTGCGGTACATGTGCGAAGAGCTTGGAAAGCCGTGCAGCAACACCACGACAGGGGCGCCTTTCTCTCCAGCCTCGCGGTAGAAAATTTCCACGCCTTCAACGCTGGTGGTTCGGTGATGGGTGACGGGCCGGGTCATTGTCCGGCACCTTCGGTCGGCGTTGCGGCCAAGGCGGCTGCTGCGATGAACGCCGCGACGTCCTGCGGGTGCGACAGCATCGCGGCGTGACTGCTGTTGATCTCGGTGATCGCGGCACTCGCACGCTTGGCCATCCGGCGCTGCGCGCTAGGCGGCACCATCCTGTCGGCGGAAGCGACGAGATAGAAGCTGGGTTTGGTCTTCCAAGCTGCGTGGGTAAGGGGTGCTATGACCGCTGCAAGGCCCCAGGGCAACTGTGCCGCCGCCATGAAGCGCGTGGTCGTGATGTCGACATCGGCGGCAAATGCTTCCGGAAAGCTGGCAGGATCGACAACGAGGTAGCCGTCCTGCGGCGGCAGCAACGGTGCCTTCGTTTCGCCGGGCTCTTCCGGAGCTTCGTTCAGAGCCGCGACGGATTCGCCCGCATCCGGCACGAAAGCCGCGATGTAGGCCAAAGCCTGGACTTTCGGGTTGACGCCAGCCTCGGTGATGACGGCTCCACCGTAGCTGTGGCCCACCAGGAGAACCGGGTGGCGAGCTGCGGCAATCAGGCGTTCGGTCACGGCAACGTCGCCTTCAAGCGAGGTCGTCGGGTGTTGAGCGACGAGCACTTCAAAGCCGTGGTCGACAAGTTCGCCATGGACCTGTTGCCATCCGGAGCCATCGACAAATGCGCCGTGCACGAGGACGATCGAGAGGGACGGCGCACCAGCTGTCTGGGTGCCCGAAACGGGATTGGTCATGATCTTTTCCTTTGATGGGGGAAGTTGCGGGGCCGCTGGCCCCGCGGAACGGATTGGCTATCGATCAGTTGCAAACCTTGCGGTCGAGGAAATCCCGGATGAGCGGCGCCATCACATCGAGCTTGTCTTCGAGGGCGAAATGGCCGCTATCGAGAATGTGCATCTCGGCATTCGGGAGATCGCGAAGATAGGGGTGCGCGCCAGGTTCCGGAAAGATCTTGTCGTTCTTGCCCCAGACGATCAGCGTTGGCGGTTGGTTGTCGCGGAAGAAGGCCTGGAATTGCGGGTAAAGCGGTACATTGCTGCCGTAGTCGCCCAGGAGATCCAGCTGGATGTCCTTGTTGCCCGGCCGGTCGAGCAAGGCCTGATCGACGACCCAGTTGTCGGGGCTGATATGTGAGACATCGCCCATTCCGTCGGTATACTGGAATTTCGTGGTTTCGAGCGTAACCAGACCGGCGAGCGCTTCTCGGCGTTCCGGCGTCTTCTCGGCCCAATAGGCCTTGATCGGATCCCAGAACGCGGCAAGGCCTTCGGTATAGGCGTTGCCATTCTGCACGATCAGGGTTTCAACCCGCTCGGGATGTTTGAGCGCGAGCCGGTATCCGATCGGTGCGCCGTAATCCATCACATACATGCTGTAGCGATCGGCGCCGACTTTTTCCGTCAGCTTGTCGACGACGTTGGTCAGGTTCTCGAATGTGTAGGAAAATTTGGTGTGGTCGGGCGCATCACTCTGACCGTAGCCGGGATAGTCAGGCGCGATCACGCGGTAGCGGTCTGCAAGCAGCGGAATGAGGTTGCGGAACATATGGGACGAGGTCGGAAATCCGTGCAGAAGCAGTAGCACCGGTGCGTCTTTGGGGCCGGCTTCACGATAAAAGACTTTTACGCCATCTATCGTCGTGTTTTTGTACTGAATGACGGGAGCGGCTTTCGCGGCGATGACTGGGGTGTTCGGCACGCAGCGGGCTTCAGCCGCAACGGGAGAGATGGCCATGAGAAGTGCGACAGTGGCGAGCAGATGCTTTTTCATGATGCTTTCCTTTTCCAAATTGGGTGCCGATCCACATCAGCGCCTCTGGAAAAAGGACTAGCACCGCCGGTCCTCGGGCCTGGGATAAATAAGGGTAAAAAGTTGAACAGTTGGCCGTCAAAGCACTAACAATGAGCAGCGTGAATGGCTCGATCCAAACGAAAGCCGATCCGTTTAAGCAGCCTCATGGGAAGCTCTCCACGTCTGCGGTTCTTTAAACGACCGATAGCTTTGACGATCATAGAGAGTGTTTTTGCGGTAGAATCAGCGTGATAGGTTCTTCGGTTTGCCGGTTCTGGGTTTGATTCCTGTCAAGGCGTATGATGCGGAGTATGTCCAAATTGAAAGCGGTCGCAAACAATGAGGACTTGCTGCAACGCTGCATCTGCCTGCGCACCAGACCGGCTAGTGGCAAACCAGCAGTCACGACTTGACAACCTCACTCTGCATCTTGTCGCGATAAAGGGAACGGTAACGCGCCGGCGATTGGCCGATGGCGCGGCGGAAGCTGGCGGCAAAAGCGCTGTCGGATCCATAGCCGAGCGACTGTGCAATCCGTGGCAGTGGCTCGTTGCCACGCCGCAGCCGGGCGGCGGCAAGCCGCATCCTCCAGTTCGCGAGATAGTCGATCGGCGGTGCTCCGACGGTGGCACGAAATCTTTCGGCAAATCCGGAGCGGGACTGGCCGGCAAGAGACGCCAGTGCTTCTACCGTCCAGCGGCGCGATGGATCGGCGTGGATGGCCCGCAGTGCCGGCGCCAGACGAGCATCCGCAAGGCCGGCGAGCCAGCCGGGATGCTGTGATGTCTGGCGCGCCATATAGGCACGCAGGACATGGATAAACACCAGACGCAGCAGGTCGTTGCAGGCGACGCGAGCACCCGGTGCTGCGCTGTTCCACTCCAGGTCCAACTGTTCGAGCAGCCAGCCAATCGGTCCGGCCTCTTCGTGGTCAATCACTACAACAGGCGGCAGGGCGTCGGTGAGGAGTGAGCCATCGACGGTATCGAGGTTGACGCTGCCGCCTAGGAGCACGAAATCCCGACCATCGCCCACTGAGACATCGAGATTACCCCCAGCGAATACCTCTGCCGCTGCTATCGGCGTCACGTTGGGATCGCTGCAAAGCGTAAACGCCTTGCCGCTGACCACAAGACAATCGCCGGCTTCAATGCGCAACGGTGCCTCTCCCTCCGAGATCAGCCAGGCAACGCCTTCACGGACTGCATTGAACTTGAGGTAGCCCGGTGGTGGAAAAGCAACAGACCACGCGCCTCCGGCTGCAAAACGCACGGAGAACAGCGCACGCGCATCGATGGCGCTGAGCACGTCGGACAGGGGATCCTGGATGTTTTGGACGATCACGACAGAAATCCGGATCCTGCAGGCTGGGGACTCCGAGAAGCTACCCGATATAGGGGACGGACACCAGAGCCACAAATGAAGGAGTAACAACATGTCCGAACAGAAACCTATTGGATCTCGTTTCAGCGCATCCAGCACGGCGCGCGAGGTTACCGAGGGCATCGATCTTTCCGGCAAGACGGCGATTGTCACCGGCGGCTATTCCGGTCTCGGCGTCGAGACGACGCGGGCGCTCGCTGGTGCCGGTGCTCATGTCATCGTACCGGCCCGCAATCGCGAAAAGGCCGGACGCACACTTGCCGGTATCGACAATGTTGTTATCGAAGCGATGGATCTTGCGGATCCCGCATCGGTTGCCGCCTTTGCTGGCAAGATCGTTGCGACGGGCATGCCGATCTCAATCCTGGTCAACAGCGCTGGCATCATGGCAACGCCGCTTGCCCGTGATGAGGCTGGGCACGAGAGCCAGTTTGCCACCAACCATCTCGGCCATTTCCGATTGGTTGCAGGCCTGTGGCCAGCCCTTGTCAAGGCAAACGGCGCGCGGGTGGTCTCGGTATCTTCGCGTGGCCATCAAATCGGTCCAGTCGATTTCGACGACATTGATTTCAAGGCTCGCCCTTATGACAAGTGGCAGGCCTATGGCCAGGCGAAGACGGCAAATGCTCTGTTTGCGCTTGAACTTGATCGGCTTGGAGCAGGGTGTGGCGTACGGTCATTTTCCTTGCACCCGGGCATCATCCTGACCGATCTCGCCCGCCATCTTACCGAAGACGAGATCAACTCTTTTGATGTCTACGACGAGAATGGCAATCGTCGAGTCGATCCATCGCGCGATCTCAAGACGCCGGAACAAGGGGCAGCAACAAGCGTCTGGGCAGCAACGCGACCCGAACTCAACGGTATTGGTGGCGTCTACTGCGAAGATTGCGAAGTCGCCCTGCCGCAGGCGGAGACGGATGGGACCAGAGGTGTGGCGCCTTGGGCCATGGATCCACAGGCTGCTGAACGGCTCTGGCTGCTTTCTGAGCATTTAACGGGCTTGTCAGTAGGTGATCGTCGAGGCTGAGCGCATATCGGCACACGAGTGATTTGCGGTGTTGTCAGGCGAGGCCTTCGGTCAGTCGAAGGCCTGCTACATCGTGGTCAGTCGGTTTCACGCAGGAGTAAAACAGCGGCTCACCTTCATAAACACTCTGAAGTGTTCGATCCGGATAATGCCTTCCGTGTCTGGGAGATGGCGACCGGGATGGTCGCATCTGCAGGTCGAAACACCCTGTCGGACCTCGACGGCCCGGCAGGGAGGTGCCTATGCGGTTGCACTGCTCGCGCGATCACGCCTTGGCTGCAACCGGAAGCCGGAATGGCGCCCCGAGACGATTGAACGCGTTCATCGCAGCGATCGTGATCGTCAGATCGACGAGGTCCTTCGGTTCGAAAGCTGCGGCTGCGGCGGCATAGGCCTCGTCCGATGCTTGGGTCTGGCTGACATTCGTGACTTCTTCAGCCCAGGCCAGTGCTGCTCGTTCCTGGTCGCTAAACAGGTGAGGCACCTCATCCCAGACAGGAACAAGCGTGATCTTATCGACGGACATCGTCTTGCGCAGATCGCGACTATGCATGTCGATGCAATGGGCGCAGCCGTTGATCTGCGACACGCGCAGGAAGACGAGATGAATCAGCTCCTCAGGCAGGTTCGTTTTCTTGGTGACGTAGTGATGCACGCCGAAGAGCGCCTTGGCACCCTCGGGGGCGACTTCGGACCAGTTCATGCGGGACATGTTGTTTTCCTTTCTCGTGGACACGGTTCTCCGTTCGCCGGAGAAACCGTCGTTGCGTGTGCTAGGTGAGGGGGTAGGTCTGGTAGGTAGCGCTACGGCTTTCGCGGTGTCGTCAGGGCGGTGTCATCGGTATCGACGACGAAGACGGCAAGCAGCTTCGCCGGCTCGGTCTTGCTGGCGTTGGCGCTGACGTCGTGGCGGTCGCCCGGCAGCTCGGTGAAGTTCTGCCCGGCGATGAAGGTCTTCGTCTCGCCACCGTTCACGGCGCTTAAGATGGCGCCTTCGAGAACCGTCGCATAGATCAAGGCGGATTTTGCATGCGTGTGAGCGGAACTGTAGCCGCCGGGGCCGTACTCGACGAGGACGCCCTTCACGCTCTTTCGGGGAACGTCCGGGAGGGGATGCTCGTAAACCAGCGTCACCTTCGCGTCCTTCGTATCATATGCAAGTCCAGGCTTGGCGACGTCATGAGCGGAAGCTGTGGCCAGAGAGACCGCAAGGGCTGAAGCGGCATGGAGGATGGTCTTCATGATTGTTTCCCTCCTATGTTCTGAGCCACTCGGCGATCGTGATCGCACCCTTGATGTAGTCTCCGCCGGGAACCAGCGAGCCGGCGACAACGGAAGCGCCGAAGTAGTCGACGGCGGCGTCGGCGTTGACCGGACGAGCGTCGCTCTTGGCATCGAGATAGGTCCGGATGAAGGATTCGAACGGTGCCCGTTCGGGCCCGGCAAGATCGACGGATGCGTTCTTCGGCTCCCCGAGCGCGGCTTCCACCAAAGCAGCGGCGACGTCGTCGGCCGCGATCGGCTGGAAGTCGATATCCGGCACTTTCACCGCGCCGTCGGCCGAGTAGGCGCCCACCAGTGTCTCCGTGAATTCGTGGAACTGTGTCGCGCGCACAATGGTGTAGGCCTGGCCCGATGCTGCGACGGCGTCTTCTTGGGCGAGTTTGCCGGCCATGTATGGGTTCGCGGCGAGGCGGTCCGCGTTGACGATCGAGAGGACGACGTGATGGCGCACGCCCGCGGCTTGTTCGGCACGTGTCAGGTTTCGGCTCGACTTGTCGAAGAAGTCGGTTATGACGGCCTTATCGAAAGACATCATGTTCGACACGTCGATGACGGCGTCGGCGCCCGCAAGCGCCTCGGCCAGTCCTTCGCCCGTGTAGGCATTAATCCCGTTGCGGGAGCTTGCGACGACGGCTTCGTGGCCGGCGTCCTGTAGCAGCTTCACTGCCTTCGAGCCGATCAGGCCCGTGCCGCCGATGACGACGACCTTCTTCATCTTGGTCATGGTGCTTTCTCCTATGACGAGGCGCGATTGCCCGTCTTGCGTTCGTGGAGTTCAAGGAAGGCGCATCCCCGGGCGGCGATACCACCGTCGTCGGCTGCACCAAGGTCCGCCAGAAGGTCCGCGACGGACACCTTGGCGAGTTCTGCGCGATAGGCCTTCTCGGCTTTCAGCATCGCGGCGTTGATTTGGCAGGGCTTAGTGAAGTAGCGCGCCGGAAGTGGATTCGGCCCGCGCTGGCGGATCTCGGCGCACCGGAAGGCGGGCGCTGGTCCTTCGACCGCGAGGACGATGTCGAGCATCGTGATGTCCTTTGGCGCCTTGGCCAGCCGATATCCACCCTTCGGACCCGGCGTCGTTGCGACGATCCCGGCGCCGGAAAGCGCCTGCAGATGCTTGAGGAGGTAGCTCGTCGATACGCCGTGGAGTTCTGCCAGTGCTGCCGCCGACAGGACGCCGTCTTCGGACAGCCCCGCCAGGAATGCCGTGCAGTGAATGGCCTGCTCGACGCCTTCGCTCAGTTTCATGGTGCATCTCCTAATCGTGGATATAAAATATCCACGATTAACTTCGATGTCAATCCGGGATCACATAGACCGTTCAAAATTCGGAATATGACAGAAAACCGCGCTCCGGCGGCCGGGGCTTGCCACAGTCAGGAAGCTCGCACTCTCATCGACGCCCGAACATGTTGCACTTGCCCCGGAATATTTCCGCCGCAAGGTGGGAATTTAATTATTGACTGATCAATCAATAATTGGTACGTCGTCCGCATGGCAAGACCGAGAGAATTTGACCGCGACGCAGCGTTGGAGAAAGCCCTGAGGGTGTTCTGGGCAAAGGGATTTGCCGCGACCTCTACCGATGATCTGCGTGTGGCGATGGGCATCGGCAGACAAAGCCTCTACGGCGCCTTTGGCGACAAACGTACTCTTTATCTGGAAGCGCTGGATACCTATCAGCAGCGGACAAACACTGGGCATGTCATGAGGTTGAGCGGCCCGACATCGCCTATAAAAGGCATCGAAGACCTGCTTTCCGGTCTTGTGTCGGAAGACGATTGCGAGCGGGCGCTGGGATGCATGGGGGTTGGATCAGTCGGCGAGTTTGGCGTGACAGACCCGGACCTTAATTCGCGCCGCAACTCTGCCAGTGCGGCGTTAGGTCGACGCATATTGGAGAGAGTGTTGGAGGGCCAGCGTTCGGGGGAAATCAATCCCGCTCTCGACGCTGAAGAAACTACCGCGTTCATTCAGATGACGATGACCGGCCTGCAGGTGGCTGCGCGTGGCGGCGCAAAAGCTCTCGATCTGAAGGCGATGGCACGATTTGCAACACAGCGTCTAAAACCATAACGCGGCCTCCGCAACAAGGAGGCTTTTCATTTGCTCAATTATGGACTGATCTGTCAATAAAAGGAGAATCCCATGACAATCGAAGAACGAAAGACCGCCCTCGTATTTGGAGGTGCCCGTGGTATCGGCGCCGCTGCGGTCGAAAGACTTTCAAAAGACGGCTACGATGTCGCCTTCACATATGTTTCGCGACCGGACAGCGCAAAGGCGCTCGTGAACGAGATCGAGAAGAGTGGGCGCCGCGCGGTGGCCATCCAGGCCAATAGCGCAGATGCTGCCGCCGTTCGTGGCGCGGTGGCAAAGACTGTCGACATCTTCGGGCCAATCGACGCCGTCGTCGTCAATGCAGGGATTTTGCGGCTCAACAGGGTGGATGCTGTCACTCTCGAAGAGCTCGATCTAATGATCGACATCAACATCCGCGGCGTTTTCTTGTCCATCCAGTCCGCAGTGCCGCACATGAAGGATGGCGGCCGCGTCATAACGATCGGGTCGAACACGGCGGAACGGACTGGAATGGCGGGAGCAAGCGTCTACCAATTCTCCAAGGCTGCGGTCGCAGCGATGGTGAAAGGCTTGGCCCTTGATCTGGCTCCGCGGCGCATCACCGTCAACAACATCCAACCTGGTCCAACGGACACTGACATGAACGCCGGCGCCATTGAGATGTTGTCTGACCGCAGCCCCTTGAAGCGCGTTGCCGACCCCAAGGAAATTGCGGGAATGGTGGCCTATCTAACGGGTCCCGACACGTCTTTCATGACAGGATCGAGCCTGACAATCGACGGAGGCTGGGTGCTATAAATTCAGCGCTCCAGGGGTAGGGCCGTTCACAGCGGCCCTCTCCACCACTCCGGCATCTTTCCTCGTGCAAAAGTCTGCTGGGCAAAACTCACCGGCGGTCAATCTTTTGGCTTATCGCGATGCAATTCGCGAGTTCCACTCAGTCCAAGAGCTCCCCGCGTATCCGGCATCACCCATGAAAATCGTCAAGAACGATCTTGCCGAACACTCCGCCGGCTTCCATCCGGCGATCGGCATCCGATGTAGCTGAGAGTGGATACAGTGCCCCGACAACGGGCTGAAGTTCTTTGCCCATCATTGGCAGCACATCGTCCCTGAACCGGCGGATCATAGCTCTCATTTCTGAGCGAGATCTGGATTTCATGGCCGTGCCCAGCAATTGTAAGTGATTGTGAAGGACAGTTCCGAGCGGAATGATGGCGTTCTTATCTCGCCCCAACAGGCCCACTTGGACAAGCCGACCACCAGGAGCAAGACTACGAATGTTGCGGACGAGGTAGGACCCGCTGACAAAGTCGATGATCAGATCGACCCCACAGGATGCCGTCGCATCGACGACCTCCGCCTCGAAGTCCGACCGCTGATAATCGAACACAGCTTCGGCGCCCTGCGAAAGCACGTTCCCGATGTTGCCCGCCAAAGCGGTGGCTAGCTAGGTTGCTCCAGCCGCTTTGGCGGGCTGGACTGCCGCCGATCCGATGCCGCCTGCAGCAGCATGAATGAGAACGGTCTCGCTTTTTTTCGGTTCGTCCGAGATGTGCAAGAGCCTCCCAGCCCGTGACGAAGCTCTCCATGACTGCGGCCGCCTCGATGAAGGACATTCTGGTCGGAATGGTAGCCGCCATCCCGCCGCCGACAATCCCCATGACACGGTCGCCGACGGCAAGGCCGGTTACTTCGTTTCCGACGGCTGTCACTTCTCCCAGCGACCTCAAGGCCGAGGATGTTACTGTCCCCGTAAGTCTGAGCGCCATAGACGCCTTCACGTTGAAGAAGGTCTCCGCGATTGACCCCGGCCTGTCGGTTTTCAGCTGGGTTTAAGCCAGTTTTTCATTTGGCATTGTAACAACACATTGCTTCTATGGTATTGACCGAAAACTTCTTTCCGAAGTGAGAGTGGATCTTTTCGAAATGGAAGAATGGATCATATTCGTGCGATAACCAACAGCCATTTGTCGCCGAGCTTGCCGATCGATCGCTTCCGGATTTCATTGGCAAAGTGCCTGTCGAATTTCTCAGCCCAAAGTCTCACGGTCTGACGAGAGACGATGACCCCACGAGCTGCCAGCACATCCTCGGCCATTCGCAGACTGAGCGGAAACCGGACATAGAGCTAAACGGTATGGGCAATCACGTCAGGTGGAAATCGGTGGCGACGATAAAGAGGATCACGGGCAAGTCTGGTCATGTAGCCTTATTCGACGCCCTGTTAACGTGACACTGCCTTCAGTAGCACTTCCTTCTTGCACCACCAGGATCAGGCAGAAGCCTGTGCACCTAGACCAAACGAGACCATCGCCGCTTCACACGCACGCGTAAACCGCATCGACGGACCTTCTTTGCCGACGGCAAGTTTGCTGACGCGTGCTCCCTCTAACAGCATGGATAGCGTATCAGCCAAAAGTTCAGGATCGCTTACACCTGTCGAACGACAAAGATCGGCAAGCCGGGAATGCTGTTCCATCTTCAATGTTTCTATTATCGCATGTGCAGGGTGCCCTTGCTCTTTCAACTCTACCGCAGCATTGGCCAAATCGCATCCATAGGGTTCGCTGGAAAGACATTGTGCGCGCGCTTTAACCCATGCCGTGAGCTGAGCCCTCGGGTCGCCCGGGTTCTCTTTTTCGAGATCTTCCCAGGCTTTATCGAGCGTTCGAGAACTGTGCTTGAGCGCTTCACACACAAGATCGTCCTTGGAACCAAAATGTCGGTATAAGGTCATCTTGTTGGTTGAGGCGGCTTCGGCAATGGCATCAACACCGATGCCGCGTATCCCATGTTCACGAAACAGTTGGCAGGCCGTTGACACAATCCGGTCACGAGGTGCGATTTTCTGCTCAGAAGCACGATCAGATGTCTCGGATTTCATGAGTTTAATTTTTACCCTCAAGCGGTGTTGACATGCGTGTTACCGATCGGTAACTATCACAAAAGTTACTTACCGGTAACACCTTGGCGCGAGCCCGTCAAGCAATCGCCCGCTTTCACAGCTTAGGAATTATCGAAAGGAGACTGAGATGAGACAGACGATAGACGAGATGACGCTCGCCGAGATTTTCGCAGATCCACTGATCCGTTCAGTCATGCGCGCCGATGACGTGGGCCTGGACGATTTCAAAGAGTTGATGCATTCAGCGGCGACGTCCTTGACGACACGCGATGGCGCAGCATTCGCTGGACAGTTTGAAACGAGCGGGCCTGCAGCTTCATCGAAGCGTACACTCGTAACCGCCGTACAGCCCTTGTTCGCAGGTTTCTTTAAGCCTTGCGCTGCCCATATGTGAATGTGGCCTGCATCACCATCCCACAGGTCGGGCTTATCCGGGGTGGGATGGCTAATCGCACGCTGATCTTTCAGATATTGGTATCTCCTGCGCCCGTTTGGGCATGAAGAAATTGTAAAGTATTTAACTATAACTAATCGCAAGAAAACCAGCGAAGCACGGCCGTGGAACAATTGGTTCTAGTCCGTGTTTTGCGAAATGCGGCCCGGCGTTTCCGCCTGTTGGCGGGGCTGTCGTTTCGCCCGCGGAATGGTGACCTGCCCGTATTTGAAGGGGGCAGGCCGGCGTTTTTCGGCGCATGCATGATGCAGTTGCGATCAGAGCCGATGATGCGGCTACCGAAGCCTTGATGATCGAGGTTACGCGACGTGCAATGTCAGTCTTGCCGAACACCTCCGGCACGGGGAAGGAGCGGTATTCATGCCCTGAGGTTATCCGTGTCATTTCTCCAGAATGCCAGTATCCGCACCAAAATTCTGTCGCTCATTTTACCGCTCTGCATCATCGGTCTGGGTGCAACAGTATATATGTCCGCCCGTTACAAAAACGCGGACACGCTGTATTCAGAGTTCATTGCCGGCGATAATGCCGCGCTTGTCGAGCTTTCTCGCGCCAACCGCAATCTTCAGGCGGTGGCTTACGGTGCTTATCAGGTAATGGCATACGACACCTCCATACCGGATTTCGCCATCGCCAAAGGCGAGTATAATACCGACAAAGGCGAACTGATCTCGCGATTGAACAACGTCAAGGCCATATTCCCGGAAGAGACGGCCACAATCGACGAACTGCTCAAACAATCTCAGAGCATCATCGCAACCACTGATAAGGCCGTCGAGCTTGGCTCCGCTAATCGTAATCAGGAGTCCGCGGCGGAACTCCTGAAGGCTGATGGGCAAATTCGCGCGGCCGGAAACGAAATAGGCTCTTTGCTGGACAAGCTTGCCAAGGGTGTTGCAACAGGCAGCGACGATCTGACGGATCAGACGAATTCCACGATCCTGACCTCGCTTGTTGTGGTTGGCATCAGCTTTGCAACCGGCATCATTCTCGCACTTTTCGTGGCCTCACGTGGCATCACAACGCCGATTGCCCGGCTGCGGGAGCGCATGGTGTCGCTGGCAGGCGGCGATACGGCAGCCGAGATCGATGGCATGGACCGCAAGGATGAAGTCGGCCAGATGGCGGTTGCCGTTCAGGTGTTCCGCGAGAGTGCGATCGAGCGCATTCGTCTCGAACAGGAAACCGAAGCCAATCGCAGCCTTTCGGAAAAGGAACGCATCGCGCGCGAGCAGCAGAAGGCCAAGGAAGCTGCCGACGTCAAATTTGCCGTCGACAATCTTGCAACCGGTCTTTCGAAGCTTTCGGATGGCGATGTGTCCTACCGCATCGGCCAGCCGTTCACGGCGACACTCGACGGCGTTCGTAACGACTTCAACATGTCCGCCGAAAAGCTGCAATCGGCATTGACCCGGGTTGCGCAGAATGCCGGTGGCATCGGCGCGGGCGCAAACGAGATCAAATCGGCCGCCGACGATCTGGCCAAGCGTACCGAACAGCAGGCCGCAGCCGTGGAAGAAACCGCTGCCGCTCTGGAAGAGATCACCACGACAGTGAAGGATTCCACCAAGCGAGCGCAGGAGGCCGGCCTGATCGTCAGCCGCGCCAAGGCAGGTGCCGAACAATCCGGCGAAGTGGTACGCCGCGCGGTGGTCGCCATGGAGCAGATCTCCAAATCCGCCAACGAGATCAGCAACATCATCGGCGTGATCGACGAAATCGCCTTCCAGACCAACCTTCTGGCGCTCAATGCCGGCGTGGAAGCTGCGCGTGCGGGTGAGGCGGGCAAGGGCTTTGCCGTCGTCGCGCAGGAAGTGCGCGAACTGGCGCAACGCTCCGCCAATGCGGCCAAGGAAATCAAGGCGCTGATCACCACCTCGAACGATCAGGTGCAGCAGGGTGTTCAGCTGGTGGGCGACACCGGCAAGGCACTGGCGACGATCGTATCGGAAGTGCAGGAAATCAACCGGCACGTCGTCTCCATCGTGGAATCCGCGCAGGAGCAATCCTCCGGCCTCCAGCAGATCAATACCGCGGTCAACCAGATGGACCAGGACACGCAGAAAAATGCGGCGATGGTGGAAGAGACCAACGCCGCCAGCCACAATCTGGCCAAGGAGGTAGCTTCGCTCAACCAGCTTCTCGCGCAGTTCAAGCTCGCCGATACCGCCTATCAGCAGAAGAGCCAGCCCGCTCCGGTTCGCAATGCCGGCGGCAACGACAGATATGTGGCATCCCCCGTACGCGCGCTTGGCCGCAAGCTTGCATCCGCATTCTCCGGTAACGCTGCTGTCGATACGTCAAAGGACGACTGGCAGGAGTTTTGATCGGCGATCGGTCAACGACATGAGCATCGGCGGGGGATATCCCCGCCGCCAATCAAGGACTATGCCACGCAATCGGAAATCGTTTGCGTGGCATAGTTTATGCCAGAGGGGTGACGAACATGTCTGGCAATCTTCGCAATACATTGTCCTTCACGCAGCGCGTCGCGACTATGGCCGCGGGATCTTTTTGGGCACTGACTCATTCTCGATGATGTTTCGGATTCAATTGGTGTGATTTTCGAAGGAGAATCAGCGCCATGCGAGCCCAGTTTCGACTTCCGACCTGATCCCGGCCGGTTTGAACGTTGAATCGGTGCATGATGCCACCGACGCGATCGTTGTCACTGCGTCCGCCGGGTCAACGGACTCCATATGTCCCCACTGCGGGACCGTTTCCCTCCGGTGATCGGTGATCTGCCGTGTATGGCTCGACGGATCGAATTGCATCTGACCGTCAGGCGCTTTGTCTATAGTGCTACCAACTGCCATCGAAAGATTTTTGCCGAGCGCTTCGGTGACGGTGTGGCCTCACGCTCCCTAACGAACTTCACTGCCTCAAGCTTGTACTCGCGGCTGGACTTGCTTCATTGCATTTATGCACTCCAGTTTCGTTGGAAGCACCTTAACTTGGTGTCCACGAAACTGGCAGCAGGCCAACACTCACTTTACCGAGTTTATGATCACGGGTATCCGTTGAGTCGGGCAATAGCCCCACCAGCAGTGATGCAAGGGCAATTCCGGAGACAGTGCCGTGGACGTTAATCTCAAAGAAGCCGAGTGGCTGAATAAACCTGTAGTGTGGGAAGCCACCGAGACGGGTCTCTCTTTAACCACCGAAGCAAACACTGACTTCTGGCGTGAAACGCATTACGGCTTCACGCGCGACAGTGGCCATTTCCTAGGCGTAACGGTCGTGGATGGTTTCACAGCGAGTGTCCGTGTCCAAGGCGAATTCCGGTCTCTCTACGATCAGGCCGGTCTTATGGTGCGCATTGATGAAAATCGATGGGTGAAGTCAGGCGTTGAGTTTACAGATGGCGAACGGTTTCTCAGCACAGTCATCACCGATGGAAAATCCGACTGGTCAGTGTCCCAGCCCTTCAAGGAACTTGAAGATTTCTATATCCGGATCACATTGAAGGAAGGCACGATGCGTATTCAGGCATCCTCCAATGGGAGCATATGGCCGTTGCTGCGGCTTGCTCCGTTTCCTAAAGTTCCCCATTATTTCGTTGGGTTGACTGCATGTACGCCTGAGCGTGGCGGACTGGATGTCCGGTTTTCGGAGTTTTCAGTCGGTGCGGCGATCACTACCGATCTCCACGACCTGTCTAGCTAGCAGCTATTTAAGAGAGTTCTTCGCAAATGCCGTCTCGATCTATCGTCCTTGTAACAGGTGCCAGCAAAGGGATAGGTGCAGCAACTGCAATTGCGTTTGCGCGGGCAGGATACGATGTGTGTGTGAACTATCACTCCGACGCTGAAGGCGCATCTGCGACGGCCGAGCGTTGCGAGGCCGAAGGCGCGAAGGCAATCGCTGTTGGCGCTGATGTCTCGGATCGCAACGCGGTAAAAAATCTCTTCCGCACTTGCGATGAATTACTCGGCCCGATCGACTGCCTTGTTAATAATGCCGGGATCATCGGAGGAACGTCCACGCTCGAAAGTTTGACCGAGGGTGCCCTGCAAGCCACTTTCGCGACCAACCTTTTTGGCACGATTTATTGCCTCCAGGAAGCGATAGAGCGGATGGCGTCCGATCGTGGTGGTGCGGGTGGCTCGATTGTCAACATGTCGTCCCTCGCGGCGACGCTTGGTAGTCCAGGGGAATATGTGCATTATGCGGCTTCCAAAGGCGCGGTGGAAACACTGACGATCGGTGCCGGCAAGGAGCTTGGTTCCGTTGGAGTTCGCGTGAACGCGATCCGCGTAGGCACGACGGCGACAGATATCCACGCGCGTGAGGGCAACCCAGATCGACCCGGGAAAGTTGCGCGTGCCACCCCGTTGGGGCGCATAGCCGAGCCGGAAGACATCGCAGATGCGGCGATCTGGCTCGCGTCACCAATGGCCAGATTTATTACCGGGACGATATTGACCGTTGCTGGCGGAATCGCACCGTGAACGCACTCACGGTCAGACACGACACAAATCAGTCTTGGCCAACCGGTTCGCCCGATTTCGACACGACGGTGGACCCGTACGGTTCTCGCGACGAAATAATCAACGCATCGTTCTGAAGCGGGCGGACAAGATGTTTTGCCTCGTCCCACGGCGCCCGCATCCAGATGTCCGTGTCCTCCTTCGTCAGCAACAGAACCGGCATGGCTTTCTCATGGATCGGTTTCACGAGATCGTTGGGATCCGTGGTCAGAAAACCATAGAGGTCGTCGATCGTGAGTCCGTCCCGAACCTTCCGGACGCTCTTCCATTGCGGCACATGGATGCCGGCAAAAAACATCAGGGATTTCTCGTCATCGCGGGCAAACCAGGCATTGGGCACATTGCCGCCTTCCTCTCTGCTCGCCGGATCGGGTTCGGCAAAGCTGGTGACTGGGACAAGGCATCTGTGTTCGACGTCGAACCATCGCGTCCAATGCGGGAAATTGAGCTTACGCACGTTTGTCGTGCCGCGGTCGGCCTCCATGCGGATCAGCTCCTCGAGATCAAATGGCTTGCCCTTGGCCGCGAGCTTCTCGGCCTTGGCTTTGGCCGCTTTCTCCAAGGCGAAGCGAGGGGACGGTAATCCCCATCGCGCATGCACAAGCTGCTTCTTGCCTTCCGCCGTGTTGCGCACGATCGGCCCCATTTGGTCCGGGTTCATCTGATAGGCTGGCATTAGGTTGATCAGGCTTTCGGCGTCCTGGGCCCATTTCGAGACCCAGTCCTTGTCTTCCATCCGATAAAGGTTGCACATGCTGGAAAGCCCTCCGCTTAAAGCAGATGCGGTGTGTTCACGGCATCGCGCCTACTTCGCTACTGGAGCCTGTAAACGTCGGCATTGTCTTGTCGTTCCCGCAATCCCTTGTAGGAAGCATGGCGTAGCTTGCCGTCCGCCGTCCAGGCCCGAAACTCGATCTCGGCAATCAAAGTCGGCTCGACCCAAACGATGTCTGCCTTTTCGGCATATGGAACAGGCGGCTGTTTCCGTTTCCAGCGCAGCCTGTCGATCATCTTGCGCAGCCTGTTCATCTCGGCTTGCCTGAAGCCCGTCCCGACGTTCCCGACATGAACGAGCTCGTCACCGCGATAGGCAGCAAGCACCAGAGAGCCGAAGCCGTCGGGAGATGCCGTCGATGGCTCGTAGCCAACAACCATGAAGGCTTCGCTCTTAACGCACTTGATCTTGACCCAGTCGCCGGTCCGGCCGGAGCGATAGGGTTGATCCAATTGCTTGCCGACGATGCCCTCGAGGCCAAGGCTGCCAACGTGTTCCAGCAGGATCGCGGGATCGGCGTCAATGGTTTCCGAAAGGCGGATCGCGCCGTCGTGCCCGTTCAGCGTATCCTCGAGAAGATGCCGGCGCGAACGGTACTCCACGTTGCGCAGGTCATGGCCGTCGAGATAAATAAGATCGAACGCGTAGAGGATGGCGTCCGAAGCTCGGTTGCCAGCCGTCTTTCCAGACGCACCCAACGATTTCTGCAGCAGCCCGAAATCCGGCCGCCCTTCATCGTCAAGCACAACCGCCTCGCCATCAATGATCATCGTTGCCGGACCAAGCGCCCGGGCAGCCTGCTCGATCGCCGGAAACCGGTGCGTCCAGTCATGGCCACCACGCGTGAGGATGCGGACCCCTGTCGGCTCGATATGGATAGCGAGGCGATAGCCATCCCATTTCAGCTCCCAGCTCCATTGGTCGCCTTGTGGAGGGTGCGCCTTCAATTGGGCGAGCGCCGGCTCGACGCGATCGGGCATCGGATCAAACAGCAGCTGTGGCTGTGCGGGATTGCGCTTCCGACGCGGCTTTGACCGTAGCGGAGCTTCGGTATCACGAAGGAGCGGCTTTGATCTCGGTGGCTTCGTCATGCAAACGAGTTCAGCACGAAAACCTTAAGAAGATTGTGACGCCGTTCATCTATCCCCGCTATCCACCGTTTTGAACCCGACGGACGCCAGGGCTGCAAAAATTTCTGTTTCCCCTTACCTCCTTGAATCCTTTTCGAATCTTCGACTTTGCTAATACTGGGATAATATTCCTCAACCATGTGGTGCTTGACTCTTTTGCATTACGAGAACAAACAATGAACATATAGCCCGTACGACATAATGTCGATCCTTTGAACACGACCTTGAAGGGAGCCGTGAACGATGACTGCTGCCCGTCACAGGGTGATTTGCGACTTGCGAGACCGCATCGCGTCGATGGAAGGGGTATCCGCGAAGCGGGCCGGAACACTTTCTTTTGGCGTTTCCGAGATCGATGCGGCCTTGCCCGGCGGGGGCCTCGCCTATGGCGCGCTGCACGAGTTTGCAGGCGGTGGCTCCGGTACTGTCGATGGTGCGGCGGCCGCCCTTTGTGTTGCCGGCATTGCCGCAAGAACAAAAGGCCCCGTCATCTGGTGTCTGACGCGGCCGGATCTTTTTTTTCCAGCTCTTGCCCATGTGGGTCTGCATCCCGACCGCGTCATCTTTGTTGAATCCGACAAGGAAGAGGATGTGCTGGCCAATATGGAGGAGGGCCTTTCCTTCGGCGGACTTGGTGCCGTCGTCGGTGAACTTGTTCGCCTGCCTATGGTCAGTTCCCGCCGCCTGCAGCTTGCAGCCGAGCGAACCGGAACCATGGCGCTCGCGGTCCGCCGATGGCGGCGACAGACGGAGGCCAATGACTTTGGGCAGCCGACGGCCTCGACCACGCGGTGGCGTGTCAGCGTGATGCCGTCAGAGGAGTTGCCGGTACCGGGGGTGGGCAGGCCTCAATGGTTTCTGGAATTGATGCGCGTGAAAGCGGGTGAGTGTGCTGAGTTTCTCGTGAGGGCGTGCGATGACAAGGGTCGTCTCGATCTATCTTCCGGATCTGCCGACGGATCGCATTCGTCGGGCCGATCCGTCTATTCCGCCTGAACAGCCAATCGCCGTGATCGCGAGAAGCGGTTCGAAGCGATGGGTGTCTGCCGCCGATCCGGCTGCCAGAAAGGCGGGCGTGCATGCCGGCATGGCGGCGGCAAAGGCGCAGTCGCTGTTTCGCGGCCTGATGCTGGTTGACGCAGATTCGCAAGCCGATCAAGCCGCGCTCGAGCGCATCACGCTCTGGGCGCTGACGATCTATTCGCCGATCGTCGCCGTCGACGGGATTGATGGTATCGTCATGGATACGGAAGGCGCCGATCATCTGCAGGGTGGTGAACTGCCGATGGTGACAAAGATCGCCAACCAGTTTCTTGCCCGAAAACTGACGGCGCGCGTGGCGGTTGCCGACAGCTGGGGTGCTGCCCATGCTTGCGCCCGCGCAATCAATTGCGAAACGATTGTCGTTCCTCCGGGCGAGACGGCCCATGCCGTCAAAAAACTGCCGATTTCGCTTCTGCGCCTGCCGTCAAAGATCGTCTCTGATCTGCGCATTCTCGGTTTCCAGACAATCGGCGAGCTTGCCAACACCCCGCCGGCCCCGCTGACATTGCGCTTCGGTCCGGAGGTCGGCCGCCGTCTCGACCAGATGCTCTGTCGTGTCGCCGAGCCGATCGAACCGATCCGGACCGCAGAGCTGGTTGAAGTCTCCAAGGCCTTTGCCGAACCGATCGGGGCTGCGGAAACAATCAATAAATATGTTGGCCGTCTGGTCGTCCAACTCGTTGACGAACTCCAGAAGCGCGGGCTTGGCATTCGCCGTGCCGACCTGATCGTCGAGAAGGTCGATGGCACGAGACAGGCCATCCGCGCCGGAACCGCCAGGCCCGCCCGAGATGTCGCCTGGCTGACAAAACTGTTTCGGGACCGGACGGAAAAGATCGAGCCGGGCTTCGGGATCGAAAAGCTGATCCTGCTCGCCGTGATAGCCGAGCCTCTCGAGGAGGCTCAGAAAGCCTCTGCTCTGGTCGAGGATGACGTCACCGATGTCACGCCGCTAATCGACCTCTATGGAAACCGGGGGCAGAGGGTCTATCGCGTCGCACCGGTCGCATCCGATGTGCCGGAACGCTCTGTCCAGCGCATCAGCCCCGTCGCCGAACCGATCGCCGTTGCCTGGGTCAGCCATTGGCGCCGCCCCGTTCGTCTCTTACCGAGACCTGAGTTGATCGAGGCGATCGCGCTGATGCCGGACCGGCCCCCAGTCTCCATCGTCTGGCGTGGCAAACGCCGCAAGGTCAAATGTGCCGACGGCCCGGAACGCATTTTCGGGGAATGGTGGCAGCGAGATGCCGAAATGGACGCCGTGCGCGACTATTTCGTCATCGAGGACGAATCCGGTGAGCGTCTTTGGGTGTTCCGCTCCGGCGACGGTATTAATCCGGAAACCGGGTCACACCGCTGGTTCTGCCACGGGATATTCGCATGAGCTATGCCGAGCTCCAGGTCACGACACATTTTTCGTTTCTGCGTGGTGCCTCGTCGGCGCAGGAGTTATTTGATACTGCAAAACTCCTTGGGATCAGTGCGATCGGCGTCGTCGATCGCAATTCGCTCGCAGGCATCGTCCGCGCCCTTGAAGCATCCCGCGCGACAGGTCTCCGCCTTGTCGTTGGCTGTCGCCTCGACCTCGCCGACGGTATGTCGTTGCTGGTCTATCCGATGGATCGTCCGGCATATTCGCGGCTGACCCGGCTCATCACGCTTGGCAAGTCGCGCGGCGGCAAGAACAACTGCATTCTGCACTGGGACGATGTCATGGCTTACTCGGAAGGCATGATCGGCATTCTGGTGCCGGATCTGCCGGACGCCACATGCGCCGCGCAGCTTCGCAAGTTGGCGCACGTTTTTGGTGATCGAGCCTATGTATCGCTGTGCCTGCGCCGGCGACCCAACGACCAGATGCGGCTCCATGAGATTTCCAACATGGCGGCACGGTTCAGGGTCAAAACCGTCGTCACCAATGACGTGCTGTTTCATGAGCCGGGTCGGCGGCAGTTGCAGGACATCGTTACCTGCATCAGGCACAATACCACGATCGATGACGTCGGCTTCGAGCGAGAGCGTCATGCCGACCGATATCTGAAGCCTCCGGAAGAAATGGCTCGCCTATTTCCACGTTATCCGGAGGCCCTGGCGCGAACCATGGAGATCGTGCGGCGCTGCACGTTTTCTCTCGAGGAGCTGACCTACCAGTACCCGGAGGAAGCCATTGTGCCGGGCAAGGATGCCCAAGCCTCGCTTGAGCATTATGTCTGGGAATGCGCGCCTGACCGCTATCCGGAAGGGCTGCCGCCCGACGTCTTGAAAACCGTACGGCATGAGCTCGATCTCATCCGCACCATGAAATATGCGCCGTATTTTCTGACGGTGTTTTCGATCGTGCGCTTTGCAAGAAGCCAGAGCATTCTCTGCCAGGGCAGGGGATCGGCGGCCAACAGCGCCGTCTGCTATATTCTCGGCATTACCTCTATCGATCCCTCGACCAACGACCTTCTCTTCGAGCGCTTCGTCAGCCAGGAACGCGACGAACCGCCGGATATCGATGTCGACTTCGAGCATGAGCGGCGCGAGGAGGTCATCCAATGGATCTACAAGACCTACCGACATGACAAGGCAGCCCTCTGCGCCACCGTTACGCGGTATCGTGCCAAGGGAGCGATCCGCGATGTCGGCAAGGCGCTCGGCCTGCCGGAAGACGTGATCAAGGCGCTATCATCAGGCATGTGGTCCTGGTCGGAGGAAGTGCCCGACCGAAATATCCGGGAACTCAACCTCAACCCCGACGACCGGCGCTTAGCGCTCACCCTGAAACTGGCGCAGCAGCTGATGGGTGCGCCACGCCACCTTGGCCAGCATCCAGGAGGATTTGTCCTCACCCATGACCGGCTGGACGATCTCGTGCCGATCGAGCCGGCAACGATGAAGGACCGCCAGATCATCGAATGGGACAAGGATGACGTCGAGGCGCTGAAGTTCATGAAGGTAGATGTGCTCGCACTCGGCATGCTCACCTGCATGGCAAAGGCGTTTCATCTCATCCGTGAGGATAAGGGCGAGGATCTCGATCTGTCTACGATCCAGCAGGAAGACGCAGCCACCTACGCAATGATCCGAAAAGCCGATACGCTCGGGACCTTCCAGATCGAAAGCCGCGCGCAGATGGCGATGTTGCCGCGCCTGAAACCCCGCACCTTCTACGATCTGGTTGTGCAGGTGGCGATCGTCCGGCCCGGTCCTATCCAGGGCGACATGGTGCATCCCTATCTTCGCCGCCGCGAAGGCAAGGAGCCGGTAGAGTATCCCACACCCGAGCTTGAGGCCGTGCTCGGCAAGACGCTGGGCGTGCCGCTGTTTCAGGAGAGCGCCATGCGGGTCGCCATGGTCTGCGCCGGTTTTACCGGTGGCGAGGCCGACCAGCTGCGCAAGTCGATGGCCACCTTCAAGTTCACCGGCGGGGTCTCCCGCTTCAAGGAAAAACTCGTCTCCGGCATGGTCAAGAACGGTTATTCGGCGGAGTTCGCCGAAAAGACCTTTTCTCAGCTCGAAGGTTTCGGCAGCTACGGTTTTCCGGAAAGTCACGCGGCATCTTTTGCGCTGATCGCCTATGCATCGAACTACATCAAATGCCATTATCCGGATGTCTTTTGCGCGGCGCTTTTGAACAGTCAGCCGATGGGTTTTTATGCTCCAGCCCAGATCGTCGGTGATGCGATCAAGCATGGCGTCGAAGTGCGACCCGTGTGCGTCAACCGCTCGCGCTGGGACTGCACGCTGGAAAAGATCGGCAGCACCAATCGGCATGCTGTCCGGCTTGGATTTCGGCAGGTAAAGGGACTGGCTGTCGCTGACGCAGCGCGGATCGTGACGGCACGCATGAATAGTCCTTTCTTATCCGTCGATGACATGTGGCGCCGGTCCAGCGTGCCGACGGAGGCCCTTGTCCAGCTGGCAGAGGCCGATGCCTTTCTGCCATCGCTCAAACTCGAGAGGCGCGACGCGCTCTGGGCCATCAAGGCGCTGCGTGATGAGCCATTGCCGTTGTTTGCCGCCGCGACTGAGCGCGAGATGGCGGCAATTGCTGAGCAGCAGGAGCCGGAGGTCGCCCTTCGGCAGATGACGGACGGGCACAACGTCATCGAAGATTACAGCCATACGGGCTTGACGCTACGGCAGCATCCGGTTGCGTTCCTGCGCAGGGACCTGTCGGCACGCAACATCATCCCTTGTGCGGAGGCGATGAATGCTCGGGATGGGCGATGGGTTTATACTGCAGGTTTGGTGCTGGTGCGCCAGAAGCCCGGGTCGGCCAAGGGTGTCATGTTCATCACCATCGAGGACGAAACAGGCCCTGCCAACATCGTCGTCTGGCCGTCACTGTTCGAGAAGCGCAGGAGCGTTGTGCTCGGATCCTCGATGATGGCAATCAATGGGCGGATTCAGCGGGAAGGGGAGGTCGTGCACCTCGTCGCGCAGCAACTATTCGATCTGTCAGGCGATCTCGTTGGCCTGGCCGATCGGGATGTCGAATTCAGGCTGCCAACGGGGCGAGGCGATGAGTTTGCCCATGGGGGCGGTGGGCCGGACTCTCGCGATCGGCCGAGGCCGGTCGTCCCGCGGGATATGTTCACGCCTGATCTTCATATCGATACGCTGAAGGTGAAGAGCAGGAATTTTCAGTGATTTTTCGCTATCCCGGGAGCCGCGCCGCTTGGCGTCCCTCGAGGGCCCCCGCAGCATTTTTTTGGAAAACAGTAGAGTTGGTGTGCAGCCATGGGTGCCACATCAGCGCGATCATTACCGAACGAGGCTGAGCATGTATGGGAGTGGGACGACAGCGCGCTCTACAGCGGCGAATGGTTCGAGATCGCCGACGCATCCCGCGACTACACGTTTGAGATACTGCCGCCGCTCTCGATAAAGGCCGGGATATTCGCCATGCGCGAATTCCCGAACGGTTTGGTCACCAGCATCCTCTTCTCTCTGCCGGTCGACGGGTGCCTCTGGCACTTCCGCGGTTATTGCGACCTGGCCGACAAGAGCTCGCCCGAACGCATGCAAAGCGCTGTCATCGAACGCGAATCCAGGCCCTCCCTTGTGATGAAGCACGACGAGAAGCTGGAACATATTTGGTCGCGCACTGCGGACGATTGTCTCGGTTATGCGGCATAATTCCTCCGTCGATGGACTTTCGTGAACGCTCGCGCGACAGGAGGATGCAATCGCATCATTGCGTGCCCGTGCACATCTGCCGGGTGGCTCAGGCCAAACGGGACCACGAGCCGATAGTGACGTCGGCGGTTGTGATGACTGTGCAAGCTGCGGCTTGGACGTTGGATCGGCGCGGCCTGGCGCAGGTCTAGCGTGGTTTCCTCTCAGCTTCGGCATCCGAGGTTTGCCTCTGGCCGTTCCGTCCTTCGGTTTCGTGGCGTCTGAACCGGCGCCCGTTCGGTTCAAGGCCGCTGTCGCGCCGCGGGGCGGCCGATCATGCCGCTCTCGACAAAGCAGGCACGCGGGCTTCGCAAGGGCTTGTCACCCCTGCTTGACCGCCTGCCTGCTTCGCTCGATCTGGCCTGCCCGGGCCCTGATCCGCCCGGATTGCGCCTGTTCCTTTCGACCGCACCGAAGGACAGAGCGGCCAGGGGGCCGACACTTCGGCGAAGCAAAGGAGACCACCATGGCAAAGTCAGCAACCCAATCCCGTCAATCAATCCGCCAATCCGCCCGCGTCGTGCCGCTGCGCAGAGGCGCCACCCTCGAAATGGTTCGCCTTTCATGCCCCGATGAAACACAGGCGCTTCGGATCGCCGAAAGCTTCGGGATCGCCATTGTCGACAGCGATGGCATCCGTGACATGCACGAGCGCCTGATCGTCGAAACCGCCACCGCACTTTCCGATGGCCTTGGCGACCGGGCGATGCAGATCCATCTGCAGCGCATCGTCGGGGCCTATGTCGGATCGGCCCATGGCGCCGGTCAGTTCTACTCCCGCGCCGTCACCGAGGCGCGGAACGCCACCGCCAAGAGCGCTGCGGATGCCCGCGACGAGGATCTCGACGGTCCGGTCGGCTATGAGAGCGCCGCCCAGCGCAAGCGCGAATTCGCAGCCGACATGGGCATCCAGGCACATGCGCTCAGAATGGCGGCCGTCGGCGCTGTCGCAGCCTATGAGCAGGTGGTGGGCGAAACATGGAAACCCTTCGACCGGCCGGTCGAAAATCCCGGCCAGACGCTCGACCGCAAGGCGGCAGCAGTCCAGCTGTCAGCCTTCGAATAACATCCATCACGGCGGGGCTCCGGCCCCGCCTTTGTTCACGTCGACGAAGGTGTCCTGTTCTCGTCAGCTCGAAGTCACGAGGGCCTGTGCCGGCCACCACCTCGAATCTACGACGGGACGCGACTTCAATGCGTCGACAGAAGGTCCCAACCTCAACCGCGCCGTTGCTAAGATTCCGTCCGCTGCCGTGCGGCAGAAAGTGGTCTTGCTGGCGAAGCCCTCGCCTTGGCTGCGGATGAAGATCGGTAATCTGTCCATTGCTACCCCGTCCCGCCTTCGGTCTGCCGGGCCGAGGGTCTCGCGCAAGGGCTTCGCCCTCCTTCACGTTGTTACGGCGCGTTCCGCGTGCGCTCATCCCTGATCTGCCCGGCTTTTGACCGACGTGACGGGGTCGCGATGGTCGCGACCTCCGAAAACGGAGGTTCAAGGATATGAAAAGAAAAGGGCAGGGCGAGCGCGCCGATCTCTATGCGCGGATCACCGACAGGATCGTTGCGGATCTGGAAAAAGGCGTCCGTCCGTGGATGAAGCCCTGGTCGGCCGCAAACACGACCGGACGGATCACCCGGCCGCTGCGCCACAACGGCGAAGCCTATAGCGGTCTCAACGTGCTGCTGTTGTGGTCGGAGAGCACAGCGAGGGGCTATGTCTCGCCGACATGGATGACGTTCAAACAGGCCTTGCAGCTGGATGGAGCTGTTCGCAAGGGCGAGACCGGAACGACGGTCATCTATGCAAGCCGCTTCACCAAGTCGGAGACCGACAGCAATGGCGGCGAGGTGGAGCGCGATATTCCGTTCCTTAAATCGTACACGGTGTTCAACGTGGCGCAGATCGACGGCCTGCCTGACCACTATCATGGCGTACCCGAACCGCTCCTGAGCCCGATCGAGCGCATCGGTCACGCCGACGAGTTCTTCCGCAATACCGGCGCAGTCATTCGGCACGGCGGCAACCAGGCATACTATTCTCCGGCCATGGACTATATCCAGATGCCACCGTTCGAAGCCTTCCGCGATGCCGCCGGGTATGCGGCAGTCCTCAGCCATGAGGCGACCCACTGGACGGCGGCAGAACATCGCGTGGGACGCGACCTGTCGCGCTATGCCAAGGACCGGACGGAGCGCGCGCGGGAAGAACTCATTGCCGAACTTGGCAGTTGCTTCCTCTGCGCTGACCTCGGTATCGCGCCGGAACTTGAGCCGCGGCCGGATCACGCGTCCTATCTGCAGTCATGGCTCTCGGTGCTGGCCAACGACAAACGTGCAATTTTCCAGGCGGCCGCGCATGCGCAGCGGGCGGTCAATTATCTCCACGGTCTTCAGCCAAGGGCGTATGCCTGCGCGACGAGGGAGGCAGTGTAATAGCGCCCCTCTCATTTTAGAGCGTCCTTTGGTACTGCTCCCAAAATCTGAATCCGGGCAGCGCGGATTGACCGTTCGGGAGGAAAGCGAAGGCGATCTTGTGCCGTGCGGACGCGAGCCAGTTTTGCTGCGACTGGCCCTAATGCGTCCTGCATCAGCAACAGGTCATTCTTGCGGATACGAGCAAGCATGGGCGACATGTGCCCGATCGAAAACCGGAGCCGCCATCGACACGGAAAGTTCGGCGACGCTCACCGGACTTGTCGCATTGGCCCGGCAATGCCCAAACGATCGATGTGGCCATTGCTGCCATCCATTCGGGCATAGGAAGTGGGCGCGGCCAACGCGGCCTCGATTTGACATGTCCGATCGAACAGCGGCTGCGCCTCGATCGTTTTCCCGCAACGGCATCGCCCCCTTTCTTCCCCTGCGACCTGCGTTCGCATTCCTCGCGGTCCAAGAAAGCCGTCTCCCGCCGCCCTCCATTGCATTCCGGTCCCTTAAGGATGCGGTCCGATCGTCCCCGATCAAATCGACAGTCATCGAGGACGCGATGGTCGCGGCCCGATCAAACCGAAAGGATCACGACAATGGCAATCATCGGCGAATTCACCACCAACGGCAACACCATCCTCGGCCACGTACGCACTCTGACGGTCTCCATGAAGGCCCGTCTGAACCCGATCGAACGCACATCCCGCGACGCTCCCGACTTCCGGATCATGTCCGGAGCGGCCGAAGTCGGCGCCGCCTGGAGCCAGGTTTCCGGCGACGGAGAGCCCTACATCTCGGTCAAGCTCGACGATCCGAGCTTCCCGGCCCCGATCAATGCGGCACTTTGGCCGACCGAGAGGGAAGGCGACTATACGTTGGTCTGGAACCGCCCGAAGCGCGACGCCTGATCAAAGACGAAGCCCTGCCGGAAACGGCGGGGCTTTTCCCTTGTTCAAACCAAGAAGGAACCGGGCATCTAGCCCGCTTCTTCTCCTGGTCGCGATACGGAGAGGCGGGGTCTGCTCAGAGTGACCAATCGTGCCGCGAGCAAATGCCGGCCTCAAGGACTTCGCGTGGCCCCCCGATTTTGCTTCCGCTCCGGTTCCCTGCGCTTCAACAAAACCGGCACCCCACTCGCCGCCTCTGGCGGTCGCCGACGCGATCCCTGACCCCGTCATTTCCTCACGTCCCGCGGCGTCATCTTTCTCAAACGTCAAGGAGATGACGATGCTACTGGAACAACATATCGAAGAACTGCGCGCCGAGATGAACCATTGCCACCCAGACGAGCGTCGCCAGATTGCCGCGGAGCTGGAACTGGCTCTGGCCGAACTGGCCGTTATCATGGCCGAGCAGGACGGTTCCGTTGACGCCGTGCCGCCCTTCTGAGGGTGGCATACACCCGCAATGCTGCCACCACCGTCCGATTGCCATCGAGATCGAGATCAGCTTAAGCGTGATGGCAAACAGCGCCGATGACGCTGCGCCGTCTGCCTTTGGCGGCTCCCCCCCTGATGACCCCGCTTACCGCGGTGCGGCTTACTTGTTCAGCACATCTTTCAGTGCTTTGGCAGGCTGAAACGTAAGCTTCTTCGCAGCGGCAACCTTGATGGTGGCGCCGGTTGCCGGATTGCGAGCCTCACGCTCCGGGGTATCCTTGATCTTGAACTTGCCGAATCCCGGGATAGATGTTTCCGCTCCAGACGTGGCTGCCGTCGTGATCGACGCGAAGACGGTTTCGACGATCGATTTCGCCTGGGCTTTGGTCAGGTTCTGTTCGGATGCGATCTTTTCGGCGATTTCATTGGTTGTGGTCATGACGGTTTCCTCGTTAAAGACGGGAAAACCCTTTCAGGCGATCGTTACGTTGTCATGCGGTGATGTCCTTAGAGTGGCGCTCCTGCCGGGGTTTCCACAGTTTCTTGCCGGTTGATAGCCCCTTTTGCGCTTCTGCAGTACCAGTTCGAGAAAGCGCGATATCGCATCATTCTCATTGCCGAACACCTCGGTCATCTCCCCGCCAGCCTTGCCGATCCGTCCCCAGCTTCGCACGACGGCTATTTCGCCAAAAAGGGTTGGCCGGATCGCAAGTGCGTAATATCGGGCCATGTTCCTGTTGGCGTCGATCCTCTGGCAATAAAGCTGGTAGTGGTGTGTTCCCATCCCCGCATGATCGGCGATGCTCGCGATCTGGTCCAACGAGACTTATGAATCGAAAGGTCGCTTCCGATTCATTTCTGTGATGGATGCCTGTTGCGGTGTCGGCAGTGTCCGATCATCCTGACGCTCAAGCTTCCCGGTCTGAACGACACGTCCGGGCGCGATCGTCGAGGTGAGCACAGCCGGTAAATCAGATGGCGAGCTGTCTTCGCTTCCAATCGTCAGTAGGTCCATGTTCAGGCATCGCATGTTTTCGAAAAAGGAGGATCAAATGGCATCCATTGCGGCGACCGCGACGACTACGATACAGGAGCATCTGTCATCTACGCTGGAGAGGCACTAGGACGGGTTGAGCTAGCAGATCGTCAATTCTTCGGTGTCCATGCTCATCCTTCAACGAGACACAACGACCTGATCGAAGCGCTAGAAGGCGATAGACGCGGCACTGGCGCTGATGAAGGCAACGAAATGGCCAATAGAAGCCGAATACGGTCCGCAAGAAAACGCCTGAGCCGTCAAGGTCCCAGCTTGGCAAACCTGTTGGGCCTGGCGTGCATATCCATGTCCTTCCGCCTGAAATAGATCGCCCGCCCGCAGCGGATCGGACTATGGCCCTGGACGATAATGATCTGCTCGTCCTTGCGCATCGATTGGGTGATTTCGTGCGGCATAATGAGCGGCCGGCGCTGGAAAGTGATGCTTTCGGATTTCCGCGACGTACTGTTTTTCGTACCCCAGCCGAGATTGCGAGAACTGCCTTTGACTTCGACGGTCATTTCTCCACATTGGGCAGAGACGTTGCGGGCGGTATCCAGTGCCTTGATCGCGGCGTAACTCGCGAAAGCGCAGCCGTCGATCCACGACACCGCACCGTCTTTTCCGAAGTGCCGTTCCAGTTGCCCGACGGACTGGTACATCAGCATCATGCTAACGCCATATTTGCGACCGCGATCGCGAGCCTCTTCAAGCACGCGCATGTAGCCAAGCAGATCGACTTCGTCCAAAATGAACAACGCTCGCCTCTTGAACGCACCATCCGCTTCGATCATCGCGTTGATCAGCGAGCCGATGATCACCCGACCGATACCGGGATAGGACCGCAGGATCGATGCCGGAATGTTGATAAACACGTCTTTCTTTCCGCCAGCGATCTCGTTCGATTTGAACGTGTTGCCGCAAACCAGTGCCGCGTAATTATCGAGCGACAGCCATTGCGTATCCTTCGATGCCGTCGAATATACGCCTGAGAACGTTTGCTCGGTCATGTTAACAAAGACGCCGAGCGTTTCGCGGATGAAGGCGGACGCGGAGTGTTCCTGTACGTCGCGCAGCATGGCGAGCACGGAGGTTTCCGGCTCGGAGACGATCTGGCGCAGGCTGCGCAGGTTTCGTCGTCCTGCATATTCCGGTGACAGCATCACATGCGCCAGAAGACCGGTCAGCAGATTGTGCGCCTGCGATTGGAAGTAAGAGCCAGTCGACGATTCGAAGCGCACGCTTTCCGAGAGCAACATGTGCGCGATGCCGACAATGTCCTCTTCCTTTTTTAGCGAGTGCTCGATGCCGTCGAGCACGTTAAATCCCATGACCGGATTTGCCGGATCGAGCACAACAACCTCTCGGTCGAGTTTATCTCTTCGGTGGTCAACGACCATCGGGGCCACCTCGGTGGACGGATCCAGGCAAATGAGCGGACCCGTATATCTGAGCGCCGTCGGCACGACGTTGCTGGTGGTCTTGAAGCCACCAGAGCCTGCGAAGAAAAGCATATGGGTCGAATCGAAATCCTGGGCGTAGGTCAGCAGCGGGGCTTTGCCACCGCGTCCCCAGGTGGCCGGATCGTTTGGATCGAACGGCAGCTCATGGACGAGTTCCTTGTCGACCCTGTAGCGCTCACCGATAACGATTTCACCATCATCGGGAAACAGCCGTGCCGCCGCCGACATCGGCAGCCAGTCTGCATCTCCGAATGTTCCGCGCCTGGCGCGCGTCACCTGTTCGGGCACGACGCTGGAGATGCGCGCCGCGACCGCGGCCGCCATGAATCCCATCGCTGCGCCAACGACCGCAATCATGTCGACGAATGAGAGCGCCCGATCCCAGGTCAGCACACCGCTCTCTACGAGCGGCTGAAGCCGCCCGAACTCGCGCAACCCGTAAAAGCCGGCCATCAGGAGAAAGCAGAGAAAGCTTGCCAACGCCACGGGTCTTCGCCGATGGAGGGGCAGCGCCCAGACCGCCAGCAATCCAGCCAGCGGCCCGAACAAAAGAACGGGCACCGGTGACGCCCGAAGGAACCAGTATTGCGTCTTGCCCGTGATGCCGGTCGCCAATTCAGGCCAACGCCAGTGGGCGACGTAAAAGGAAAATCCGGTGACGGCGATGGGAATGATCATGAGCAACAGGCTCGGATGCTGTTTGGCCTTTCCCTTCATTCCGCCACCTTCAAAAAGCGTTCTAACCCGCCGTTGGATGCCGCATCCCTGAAGGCCAGCTCTCCGATATCGCACAGACGCCGATGTTCAGGTGTCCCCGGCACGACCCGCTTCATTTCGAGAAGCCCGCCAAGCAGGAAAGCCCGATCGGCGTTCGACAGGCCCGCGCGAACGACAATGTCGCCGAGCAAGAACTTTTCTCTCGCTCCCTTCTTTCGGTCAGCTGTCATGTGGAACCTCCGTTTCCGAACCAGTCGCTCCATTTGCCTGTCCACGCGGCGAAGCAGGTGAGCCAGCGGCCTGCTTCTTCTCGCCGTTGCGAAATCGCGCTGCGATCTCGTCGAAGATGCGATCCACCTCCTCGTCAGCGATCTCCATCTCCGCCAATCCCGACTTCGTCGCCGCACGCGCGAAACGATCAGCTGATTTTACTATTAAAGTTTTTCGTCGTTCGCGAAGCTTCTCGATTTGAGCATCAATATCCATGAGCGCAGGCTTGGTGGCCATAATCAAGTCCTTTCAACGTCTTTGGAAATTTCTATTCCGTCATTTAACTGACTAGAAAATGTTAGTCAAACGCGCTACCGTACACAAGCCCCCAAACGTCGATATTGGAAATCCCAGCAGGGCCGTCTTCCGGAAAAGCAGCATCGGTCTTGTCAGGCCGATTGATTTGAGGGCGCAATATACGTCGCTGACGCGACGTGCCTGGAAGGACTGGAGACGTTAGTGGCGATCATGTTCGTCAGAGCGCAGGTGATCAGCAGGGGAGCGGGACGCAGTATCGTTTCGGCCGCCGCCTATCGTCATCGGGCGCGGATGATGGACGAACAGGCCGGAACCTCCTTCAGTTACCGTGGCGGCGGCGCCGAACTGAAACACGAAGAGTTGGCGCTGCCGGACCAGGTACCGGCCTGGCTGCGCGCGGCCATCGATGGGAAGAGCGTCGTTGCGGCCAGCGAAGCTCTTTGGAATGCAGTGGACGCATTCGAAACTCGTGCCGACGCGCAGCTTGCCCGCGAGGTGATCATCGCGCTTCCGGAAGAGTTGACGCGATCAGAGAACATAGCCCTTGTGCGCGAGTTCGTCCGGGACAATCTGACGTCCAAGGGCATGATCGCCGACTGGGTTTATCATGACCGGCAAGGCAATCCACACATCCACCTGATGACCGCGCTTCGACCTCTGACGGAACAGGGTTTCGGGCCGAAGAAAGTGCCGGTGCTTGGCGCCGACGGCGAGCCGTTGCGGGTCGTCACGCCGGACCGACCGAAGGGCAAGATCGTCTACAGGCTCTGGGCCGGCGACAAGGAAACCATGAAGGCATGGAAGATCGCCTGGGCGGATACGGCCAATCGGCATCTGGGGCTTGCCGGCCATGAGATCCGCCTCGACGGGCGTTCCTATGCCGAACAGGGGCTCGACGGGATTGCCCAGAAACATCTCGGGCCGGAAAAGGCAGCGCTTGCCCGCAAGGGTGTCGCGATGCATTTCGCGCCGGCCGATCTCGCGCGCCGGCAGGAGATGGCCGACCGGTTGCTGGCCGATCCGCATCTACTCCTGAAACAACTCGGCAACGAGCGCTCCACCTTCGACGAACGGGACATCGCCAAGGCTCTGCACCGCTATGTCGACGATCCCGCTGATTTCGCCAATATGCGTGCCAAGCTGATGGCCTCCAATGACCTCGTGCTGTTGAAGCCGCAACAGGCTAACCTGCAGACCGGCAAGGTGGCCGAACCTGCGGTCTTCACCACACGCGATATCCTGCGCACCGAATACGACATGGCGCAGTCGGCGGAAGTTCTGGCCCGGCGCAAGGGCTTCGGCGTCGCCAATGCGAAAATTGCGGCGGCTGTCAGAACCATAGAAACCGCCAATCCGGAAAATCTGTTCACGCTTGATCGCGAACAGGTGGAGGCCGTCCATCATGTCGCCGGCGACACTGGCATCGCTGCTGTGATCGGGCTTGCCGGTGCGGGCAAATCGACGCTGCTTGCCGCGGCGCGCGTCGCCTGGGAGAGCGACAACCACCGCGTCTTCGGGGCGGCGCTTGCCGGCAAGGCGGCCGAGGGGCTTGAGGACAGTTCCGGCATCAGATCGCGCACGCTCGCCTACTGGGAACTAGCCTGGCATAACGGACGCGATCTCCTCGACCGGCGGGACATCTTTGTCATCGATGAAGCTGGCATGGTCTCGTCGCAGCAGATGGCGCGTGTGCTCAAGCGCGCCGAGGAGGCCGGAGCCAAGGTGGTTCTGGTCGGCGATGCAATGCAGCTTCAACCGATCCAGGCCGGCGCAGCCTTTCGGGCAATTTCCGAACGGATCGGTTTTGCCGAACTTGCCGGTGTGCGGCGCCAGCGTGAGGAGTGGGCGCGAGAGGCCTCCCGTCTTTTCGCCCGCGGCAAGGTCGAGGAGGGGCTGGATGCCTATGCGCAGCGGGGGCATATTGTCGAGGCGGAGAGCCGGGCTGAAGCTGTGGAGCGTATCGTTGCTGACTGGACGAGCGCTCGCCGCGACCTCATCCAGCAATATGCCGATAAAGAACAGTCGGTTCGCATGCGTGGTGACGAACTGCTCGTTCTCGCCCATACCAATGACGACGTAAGGCGGCTCAATGAAGCGCTGCGCAACGTCATGAAAGATGAAGGCGCCCTGACCGTCTCTCGTGAATTTCAAACGGAACGAGGCGTGCGGGAGTTCGCCGTCGGCGACCGGATCATCTTCCTCCAAAACGCCAGGTTCCTCGAGCCGCGTGCGCAAAAGCTTGGACCCCAATATGTCAAAAACGGCATGCTCGGCACGGTCGTCTACACCGGCGACACGCACGGCGACCCACAACTATCGGTTCGTCTCGATAATGGCCCGGATGTCGTCATTAGCGAAGACAGCTATCGCAATGTCGATCACGGTTATGCCGCGACCATTCACAAGTCCCAAGGTGCGACCGTCGACAGGACATTCGTGCTCGCAACCGGCATGATGGATCAGCACCTGACGTACGTGTCGATGACCCGCCATCGCGATCGGGCCGACCTTTATGCCGCTCGCGAGGACTTTGAGCCGAAGCCGGAATGGGAGAAAAGATCCCGGGCCGATCATGCCGCCGGCATCACGGGCGAGCTGGTCGAAACCGGCAATGCGAAATTCCGGCCGCAGGAAGAGGATGCCGATCAAACCCCCTATGCCGATGTGAAAACGGACGACGGAAGCGTGCATCGGCTCTGGGGCGTGAGCCTTCCAAAGGCCCTGGAGGAGGCCGGCGTGTCGGAAGGCGACACGGTGGCGCTGCGCAAGGACGGTGTCGAACGGGTGACGGTGACGGTGCCCGTCATCGACGAAAAAACCGGAGAGAAGAGGCTCGAGGAACGGACGGTCGATCGAAACGTCTGGACTGCCAAACGGATTGAAACGGGAGAGGTTCGCCGGCAGCGCCTCGAGGAGGAGAGCCATCGGCCGGAACTGTTCAAGCAACTGGTGGAGCGTCTTGGCCGCTCCGGCGCCAAGACGACGACCCTCGATTTCGAGAGCGAGGCCGGCTACCGGGCGCACGCCCGCGATTTTGCCCAGCGTCGCGGTATCTATACGCTCTCCGGGGTCGCAGCCTGGATGGAGGACGGGGCGGCGCGGCAGCTGGCGTGGCTGGCGCAGAAGCGCGAGCAAGTGGCGAAGCTTTGGGAGCGGGCGAGCGTGGCGCTCGGCCTCGCGATCGAAAGCGCGAAGCGTGTTTCCTATAGTGAGGAACGCGCCGAAACCCGGACGGCAAAAATTCCGACGGATCGACAATATCTCATCCCGCCGACAACATTGTTTTCCCGTGGTGTCGGCGAGGATGCCCGCCGCGCGCAGCTTCGCTCGGATCACTGGAAGGAACGCGACGCCATTCTTCGCCCAGCCTTGCAAAAGATCTATCGCGATCCTGAAGGCGCGCTTGCCAGACTGAACACGCTTGCCTCCGACGCGCGGATTGCGCCCCGCGAGCTTGCCGACGACCTTGAGGCCTCGCCGCAGCGCCTCGGCCGTCTGCATGGATCGGATCTTCTTGTCGATGGCCGCGCGGCCCGCTCCGAGCGCAATGCGGCGGTGTCGGCCTTGTGCGAATTGCTGCCGCTGGCGCGTGCACATGCCACAGAGTTCCGCCGCCAGGTCGAACGCTTCGGCATGCGAGAGGAGCAACGGCGCGCGCATATGTCGTTGTCGATCCCGGCGCTTTCCAAACCGGCTATGGCGCAACTTGCCGAAATCGAAGCCGTACGCGAGCGCGGTGGCAAGGATGCCTACAAGACGGCCTTCTCCTACGCGGCGGAGGATCGCCTTTTTGTTCAAGAGGTGAGGGGGGTCAACGACGCTCTCAACGCTCGCTTCGGCTGGTCCGCCTTCACCGACAAGGCCGACACTATTGCCGAGCGCAACATGATCGAGCGCATGCCGGACGACCTTGACCTCGACCGGCGCCAAGAGCTCAATCGTCTTTTTGCCGCCATACGCCGCTTTGCCGAAGAGCAGCATCTTGCCGAAAGGAAAGATCGCTCCAGGATCGTTACCGGCGCCAGCGTCGTGCCTAGGAAAGAGACGGTGCCGGTGTTGCCAATGCTTGAAGCTGTAACAGAGTTTGAAACCCCGATCGACCACGAGGCGCGGGAGAGGGCGCGAGCTGTTCCTCACTACAGTCAAAATCGCGCCGCCCTTGTGAACGCAGCAGTGCGTATCTGGCGCGATCCGGCAGGTGCTGTCGGAAAGATTGAAGATCTGATCCTGAAGGGCTTTGCCGGTGAGCGGATCGCTGCGGCCATCAGCAATGATCCCGCTGCCTACGGCGCGTTGCGAGGCTCCGGCCGTATCATGGACAAATTGCTCGCTGTCGGCCTGGAGCGGAAGGAGGCTTTCCGTGCCGTCCCGGAGGCGGGAAGCCGTGTCCGATCATTGGCCACCTCATTTAGGGCCGCATTTGATGCAGAGAGGGAGGCGATCACTGAGGAGCGCCAGCGCATGAGCATTGCCATCCCGGGACTGTCGCCGTCCGCCGAAGATGCACTGACAGAACTCTCAGTGGCGATGAAGAAAAAGAACGGCAGGCTCGACGTCGCTGCCGGCTCGCTCGATCCCGCCATTAGTAAGGAGTTTGCAACCGTCAGCCGCGCCCTCGACGAGCGCTTCGGCCGCAATGCTATCCTGCGTGGAGAACTGGATGTTATCAATCGCGTGCCGCCTGCTCAGCGCCGTGCGTTCGAGGTAATGCGGGAACAGTTGAAGATGCTGCAGCAGGTTGTCCGCATGCAGGCAAGCCAGAACATCGTAGCAGAGCGCCACCGGCGTGTACTCGACCGCGCCCGCGGCGTTATCCTCTTTAACCAATGAATGGCTAACACCTGTGCTGAGCTTCTCCCTCATGCTGTTCGCTTGCGGCAATGCGTTGCGTGGCCGGAAGATGGTCAGCCGGATCAGGAGCTTTAATGACCGCGTCAGTAGCTGGCAGTTCCAAAGGCAGTTATTCAACCCACTTTGATGGGTTGAATAAATTGAAAATATGCATTAATTGAACCATTGAAAGGGTCAATTAATGCGCCTAACCCTCCAAGCCCATTTTTATGGCCAGTGGCACCACGCCGCGACGCTAGAACTTAAAGATAACGCGGCCGGCTTCCAGGGCGCGTCCATCGTCGATTACGATCTCGACTATTTCGTCACAGTTGCATCTGCGGAGTTCGCGGGTGGAAAAACGGTTCGCGACCATCGCGCGTTATCTGTCCGATATCCCGTTGATCTCGAAAATCGATACAGCTCCAGCTGGCCGCCCTTCCTCTTGGATCTCATGCCCCAGGGGCATGCAAGGCGAAAGCTTGCCGAGCACCTCAGTCTTGCTGAAGGCTCGCGCGCTTCTGATCTCCCGCTGCTTCTGCGATCGGCGACGGGCGGCATAGGCAATATCCGGATCAAAGAAGCGGCAGAGGCCGAGACGGAACGGCTGCGCGGTGTTGAGCGCCAAGGGGTTACAGAAGCGGAAATCCTTGAGCGCTCGGATCGTTTCATGGAAGTCGCCGATCGCTTCGGAATGCTCGCCTCTGGCTCAAGTGGCCTGCAAGGCGAATGGCCTAAGGTCTCGATGACCCAAGCGAAGGACGGTCTCTATTATCCCGACAGCTTCGTAACTGATGGTGAGGCCGTGCGCCACGTCATTGTCAAGCTGGTCCGCAGCAACGAGCCCGTGGACCGCCTTATACTCGAAGGCGAAGCTCTCTATTCGCGGATCGCTCAAGAGATCGGCCTGAATGTGCACGAACCTTCGACCTATGCCGAAAGTGTCCTGATCATTCCTCGGTTCGACCGGAAGAAAAAAGAAGGTGGCGGAACCGTTAGGCTTGGCCAAGAAAGCCTGGTATCCGCGATCGGCGTTGCTGATTTCGGTCATGTCGGCTCGCACGAGGCCTACATCGACGTTTTGCGCCAATATTCTGCCAATCCCTTCGCGGACATTGTCGAATACCTGAAGCGGGACATCGCCAATTTGGCGCTCGGCAATCCCGATAATCATGGCCGAAATTCTGCACTGAGTAAGCACCAGGACGGCACGATCCGCCTGTCTCCGCTCTTTGATTTCGCGCCAATGCGGCTCGCCAAAGAGGGGATCGTTCGTTCCACCCGCTGGGCCATGATGCGGGACGGTGGTCGCGATCACCTTCCCGATTGGAAACGCATTTGCGCTGAACTGATCCCTGATCCTGATGAGCAGAATGCGCTCGCAACTGAGCTTTCCGTGTTTGCCGAATACCTCCGGCAAACACCGGCTATGGCGAAAGATATGGGTGGGTCTCCGGAAATTCTAAAGCGTGCAATGGGGCGCTGCATTGAAATCGCGGAGAGCGTTCTGGCGGCGTGCCAGTGATGCCGGAGGACAGCTAAATGGCTCGATGGAGAAAGCCAACGAAAGAGGAAATTCTTGAGAACCGGCGAACACTGGCGGAACGCGCTCGGACTGGCGACTTGAGGTTACCTGAGGCTGTTGTTGAAATCCGAAGAGGGCTTGGTTTGACGCAGGACGAATTCGCCAAGACGCTATCGCTCACCAGGCGCCAAGTTGCTGAGATCGAAGCCGGGACGGCGAACCCAACGCTCGAAACTTTAGGGAAGATTGGCCGATTGTTCGGATTTACTGTGGGGTTTATTCCGAAGGCGCAATGATAGCTGAATTTTCTCGGGGGATGGGCGTTGGTACCACGCAAGGAAGCGACGGCGCCCATAAAAAATCAATCGGCTGCTGGAGGCCGCTGGCTGGCGCTTCTTCGATGACAAGCGGTCCCGCGAATGTCGTTCTTGAGCCGAACGTCAAGCTGAAGCCTGAGCACATCGAAAGTCTCGGTGCGGACTTTGAGAAAAGCGCGAAGGGATTCATCGATTTTTGTTGCTGGGTAACGACGGCAAGCGGCTGATCGTCTTGGAAGCGAAATCGGAAGATAAAGATCCTCGTATAGCCCCACCTGCAAGATAGTCGCGCCGGCCAGTCCGGCTGCACTGCTAGCAAGGTTAGGTTGTTGATTTGCACTGAAATCTGACCCGGGATTGCGGGAAATTATCACTGAGATTTGACCCATGTTTCAATCATCCCTCGCGAGGTTTCAGCGGGGGCTCTGGAGTGATCGACATGGCGTTACTGAGCGTAATTCGACGCTGGCATTTTCGAGAACATCTATCGATCCGGGAGATTTGCCGCAGTACCGGCCTGTCCCGGAATACGGTTCGCAAGTATCTGCGCCTGGATGGCGTAGAGCCGAAGTTCAAGGTTCCGGAGCGACCGAGCAAACTTGATCCATTCGCGGATCGGCTGTCGGCTTGGCTGAAGACGGAGTCCAAGAAGGGTCTGTCGAATTCGAGATGGCGGTCGATGCCGCGCAGCATATGGTCGGCTGGAACGTGATCATCAAGGCAGAAGTCTTAGAAGAGCTGCGCCGGAGCTACCTGACATCCCATCATCGCTCAATCCTCCGCAAATCAATGCGACGATTGAATCACGCCATGATCTTAACGGCAATAATAAAGCAAAGCACGGAACATAAGACCATTGCCGCGATGGCCACCACAACGCGGTCAGCATTTCTCCAAAAAACCGTTTCAGGTCCGCCACCGCCCAATGCCCCAAAAATATCGATCACGAAATCGATGGCTCGCACAAGCCTTTCCATAGCGTTCCCCTCTTCCGCGCAACCTCGTTAAAGGTGGAGGTTTGAGAGCCGACGATCAATAGGTTTTTTTCAACGGTATCGGCCGATACCGTTGAAAAACACCCTCGATGTGAGGTGGCTCAACGTTGGCGAGATATCAAGTAATCAGTTGCAGAAGTAACGAAGGCGAACTCAGGAAGCCACCAACCACGAGGCCAACGAATCCAAGAGCAACCGCTCCGACAACGCCATGGTTCTCCCAACCAATCAAGGCTCCCACCGCAGTCGCTGCGACGATGATCGACACTGACCATACGATCTTGATGAGCGAGACTATGCGCCGCATGGCTGTGGTTTTTTCTTGCGTCATGGCAAAACCAGTTCGTTTCGAAGCCTTTGTTGATTGAATATAAAATCGAATTCTCTTTTCACGATAGGCATGATTCAATCGTCTCATTGATTTGGGGATTGAGCGATGATGGGATGTCAGGCAGCTCCAGCGCAGCTCTTCTACGACTTCAGCCTTGATGATCACGTTCCTACCGACCACCTGCTGCGCGGTATCGACCGTCATCTCGAACTCGACAGTGTGCGAGCACAGTTGAAGCCCTTTTACAGCAATACCGGCCGCCCCTCGATTGATTCTGAGCTGATGATGCGCATGCTAATCATCGGCTACTCCATGGGCATACGGTCTGAACGGCGGCTATGTGAGGAGGTCCATCTCAACCTCGCCTATCGCTGGTTCTGCCACCTTGGAGTGGATGGCAAAGTTCCGGATCACTCCACTTTCTCGAAGAATCGTCATGGCCGGTTCCGGCAAAGCGACATCCTGCGTCTTATGTTCGAAACGGTGGTGGAACGCTGTCTTGCCCAGGGACTGGTTAGTGCGGAAGGATTTGCGGTTGATGCCAGCCTGATCGCGGCCGACGCCAACAAGCAGCGGTCGGTGCCCGGTTCGGAATGGGAGGCCAAAGAAGATGCTGGCCGCTCGGTACAGGAATATCTGGCCGTTCTCGACGATGCTGCTTTCGGCGCGGCCTCACCAGTGACGACGAAGTTTATTTCCCCGTCCGATCCGGCCGCCCAATGGACCGGTGCGCACAAAGGCCATGCCTTCTTCGCCTATGCCACCAATTATCTGATCGATACCGATCACGGCGTCATTGTGGATGTGGAGGCGACACGGGCAATCCGTCAGGCGGAGGTTGGGGCATCCCGTACGATGCTCGACAGGACCGAGAACCGCTTCGGCTTGCGGCCCGACTACCTCGCGGCCGACAGTGCCTACGGTTCTGCCGACAACCTTGCCTGGCTGGTCAAAGAGAAGGAGATCGCACCGCACATTCCGGTCTTCGATAAGTCAGAGCGGACGGACGGCACCTTCTCGCGTTCCGACTTCACCTGGGACGCTGAGAAAGAGCAGTACCTTTGCCCTGCAGGAAAGGAACTGAAGCAATTCCACCGCACCTACGATCCACCCAGATCGGGAATCACGGCCGAGGGGACCCGGCTTTTCCGTGCCAGCAAGAAGGATTGTAATCAGTGTGAACTGAAGCCTCGATGCTGCCCGAACATGCCTATGCGCAAAGTACCGCGCGATCTCAACGAGGATGCACGCGATGTAGCCAGAGCGATTGCCAAGACACCTGAATATGAGCAGTCACGGCATCGTCGAAAGAAGGTCGAAATGCTCCTCGCTCACCTCAAACGCATTTTGCGGATGGCACGGTTGCGGCTTAGAGGACCATGTGGCGCGAGAGACGCATTCCTGCTCGCGGCAACGGCACAGAACTTGAGGAGGCTGGCCAAACTCAGGCCTCAGATGCCGCCATGCGGACCCATCGCCGCCTAAAGGCGGCATCGACCATCACCCTGCGCCAAGGCGCGGGGCAGATCACGGCATAGTTCAGCGTCCGAAAGACCACGGAGGGCGTCTGAGCGGATAATCCATCGAGTTTTTCAACGATATCGGCCCATTGCGGTCATCACGGGCCGAAGGGATGAGGGCAGCTTCGCGCCCTCATTTCGGTCGATACGGAAGCCTTAAATACAACTCGAAAGCAGCCATCTTGGCTTCGAAAGCAAGAGCGCAAGCATGTCGTGTTCATTGAGAAAAGACATCAAACTGATCTATGGATCCCAGTAGGGTGGATTGCCAAACGCAGTTTTTAGATGATCGGCGATGGCGCGCAGCTTCACGGGCGGCTGGCGCCCCTGCGGATGGGCCATGAAGATAAATTCCGGTTCCGGCTTGTGATCGACCTCTACTTCCTGCAGCAAGCCATCGCGAATGGCGGGGCCGGCTATGAAAGCCGGCAAGAGCGCCAGACCGAGGCCCGCTATCGCCGCATCGCGCATCATGTCGCCATTGTTGATCGCAAGGCCGAGCTTGGCCCGTACGATGACGTTGCCGCTGCCGGTCAGGAAGCGCCAGTCGGCAATCCCGCGGTTTGTATAGAATATGCCCTTGTGATTTTCGAGATCCTGCAGCGTGCGAGGCGTGCCGAACCGCGTGAGGTAGTCGACTGAGGCCGTCAGCATCCGGCGGCTTCGTGCCAGCTTCCAGGCTATGAGGCGTGACTCGGATATGGGACCATGGCGGATGATGGCGTCGTAGCCGTCGGCGGCCGGGTCCACTCTGCGGTCGTCGATGTCAAGCGTGAGTTCAAGGTTTGGGTGCTGAACCAGAAACGGATAGAGCGCGGGGCCGAGATGCATTCGGCCGAAGGTGACGGGGGCTGCGATGCGCAAGGGCCCCGCGATCTCACCCCGCCGCTCCGACATCTCTTCTGCCGCCGCTTCCATCTCCTGGGCTATGCGGCGCGCCCGCTCCAAAAAGGCCTGGCCGCTTTCGGTCAAGGTGAGCTTCCGGGTGGTCCGCTGAAGAAGCAGGCTGCCCAGCGTCTTTTCTAGTTCCGCAAGACGCTCGCTGACGACGGATTTCGAAAGCCTCAACCGCCGTGCCGCCTGGCTGATGGAGCCGCATTCGACAACGGCCACAAACGTCACAATCCCTTCCGTTCGCATCAGCATCGTTCGGCATCTCCGGATTTCAGTTCCAATATCTGCCGACTAATCCGAACAATGGCAAGGTGCCATCTTCAGTCCATCGAACGGAGCGGCAGGTGCTGCTCCCGAATGGAGACAAGAACATGACACGGCTGAATAACAAGGTTGCCATCGTCACTGGCGCAAGTTCCGGCATTGGCAGGGCAACGGCAAAGCTCTTTGCCGCCGAGGGAGCGAAGGTTGTGGTCGGTGCCCGCCGACAGGCGGAACTCGATAGCCTCGTTGCTGAGATCGAGGCCGCAGGCGGCCAGGCGATTGCGGTCGCCGGAGACGTTCGTGAGGAAGACTATCATCGGCGCCTGGTTGCAACCGCTGTCGAGCGCTATGGAAAGCTCGACATCGCCTTCAACAATGCCGGCACTCTGGGCGAAGCCGGGCCGACGACAAGTGTTTCAGAACACGGTTTTGCCGATACGCTGGCCATCAACCTGACAGCGTCGTTCTTGGCGGCCAAGCACCAGGCGGACGCGATGGAAAAAAACGGCGCGGGCTCGATCATCTTCACGTCGACATTCGTGGGTTACAGCTATTCTTTTCCGGGTGTCGCAGCCTATTCAGCGAGCAAGTCCGGCCTAATCGGCCTGACACAGGCACTGGCTGCCGAATTCGGTTCCAAGAACATCCGCGTCAATTCCATCCTGCCCGGAGCAGTCGACACGGACATGTACCGGGAGATGAACGACACGCCGGAAAAGCAGGCCTTCATCACCGCGCTGCATGCGCTGAAGCGGGTTGCAACGGCCGAGGAAATCGCCAAGTCCGTACTCTATCTGGCCTCCGATGATGCAAGCTTCGTCACCGGCACCGCATCGCTGGTGGATGGCGGCACATCGATTACCCGGACCTGAAGTCGTGCATTACGGATAGGCGGACGATAGCATCGTCCGCCTATCCGTTTCGGCAGCAAGCCTTATCAGGCAGACGGCAGGGTGACGCCGGGGATCGACAAGGACGGTCGGAACCGCAGCACTGCGAGAATGCCGGCTGCCAGAGAGGCGAGCAGAAGGATCACCTGGCAGGCGAGGATTGCAGGCTCGTTGCCCACCGGTGCCAGAGCGTGCAAAGGCCCGATCTTCTGGAACGACTGGATGATCAGGACCAGCGTGGTCAAGAACATCAGAAGCGTTGCTCCGGCAACATAGACCGGTCGCCAGAAGCCTAACAGACTTGCCCGGTAGCGCGCATAGAGCGTTACCAGAAGGATGACCGTGCAGAGGATCCCGACATTGATGGCCGGTGTTACACCGTTAAAGGGAAACAGGAAGCCGGTCACGAGCGTGATCGCGATCGTCATCAGAAACCATTGCGCAAGCACGCGGTCATTTCCGTTAATAATCAGTCGGTGGATCAGACCGAAGCCTGCCACGATCGCAACAAGACTGATCAATACATGAAAAAGAGTGAGTAGCAGAATTGCAGACATGTGAACCCCCATCCGTGTCTATGGATGAATTGACGCAAACACGATTTCGGCGAAGCCGGGCACAGTGGCTTCCCGCGCCCAATCCCGTTGCAGTTCGCAAGCAAGCTGTATCCAGGTGATCGGTTTGGCCCCCGCCTGCAGGATCCGATCAAGACCCGCAGCATGCGCTTCATGAGAGGTTCCTGCAATGGCATCCACGACCGGATAGACGTCAAATCCCTCTTTCAATGCATCGAGAGCCGGGAAAACCAGGCAAACCTCGGTCCAGAGCGCCACCATGATCAGCTTCCGGCGTGCGCTCGCCCGGACGGCGTCCGCAAACTCAACGTCTTCCCAGGCATTGATCGATGTTCTGTCGATCGGGGTCAGATCGCCCAGGACTTCGGTGAGCTGATGAATGGTAGGTTGGTTGCGTCCTGTCTTCACATTGACCGTCGAAAGGACGATCGGCAGTCCACAAAGTTTTGCGGTCCTTGCGACCGCCACCACGTTGGCAACGAGCTGCCGCCGTTCCATCGTCACAACGGAAGCGACCTGCACCGGCTGGAAATCGATGATGACGAGGGCGGCATTTTCCGGTGTGAGCATATGATCTTCCACCGGATTGCGGATCTTGGCAGGCGAGGTCATGGGGGAGGCCCTTCTCTGACAGAGTTTGAAAACACGCGCTCATGGGGCCAGGACGTGGCCGGTTGGGACGAAGCCGGGCTGGGCTGCCGTTACTTCTTGCTGTCGATGAATTTTTCGATGACATCGACGGTGGCTTTCGGTTGTTCCTCCATCAGCCAGTGGCCGGACGCCTTAATCACAGCGCCTTGAACATTGGAGGCGGCCGGTTGCATGACCGTTGCCATGGTCGTGCCGAAGGATTTCTCGCCGCCGACGGCCAGTACGGGCATGTTGAGCTTCTCACCTTTGGCGAGCCAGGCTCGATTGTCGATGGCATCCTGATCGAAGGCTGCGAATTGCGCAAAGCCGGAATGCATGGCGCCGGGCCGGGCGTAGAGTTTTGCATAGTGCTTTCGCGAGGCCTCATCGAACCGCTTCGGATCGGCGGAGAATTCATTCCAAAACCGGTCTAGGTAGATCCGCTCGCGTCCCGCGACGAGCCGCTCCATGTCCGGACCGCCAAAGCGGAAATGCCAGAGCAGCGGGTTCTTCAGAATCTCCTCCCAAGGGCCCACTCCGGGCACCGGGGCATCCATGAGGGTAAAGCTCGTGACGCGTTGCGGGTTCTGTGTCGCCAGTGCAAAGCCCACCATGTTTCCGATGTCATGAGTGATGAGATCAAACTTCTCGACATGAAGCGCATCAAGAACCGACGTAATGTCATGACCTTGATTTGCCTTGTCAAAGCCGCTCTTCGGATGCGACGACAGCCCCATGCCTCTCAGATCCGGCACGATCACCGTATGCTTGGCAGCGAGACGTGCGGCCAAGGGAGCCCACATGTCTCCGGTTTCGCCATATCCGTGGAGAAGAACGACGGCTGGCCCGTGCCCCCCGACGCGCACGTAAAGCTCGGCGTCCTTCACCTTGATCATCTTCGTTTGGAAGTCTTTCGGGAAGGGCTGGACATCCGCGAATGCGGTGCCGGCTAAGAGTGTCGCGCTGATGGCGACGGTGGAAAGCAGTTTCATGGGGCAACTCCTGGCAGCAAGATTTCCGTGCGTGAACTGCGCGCCTGTGACGGGTAAAGCTATGCCCCAGAATGCAGTTCATCTTCCGGGTGCGGGTGCATCTTGACGGTGCCGAAGGTTGAAGTCCTTATGAGGATCTTAAAACTTCTGAAAAACAAGCCGCATTGGCAACTGCTGCGCTAACCGATGGAGATGCTCGTTCCGATGTTTGGCCGTTATGCGATCGACCGGGAGCGCCGATGTCTGGTCAGCGGGCATGACGTCATTTCGCTTGGCGGCCGTGCTTTCGATGTTCTCGTTGCCTTGGTGGAGGCAAAAGGTGCGATCGTCACAAAGGACGCGTTGATCGAGCGTGTCTGGAAGGGGCGCTTTGTCAATGACAATGCCATTGAGGCTCAGATTCACGCGCTGAGGCGCTCCCTCGGGAGCGACCGAAACCTGATCAAGACAGTTGCCGGGAAAGGCTATTGTCTTGTGGATGTGGAAGCGTCGCGCCTGCCGCCGCCGACCAATCTTAGACCCGATCTTTCCAGTCTTGTGGCCCGCGATGATCTCAAGGCTGAAATTTGCGCGTCTCTCCATCGGCATCGGCTTGTCACGCTAATCGGCCCCGGCGGCTTTGGGAAATCCAGGCTCTCGCGGGTCGCGGCTTTAGCCTTGCTTGAGCAGTTCCCGGATGGTGTCTGGATGGTGGAACTTGCCCCCGTCGACAGCGAGCGGTTCATTAGTCCCGCGATCGCCGGTGTTTTGGACGTCAATCTGAGCGATCCGGGGGATGTTCGGTCTCTCGTGCAGGCGCTGTCCGGCAAGACCTGTCTTCTTCTCCTCGACAATTGCGAACACCTGCTGGACGCGGTGGCAGCGATAGCGCTTGAGGTGCTGTCGGGATGTCCGGGCGTCCGCATTCTGGCATCGAGCAGGCAGGCGCTGGAGGTCGACGGCGAGCGGATCATAGGCATTCCGGCACTTGGCCTGCCGAGAGAGGGGGCGCCGCTGCAGGAATGTCTTTCGTCCACGGCGGTTCAGCTATTTGTGCAACGTCTCCTCACCGCTGGCGGTCCCTTGGTGCTTCAAATGGAGTTGTCGCAACTGGTCGAGATCTGCCGCCGGGTCGATGGCATTCCTCTGGCCATTGAAATGGCGGCAGCGGCAGCACGCACATTGGGCGTGCGAGAGGTGCTGCGTGAACTTGCGACCTCCCTGTCTATTCTCGGCGTTTCCCGGCGCGCCGCCGTTCCCCGGCAGCAGACGATGGAGGCGACCATCGCATGGAGTTACAGGCTTTTGACACCGCCGGAGCAGATGGTGTTCAGGGCGCTCAGTCTGCTATCCGGGCAGTTTACAGCCGAGGCAGCGGCGGCAGTCACCGCCATGCCGAGGGGCAAGCTCGTGAACGTTCTGTCCTCGCTGGTTGGCAAGTCCCTGCTTACCGTCGAGGCGACGGAGCAGGGCAGCCTGTTTCATCTGCTTGAACCCATGCGTCAGTTTGCGCGCGCACGTCTTGATGATGCCGGCGAATATGCCGCGGTGGCGTCCCGGCAGGCCGCTCTTGTGCTCGGGATCTTCGGGCGTCTGGAGGCAGACATTGCAAAGCTGACGACCGTGGAATGGCTCGCACGCTACAGGCCGCACCTGCCTGGCCTCCGGCAGGCCCTGGAATGGTCGCTGGGCGAGGGAAATGATGTAGTGACAGCCGTTCTGTTGGTTGTCGCTGCCGAACCCCTTTGGCTGCATTTGTCCCTGGTTACCGAATTGCTGGAGTTTGCCGACAAGGCTGGTCGTCATGTTCTGGATCATCCGAATCTTTCGCATGAATTGGTCAAGCTGGCGGTCGCGCGTGGCTGCGCACTTCTCTATGTCAGCGGCTCGACGCCCTCGACGCGAGAGGTTCTTCAGCAGGGTCTGGCGGAGGCGCGGCGGATTGGTGATGGTGGAGCGCAAACCAGATCGCTTTGGGCTCTAGGGGTCGCGAGCGTCAATGCGGGGCTGAACGACGATGCACTGCGCTGCATGGCAGAACTGACGAACGTCACTACCGTTTCGGGGAGCAGGATCGACAGTCTGATTGCTTGCCGTGTGCGGGGCTCCATTCATCACCTCGTCGGCGAACAGCATTTGGCGCAAGCGGAGCTCGAGGAATTCCTAAAGGGATATGAAGAACCCGTCGGCAACTTGCCGACCAGCCATTACCATTTCGATCAGCAGGTCGCGGGCCTGGCTTTTTATGCGCGCGTTCTCTGGCTGCGAAACGATGTCGTGCGAGCACTAGACGTCGCACGGCAGGCGCTCGAACGCGCGGTGGAACTGGACCACACCTATTCGATCTGCCACGCGCTGGCGCAAGCATCGATTCCGCTGGCGCTCGACCAGGGTCATCTTGAGGCGGCAGCGCTTTATAGCCAGGAGCTCGTGGACGTTTCCAACGCTCACCGATTATCAGTGTGGATGACCTGGTCCGAGGCCTATCGAGCGTGCCTGGAAACCCGAACCGGCTCGCTCAAAAGCGGTATCATCAAGCTGCAGGCGGCGCTCGCCGCGAGCCGGGATGTGCCTTTTTCCATGTACCATTGCGGTCTGATGGGCGAGCTTGCCAGGGCTCACCTCTCGGCCGGTGACGAGACGGCTGGTCTCAATATCCTCAACGAGGCCATCGATCGTGCCGGACGGACGAAGGAGTTGTGGTGCCTGCCGGAACTCCTGCGTTTGAAGGGCCTCGCCTTGTCGCGGCGAGGGCCTACAATGGCTTTGGACGCCGCTGCGGTCTTTGAGGGGGCAAAGACCCTTTCCGCGCAGCAGGGTGCTCTCCTCTGGCAGGAGCGGCTGCAGGCAAGTGTCTAGACGATTGTTGGGGTCACCCCGCCATCGACACGCAATGCCGCCCCGTTCGTGGCAGATGCAAGCGGGCTCGCGACATAGGCAACGAGGCTTGCAATTTCTTCGGGGCGAATAAGCCTTTGCAGCAGCGAACTTGGTCGATGATGCTGAAAGAAGGCGGCTTCTAGTTCATCTGTCGTCGCATTTGGATCGGTCGATATGCCCCGCAGGAAATCGAAAATGCCATCTGAGCGGGTGGGTCCAGGCATGACTGAATTGACCGTGACGCCTGTCCCTCTGGCCGTAATCGCAAGACCGCGGCCAACGGCAAGCTGCGCCGTCTTCGTCATGCCGTAATGAACCATCTCACCCGGTGTCATCAGCCCGGATTCGCTGGAGATGAAGACGATGCGGCCCCAGTTGCGCTCAAGCATGCCTGGCATATAGGCGCGCGACAGCCTGACACCACTCATCACATTCACTTCGAACATGTTCCGCCACTCGGCGTCGCTTATGTCCTGGAAGGACTTCGCCTCATAGATACCGAGATTGTTCACCAGCACATCAATCTGCGGCACGGCGGCGACCAGGGCTTCGACGCCCGCTTCCGTCGCCGGATCGGCCAGCACGCCGCTGACACCGGCTCCGCCGGATGCCAGGATATCGCCGAGTGCCGCATCAAGTTTCTTCTGTGAGCGGCCCGGAATGGTGACCAGTGCACCTTCCTTTGAAAATGTGCGGGCGATTTCCAGTCCAATGCCGCCAGTGGCACCCGTCACAATGACGGACTTTCCTTGAAGTTTCAGGTCCATGCTATCTCATCCGGTTGATCAAGTTGGGATGATCAACACGCCATCGAGGCGACGATCTTTGTTGTCGACGTTCCCTGGCGGTCAATCCTCCGACATCCTGATCACGGAGAAGCGCAAAGTCCTGAGAACCGGCTGAAAACTTCCTGAAAAGTTCCAGGGATTGAACGGCGCCCTCGCTTTAATCGGTCCGGCCCATAGAGATCGAAAAGCAGCTTGGAGCGTAAGGAGCGACTTATTCGGTACTGCAACGGCCGCTTCTTGCGCATAACCCCTTATCCGTGACAGCCGTTGTTATTATTGCCGGAATCGTGGCCCTTTGCCCGTGGCTTCCCGTAGGGATCGAGCAGCTCGCCGCAGCCTCGCGGTCAACTGTCGGCGCGGTCGTCTTTCTTGCCGTCGCGCCTGCGGCCATCGGTCAGTCGTGCTGGACGTACGCGCTCAAACATTTCGGCGCGGCGCGGGCAGGCCAGTTTCTCTATCTCATTCCGCCATGCGCCGTATTTCTCGCTTTCACCCGGCCTCGGGGAGGAGCCTGAGGCGAGGACGCTGCTGGGTGGCTCCTTGGCGCTGCGCGGGGTCATCGTCGTCAACACGCTCGGCCGGCGATAGGACGAAGTCTTGCAGTAGAAGCCGCTGTCGAGATGGATTGCGAGCAACCAATACTTTCTTCGTCGGCGCTGCCGGCGCGAAGAGGGCAGCCAACATTCGCTGTTGGCTCTCCCTAATTTTTCTAATGCCTAGGGCAAGATTATCTTTGCATCCTCGTGTTCGTGAGGTCCGGTCGCGACAGAACCGGCTGCCTCCAAAAGCCACGTCCTGAATGCTGTCATTGCCGATGTTTCACTTCGGGATTTTTGCGAAGTGAGCCAATAGCTCCCGCGCGAGACAAAAACATCGAACGGCTGCTGTAGGGAACCCATCGTCAGTTGCCGCTGGAACATGAGCGGCGGCGCCAGCGCGACCCCCGCGCCTTGCAATGCCGCTTCGATCATCGCCAGAGACGAGTCGAACATCATGCCCCTGGCGATCGGCGGCTCTCCGCCCACACCGGCGGCGGTGAACCATCCCGTCCACTCGTCCGCGCGATAGGAGCGCAGGAGAACCTTTCTGAAAAGGTCTTCCGGGCGCTTCAGTTCTTTGGCCATCTCCGGAATGCAGATTGCCGAGAGAGGAGCTTCGAACAGATGCTCGGCCTCGATGTTGTGCCAGGCGCCGCTCCCGAACCTGATCGCGAAATCCAAGCCCTCTGCGGCAATGTCCACGCGATTGTTGTTGGTCGACAGTCTCAGTTCGATCTGGGGATGGTGCAGCTGAAAGTCGGAGAGACGTGGCAAAAGCCATCCTACCGCGAATGTGCCGATCACTCCGACGGTCAGGACTTCCCGCACGTATCCTCCCTCGAAGCGCTCCAGCATATCGGCCATGCGGTCGAATGAGTCGCGCAGGACTGGCAGGAGCGCCTCGCCTTCGGCAGTCACCATCAGGCCGCGTGATATGCGTTTGAAGAGGCTAACCTTAAGTCGTTCCTCGAGAATTTTGACCTGATGGCTGACTGCCGCCTGCGTAACCCCGAGTTCAATCGCCGCCCGCGTGAAGCTCAAATGCCTTGCGGAGGCTTCGAAGGCGCGGAGCGCATTGAGAGGAAGATGTGGACGGACCATGTTTACCCAAATTAAATTTGCATCTAATCCCAGATAACGTCGTTTGTGCGGATGGTTCAACCCCTATATCAAACCATTACCGAAACGGCCGATCTCGAGAAGAACGCGGCGGAACGATCAGCTCGCCAAGAAGAAGCGAAGCGTCTCACGAAAAGTGAGGCTCGCTTTCTGTTGCCTCCAGATTGGTCTCTTGGCGGGCGGTGGCCGGATCTAGAATGGAGTAAGGGATGAAGCTTCTTGGAGCGATTTTGAGTGCCGGAATCAATCTGGGTCTCGCGCTCGCCCTGATGCTTTATCTCTTGGTCGCAAGTTTCAGCGCCGGTCTCCCCGACCATACCATGCTCGCCAACTGGAAACCCTCCGTCACATCGCGGCTTTACGCCGGGAATGGTACGCTAATGGCGGAATTTGCCCGCGAGAAGCGTCTTTTCATGCCGATCGGGGCTGTGCCGCTGCGGGTAAGGGGCGCTTTTCTCGCCGCCGAGGACAAGAATTTCTACAGCCATTCCGGTGTCGATCCGTTCAGCATCGGACAGGCCTTGCTCTCGAATGTCGAAAATAGCTTGAGCGGCGGTCGCCTGATCGGTGCCTCGACGATCACGCAGCAGATAGCCAAGAACTTCCTTTTGACGAATGACCGGACATTCGAACGGAAGGTGAAGGAAATGCTGCTCGCAGTCCGCATGAGCCAGGCCTTCACCAAAGACCAACTGCTTGAGCTCTATCTCAATGATATCTATCTGGGCGCTGGAAGCTACGGCATCGCACAGGCAGCGTTGACTTATTTCGGCAAGAGTGTGGCCGATCTCGACATCGCCGAGGCGGCGTATCTCGCGGCGCTGCCGAAAGGACCAAATAACTACCATCCGGTTAAGGCTCACGACCGAGCGATCGCCCGCCGAAACTGGGTGATCGAGCAGATGCTCGCGAACAGATTTGTCACCAAAGCCGAGACGCTCCGGGCCATGGCGCAACCGTTGGACGTCGTTGTCCGGGAAAGCCAGCCGGCCGTCCAGAAGGCGGAATACTTCACCGAAGAGGTCCGCAGGTTTTTGCTGGCGAAGTACGGCGAGGCGGAACTCTATCGTGCCGGCTTCAGCGTGCGCACGAGCTTGGACCCTAATCTTCAACATGCGGCGATGAGCGCGTTGCAGAAGGGGCTCGTCGAATACGATCAGGCCAAGGGCTATCGCGGACCGCTGCTCCATCTGGATAACGCAGGGAGCTGGCCATCGGCTGCCGAAACAATTGCACCGCTAGTCGACGTTCCCGAGTGGCGCATCGCCCTCGTATCGCGGGTTGATACGAAGGGGGTGCTCTTGCGGCTTGATGTCGGCGCCGAAGCGCCTATCGAGATGGATCTGAAAGCGCTCGGTTGGGCACTTTGCGGCCGCATGAAAGGCAAAAGACGATGCGCGAAGGATGCGTCCGACGTCTTTTCGGTGGGTGATGTCGTGTACGTCGAGAAGACGCAAGAGGGGCACCGCCTGCGCCAGCCCCCGCAGGTCCAGGGCGCGCTGGTCTCTATGGAGGCCCGGACCGGGAGGGTCGTGGCGATGGCGGGTGGCTTCTCCTATACGCAATCACAATTCAACCGTGCGACCCAGGCTTTCCGTCAACCCGGCTCCTCGTTCAAGCCGTTCGTCTATGCTGCCGCACTCGACGCCGGCTATACCCCCGCAACCCTGGTGCTGGATGCACCTCTGGCCATTCCCGATGGTGCAGGCAGGCTGTGGCGACCCAAGAATTATGACGGTCGTTCCGGCGGCGCCTCCACGCTCAGGACCGGTCTCGAAAACAGTCGCAACCAGATGACTGTGCGGCTCGCCCGCGCCGTCGGCATGGATGTGGTGGCGGACTACAGCGAACGCTTCGGCCTCTACGATGATCTGAAGGAATATCTTCCGATGTCACTTGGTGCGGGTGAAACCACCCTGATGCGGCTGGTCGCGGCCTACGCCGTCTTCGCCAATGGTGGTCGAGAGGTGCGGCCATCCTTCGTCGACCGGATTCAAGGCCGCGACGGAAAGACAATCTTCAAGCAGGATGGGAGGCGCTGCGAGGGCTGTAACGCTGCGCCTTGGAACGGTGAGCCGGAACCGACCTTGGTGGACGACAAGGACTACGTGCTCGACCCGATGACCGCCTACCAGGTCACCTCGATGCTGCAAGGCGTGGTCCAGCGCGGCACGGCGCGGAGCGTGAACGTGCTCGGAGTGCCGCTCGCGGGGAAGACGGGTACGACAAACGACGAAAAGGACGTCTGGTTCGTGGGCTATACGCCGGATTTGGTGACGGGTGTCTTCATGGGCTATGATACGCCGACCCCCATGGGTTCCGGTGAAACCGGAGGTGGTCTCGCTGCGCCTGTTTTCATCGACTTCATGAAAACGGCGCTCGCTGGCCGGCAGGCAGGCACCTTCAAACGTCCGGAAGGCATGTTCCTCCAGCGCGTCGACCTGCGAAGCGGCACGGCCACAGACGAGCAATCGGGCTCGGTTCTGGAAGCGTTCAAGCCGGGAACAGGCGCTTGTGTGGCCCCATGCGACGTGATTGCCGACACGGCGGACGCCAAGGCAGGTTCATCGTCGGGAAATTTCGATGGTGCATTGCTTGACCGGCTGATGCGCAGCACCGGCGGCCTGTATTGAGATGCGCCGCACCTCGCGATCAACGCCGCGGCCAGGCGGCCGGAGCCGAAATGGCAGGCTCTTGCTGATGACGGCAGCATTCGTCAGCCTCTTTCTGATGATGCTTTTGCGCCTTGCGTTTCTCGGTCTCCTGGAGCCTCCCCTGCTTGCCGACGGGTCGAAGGTCGCCGCGAACCACCGTCCTGCAATTCTGGACAGAAATGGCGCTATTCTGGCGATGGATGTCCCGATTTCCAGCGCGTTTGCTATACCCAGGCTGATCGTCGATATCGACGAGGCGGTCGAGCGGATCACTGCAGTGTTTCCGGCGATCGATCATCGTCAACTCTATGACAAACTTGCCGCGCGGACGCACTTCGCCTGGATCAAGCGGCAGATAACGCCGCTCGAAGAACAGGCGTTGTGGGACGCCGGCGTGCCGGCGGTCAGTTTCCGAAGCGAGACGAAGCGCTTCTATCCCAACGGAGCACTGGCCTCCCATGTGCTTGGCGCGGTGGATGTCGATAACATCGGCATATCCGGGCTTGAGAAGTGGATGGAGACGGAAGGCCTGGCGGATCTTCGCGCAAGTGGCATGGACACTTCAGCGGATGCGTTGGAGCCTGTGGTCACCACAATCGATCTCCGCGTGCAGCATGCCCTCGAGGCTGAATTGAGAAAGGCAATCGAGAAGTATTCCGCCAACGCGGCGGCAGGGCTCGTGCTCCAGGTCGAGACCGGAGAGGTTTTCGCCCTCGCATCCTTGCCGGACTTCGATCCCAATGCGCCTTCAGACGCGCTGAAGCCCGATCGCATCAATCGTATTGCCGCGGCCAATATTGAAATGGGTTCGACGTTCAAGGCGCTGACCACCGCCATGGCGATCGATTCCGGCCGATACTCGATCCATTCGGTGATCGATGCCAGCAAGCCACTCGCTTTCGGTCGGGCAAGAATCCACGATTTCCAGGGCAAGTACAGGCCCCTGTCCCTCCCGGAGGCATTCATCTACTCCTCGAACATCTCGATGGCAAAGATGGCTCTGGATATCGGCAGGCAAGCCCATAGGCGCTTTCTCCAGCAATTCGGACAGTTGGAAACCCTTCGGACGGAACTGCCGGAATCAGCCACGCCGATCCTACCGAAGCGCTGGGACGATATCGAAACGGCGACCGCCTCTTTCGGCCACGGCCTTGCGGTCACACCGCTCCAGGCGAGTGTCGGCGTGGCTGCCCTGGTCAACGGTGGAAAGCTCATCCGGCCCACCTTCATCAAGGCGTCGGAGCTGGCGCCCCGTCTTCTTGGCACGGACCTCGTCAAGGCAGAAACGACGCAGGCCATGCGCTATCTTTTCCAGCTGAACGCCGAGGTTGGCTCCGCTCGGAACGGCAGAGTGTCGGGATACCGGATAGGCGGGAAGACGGGCACGGCAGAGAAAGTCGTCGACGGCCGCTACTCGAAAACCCTGAACATCACATCGTTCATGGGCTTGGTCCCCGTCGATGCCCCGAAATTCCTAGTGCTCACGCTTCTAGACGAGCCGAAGGGGCTCCCGGAAACCCACGGCTTTCGCACATCCGGGTGGAACGCCGTGCCGACTGGCAGTGCGGTGTTCAGCCGCATTCTTCCAATGCTCGGGGAATTGCCCTCGTTCGAGGTGCCACCCGGTCAATCCTATTCGCTGCCTTGAACTGTCAGATGTTCAGCGCCGATCTCACGCAATCATTCATCGGAGGATTGAATATGCAACGCCTGTTTTTACATGTGATCGCCCTCTTGGCTTGCGCGTCGTCGACGACGGCGCAGGAGGATCGCTATCCCGGTAGGCCGGGTCTGACATTTTCGGAGGGAACGCCCAAGGAAACAGCGGCATGCGGGGACCTCAGCCGAGCCATCCGAAATTTTCGGCCCCAAAGCGATCAGCGGGTCGATCTGTGGGCAACTGGACCGTTGACGATCGTTGATACCGACGGCGTGCTCTTTTATCTCGGTATCTGCTCCCAGCCAGGCATTCGTGTGTTGTGCGTAACCTATTCGGATAACGACATGCGTCTCGGCGAGGTCGTCACCGTCCGGGGCGGCATGAGGATTCAAGATGACCAGCATGTTTTGCTAGATCCTTGCCTTGCCTCCCGCGACTGACACCAAGTAGCCGCTACCTTCGATAAAGATCGAACGCGGCCCTTCGTATTCATTGGCTTGAATGCTCGTCTTCGGGTCAAAACCATCGTTTGATTGTTTATTGCATAGAGGAAAAATCACCATGCGACCGGCACCTTTGATTCAGCTTCTTGCGGCCGTCGTGGTCAATGCTGCCTTGATTACGGCATCGGCTCACGCGGGATATGCCCATCTGATTATCGACGCCAACAATGGAAAAGTTCTGCGTTCGCAGAATGCGGACACTTTGAATCACCCCGCATCCCTGACGAAAATGATGACACTGTATCTGGTTTTTGAGGCCCTGCACGATGGTCGCCTGCGATGGGATCAGAGCATTGTGATGACGAATAACGGAGCCGCGACGATTCCATTCAAGCTAGACGTGCCAGCGGGCAAAACAATCACAGTTAAAGAAGCCGTTTACGGCATGATGGTGAAATCAGCCAATGATGCAGCCGAGGCGATCGGCGATCATCTTGCCGGCTCGGAAACGAACTTTGGGCAAATGATGACGCGGAAAGCGCGCCAGCTTGGCATGAAGAAGACCGTGTTTCGGAACGGCTCCGGCCTACCGGACAAGCTTCAGGTGACAACAGCCCGCGACATGGCGGGACTTGCGATTGCCTTGATGCTGGATTTCCCAAAAGAGTATGCTTTATTCTCAACACCAGCATTTTCTTTCAGGGGCAAGCTTGTGAAAGGCCATAACCATCTGATGTATCGCTACAAAGGCATGGATGGGATAAAAACCGGATACATCAACGCGTCGGGGTTTAACATCGTCACTGCGGTCAACGAAAACGGCAAGCACGTCGTCGGCGTCGTGCTCGGAGGCAAGACCGCTCGAAGCCGCGACAACCGCATGGCCGCCTTACTGGATGAGGCCATGCCGGCCGCCTCGGTTAGAAGGGGTACGAGAGTTGCCCAGGCATTGATGAAGAGCGAGTTCGATCTTCCGCAAGGGTACATTCCCCTCCCTGTAGCGGCCGTAAGGGAACATTCTCCGGTCTCCAACGAAGTGATTAATTCGATTGCACCGCGGCCTGAGATCCCAGGAAGGGGCTGGATAGTCCAGATTGCCGCGACAAATTCGCACCGAGCTGCACAGAGCCTTCTTGCCAAAGCTCAGGTAGACGCTCTTGCCGCCTTTAACGAGATTTCCCCATATACTGAAATGGTCAACAGCGGTTCAGACACCCTCTATCGGGTACGATTCTCTGGCTTCTCAAGCCGATCTTCCGCCATGTCTGCGTGCCAGGCGCTCCAGCGCTCTTCCTACGCATGCTTTGTGTTGTCAAACTAGCGACGCTAAACAAAGCGGTCAGTGACAGCCGATGACCGCTGTTGGCGCGAAGCAGAAGACGACCTTCGGCCCGGAGAGGAAGTCGAGCTCGGTCCTGAACGTCCATTTACAACTGACCGTTTGGAGTGGCAAATAATCGCTACTTTATGGGCTCAATTTGGAAAGTGTCCGACAAGATGGAACAATCGCAATACAGCACCGCGTCCCGTTTGCCGACGGTGGAAGAGTACCTGCATCTTCGTTCTGTCGCCGGGCTAAGTGCGTTTTCGCCAGAGGCTGCCCGGTTAGGGCTAACGGGTACGGTTTACTCGGTCGTTGTCATGCATCAAGGCGCGGCAATCGGGATGGGGCGATTGATCGGCGATGGAGGCTGCTTTTTCCAGGTTGTCGACATCGCTGTTCATCCCGACCATCAGGGACGAGGACTGGGAAAAACCATCATGCAGACAATCATGTCGTATGTCTCGCGAAAGCTGCCCGTCTCGGCCTATGTCAGTCTGATCGCCGACGTTCCGGCGAACAAACTCTACGAAAAATTTGGCTTCAAAGAAACTGCTCCGCGATCGCTGGGAATGGCATATCGGGTTACTTCGGCTGAACCTTAAAACAAGCTTGCAAGACGGCCGCAATTGGCGCGAGGCAGACCATCGGCTGTTGCCGATGGTCATTTGCTTTAAAGCTCGATCTGCCCAGCGATCCTGAGCGCGTCATTAACTTCCACGCCGAGGTATAGGACTGTGCTTTCAAGTTCTGTGTGACCAAGCAGAATCTGGACAGCCCGGAGATTGCCAGTCTTCTTGTAAATTTGCGCCGCCTTCGTTCTCCGCATTGAGTGGATGCCGTAGGCGCTGGCTTCCAGCCCGACGGAAGCAACCCATTGATGCACGATCCGAGCGTACTGCCTTGTTGATAGATGCTGCGATGTTTTTCTGAGACTGGGAAACAGATAGCTGCCACCATTGCTTCGAACGAAAGGAAGCCGGGCGGCGAGGGAATTTTTAGTCTGCTCGGTGACCTCAAATTGTACGGGCCGTATGGTTTTCTTCTGGATGATGGTGGCGCGGTCCCGGATCGAACTACCCGACCACAAGTCCTCGACCCGAAGCCTGACGAGATCACAGGCGCGGAGCTTGCTGTCGATGGCAAGATTGAAGAGCGCCAGTTCTCGGTGCGCCCCGCTCATTTCAAGTCGAACGCGGATCGACAAGACAGTCTTGGGCTGAAGTGGTCGCTTTTGGCCGACCAAAATTCCCTTATTCCAAGGACGACGGGTACGCAGCACAATGTTCATGACTGCTCTGATCCCTGAAAACTGGACCAGTTCATACTTGGAGTTTTCCGCGATAACTTCCCGGTTAGGAAAAGGAGCGGAAGCATGAAGGCATCGAAGTTCTTGGACGCCCAGAAGCCGTTCATTTTAAGCAGGGCGAAGACGGCGTGCCGGTGGCGGAGATTTGCCGGAAGGCGGGGATAGGCAACTTCACAAATTTGTCGGCTATGCCCTTAACTCGCTTATCTTTCCGGGAAAGTTGAGAGGCTATCTGATCCGAAGCCATCTTGTATTATCCGTAGCGGGCGCTCTCTACCTGTGGCCCGGTCACTCGAGGGGCTCGCCATCGGCGCGGTGCCATTCGAGATTCGGAAGCATGTTGGTAGCGACCTTATAGAGGGCTGCCTGCAGCACGGACCGCATCCCGAGGAGTGTTAAAGGATCCTCGGCCTCCACACGAAGGTGTAGGCTACCGTCTAAGTTGGTGATGATGACTCTCCCGTCGTCAAAGGTAAGAAGTCGTTCGGAATGATTGGTGGTAGTTGAAAAAGACCAACCCCGCAGGGCTGCGCACAGCAGATTGATCGTCCGATCCGAATTCGGGATCGACACGAACGTTTCGGAAATGTGTTTGGCCATAAGAAATTCTCGGCGACTGATCAGAAAACAATAAGGCTGGAGCAGCTGCAGCTTGTAACGCAAACATCGTTTTGTAATACACTTAGAGTTTTCCGAAAATGACAGCGAGGATACTGCACGACACCTTCGATGCGACGCAACAGACGGTCAAAGTCACGTTACAACAGTTTGACGGTCATCATTCCTTCCCGGATTCTTCATTCGGAACTCCACCAACGCGCGGTTAATGAACGACGGTGCCGCTAGCCGCCAAGGTCCACTACCAAGTTAAAGTTAATTTGGGAAAGCGCTTTAGCCCGCTATTCTTCAGCCGCGCCTTGCTCGGCAATCTCACGACCGGCGTCTCTCTCAAGCGCCGATATATGATCGCGGCATACCTCGGCCACCAGACTGAGCAGCAGTGTTGCTCGCTCGCCAATCCAGTCAAGCGCTTCCTGACTGATTTTGTACTGGCTTGAGTAGCGTGCTTTTACGTATGCTTCGTTTATCGTATTGAACCATGCTCTCTCCCGATGGTGATCGCGAGGGAAGGCCTCGATCAGTCGACGATCCCGTTCTTCTGCGAAGGATCGCAGGACTTTCAGGTTGTGAGACGCCGGCGTGTAGTTCGTCAGCGTTAAAAGCACGCTAGCATAAGCCTGCTCGATCGCCTGATGGAGGAGGAATGCTGCCTCATTGATATCTCCTTCCCGGTTGTAGAAGTCAAACCCCTTCTTGTATTTCGAAGCCGCGTTAAACCTATGGTCAAAATGCTCTTTTGCGACTCGCAAGTGCTCTTCCGGTGTCAACATCTTGGGTTCGGCAAGAGGTTTATCGTCCAACTCGTAGAGAGCGATGCCTTCCTTGCGGATGTCGGAAAAGAAATGCTGGCTCGCCTGCAAGGATGTGTTCACTTCTCGCAGCGAGTGGACGATGATCTGCACGGGCCTCTTTATCATCTTGTCACGGATCAACCTGTCGGCAGCCTTGTACCAATATTCCGCAAAATCCGTCAGCTTGCGGTTGTTGACGATCACAAGCAGATCGAAATCAGATCTATACCCCTTGGATGTGAACGGTTCGTCCACCTGCGTACCCCTGGCATAGGATCCAAAGAGGATGATCTTCAGGATGCGGCCACGCTTTTTGAATTTCGCCGTGCCGCCCTCCAGGGCATCCTCGAATTCTTCGTGAATAATCTCCAGCGCACGCTGGAGCTCCGTTTGTATTTGCGGAGGAATATGATCGAGCGATGTTTTCATGGTCGGCAAATGTCTTCTCTTCTCCGCAACAGGCTGGATTCGTCCGCCTCAATCTGTAGTTTACATCACACTTTGCTGGCAACAAATGTTGCTATCCGCAAAACCCGCCGCTTATTCTCTTCGCAAGACCGGCCTTCTGAGCGACTAAAGCCTGATGCGGACTTACGATATTGCCTGGTCATCCATGATCTCTGACAGAGCTGCGCAAAGTCCCGTGATTTCCTCAGGTGTATGGTCCGAGGTGACACAAACGCGAATGCCGGCCTTCCCCTTCGCAACTGTCGGGAAGAAGATCGCCGAGCCGTAAATTCCCCGATCGAGCAGCGCCCGGGTGCCATTGACGGCACGCTCTTCGGTGCCAAGGTTCACCGTCCGAATTGGCAAGGGAGCTCCGCTTTGCTCTGTCACCAACATCGAGTCCAGAAGTTCGATATTGGAACTAAGAGCCAACTGTCTTCGCAAAAGCTCATCGCTGCGGTGTATTGTCAACGAACCTGAAACTGCACCAATTGCCGCAACATTCAATGACGCAGAAAAAGCGTGCGCGACAGCAAAACGACGGAATAGTTCTTCCTGACGCGCCGTACCAAGCATCAACATTCCGCCCGAGGCGCCAAAACCCTTTCCGAGCGACGCGGCTATGATCGTTCGCTCGCCGAGTTCGTTTCCGTATTGTGACCTCACAAATCCTTCACCGTCCTTCCCGCAGATTGATACGCCGTGGGCGTCATCGATGTAGAGAAACAGACCGTATCGATCCTGCAAGAAGCGCAGATCCCGAATGGGCGCGTTTCCACCCATCGAGTAGACGCCGTCGCAAACGTAAGCCACGGCCCTGTTGGACCGGCACAACTCCTCCAATGCATCTAGATCATTGTGGGCCAACGTACGGACCTGCGTTTCCAGAGCAATTGTGCCCTTGTGAAAGGCGAGTGTTGCGTGCGCGTGGCGGTCAAAAGCCATCATCGGCCTGATGCCGCCGGTGAGGTGTCCGGAGGCGACGATAGGTAATGCTCCCATGTTCGCCGCCAGCACCGTTGTGTAGGTGATGACCCTCGCCTGGAAGAGATCTGAAAGCGAATTTTCCAAGTCGCGGAGGATTGCAAAATTCAGTCGGGTCCTTGCACATGACCAGTGCAGTGCCCGGTATTCCTCAATCGCCTTGATCGCGCCGTCTATGACGAGCGGGTGATTGTCGAGGCCCAGATATGAACAACGCACGAAATCAGTGATGCGCTGTGATGGAAAGCCGTCAAAAACGATGTCTACCTGCCTCGCAGCCCTTGGCCGCGCATATAGGGCCATCAAGCCTTGCTGGTGAGCCGCGTTGAAGTAGTCTTCGGCATGATCTATCAATCCCCTGGTGTTTCGGCTTGCGTGCTGCAGCGTTTTGTCGGTCAACATTTCTCAGGTCCCCTAACCAAAAAGATGCATGCAGGATCGGCAAATTATCGCAACGATCAACAAACGCTCTCGGAAGATTTTGAGAAATCTCTGTAAACCTTTGGCGTCATAAACCAGAACGGCGCTACGCCGGCTGCGCGGCTACATCGATGGCGTAGCCGCTTGATCTCGCAGTTCTGATGATGTCGAAGCCCGCCGCTTTCTTCAGGTGCCGCCTGATACGGCCAATGTGAACGTCAACCGTCCGTGGTTGCACGTAAACCTCATTCGGCCACGCCGCTGTTATCAACTCGTCTCGACTGAACACTCTCCCGGGAGCCGTAAGAAGGTGTTCGAGCAATTTGAACTCGATCGGTCCCAAAGTGAGCTCGACGCCGCTAACCAAAACGCGTTTGCGTTCTGGCCAAAGCTCGATTTCGCCAAGTTTAAGGGATGCGTTTTGTGACGTTGTCGCGACTGGCTGTTGCCGTACAGGGTTTATGCCTTCGAGAAAGCCCAGGAGATGTGGCGGCCAGAATGGGCGGATCAGGCACTGATCCGCGCCTGCACGCATGAGTTCCATATAGACTTCGGTGTCGCCGTTGGGAATGATGGCAAGTACTGGCAGGTTTTCCGTCTTGTCACACGATTTGATGCGTTGGCAGATGATGGCTGCCCCATGGTGATCGCGATCCACATCGAGGATCAGTCCGACGATGTCCGGCTGGGCAACTTTGTCGCCGATTTCGTTTCTATCGCAGAGAACCGCCCGCGTGCCCTCCGTAGAGAGAATGTGCTTGAGCATTGCAAAATAGTCCGCGTTCTCCGTAAGAATTGCGACTGCGGCTTTGGTTTCTATCCCGTGCTGCATCTCAGATCCTTAATACATAACGTCTGTTCGTAGCCGTCATATGATGTCACAAAAAATAATGCAATCACCGGTAGCTATCTATGTAAAATAGAATAATCAACAAATTATCCTCGATATTCCGGCAAGTCGCTTGAAGTCGGAGCGTATTATGTGACATCATAAAGATGCTTTCTTGAGGCCCATTGCGCTTTATGGGCGGGAAAGCCGTGACCTGATCGAATAGCCATGGGCGAACATGCAGGCGCTGCGCTCTGCATCTCTGAAACGAGCCTGAACGCCCGGCATATTCGTTGTTCCGCGCCGGGTGGCTCGGAGGTTACATGCGTAGTTGGAAAAGTACAGGCATTGCCGATAGCGCCGGCGATGACATTCTCACGTCTTGCGATGAAGCCGACGCCACGGCAATTGCCAGAGTGATTTTCGGTACAGATGCCGCGCTCGCCGTTGCCTTCAGTGCTATTGATGCACGCCTCGACGGGAGGGATCGCGATTTTCTTTTTTGGGCCAGAGTTTTTCGGTCGCTTACTGACGTATGAATTGTGCGCCGGATTATAATTTTTTCGCCGAATATCCTGCGGAGCGCACGGTTCTGATGACGTTATGGCCGTGTCGGTTCAAAGACCGTCTTATTTTGCCGATGTGAATGTCCACCGTACGCGGTTCGACATCGGCATCCTCGGGCCAGCAATTCCGGATGAGTTCGTCACGGCTGACGACCCTGTCTGTGTTTCTTGCAAGATACAACAGGATCCTGAAATGCAGGGGCGATAGACTGATGTGCGTCTCACCCCGCCGGACCCGGACGGATGCAACATTGATTTCCACGTCATCGAGAAAAACGCTGACATCAGTTGGTGCGGTTGTGTTGCAACGCAGGCCAAACTTGAGAAACTCAAGCAGGTTGCCGGGGTCAAAAGGGCGCCTCACCAGATAGTCAAATACGGATGATTGAACGCCGTCTATCTTTTTATTGTCAAGTGGGAAGCCGACAACTCGAATGTCCGGCTGTTCTTTCTTTATAAGAACCGCTGAGCGGAGCAGATCGTCCATTGCAAGGCAGATCAGTACCGTGCGGCGTTGTGGCTGACTATTCGCATCATCCGGTAAAAACATGTCGAGGCTCGGCAGCAGGTCGACGTCGTGGCCGGCCTGCTCGAGAATGTAACGCAAAATCAGGTAGAGCTCCGGGTCAGTCGTGTGGATTAAGATCGAGTGACGCACGAGCATCTCCCTTCGCTTTGTTTTCTGCGTCTGACAATTTGTGGGTTAGGCGGGCGTGTACTCGCCGCCGTTGATGTCTATGATCGCTCCATTGATGAAAGCGGCTTCATCGGAGACCAAAAAGCCGACCAGCTGTGCCACTTCTTCAGCCTCTCCTAGTCGCCCGGTGGGTATTCGTTTTGCTGCGTCGAGATTGACTGGCGTCGCCGCGGTTCCCGCCATTGGCGTCAAGATGCGACCCGGAGCGGCGACATTGATTGTGATACCGTCGGCTGAAAATTCGCTGACGAGCGCACGGGCCAGGCCAGCAAGCCCGGCTTTTGATGCTGCATATGCCGCGCCGGCGATCATAGGCCGTGTTCGACCTGCAAGCGAGCCGATGAGGACAATCCGGCCAAATCCCTTCTCGACCATACCTGGTACGGCTGCTTGACAGCAGAGCATGGCGCCCGTCAAATTCACGTCCAGCACATCATTCCACTCGTCCAGGTCAACCGAGGTAAATCGCTTGGCCACACCGTCCGTTGCTTTCGGCGAAATGCCCGCGCAATAAACCAGTAGCGCAGTGGACGACCACAAGGTTTCGACATCGCGAAAGAAATCGGCAACCTCGCCTGGATTTCTGACGTCGCAACAACCGACCAATAGCTGGTTAGATATTATCTCAGCCTCGAAGGACGAGCGCGCGGCCTTCGCCGCGCTTTCTGTCTGCCCAAAAACCGCGACCTTGTGGCCAATACCGAGGAAATGTCGTGCAACCGACAGTCCGATACCTGACGTGCCTCCGGCGACCACTGCGACTCGGCTCTGGCGATCTCTCGTCATGCCGCACTGTCCATCTGAGCAAAGAGAGAAAGTGCCGGGTGAGCTTCAGGATCGGTCATAACCTCTATCAGCAACGGCAACTTTCTTTTCTTGACCTTTTGCATATGGGCCTTGAGGTCCTGCGGTTGCGTGACCCGGACCGCATCGCATCCGCACGCGTGTGCAATCTTGACGTGATCGACCTCTGCAAAATGGCAGGCGGTTGTGTACTTTCCGAATTTTACAGTTTCGGCATCACGCTGGAAGCCAAGAATTCCGTTGTTCAGCACGATGATCGTGATCGGAATTTGCATGCGGACCAGTGTTTCAAGCTCGGCCCAGCTGTGCGCAAATCCCCCATCTCCCACCAGCGCGACAACATCGCTCTCAGGTGCGGCGACCTTGGCTCCGATTGCAAGGGGAACTCCCCACCCAAGTCCTGCAAGACCCCGCGGGGTGAGCACACGTGTCCTTTCGGAAGAAATTCTGAGTTGTCCGAGGACCCACATCGATGAATAACTTGCGTCCGCCACCACTGTGGTGTTTTCATCGATAACTCCCTGAAGTTCGGCCATAATCCGTTCGGGACGAAGCGGTGAGGCCTCAGAGCTGTAATAGACTCGGCGATCATCATTGAATTTCCTCCAGCTTTCGCGAAGACGGTTGCAGACGGCCTCTCGGGAAACGGTTCTGAGGTGCAAGTCACAAAGCCTGATCGTTTCGCGTAGGCCGGCCAAGGTCTCCCGTGCGTCACCAACAAGACGAATTGCCTCAAAATTCCGGCCGACCTCCTGTGGATCGGTATCTATGTGAATAATCTGGGCATCGGGACTATACTGGCGCCAGTTGTCTGTTCCATTCTGGTTCGTCCTCGTGCCGATTAAGACGACAAGATCCGCTTCGCGAACGATCTCGACCGTGTGTTGACCCAGTGACTTCGGACCGACAAGAGATGCCAGTACGCCTCCTGAAAGAGGGTGCCACTCATCAACTGCGCCCTTGCCCATATTCGTTGTGAACACAGGTATCGAGCATTCGTCCTGCAGCAGTCGCAACTGCTGGGCAGCCCCGGAGGCGTGGATGCCGCCGCCTGCTATCACGACAGGTGCGCGTGCGTTCGCAATCGCTTTCGCAGCGATATCAAGATCTTTGTCGGCGGGACGTGATCTGTCGAGCGGCCAATGGCCGAGATTGTTCGTTCTTCTCCTTGAAGGGGTAGTAGATACGGATCGCAAAAGATCCGCAGGAAGAAGCAGGACTGCGGGACCTGCTCTGCCAGACGAGGCGGCGGTGAACGCGGCATCGATGTAATCGTCTACCCGCTCTTCCACGGAAACACGACGAACCCATTTTGTGCATGACTGAAAGAGGCTGATGTGATCGAGGTCCTGAAACGCGTTCCGATCAGTCTGATCACGCTCCACATCCTGGACAAGTGCAACGACCGGGACGCTAGCCTTGAGTGCTTCAGCCAGCGGAGCAACCAGCAGCGCCGCCGCGGGCCCGTTCTGGGCTGCCACGATCCCGATTTTGCCCGAACGCCTGGCGTAACCATCGGCCATGGCGCCACCCATGTTTTCCTGACGATAGGCAATCTGCGTTATACCGATCTTTTCGGCCGCTAAAATGACCGCCGACGGAAGGCTTTGTCCAAAGATCACCTCCACATCATGGCGCCTCAACGCTTGGGCAATACGCTCAGCGACGGTTGTTTCATGAACTGCAGTATCCATTATGCGGCCTCCCAGGCATGTCGATCGAGATTTACGAGGAAATCGTCAAAGACGGAAACAATGTCACCCATGTCATTGTCCGTCATGGGCGTTGATAGCGACGCAGCGGCACCGTAGGGCATCAAGATCCCATTGTTTGCAAAGTGCCTGCGCAGCAGTTTCAGAACGACGTCTTCCGAAGCTGTCGGAATGCTGTCCTGGTAAGAAGCCGGCGCCACTTTCTTGGCGTGTATTCGAAAAAGCGAAGCCGCTCCCGTCACGCTCAGATTTGCGCCGTGACGTTCGATGCGTGACCTCAACCCCTCGCGAACCAGGTTGCCCATATGTTCGAGACGTTGGAAAGCATCTTGCGTCAGGGCTTCCATCGCAAGACGGCCAGCGACCATCGACACGGGATTTGCAGAAAAAGTTCCGCCTTGCGTCAATGGTGCCTTGCTTCCTTGCTTGCCAAAGGCCGACATGATCTCCTGACGTCCACCGACTGCCCCTACTGGAAAGCCACCGCCGATGATCTTCCCCATTGTGACGAGATCCGGCTCCAGACCGTAGCGCGCTGACGCTCCAGCGAAGCCCTGGCGGAGGTTCAGTACTTCATCCGCGATAATGACGATCCCATGTTGCTTCGCCACCTTGTTGATTGTTGCGATGAACTCCTGTGTCGGCTCTATGAGACCTGCCCGGCTGGGCATCGGATCGATAAGAATAGCGGCAAGGCGCCCGGCATTCATCGCGATCTGTTGCTCCAACTGCGCGGGGCAGTTAAATTGGAGGAGCACGACGTCATCTATGACGCTTGCTGGCATGCCTGGATAGGCGGCGCAGGGCGTATTCGACGATGCGTGCTGGCCCGCCTCCGCCCAGTCATATGCTCCGTGGTACGCACCCTCCACCCGAGCGATTGCGACCCGGCCGGTCGTTGCTCTAGCGGCTTTGATGGCAAACATGACGGCTTCCGTTCCACTCGCGACGAAGCGGACCTGCTCAACAGCCGGAATCCTGCCTACTAGCAATTCGGCCAGATCGATTTCATGGTTCATCGGATTAGCAAAGCAACTGCCTGTTCTTAGTAGTCCGGCGATCGCTTCAGTTATTGGGGGATAGGCATGTCCGTGGATCAGGGTCGTGAAGTTATTGTTTAGATCCAGCATACGGTGTCCGTCGACGTCGGTCACAAACGCGCCTTCCCCGTAGGCAACAAAGATCGGGTGGGGATCCAGCTCAATTGTCGCGCGTGTGACACCGCCTGGAAAAACGGTGGAGGCGCGTTCAAAGAACGCGATGGACGTTTGCCGGTCGGTGGGACCTGTTAGCGGGGTATTCGACGATGACAGCATTGAACCATAAAACCCTTGTCCTAGAGGAAGACAGGCACACTGCGCCCGTCATTTGCAATTTTGTTGCAACAAAAATTTGATGAGTCAATATGTGACGTCAATTTTAAGTTCAGGTTATAATTCGTCTGTCACCGATACGGCGTTGCGAAGTTTGCGGTAACCCTCCCTGATATCGTTCTCTATCGCCGCCCGCACGCCGGCCGGGTCTTTGTCAATAAGAGCCTCAATCGCGACCATGTGATTGTGGACACCCTGGCGGTTTTGCGCGTACTCGGGGTAGAGGTTGAGAAGTGTAGGGCCGATGCGCGCCCACAGAGTTTCAATCATGCTGAGCAGGCCGGTCAGTCCGGATAGATTATAGATGGCAAAGTGGAATTCCTTGTTGTGCCACAGAGCATCGTGATACCGGCCCGCCGCTAAATTCTCGTTTATAACTCTTTGTATATCAATGAGTTTTCTATTTGTCGCTTCGTCGGGATTCCTTGCTCCGTATTCCGCGGCGGTTCCTTCTAGGGCGATCCTCGTAACGGTGATATCGCGTAATTCCGCCTTTGTGAGCGTCGGAACGATGAGCGTCTTGGGGCCGGAAAAAACAAGTACCGATTCGGTTGTCAGGCGGTTCAACGCGTCGCGCGCAGGCGTCGTGCTCACGTCGAGCTCGCTGGCTATCCCCCGGACAGTAAACTTGTGCCCGGGAGGGTAGCTGCCGCGGATCATTCTCTCTCGTAGCACGTCATAAACCATGCTTCCCATTCGCTGGCCTTGGGCGCCGGTATCGCTCTCATCACGTAAAATGTCGATCATTTTCCCCTCTTGTTCCGTTGACTCACCACATTTTTGATGTCACAAAAATGGAATGCAAAGTTTTTGCGAACGCTATGTGACATCATAAACGCTACTAGCATCTAATCTGTTACGCGTCGCTGGCTTGGCAAGATAATCTTGAAAGCTGCTCCGAGCACTCGTTTTCACGTTCGTCGCGGCATTAAAAAACGGAGGGGTGAGGTATTGATAGGTGAGACTCTAAATCTTGACGGGCTCGCGAAGAGCTATGGCAACGTCGTTGCAGTCGCTGGTGTTGACGTCCGCGTGGAGCCAGGCGAGTTCGTGTCAGTGCTGGGCCCATCTGGGTCAGGCAAGACCAGCGTCCTGACGATGATTGCCGGTTTTGAGCGTCCCACGGCAGGCAGGATCGTGATCGGCGACCGAGATGTGACCGACCTTGCGCCGAATAAGCGAAATATCGGGATGGTCTTTCAGAAATACGCGCTTTTCCCCCATCTCACTGTCCGTCAGAACATTGCATTCCCGCTAAAGCTCAGATCGCGGTGGCGCTCCGGATGGAAGAAGCGGGCAGACGACATGCTTGACCTCGTTCACCTGGCCGGTTTTGCTGACAGGTTTCCTTCTGAACTGTCGGGTGGCCAGCAGCAGCGTGTGGCGGTCGCAAGAGCGCTTGCGTTTGAGCCGCCCGTTATGCTGATGGACGAGCCCCTCGGCGCGCTAGACAAGAAATTGCGTGAAGCCATGCAGTTCGAAATCAAGCGCATCCAGAGACAGGTGGGAGCAACCGTCCTTTATGTAACGCATGATCAGGAAGAAGCGCTGACGATGTCCGATCGCGTTGCGATAATGCAGGGCGGAAACATCGTTCAGATAGGGGCTCCTTCCAGTCTTTACCACGCGCCCGCAACCCGTTTTGTTGCTGATTTTGTCGGAAAAATGAGCTTCGTCGGAGGAGAGATTGTTTCTTTTGAAGACGACGGGATGCTCGTGCGATTGGCCGACGACGTATTTGTCCGGACCGCTTCTGTCGATGCGGCACTCCGGCTTGGTGACGAGGTAATTCTTGCCATGCGTCCCGAGAGGATCGCCTTGAAAAAACGAGGTCCTCGAGGTTTTGGGGCAATACCAGCTGAGATCGAGAGTCTTGCATTCGTTGGATCATTCCATGCGTTCATGGTCCGTCTGGACCTGCCTGGATCACCGCTGGTGGAGGTTCAGGTCGTGACCGGAAGTGAGGTAAATTTCCGCGCCGGTGATACGGTCGATCTCGTACCCGACCCGCAGGCTGTCAGGTTTTTTTCAAAAGAGGAGACGTCTGCGGCATGAGCGCTTCTTCACCCGCTTCCAGAGCACTCGCCAATTTACAAAGTGTGATGTTTTCTACGCCCTCTGCAAAAACATATTCCCATGCAGGCGCATTGCTTTTGCTTCTGCCAGCTGCGCTCATGCTTTTGATAGGGTTCGTTTATCCTCTGGCAAGGCTCGTCGCACTCAGTATGCCGGACATGAGCCTCGAGCTGTACATCCGCATCTTTCGCGACCCGCTTTATCTAAACGTCCTGTTCTCCACGACGGTCGTGGCATTTGCGGTTATGTGCTGCTGCCTGCTCCTAGGCTTTCCTGTAGCCTACGCGATGGTCCGGATCAAACACCCCTGGGCCCTCATATTGACGGGATGCGTGCTCATTCCGCTCTGGACATCGGTCCTGGTCCGATCATATGCCTGGATTGTGCTGCTTCAGAGAACCGGCATTATCAACCAGGCACTTCTCTCGAGCAAGCTCATCGACGAGCCCCTGCGCATGATCTACACACAGGGTGCGGTCATCGTCGCAATGACCCATGTCCTTCTTCCCTTCATGATCATGCCTATTTTCGCGGCACTGCGGGCTATCCCTCCGGAGTACGTTCAGGCGGCAATGAATCTTGGCTCAACTCGATTGCACGCTTTTCGCGCAATCATTGTTCCTCTGAGCCTTCCTGGGATATTTGCGGGCTGCGTTATCAGTTTCGTTCTTGCACTTGGTTTCTACGTCACCCCGGCGTTGGTAGGGGGAGCAGGATCGCTCATGATGGCAACGCTCATCGGTCAACAGACGACTGTCCTGCTCGATTGGCCTTTTGCGGCTGCGCTCTCAACCTCACTGCTGGTCGTCACGCTTGCCGTCGTAATCATATTTCGAAGAACTCTTTCGCTAAGCAAGGGGCTGAACAGTGGCATCTGATAGTTCAACATTTCCGGTCCGGCCTTCTTTGGCGCGGCCACTTCGCAATGCCGTCGGACGGTATCGCAATATCGTACGGATCTATACCGCAGGCTTCTTCGTCTTCCTGATAACGGTATTCTTGATCCTGCCGACATTTCTCGTCATCCCGATGAGCTTGAATGACGGCAGCTACCTTGCGTTTCCACCGCAAGGCCTCACTTTAAAATGGTATAGGGCGTATTTCTCTGATCCTGACTGGATGTCGGCAACATTGTTCAGCCTGCAGGTCGCCTTCGCGACAGCTATCGTGGCAACAACCATTGGCACGACAGCAGCGCTCGCGCTCGCAAAGAGCAGATTGCCTTTTAAGGGGCTTCTGCAGAGCCTTGCGCTTGGGCCAATGATCGTCCCGCACGTGGTTCTGGGTGTATCGCTTTACCTGGTGTTCTCACCGTGGAGAGTAACTGGGACGTTTGCAGGCTTTGTTCTCGCGCACACGGTTTTAGCCATCCCCTATGTCATGATCGTGGTGGGTGCTGCGGTGCAGAAGTTTGACCCTTCGCTCGAACTCGCGGCTCTCAACTGCGGCGCAAATCGATTTCAGAGCTTTTTCCTCGTGATGCTGCCTAATATTGGCCCGAGCGTCGCCGCGGCTTCGGTCTTTGCATTTCTTGCGTCGTTCGATGACGCGACGGTTTCGTTCTTCATCTCTGACATTGGCGGGAAGTCGATTGGACGCAAGATGTTCGAAGATATCGATTTCAATCTCACGCCAGTGATCGCCGCCGCGTCAACCGTGCTCGTCGCGATCTCGCTCGTGCTCATGACGGTGGCGCAACTTCTGACTACTCGAAGCAGACACTAACTCCACATTAACTGAAGAGGATTTGAAATGATCAGATCGGATCAGACGCCGAAGGCTTGCCTGAAATCCGCGTTTTACGTGTTCGCCGCCTTTGCTCTCATGTTCGCTCTTGGGCTTGAAAAGGCGAGTGCCGAGCAACGAGTGGTCATTGCTACGACGGGAGGTACCTACGAAAAGGCCCTGCGTGAAGCGTGGTTCGAGCCCTTCACGAAAGCGACAGGAATAAAAGTCGTCACTGTTTCTGGAACAGATGCCGAGAAGAGGGCGAAGGTCACTGCTATGGTTCAAACAGGCAACGTCACCTGGGACCTCTATCTGGATGGCGAAATCCAAGCTGGATCCGACGCACACTTCGCCATAACGGAAGACCTGTCAGACTTTTGCAAGCAGTTCATTAACAGCACGGACCTGCTGGCCGACTCTTGTACGCGCGGCGGGGCGAAATTGCAGTCAACCTCCACCCTTTTGGCTTACAAACTGAATGAGAACGGCAGCAACCCTCAAACTTGGGCTGACATGTGGGATCTGGCGAAGTTTCCGGGTGCTCGAAGTTTTCCTAATTTTGACGATCCATGGCGAGTGTTGGCCGCAGCATTGCTCGCGGACGGAGTGCCGAGAGAAAAACTTTTCCCACTTGATGTAGATCGAGCATTTCGCAAGCTTGACGAAGTCAGGGACAGTGTACAGGTTTGGTGGAGGACGGGAGATCAAAGCGTTCAGGCGTTTCGCAATGACGAGTATCGCGTTGGACAGATCTGGTTGACGCGCGCGAAGGCCTTGAGAGCAGAAGGTTACAAGATTGGCTGGAGTTACGATGGCGCATTTCTTGTGGGCGATCGAATAGCGCTCGTGCGTGGTGCACCGAATCGGGGAAATGCGCTGAAGCTCATTGAGTTCTGGCTAAGGAATCCTGCGGTGCAGGCCAAAGCCTGCGAAACGCTTTCTTGCACTCCTCCAAGTCAGAAAGCGATTTCGCAGATGTCATCTGAGGCTCGCGCCACCCTCCCATCTGCGGCAGATGTTGAAAACCGGATCATCGTCCCTGATGCACAATGGATCAACGCGAACATGGGCAAGCTGGTGCAGCGCTGGAACTCATGGATACGCTGAAAAAACCGAGGGCGCCAAGGCACCTTCCTTGACGCTGCGAGCGGATGCGCAGGCGGCTCTCTTTGGGCGCTTGCGCCGACCGCGTCACCGCGTTCGCAAGACCACAGCAGAGCAAGAGCGGGTTCAGATGTCGCGTCTTTCTTTTATGCAGAAGAGATTTTCGCACGATGAACCCGTCATTGTGCAGTCCGCTGTCCGGATGGTGCCCGGCTCAGAAATGATCTAAGGGGCCGCGACATAAACCGTCACGTTGATCATGTAGTTCGTTGGTCAATCCGGCCCCTGGAGCCGCCATGACTGTCGGCAGGCTACGGCGAGTGTTTTTTGTGTCGGGTGCCATCTCACGCTCGGAACGGGAGGGGGAGACGCCAGAGGGGAGGGCGACTTTACAGGCAGAAACGGTGCGGTCGTTTAGGCTGCGCGTCGAATATCGGTATCTAAACCGGTTGAGATCCGCCAGCATATCGGTCCATATAGGACGAAGCAGAGATCGAAGAGCCATGGTCCTTTCACTTTCCGGCATCAAGAAATCCTACCACACAGCCGAAGGCATTATCCCGGTCCTGAACGGCGTCGACCTTTCACTTGAAGCCGGCGAAAGTCTTGCCCTGACGGGGGAATCCGGCAGCGGAAAGAGTACGCTTTTGCATCTGGCCGGCGGCCTTGATTTGCCCGACAGTGGCATCATCACGGTGGGGGGGCGGAAAATAACCGATCTTGACGAGGCCGGTCGAGCGAGCTTCCGACGCCGGGAGGTGGGCTTAATCTTCCAGCAGTTCAATCTCATTCCGAGCCTCGATGTCGGAACCAATATCTCGTTTCACGCCCGGCTGGCGGGCCGTTTCGACCCGGTCTGGGAAAAAAGCCTGGTCGAGGCGCTGGGGATCGGAGAGCTGCTTGCACGCTATCCCGAACAGCTCTCCGGCGGTCAGCAGCAAAGGGTGGCGATCGGACGTACGCTTGCGGCAAGACCGCCCCTCATTCTTGCCGATGAGCCGACAGGTAATCTCGACGAGGCGACGGCTGATATCGTCATCGATATTATGTTGAGACTGACAAAGTCCGCGCAGATCACACTCCTCCTGGTGACCCATTCCAGCCGATTGGCGGTAAAACTCGATCGGCGTATCGCGCTGAGTGGCGGAAAGGTTTCGTAATGAACTGGACCGCTTTCCGGGCGCTGCTCTCACACTGGCGCTACCGACCGCTTCAGCTTCTCACCCTCATTGTCGGCGTCACGCTTGCAACCGGCCTTTGGTGCGCGGTCCAGGCAATCAATGCCGAAGCCAGAGCAAGTTATGACCGGGCGGCCTTGGTCCTGGCGCAAAACCAGCTGGATCAACTGGTGGCAAAGGACGCCGGCAGAATTTCCTCGCAAACATATGCCCGGCTTCGAAGGGCGGGTTTGCACGTCTCTCCGATCATTGAAGGCGATTACAGGTTTGGTACGACGCGTATCAGGCTTATCGGCATCGACCCTCTGACCATGCCACCCGACGGAATGGTGCCTGCACCATCTGATCCGTCCGGGCTGGTGGAATTCATCCAGACGCCCGGACAGATGATCGTTTCGCCTGCAACGGCTGCCACATTGAAAGATACCTCTGGCCTTTCCCTTAAGGCACGAGCGGATCTCCCCGACGGCGCAGCATTTGTCGATATTTCCACGGCTGACCGCCTGTTGAAACGCAATGGTGAACTGAGCCGGCTTATCGTTTCGCCATCGCAAGACCCCGATCTTCCGACGATCGGAAACATAGCCCCTGAACTTTCCCTCGAACACGCAAGTAGCAGGCCCGACGTTGCAAGGCTCACGGACAGTTTTCATCTCAACCTGACCGCCTTTGGTTTTCTTGCCTTCGTTGTCGGTCTCTTCATCGTGTATTCCGCAACGGGCTTGTCGTTCGAGCAACGGCGTGGGTCGTTCAGGACCATGCGGTCGCTCGGGGTCTCGCTTCGCTCCCTGACCACGATGCTGGTTGTCGAAACCGCGCTTTTTGCGCTGGTATCGGGAGCGCTGGGCATTGTCGTCGGCTACGTGGTCGCATCGGCTCTATTGCCGGGCGTGGCCGCGACCCTGCGTGGCCTTTACGGGGCCAGTGTTGCCGGTTCACTCTCGCTGCGGCCTGAATGGTGGATCGCCGGCCTTGCAATGGCGCTGGTGGGGACCGGACTCTCCTCGCTTCAACATCTCCTCCGCGTCTGGCGGATGCCGATACTGTCCACGGCACAGGGCAGGGCGTGGGCGATGGTGTCCACGAAAAGCCTCCTCCATCAGGCGGCCGCCGGGATGGTTCTGCTTTTTGTATCCGGCGCGCTTGTGCTGCTGGGCGGCGGGCTCATTTCAGGTTTCGCAGTGCTTGCAGCGCTTCTTCTGGGTGCTGCACTCATTCTTCCAACCTTGCTGGCACTGGGCATGAGAGTGGCGGAACACATCTCCGGACACGGACTGACCCGCTGGTTTTTCGCCGATACGCGCCAGCAACTGCCGGGTCTTTCCCTGGCGCTGATGGCATTGCTGCTCGCTTTGTCGGCCAATATCGGGGTCGGCACCATGGTCTCAAGCTTCAGGCAAACCTTTGTGGGATGGCTCGATCAGCGCCTGGCCGCAGAGGTCTATGTGACGGCCCGTGACGAGGCTGAAGCTGCGCGTCTGCGGCAGTGGTTTCCACACCATGCAAGGGCGGTTCTACCCATCTGGAGTACGGAAGGGGAAATTGCGGGGCAGAAGGTCCGCATCTTCGGCGTCGCTGACGATGCGACATACAGGGATCATTGGCCGTTGATTTCGGGTGCGCCCGCAACATGGGATGAGATTGCAAGCGGTAAGGGTGCACTGGTCAACGAACAGTTCTGGAGGTCAGGAAAGGCGTCGCCCGGCGCAGAGATAGAAATGCCAGGTGGCTGGAAAGCCCGGGTCGTCGGGGTGTTTTCCGACTATGGCAATCCGAGGGGCGAGATCATCATTGGTCTTGATGCCCTCGTCCAGCACTACCCGGACATTGAAAAGCTGAGATACGGCCTTCGCATGGAGCTACAGGAGGTTGCGGGCTTCAGACAACGCCTCATGACGGAGTTCGGCCTGCCCGAAGCCAATATTGTAGACCAGGCCTCGCTGAAACGGCAGTCTGCTGCAATCTTCGAACAGACGTTTGCGGTCACCGGCGCGCTGAATGTGCTCACGCTCGCGGTGGCGGGTTTTGCCATGTTTTCGAGCCAGCTTACGCTCGCTTCGCTTCGATTGCCGCAGCTTGCTCCTGTCTGGGCACTTGGACTTCGTCGACGCGACCTTGCGATGCTGGAGGTGCTGCGAACTCTTGCTCTATGGCTTGTGACATTCATTGCTGCCATTCCTGTCGGGCTGGGACTGGCCTGGGTTTTGCTGGCAATCATCAATGTGGAGGCTTTTGGATGGCGACTGCCGCTGATCCTGTTTCCGCTGGACTGGCTGAGGCTGGGTCTTGTTGCCCTGCTCGCCGCCATCATTTCGGTCCTGATCCCTGTTCGACGGCTTGCTAAAACCGCGCCGGCCGATCTTTTGAGGATATTCGCCAGTGAACGCTAAAGCCGTCCTCCTGCTCCTTTGCGCTTCATGCACTTCCTTGTCCACGCCGGTCATAGGGCAGGGCTTTGCGGGCCTCGGGTCAAATGCCGAAGGCTTCAGCATTCCCACACGAGGCGTTGAACTCGTCTTTCCGAAAGACCACAAGGCACATCCCGGTTTCAGGATCGAGTGGTGGTACGTTACTGCAAATCTGCAAACGGCCGATGGACAGCGCATGGGCGTCCAATGGACACTCTTTCGTTCTGCCCTTGAACCTGTCGAGCGCCCCGGATGGTCCGACCCTCAAATCTGGATTGGCCACGCAGCCGTGACGACTGCGAGCCGCCACCATGTTGCCGAACGGCTGGCGCGGGGAGGCGTGGGGCAGGCGGGGGTCAAAGGCGAACCCTTCGAGGCCTGGATTGACAATTGGCAAATGAAGGCAGGGACTGACGATGCACGGGACGACCTCGATCAGCTTGATTTGAACGCCAATGGCGAGAGCTTCCGATATCGTCTGAAACTTCAGGCCCACGGGCCTTTGGTGCGTCAGGGGGACAACGGCTACTCCGTTAAATCGGCAGAGGGCCAGGCAAGCTATTATTACTCCCAGCCATTCTACAGTGTCAGCGGCAGCGTCTTTCTTGATGGTGAAACCCATGAGGTAACGGGCGAGGCGTGGCTCGATCGGGAATGGTCGTCGCAACCGCTAGCCTCGAGCCAGACGGGATGGGACTGGTTTTCACTTCACCTTGCATCCGGCGAAAAACTCATGGCCTTCCGTCTGCGTGACGACAAAAGCGGCTACATCTCCGCCAACTGGATTTCCGCCGATGGCAGGCCGTCTCCCGTCGATCCCGACGACGTTTTGCTCAGTCCGTTGCGAACCGCGAATATCAACGGCAAGAGCGTTCCGGTCGAATGGAGCGTGAAGATACCCAGCCGTGGCCTCGACATAAAAACGAAGCCCCTGAACGAGAAGGCCTGGATGGCGACGTCAACCCCCTACTGGGAAGGGCCAATAGAGTTTGATGGAAGCACATCTGGACAAGGTTATCTGGAGATGACCGGATATTAGCCAGTTCAACTGCGTTTGCCGAGATATCGGCTGCAACAGGTCCCGAGCTTACAGACGCCGCCTCATACAGTCCGGCGAGACACCTAGGACACGCTCCGAAGGAGTCGTCTCGCGTTCCTTGATCTAACAATAGGCATCGTTTCCACTCTTGCCAGGTTTCGCCGGGTAGAGAACCTACGGTCTGCCTTCTGGCGCTGCAATTGCCGAGAGATTATTGGCAAGTTCGTGGAGACGCGCACGCAGGTTTTCGCCCCGTCCCCGACGGCCATGACCTGTGATGACAACCGATTGCTCGGCTTCGTCCCAGCCAGGAATAAGGCAACGCGGTGGATCGCGCATCTGCGGACCGAAGTCTTTTCCCTTGGTGCTCAATACATCGATGATGTCTTTTATGTTCTCGACCGGGAACTGCGCTCGGCGCAGCCGTACTCGGGACAGGGGGCTACCTGGGGTATCGGTGCACTGGCGCATACAGCAAAGCTGGGCTCGTCGGCATCGACTATACCGCGACGGGTTACGACTAGTCTTTCTGCGATCGGTACCCAAGCTTTTCAGAAAGCGCGTTGGCGGTGGTGCGAAGCTCCTCACCAAGGCTAGCGATTTTTTCGTCGCTGGCTTCGCTGCGGATCAGACTGATTGCAATGCCGGCAGATGCGGCTCCCGAGTAATCGCGTATGGCAGCCCCAATGCAAAGCATACCTTCGCGGATCTGACCATCGTCGATGGAGTAGCCGCGAGCGCGCGTCAGAGCCAGTTCCTCTTCAAGCTGCGAAAGGGCAGCAACGCTCCTTGATGTCAGAGGCTGAGGAAACTGAGAGAACAGCATCCTCAATTCACCGGGCCCCAGATCGGACAGGAGGATCTTCCCGGTGGCCGTAAATGGCGCCGGCAGACGCATACCGATCCGAAACGTGTGTCCAAGCGGCTGAGCCGAGTTGCGACAGCCGATGTAAACGACTTCGCCACCCTCGCGGACGGTGAGGGTCACCGTGTAGGGATCGAGGTCGTGGCGCTGGGCGAGATGGTCGTTGAATGTCGATACGATATCGAGGTGCGATAGAAAACCATTCGCCCATCTGAGCGAGTGGGGTCCAATACGCAGGGTTCCATCGGCAGATCGCGCCAGAAGATCAAGCTCAGTCATCACCGCAAGCAAGCCATGCGCGCTGCTTTTGGGCAAATCCAGAAATCGTGTCAGCTCGGCTGCTGTGAGGTCCCGTGGGGAACCTGCCACAAGATCCAGAATACGCACGGCGCGTCTGAGTGCCGGTACAGTGTCTGATATTTGCGACGATTGTTGATCTTCAGCCATGCACCTTCCTTGACACACTTGGCCCCTTTGGCCATAGTTCACTCTAATGATTCAAGTTCAATTAGTTGAACTCTAGTGCGGGAGAGGTCGATGATCAAGCTAAAAAATGCGGCGCTGTTGCGTGATGCCTGCCTGGTGAATGGTCGCTGGCTGAAAGCTGCGGATGGCAAGACGATTGCGGTGGAAAATCCCGCCAACTCGATGATCATCGGTCACGTTCCTTCATTGTCGGCAGATGAGGTCGAAGCTGCAGTCGAGTCAGCAGGCAAGGCATTTTCCGAGTGGAGCCGCCGGGCTGCGAAGGACCGCGCTGCCATATTGCGTCGATGGTTTGATCTCATGGTGGCGAACGCTGACGATCTTGGTGCGTTGATGACTGCCGAACAGGGAAAGCCGTTTGCGGAAGCAAAGGGCGAAGCCCTTTATGCGGCATCTTTCGTGGAATGGTTCGCGGAGGAAGCCAAACGTGTTTATGGCGATACCATTCCTTCGCCGACCACCGACAAGCGCATTACCATCCTGAAGCAGCCGATTGGCGTCTGCGCCGCGATCACGCCATGGAACTTCCCGGCCGCGATGATCACCCGCAAGGCGGCCCCGGCACTTGCCGCAGGCTGCACGATGATCGTCAAACCGGCTGAACAGACGCCACTCACCGCACTTGCTCTGGGTGTTCTCGCCGAAGAAGCGGGCGTTCCCGCCGGTGTCTTCCAGGTGGTGACGGGCGCCGCACGCGATATCGGCAAGGTGTTTACCGAAAGCGACACGGTGCGAAAGATCTCCTTTACCGGATCGACTGAAGTCGGTCGTCTGCTGATGGCGCAATCGGCCCCGACGATCAAGAAACTGTCGCTGGAACTTGGTGGCAATGCGCCTTTCATCGTCTTTGATGATGCCGATCTGGATGCGGCCGTTGAGGGCGCGATCGTGTCGAAATACCGCAATGCCGGGCAGACCTGCGTGTGCTCCAACCGGATCTATGTCCAGGATGGTGTTTACGACGCATTCGCGGAAAAACTGGTCAAAAGGGTCGAAAGCCTGTCCGTCGGTGAGGGCACCGAACCTGGTGTTCTGATCGGTCCACTGATCGACCAGGATGCCGTGGCAAAGGTCGAGGATCACGTTGCTGACGCCCTTGGCAAGGGAGCAAAGATCGTCACCGGTGGAAAGCGCCATGCTCTTGGAGGCACATTTTACGAACCAACGGTTCTGACTGGTGCAACCCAGGCCATGAAGGTTGCCCGTGAGGAGACCTTTGGACCCGTCGCCCCGCTCTTTCGGTTCGGGACGGAAGACGAAGCGGTCGCGATGGCGAACGACACCGAATTTGGTCTGGCGGCCTATTTCTACACCGAGAATGTCCGCCGGACATGGCGTGTCGCAGAAGCACTCGAATACGGCATGGTGGGCCACAATACAGGCCTCATCTCCAACGAAGTCGCACCATTCGGTGGCGTGAAGCAGTCCGGCTTGGGCCGCGAAGGCTCGCACTACGGCATCGATGAATATCTTGAAATCAAATACCTGTGCTCGGCCATCGGCTGAGATCACGCTGGGAGGATCAGATGACCATCAACCCTTTCGAATTCCGCACCGTTCCCTCCATGCAGGTTGCCTGGGGTGGCGCCCAGCGCCTCGGAGAGATTCTTTCCGGCAGGTTTCAGGCGCGCAAGGCGCTGCTGATTACCGATGCAGGTCTCATCAAGGCCGGCCTCATCAAGCCGATCGCTGACGCCCTTGCGGCGAGCGGCTTTAACGTCACGATCTTCGACAAGGTCGTTGCTGATCCGCCAGAGCACATCGTTGCCGACTGCGTCGAGTCCGCAAGGCAGATCGGAGTCGATATCGTCATCGGTCTTGGCGGGGGCTCATCGCTCGACATCGCCAAGCTCGTGGCTGTCCTTCTGGTCTCCGACCAGACGCTTGCCGACATGTACGGGATCGGAAACGTTAAGGGATCACGCCTGCCGCTCGTGCTGGTTCCGACCACGGCTGGTACCGGTTCGGAAGTCACAAACATCTCCATCATCACCACGGGAGAAACCACCAAGATGGGGGTTGTTTCTCCGCAGCTTTACGCTGATTTCGTTCTTCTGGATGCTGAACTGACGGTGGGACTGCCGCAGGTCCATACGGCTGCCACCGGTATCGATGCCATGGTGCATGCCATCGAGGCTTACACCGGCAAACACAAGAAGAACCCGCTATCAGATGCTCTGGCGCGCGAGGCACTACGTCTGCTCGGTGCAAATCTGATCGCCGCCTGCAAGGACGGCACCGACCGGAAAGCCCGGGAAGGCATGCTGTTGGGTGCGACATTGGCAGGTCAGGCTTTCGCCAACTCACCGGTGGCCGCCGTCCACGCGCTCGCTTATCCGCTGGGCGGCCATTATCACGTGCCACACGGGCTTTCCAATGCCCTGATGCTGGGGCCGGTTTTACGCTTTAACGCGAAGGCTGCAGCGTCGCTTTATGCGGAGCTTGCCGACGTGCTGGGTGTTCCGGGTGAAGGGGATGCGGCAACCCGTTCGGATGCGTTCGTTCAGCATATGGAAACGCTGATGGACCAGAGCGGCGCGCCGCGGCGTCTGCGCGATGTCGGCGTGACGGACAACACGCTCGCCATGCTTGCGTCCGACGCAATGAAACAGAGCCGTCTGTTGGTCAATAATCCGGTCGAAGTCCGCGAAGAGGATGCGCTTGCGCTCTACCGCGAGGCGTTCTGACCCATTTCTTACAGCAATATCTTCAGTCCCAAGGGAGGAAAACGAGTGACCGATATCAGACTTTACATGCTTCAGTCGGGTACGCTGAAATGCAAGGTACACAACATCAAGATGAACCAGGGGAACGGTGCGGACTATGAGATCCCCGTTCCGTTTTTCCTGATTACCCATCCGGCCGGGCACACCGTGATCGATGGCGGCAACGCGATTGAAGTTGCAACGGATCCGCGTGGCCATTGGGGCGGCATCTGCGATGTCTATTGGCCAGTGCTGGACAAGGACCAGGGCTGCGTTGACCAGATCAAGGCGCTTGGTTTCGATCCGGCCGATGTCAAATATGTTGTGCAGTCGCACCTGCATCTCGATCATACCGGCGCCATCGGTCGCTTCCCCAACGCAACCCACATCGTGCAGCGCTCTGAATATGAGTATGCCTTTACGCCCGACTGGTTTGCTGGCGGTGGCTATATCCGCAAGGACTTCGACAAGCCGGGCCTGAAGTGGCAGTTCCTCAACGGTACGCAGGACGATTATTACGACGTTTACGGTGACGGCACGCTCACCACGATCTTCACGCCCGGTCATGCACCCGGCCACCAGTCCTTCCTGGTGCGCCTGCCAAACAGCCAACCGCTTCTCCTGACGATCGATGCTGCCTACACACTGGACCACTGGGAAGAGAAGGCTTTGCCTGGCTTCCTTGCCTCGACCGTTGACACGGTCCGTTCTGTTCAGAAGCTCCGCACCTATGCCGAAAAGCATGATGCGACAGTCGTCACCGGCCATGACCCTGACGCCTGGGCGAACTTCAAGAAGGCTCCCGAATTTTACGCGTAAATAGAACGCGCAAGTCAACGGCCAGATACGGCGAGGTTGCATGCAGCCTCGCCGATTTTTATCATATGAGCCAAGGGCACCGAGCCGAGCGGGACCGTGTATTTCGGCGCATCGGCCTTTTCCGGATATACGCCTTCGTTCAAGTCGCTCGCGTTGTCGCTTCGAATGCCTGAAAGCTATCCTCTAGCTGCGCGAGTGTGCTCATACGGCGTTTTTCGCCCCGGCGTTACGTTGAGCCATCGGGGTTCGGGTTGACAATTTGCCAATACCGGATGGCTTAGAGTGAACTTGTCTCTTTGATCCAAACTGTCTGCAAATCGAGCAGATTATGGCGCTCACTTAGCGTTCCCCACGTGTCGGGCAAGCCATGCTCCCCAAAACAGGCTTGCAAAAAACCGAAGCGGTTCGTTGAAACCAACGCCCTCCAGCAACGAAATGACCTCGTCTTCCGATCGGGGTGGCTCCGCACCCTGCAGAATCTTGCCCATTTTGGCCTGGACCTCTTCAGGCCCGGCGCCGTTCATACGCCAGCGTGCTGCCCAGGCTGCCATGAGCAGGGGCTGAGAGGCATACGCCCGATAATTCCCCGCCACAATCAGGGGCGCGTCAGGATACAGCCGCATTGCAATCTGCGCCAGAACATCCTGCTTTGCGGCGTTCCCTGGCAAATGGTGCAGCACGCCGATCATGATTGCGGCGTCAAACGATGGAGCTCTATCCAGATCGGAGACGGTTCCGAGGACGGTCTCCACCCGGTCAGACACTTCGGCCCTGACCAGATGATCGCGTGCAAGGTTGAGCATCGGTGCTGAAGGATCGACGGCGACAAAGGACCATTGCGGTTCCAGCCGAGCGGCGGCGATGATTTCGCCCGCCGTACCGCCAGCCCCGACAACCAGCACCCGTGCCGCCGTTCCTTCGCCCAGAGCTGCAGACAGCATGCAGGCGGAAAGCTCGTGGCAGGCGTCATATCCGGCCAGCGCTATCCTACTTTGTCGTGCGTATTCCCCTGCGCGGGAGGCGTCAAATTTAGCTGCAGAATCCTGTGTCATGCTGTCTCTTGTCTGTTTAGACGTGCTGGCGTGCTTCGCTCAAGGAGGATACAAGATTTGCGATCAGGAAAGGGAGGAAATACATGACTGAAAGTTCAGATTCCGGGCGAAAACATGATCGGTTGACGGCTTTCCTGAAAGCCTTTCATCTTGGCGCATCACGTTGCGATTGTGCTGAAGCCGCTAACCTCCTGATCATCAATGTCCATGGCGCAGGTGAACCAACCCATCTGCTTTATCGCGCCAGATCCACGGCGTCGCTGCCGGGTGGCGCAGCTATATGCGCTGGCGCCACAGTGGATTTTGGCGGTAGTGCCAATCCGTTGGTCGGTGCACTGCCAGACGAATTGTGCCTTTCACTGGCCAACGAACCGGAATTGCGCGGTTTGTGTCAACTGATGGTGGCCGAGGTCGAGGTCGCCCGCTGTGGTGGCGGTACTATCGAGGCGCGTCTATGCGAGATCATCGTCGTGCTTGCGATCCGCAAGGCAATAGCGATCGGCACGGTCGATGCGGGATTACTGGCGGGTCTGGCGCACCCCGGACTGCATCCCAGCCTTGTGGCCATACATGACAATCCGGCGCGAAATTGGCGGATTGCGGACCTTGCCGCCATAGCGGATATGTCGCGCGGACAATTCATTTCCACCTTCACGCAAACCGTTGCCCAGTCGCCTATCGCCTACCTCAATGGCTGGCGCCTGGCGCTTGGACGAGCAGAACTGCGCGCCGGACGAAGTGTCAAATCGGTCGCCACCGGGGTCGGCTTCGGCAGCGCCGCCGCATTTTCCCGCGCCTATTCCCGCAAGTTCGGCGCACCGCCGGCCCAGAGCAAACCACGACCATGAGGCAGAGGATATTAATTCCCGACAGTGCTCCAGCCCTCTCGGCCAATATTGAGGCCACTTTCCAGGGCACGACCGCCGATGCTCGTGTCGAGTGGCACGATCTGGGAGAGAGTTTCCCAGAGGAACGTCCGATTTGGCGACCGTCATGTTTCTCACACGAGATCTTGGGGAAGCTGCGAGCGAGGTATAAGGACGGAGCGCAAGGCAAGCTTTTGGATTAGTTGCTCGCGGCGGCTTTTGGGCGTTGGCGTTCTGGCGCCAAACGGCCAGAATGGGATCGGGTCTGGCAAGCTGGCAAAGCGGCTTCAATCGGTCGTTCGGCCCGCATTAAGTTCACGGAAGCTTCCGTTCGCTAAACCAGCCGATCCTCACAGACGCATCGGTTCACCTTTGAATGCGAGCTAACTAATGGCGTCGACGAGGCGACCCATCGGTTCCTCTTCAGGCGCGCGATCGACTTGCGCGAGAACGCGGAAATGGCAACGCTGCTCTATTGCATGCGTCGCTACCTTTACAGCTAAGGCCCCCCCGCGATGATTGCTTCCGGGAAGTCAGCCCGCATAGTGAACGGCGATAATGGGGTCGGCTCCGGCCAGTCGGCAAAGCGCCTTCGTGTCGGTCACAGAGGCCATCATGGGACGCGCCTGAAAGCAGGCAACGCTTCGCAGCGGCGTAACACGTCACCTGTGCGCTATTTGCTGTCATTCACGAGGAAGCTTTTCTGCAATTTCTTGAAACCTCGCAGCAGTAAATCCCGTCAGCGTCGGCATCTCCCAGTCAAAAAATGACTTGTTAGAGATCGCATGAAGAATCAGCAGTCGTACACCGCGCATTTCTTCTGGCGTGAGGTCAGGATTCGGCACCATAGACCTTAGTTTCGCGGCAATTTTCTCGGCGGCCTTTCGAGGTGATGGCCCTAGAAGGATGACATCGTCTTCTTGTTCCAGCTCTTTCAGAGCACCGATGATGATTTGAATGATCGTCGTATTATAGGGTTCGTTCACTTTTGCGGCCTGTCAGCAATGAAATTTGGACAGAGAGTCCATGACAGCTACAGTACCTGTGACAACCAAAAGTCCGCAATGGGCCGAAAGTTGTTACGGCTGGATTGCGCCAGTAGGGGACATTGAAAGACAATTCTGTTAGTTTGGCAGTGGCATGGCGGGAATCAACAATGCTTGTAATTTTCGGCGGACTGCCTGGATCAGGAAAAAGCACCGTTGCTCAAGCGTTGGCACGGAGAATAAAGGCGCTTTATCTCAGGGTGGACACTGTCGAGCAGGCAATCCGTACAACCGCACCATTGGTGGAAGGGCTGGATGTTGGCCCAAGCGGGTATGTGACACTCTTTCGATTGGCGGCCGATAACCTGCGGCTCGGGCACACGGTTATCGTAGACTCCGTCAACCCTTTGCCTCTAACCCGAAAAGCGTTTCGAGACGTCGCCGCTGAGTCTGGCACTAGATTCATCGAGGTCGAGATCTTTTGCTCCGATGTTGCGGTTCACCGCCATCGCGCAGAGACAAGATCACCTTCTGTTGACGGGCTATCCCCGCCATCATGGGCGGCAATCCAGAATATGCACTATGAGACTTGGATACCCGATCTGCGCTTAGATACCTCTCTCCTGTCTGTCGAACAAAGTGTTGCGGAGATCGTGGAGAAATTAGGCCGATGAACGAGATGGCCCGATTGCTGCATAGGCAGCTTCGCGCCCATTGCGGTCATGGGGCATCAAGGACTTCGGTCAACCTGGTAAGCAGATTTTCGACTTCATCGCGATTCGCTCCCATTCGAGTTTCGAACTCTGGCAGGGAAAGACCATTGCAAACTTCATTCAAGGCTTGGTGTAAAATTTTTGCTTCTAATCGTGAGAACGCTATGTGTATCGGTTGACTATGTGACTCCATCGGGTTTCCCTGCGTTGGATTAAGGCGATTATCGTCCGCCGGCCTTGTCTCACACTTTTTTGGAAGTCTGCATAGGGCCGACAGGAGACGCTCCAGGAAGGGTTGCCGTCGGCTTTTCCGTCATCCCCGTTGCTCGGTTTCTTGCTATTTTTCGCTGAGTGTGTGTTGAACCTTAAATCCTGCGCTCGGTACTCTTAAGTGAGCTGGAGAGCCCGGAAACGCGACTGGCCTCACGCTGCTGCAAGACGTGCCGGGATTCGGCCAGTATCTCGCGATACCTTTGGATCTTGGTTGCTTTCATCCTGAATAAGTCGTCGACTGATACCGTTGCCTGCTGCACCGGAAAAGCCACTTCGTTTTCCAGAAGGTCGAGCAAAAGGTTTCGCATCACTGCGTTTTCTTCTCGAAGTTTCGCGAGCTCAATAGCCTTCCCACTCGACTCAAATTTCCGTGCGATAGCTTTGTCGATATTGTGTTCGACAAGCAGAATCTTGGCGGCATAATACCGGCAAGCAAAGAATGCTGTTACGAGCGCGCATAACGCGATGACAATGTAGATCATTTCGACCTCCAGGTTATCCTGAAAGTCGATATTCGGAAGCTGGATTTCAATACGCGATTCACTCGGCAAACCAAAATGGCTCCTCTTTGATGAGGAACCGGGGCCGTAAACGTACCAAGTTCATCGTGATTGAAACGGTGACTGTCAGTCGCTTCAATCTTACATATTTTGGCGTCTTGTTACCTTAGCAGGTACTTCGCCTTCCTCACGGGGTATGCGAGAGGCTCACCATTTTCCAAGATGAAACCCATACGGTACATGCATCTGCGCATTTCGGGAGAGCCATACGCACCTGCATAAATACCGACGGGGTGGTATGATGGGTAAGATTCAAAACTGCATCTGTCGAGTGCTGAACGATAGGCGATCTCACGTACGTCGTCACCCGTCACCGGAACCGTACCGTAAAGATGCCATTGAGTACGTGCTTCCGCGACTGCTGCCGTGAAGGTAACGCCCAGAATCACGCTTAGAGCCAGCTTGAGTTTCATGACACGCCTCCAAATGAACAATTATGACGAGCAACGGAGATTTCGTCCGGTTTGTTCCCTCGCTCAGACGCAGTTGCGCAATTGTGGTCTCTTCGCCCCCACGGTCGGAGTGCATGCCACATTCTTTTCCTCTTTGGACCAACTCGGGAGTGACTTCAGCTTTGCGCCTCCGTACCGGCTATTCAGATCAGTCCCGCCATCTCCTGAAATAAGACGTAAGCAAGAAGTCGTGGCGTCGTTTTTGTCAGGGACAGTCTCGCAAAATTTGGCAACACTAAATTGTTGCCGATTCTCTACATTCCCAACGAGCGCCAAGCAAAAACCCCGCCGGGAATGGCGGGGCCGATCACGCCGTTTAGATGCAGGATTTAAGCGATAGCAAGTGCTTTCTCGATATCCTGCACAGAATGGCCAGTCAGATCTTTATCCAGCTCTCCAATAAGAACGTCCGACAACGACTTATGGTAGCCCTTGCGCATCTCACCCAGTGTGCGCGGTGCCGCGATAATCACCAGACTTTTGATCTTGCCCTCAAGCACCTGCTTGTTCAGCATATCCGTAACACCTGCACCAAACCCGTCTTCGTCTTGCTGACTATCGTCGGGATTAGCCGAGCTACTGGAATGTCGGGCGCCGGAAGAGATCTTCGAGCTGTCGATCGCCAGATCTGGCAACGCTGTCAGATTGACAGTCGCCGCATCGCCGTCGTTCCGAAAAAGGCTAAGCTTTTCGCCATCGGCAACGGCAACGACCGTGTTCTGCGGAAGGTCCATGTTGATCTCCTTGGTGAGCAGCTCGAGCCCAGATGACCGACCCTGCTTGTTTCTGTCAGAGAATAACCCCGCTACAGACCATCCGTTCCGCAGCCGGCCCGACAAAACTACAGGATTGGCGTATCGCCGTGATCAGTCACCCCAGCCAAATGCTTGATGGCCTGCCTCGCGCCATCGCTGTGGCAGAGGGTCAGTCGAGGCTGCTGTACCAGGCACAGACCCCTGGAACGAACTCGGCAGTATCCATCGGCAGCGAAAATCTTCCGCGACAATGCTGGTGAGCGGTACGGCACATGCCGACCCTTTAATCTAAAACGGCGTCCACATTAAATACTGTATAAAATATACTTGGTAAAATCACGCATTTCCGGTCGCCGCGGAACCACCAAGCGCGGCAAAAACCTGCGGGGAAAACTCAAACTGTCGAGCCGTTCCTCGCCCCATTGAGTTTCTTCCCAGCGTTTCCGTAAGGATGCCCCGCCGGACCAAGAGTTCAATGGTTTCGATCACCCCACCACGCGTCATTCCGGTAATATCAATCACATTTGAAAGTGTTAACTTCTGATGCGCCTGGTGCATCAGATAGAGAATATTCATCATGCCGATCTGTTTGATGCGCGACTGCGCCGATTCACCGTCGATCGGCTTCTCCAGGATTTCACGCACCGCAAATACGGACAAGGCGTGACTCTGCCATCTTTCACTTAAATTGCTTGCCATCGTTTTAACTATCTATTATTTGCATAGTCAAATAATTGAGACGAGTCGCCGTTCAGTTGAGGCGGACATTTAGGAAGACGGAGAGTAGGGGGCATGAAGGGCCTTTTCTTTCGAATGATCATAGCAGCGTCAGGGTTCGTTTCACTCTATACCATTTCGGAGCGAAGCGCTCGTGCCGACGAATGGGGGTGCCAGGTTATCCTGTGCTTATCCAATCCCGGCGGTCCGACCCAGTATGGCGAATGCAGGCCGCCCGTCGAGAAGCTTTGGAGGTGGTTGGCAAAAGGGCGTTCGTTTCCAACTTGCGCGGGCGTGGGTTTTCAGACCTCACGCCCTCTTTACGCACCATATTACTGCAACGCCGGCTACCGCTTATCTGCTGGCTACGGTCCCAGCGGACGTGACGCGACGTGCATTTCCAAGTCGCTGCAGGCCGTGAGCGATGACTTTTGCCAGCGAGATCGAGACGGTGGCGATCCGAACAAGGGCTCTGTCACGTCACCGAGGTGGCAAAGGGTAGACGGGCGATATCAATGCCTGGCCAATACCGTGGCGCGACCTCTGGTCCGCGAGAAACCTCGATACGTCGATGTGACGATTGAGGGCGTCGGCACGCAGAGGGTGTGGTTCTGACATGCCCGTTGTCTTCTCAGATCTTGCGCAGACCTGCGCACCCTTCGTTGCATCGGAGGCTCTTGCGGGTGTGGTCAGCCCCGAAAGCCGGTTCGCTCCGTTCGCCATCAGGATCAACAGCCGTGCACCGCTCGGGCGGCAACCTGCGACCAAGGCCGATGTAATCGAAGTCGCCGCATCCTCGGAGGCAACATGCCATGACATACACATTGGTCCCGACGGGGTCGGGCCGGAAGAACTGCGCAGATTGAACCTCTCGATACCAGCCGCTGTCGCTCGCTGCCTTAATCTGAATGCTCCAGCGACGCCATTCGACGGCTATTGCTGCCTCTCGGTGAAGGTGGGTGCTGACAGTCCCAGGGCCGAGCAGGTGCTGCAATCCTGCTATGGACGTGACGATCCGTCGGTCGGGGGCGTGGTCAACTATGGCGATCAGGTTCGCCGCGAAATCGAACGGCTCGGACCGACAGTGGCTCGATTTACAATCGGCGACACGGGAAAAGGGTTGCAGACAAACGTGTCGGCGAATTCTTCCCAAGCAGACGTCGTTGCCGAAGTGGTGGCGGAAAACACTCCGGGGGAAGCACACGCGATCTCGGCAGCGTCCGCGTGGGACGTCTTCAAGACCCGAAGCCGTTCATCCGTCCTGGTGTTTCAAGACAATCAATTGGAATTGGAGCAGAGTGAATGATAATTAGTTCCCGGATCAGACCCGTCGTCGCTTCGTCCGTCGCGGCTGTCGCCATTATAGTGACGATGGTTGAGCCCGCCTTCGCGCAAGCCGCCGGCATAGAAACCGTCCTGCAGAACATCGTCGACATGTTGACGGGAAACATTGCCAAGCTTCTCGCCGTGATTGCGGTCATCGTCATCTGCATCGCCTGGATGTTTGGCTACATGGACCTGAGGCGAGCGGGCTTCTGGATCATCGGAATTGGCGGCATCTTTGGCGCCACCGAACTCGTCAACACCATCGTCGGAGCCTGAGGATGGTGGGCGGACAAACGGTTCTCGAAGAAGACACACTCTTCATCGCGTGTACGCGTCCCGCGATGATTGCCGGTGTCACGATGGAGGCGATGGGCTTCAACATCATGGTCACGACGATCCTCTACATCGTCGCCGGATCTATCGCCTACGCGTTCGTCGGCATCGTTTTCCATCTCATCTTCAAAGCGCTCGTCAAGCACGATCACAACATGTTCCGCATCCTGCTCGCCTGGGTCGAGACACGCGGCCGTTCGCGCAACGGTGCCTATTGGGGCGGGGCAACGCTTTCCCCTCTGAGACTGACACGCCGCTTCGACGAAAGGGATATTGGAATTGCCTGACATCGCCACCCTTAGATCACGCGAACTCACGCCTGAGGCATTTATCCCTTACGTGCGGCACGTCGACGAGACGACAATCGCGCTCGAGTCCCGGACACTCATGGTCATGGTCGCGCTCGCAGGCGTATCGTTCGAAACTGCTGATCTGCTCGACATCAACGCGCTCCATCGCGACCTCAACACGCTCTATCGAAATATAGCCGATGAGCGGCTCGCGATCTGGACCCATCTCATTCGGCGCAGGGATAGCGACTATCCGGGCGGAACGTTCGCAACGCCATTCTCCGCCTCGCTCAACGAGAAATACCGGGAACGCATGGCGCGCGAGCACCTCTTCCGCAACGATCTCTATCTGACCGTCCTTTGGTCGCCAGTGCGTGGCCCTGCAGACAAGGCGGGGAAGCTGCTGTCGTACCTTCGACGGTCAAAACGACTCGATGTGGAGCTGGATGAAGAGGCTCTGAAACAGCTTAAGGACAAAGTCGTCAACGTAGTGGCGGGCTTGAGGCGCTTTGAGCCACGGGCCCTTTCTCTTTACGAACAGGAAGGCATGCTCTTCTCTGAACCGAGCGAGGTGCTGCACCAGCTCGTCGGCGGGAGGCGTGAGCGTGTGCCGCTTACCGAAGGTCGCGTCGCCTCGGCAATTTACTCTGATCGCGTAATCATAGGTCGGGAAACGATCGAGATCCGGCATGAGGCAGAAAGCCGCTTTGCCGGCATGCTGAGCTTCAAGGAATATCCAGCCCGCACCAGGACAGGCATGCTGGACGGAGTTCTAAACAGTCCGTTTGAGCTCATTCTCTCACAGTCGTTCTGCTTTGTGTCGAAGGCGGACGCTCGCGTCATCATGGGGCGTAAGCAAAACCAGTTGGTGAGCAGCGGCGACAAGGCGGCTTCGCAAATCGATGAACTTGACGATGCGATGGACGACCTGGAGTCCAACCGCTTCGTGATCGGCGAGCATCACCTGACACTCTCCGTCTTTGCGACCACGTTAAAGGAATTAACCGACAATCTGGCAAAGGTTCGCGCCAGCCTGACCAATGGCGGGGCTGTCGTTGCGCGTGAGGATCTTGGCCTCGAAGCGGCATGGTGGGCGCAACTTCCGGGCAATTTTCGTTACCGCGCGCGCTCAGGCGCGATCAGCTCGAAGAATTTCGCAGCATTGTCACCGTTCCATTCCTATCCGATCGGACAGAAGGAAGGCAATGAGTGGGGACCCGCCGTCGCCCTGCTCAAGACCGCTTCAGGCTCGCCCTACTACTTCAATCTCCATTATGGCGATCTGGGCAACACCTTCATGTGCGGTCCGTCGGGAGCGGGCAAAACCGTGATTGTCAATTTCATGCTGTCACAGCTCGAGAAACACGACCCGCACGTGGTGTTCTTCGACAAGGATCGCGGCGCGGACCTTTATGTTCGCGCCGCCGGAGGCACCTACCTGCCGCTGAAGAACGGGGTCCCCACCGGCTGCGCTCCCTTAAAGGCCCTCAACCTGACGCCGGAGAACAAGGTGTTCCTGGCGCGCTGGATCGGCAAGCTTGTGGGTTCAGGGGCGCGGGAACTGACTGTCACCGAACTTCGCGACATCTCCGGCGCGATCGACGGCCTTGCCGACCTGCCCGCTGAGCGACGCACAATAGGGGCGCTGCGGGCTTTCCTCAACAATACGGATCCGGAAGGTATCGCGGCGAGGCTCCGCCGGTGGGAAGAGGGAGGGCCGCTCGGCTGGGTCTTCGACAATGTCAACGAAGATATCGGATTTGGCGATTTCGGCGGATCAGGGAAGTTCATCGGCTACGACATGACCGACTTCCTCGACAACGAGGAAATTCGCACACCGCTGATGGCCTATCTCTTCCATCGCGTCGAGCAGATGATCGATGGCCGCCGGATCATCATCGTCATCGACGAATTCTGGAAGGCGCTACAGGACGAGGGGTTCCGCGATCTTGCGCAAAACAAGCTGAAGACCATCCGCAAACAAAATGGGTTGATGCTGTTTGCCACGCAAAGCCCCCGCGACGCGCTGAACTCGCCAATCGCGCACACGATCATCGAGCAATGCCCGACACAGATCTTCCTGCCCAACTCGCGCGGCAACCATGCCGACTATGTCGATGGATTCAAGCTCACCGAGCGCGAATACGAATTGATAGCGCGCGAGCTTTCCGTTGAAAGCCGGAGGTTCGTGTTGAAGCAAGGACACAACAGCGTCGTTGCCGAGCTCGATCTCAACGGCTTCGATGACGAGCTCGCCATCCTCTCCGGCCGGACCGCCAATGTCGAACTTCTCGACGCGATCCGCGCGGAGGTTGGAGACGACGTCGAGAACTGGCTTCCCATTTTCCAACAGCGAAGGAGTGCTAGCTGATGACTTCCTATCGACTTCATGGCGTACTGCTCAGCGCGGTGCTCATGCTTGCTGCTGAAGGCGCGTCAGGGCAGGGGATTCCTGTCAACGATCAGGCTGCGATTGCCAAGCAGATCGAGAGCATCGCGCAGCTCAAGTCGCAACTCGACGCGCTCAATGAGCAGATCGGCCAGGCTCGGCAGCTTTATGGCTCGCTCAACAAGCTGACCGATATGGCGGATGTCGCCAACGTTCTCAACGATCCGGCGATCCGCAAGGCGCTTCCCTTTGACTTCGCTGCCATCGAGGGATTGCTCAAAGGCAACGGCACCGGCGTGTTCGGTGATTCCGCCTCAAGGTTTCTGGAAGGTAACTCGACCTACCGCACTGACGCCGATGATTTCTACGCTCGGGAATTGTCCCGGCTTCAGAACAAGAATGCCGGGCAAATGAGCGTTGGTGAGCAAATCTACGATGCCGCGACCAAGCGCATCGACGGGATTGATCAGCTGCGGGGAAAGATTTCCACGGCTGGCGACGCCAAAGAGATTGCCGACCTGCAGGCTCGGCTGCAGGCCGAACAGGCATTTCTTCAGACCGACGTCCTGCGGATGGAGGGGTTGAGGATGGTGCAGCAGGCGCAGAACCAGGTCGACGAACAGCGCAAGGCGGAGGACTGGCGCCAACGGATGGACAATATGAAGGCGGCGCTGCAGTGAAGTGCACCCTCATCGTCCTTTCCCTGGTGCTCTTGTCGGCTTGTTCGCAAGAGGCGGAGCGAACTCATACGGTGGACGAGTTCGTCGCCGACACCGAATTGCTGTCCCGTACGATTACCGAGTGCCGCAACAACCCGGGTGCATTGCGGCAGACGCCCAATTGCCAGAACGCGGAAGCGGCCGAGGTTAAGCTCCGGCTCCAGAACATGCGAAAGGCATTGGGAGGCTGACCAAATGTACCAGGTGTTTGAGTTTATCGACGGTCAGTTCAAGCGGCCGTTGGAGACTTTCGTCTCGGATGGGACGTCGAACATAGCAGAATGGGTCGCTGGTCCGTTGACGGTGGCAGTGACCCTCTACGTCGTCCTCTACGGCTATCTCATCCTTCGGGGCTCGGTCCAGGAACCTATCCTTGACTTCGCCTTCCGCGCGATGAAGCTCGCGATCATAGTGATGCTGGTGAAGAACGCCGGCGAATATCAGACCTATGTCACAAACATCTTCTTCGATGTTTTGCCACGCGAGATCGCTCAGGCGCTGAATGCAGGTACGGCGCCGAGTGCCAGCACCTTTGACAGTCTGCTCGACAAGGGCCAGGCCTCTGCGACCGATATCTGGACCAGGGCTTCCTGGCCGATTGACATCGTCACAGGTGTGGGCGGCATCATGGTGATCGGCGTCAGCTTTCTGGTGGCGGGGATCGGTTATGTTGTTTCCCTTTATGCACGGTTGGCGCTGGCGATCGTCCTGGCGATCGGGCCGATTTTCATTGCGCTTGCCATGTTTCAATCGACGCGCCGTTTTACCGAGTCCTGGATCGGGCAGCTCGCAAACTTCGTGATCCTTCAGGTCCTTGTCGTTGCCGTCGGTTCGCTTTTGATCTCCTGCCTCGACTCGACCTTCACCGCAATCGACAGCTACAGCGACGTCCTTATGCGCCCTATTGCTTTTTGTGCCATCGGGATAGCTGCCCTGTACATATTCTACCAGCTACCTGGCATTGCATCGGCGCTGGCGTCTGGCGGCGCCTCGCTGGTCTATGGTTACACGACCGCACGCGATGCGCATGAAGGCATGCTGGCCAGAGCAGCCTCCCACACCGGCCGGATGATCGGGCGCGGTGCTCGGTTTGCCCGCCGCGCCTTTGGATCAAGAAATGCCGGCGTATGACACCCATTCCAGAACATTAGATAAAGGCCTGCTGAATGATTAAGCCTGCCCTGTTACTCGCCTTCTCAGCCACGCTTGTCGGCTGCGCTTCGATGACCTACCCATTGCCGAACTGCGACGGCTATTCGCGCCGCCCATTGAACCGCTCGATGTGGGACTGGGAGGGCGGCAGCAAGCTGAAACAGCAGCAATCCAACACGAGTTCGTCCACGTCCCTCACACCTTTCGTAGAAGAGGCCAGCGAGACTTCCGCTTTTGCGCATCTGGACATCGACGGTTCCTATCGCCGCTGTGAGGGATGAAACATGGTGACGACAGATAATCTCAAGAGCTACTTCGACAAAGCACGTCGTTTCGACCAGGACCGGATGATCCAGGTCGAGCGATCGAACAGGATTGCCTGGTCGATTGCCATAGTTTCAGGCATTGTCGCCGCTGTAGCCGTCTTCGCCGTCGCGTGTCTCACACCCCTCAAGACGGTTGAACCCTTTGTGGTGCGCGTCGACAATTCGACCGGCATCGTCGATGTCGTGTCGGCGCTGACATCGACGGCTGGCACCTACGATGAGGCGGTGACGAAATATTTCGCTGCAAAATATGTCCGGGCCCGCGAGGGTTACGTCTGGAGTGAAGCACAGGAAAATTTCCGCACCATCGCCCTCTTGTCGACGCAAGCGGAGCAAACGCGTTTCGCGGCCCTCTACCGTGGCAGCAACCCGCAATCGCCCCAGAATACTTATGGTCGCGGGGCTACAGCAAGGATCGATATCGCTTCAATCTCCCTCATCAATCAGAATGTCGTTTCCGTACGCTACATGCGAACCATCACACGTGGCGAGGAGGTGCGAACGACCCATTGGGTTGCGTCGATCACCTATTCCTACGCGAACGCTCCGATGTCCTCGACGGACCGGCTCGTAAACCCGCTCGGCTTCGTCGTCAGCGAGTATCGCGCTGATCCGGAGGAGGTGAGATGATGCGCATCCCTCGAATTCCTGCACTCATCGTGACCCTTTCGATGTCGCCGGCGTTTGCGCTTGAGATACCACGAGGTGCCTCGCAAGACAGTCGTGTCCGGTTCGTGAACTACCAACCCTACAACATCACGCGGGTGGTCGGCACTCTGCGGTCATCCGTACAGGTCGAGTTCGCGGCGGACGAGGAAATCGCCCATGTCGCGCTCGGCAACAGCGTCGCCTGGGAAGTTGCGCCGGCCGGCAACATCCTGTTCCTGAAGCCACGCGAGAGCCAGCCGGTGACGAATATTTCCGTGGTTACGACGCGCAGGGATGGCTCGACCCGCAGCTACCAGATGGAACTGACGGCGCGCGATGGCTCCGTAGAGGCTGGCCAAAACACCTACTTCTACGTGAAGTACAGGTATCCAGGCGATGACGCCGAGCTTCGCCGCCAGCAGGCAGCGTCGAGGGCTCTCTCGGCCCAGGCGAAGGACGCCGACAATGTGCTGGCGCTTCACGAAGCCTATGGCCCTCGAAACTGGCGCTATTCTTCTCAGGGATCGCAGGCACTGGAGCCGCAAAGCGTCTACGACAACGGCAAGATTACAACGTTCGCCTTTGTGGGTAACCAGGAAATGCCCGCGATCTATATGGAGAACTCCGACGGCTCCGAAAGCCTTGTTCCGAAGTCGGTCGATGGAGATCTGGTGATGGTGCACGCGATCAGCCGCAAGTTCATCTTGCGTCGGGGCAAGGATGTGCTTTGCGTCTTCAACGAAGCCTACGACCGCGTCGGTATCAATCCTGAGACCAACACAACGTCTCCTTCGGTGGAGCGCGTCGTGAAGCGCGACATTACCGGGCGATAGGGAAGGGAACAGTCATGGCTCAGGAAGACGAGGATCGTATCCCCGGAGAGCGTGCCGAAACCGTCACCAGTCGTCAGATCGACAACAGCCCTCTCTTGAAACGCGGCGCTGTTGCCATTGCGATCATCGCGTTTGTCAGCTTCGCGCTTTGGTCGACGACGGGAAAGAAGGGAAGGGATGAAAATCTTCAGCCCGAACGGATCATTATTCGTCAGACGACCCCCTTCGAGGCCGCAAAAGAGAAAGTTGAACCGGACCAGGCGCTCCCTGAAGTAAAATTGCCAACGCCTGTCGTCGAACCGGTCATTGAAGAGCAGGACAAGCTGCTCGATTCCGCCCGCCGCGCGCCCGTGATGGCCTTCAGTGGAGGGCAGAGGAATCGGAAAGAGCTGAGGGAAAGCGACAGCTCTTATCCTTCCGACAACAGCAATTTCGTGCCGCTCGACAACAATATGTCTGTTCAGAACCAGCAAAACAATGAGCAGCATCGTTTCGATGGCCTGCTGCGGCCAACGCGGCTTGAAGGCTCAAGGGCCGGTACACTCGGAAACCGCAATTTCATCGTCGCGATGGGAACGACCATTCCCTGCGTTCTTGAAACCGCGCTAGCATCCGACCAGCCGGGATTTACCACATGCGTGATCAACCGCGATGTTCTCTCTGACAATGGCAGGGTGGTCTTGATGGAAAAGGGCACGCAGGTTGTCGGCGAATATCGTGGAGGGCTTCAGCGCGGGCAAAAGCGCCTGTTCATTCTCTGGAATCGCGCGAAAACGCCGAAGGGCGTTATCGTCACTCTCGCATCACCAGCAACCGACGCACTTGGTCGTGCCGGTGTCGACGGCCATGTCGACACCCATTGGTGGGAGCGGTTCGGCAGCGCTCTTCTGCTTTCCATTGTCGGGGACGCGACGAACTATGCAAGCAGTCGGCTGCAGGACAGCGATGTTGACGCGCAAAAAACAACGAGTGCCAGTCAACAGGCGGCCGCCATCGCGGTCGAGCAGTCCATCAATATCCCGCCGACACTCAATAAGCACCAAGGTGAACCGGTTTCGATCTTTGTCGCTCGCGATCTCGACTTTTCCGGCATCTACGGTCTTCGGGTGACCGAACCCAGAAACCGCGTTTTCGATCGTGCGGTCCTGGGGGATTTCGCGCCACGATCGACGCTCCTAACGAAATAGGGCGCGAAATGGCAGAGAGGCAGGACTCGGCTGTCGTCAGCGAACTGATGAAACCGTTTTCGACATTCCTTCAGGACAAGTCTCTCCTAGAGGTGATCGTCAATCGGCCCGGGCAGGTGTTGACGGAAGGTCTAGGTGGGTGGCGGACCTATGAAATGCCGGAGCTGACCTTCGAAAAGCTCATGCGTCTCGCCCGGGCAGTCGCAAGTTTTTCCCATCAGTCGATTGATGAGACGCGTCCAATATTGTCGGCGACGCTACCCGGGAACGAACGAATCCAGATCGTCATCCCCCCGGCGACCATCAATGACACTGTCAGCATGACAATCCGCAAGCCTTCCTCGGTCGACTTCAGTCTTGATGATCTGGAGGAAAAGGGATTTTTCCAGACAGCGTGCGCAGCGACCAGTACCTCCTCCTCCGCGCAGGATGAGGAACTGTGTGAAACATATCGTGCCGGCCGTTTTAAGGATTTCCTGCGGCAGGCCGTCATCGCTCGAAAAAACATCATCATTTCTGGCGCCACAGGTTCGGCGAAAACGACACTTTCCAAAGCATTGATCAAGCATATTCCCGAAAACGAGAGGGTCATTTCAATCGAGGACACTCCCGAGCTCGTTATCTCACAACCGAACCACGTGCGCTTGTTCTACTCGAAAGGAGGGCAGGGGCTTTCGCGTGCCGGACCGAAAGAGCTTCTCGAATCCTGTCTTCGTATGCGGCCGGATAGGATTCTGCTTCAGGAGCTTCGCGATGGGACGGCCTTTTATTATATCCGGAACGTGAATTCGGGCCATCCTGGCTCAATAACCACGGTCCATGCGAACTCGGCCGAATTGGCTTTTGAGCAACTGGTCCTGCTCGTTAAGGAGTCGGAGGGCGGCGCAGGCCTGGACCGGGCCGACATCGTGGGTTTTTTGAAGGCGAGTATCGATATCGTTGCTCAGTGCAGGCGACACAAAGGAAACTTTCGGCTGTCTGAGGTGTATTTCAGGAGTGAGTGTAGAGCCAAGGAATAGCAAACTGAGCGACTCACGGAGTTCCGAGGTGCGGATTGTGGTCCTGATGTTTCTTGTTGGGTGTGTCTCCGTAAAGAGCGCCGAAAGCAGCACGGTAACCGTGTAAGTCGATAAGCGTAGTACACCTTAAGACAACTCTGACGTATGCCTGCAAGATCCTCGTTGTCACTCATCCATGGAGTGTCGATCACAGATCAGGCGACAGCGGACAATATGCGGTCGGACAACCGCTTACAATACATCAAGAAAACAGTCTAAAGCGGCGAGGAATCTTGACTGGCCAGCCAGTCCAATCCAGTGAAGCCATCCATAACGTTACCAGCTTCATGCGCCGGGGCGAATTTATCGCCCGCTTGGCGCCGCAGCCGGAGACACAGGCGGCTGCTCGCGGAAAATCGCTTCCAAAGTGGCTAAAATACGCCGCACGGCATCGGAATGGCTGAAATAGTAGATCACCTGCGCTTCACGGCGGGTTTGTACGACGTTTGCATTGCGCAGCTTGGCGAGGTGTTGCGACAAGGCTGATTGGCTGAGGCCAACCCGGTGTGCCAGCTCACCAACCGGAATTTCGGCGTCAACGAGAATCCGCAGTATTGCGAGCCTTTTCGGGTTTTCCATCGCCGCTAAAAGCTTGGAGGCCGAAATAATTGATTGCTCATCCAGACATCTCTGTATCAAATCCGTATCCAAACCACTTTATGTCGCGGACGTTTAGGCCATAATCCTTGGCTAAGCCATTCGACGTGAACCTTTTTTAGAGGTTGAGAGCCGCGACCGGTAAGGCGCCAATGTTTATAATTAAGAATAGTCGAAAACTCTCACTCTCAAAAGGCGCGTGAAGCCGATGAGCCACCTGTAAAGTGCAGGTGTGTTTCTGAGGTGCAATTTTTTTGCGACTATTGCCAGCGTGCCGGACAAATGTCCTCTGAACCGTTCACTAGACATTGAGAACGTCTTCCGCAACGCAGAGGCTGATTGCAAGCATGATTGATTACGACCGAAATGGAGCAATACCCTCGGTTGATTCCCAGATCTAAATGATGCCGCACCGTTGGTTATTATAGGGACATATGATGCCATTTCAGGTTATTTGAGTTGGTACCTAATGCGCTTTTTATCACGTCAACCTGTGTTGGGATGTGCGGGAAATGTCGGACGGGCTGTACAAAAAGCTCAAGATCTCGTCGAGAGATATTGGGGAAGTCGAAGAGTATCTGAGTGAGGCGTATGCTCCCGTCGCTGTCATGCCACTGGGCTCACACGACAACTACGGGGTCACCGGTCAACTGGCCGTAATCGATGAAGTATTCTTCGAATGGTCGGCGACCATAGGCTCGTATCGCGTTACTCCCATTGCGATGTTCGACGCTGTTCTGTTTAATTTCGCGAGCAAGGGAGCGACCGAATATGACTTCCGGGGTGAAAGGCTATCGATTGCGGCTAATCAGGTCATTGGCTACCGGCACGCCGACAGCGTGGATGTCCTTGATGGTAGCGAACATTCAACAGTCGTTATCTCAGACGCTCTATTATCAAGACGCATGTCGATATTGCTCGATCGGCCTGTGGTTCAGCCGATCGAATTTAGCAAACGCGCTCTGGATCATGGCAAACTCGAAGGGCTTCCGGCTCTTGTTCAAATGCTGAACGGTTCACCATTACAAGGAATTGCCAGGTCATTGAATAAGCAGTCCCCGAGTATGGGTAATCTGATCGTTGACAGTTTTCTTCTAAACTATCCGAACAACTACACGCAAAAACTTGAGGCGCCCGTGCCCGTCATTGCTCCACGACAAGTCCGTCGAGCGATTGATTATATCCATGCGCACCCAGCGGCTAGAAGCTCTCCTGAACTCTTGGCGGGCCTGAGCGGGGTCAGTGTTCGTTCTTTGCAATATTCCTTTTTGAACTGCGTGGGACAAACAATAAGTGAGTATCAGCTTGCTCTGCGCCTTCAAAAAGCTCGCGACGAGATCGATCGGAATAAGGATCGGTCCGTAAAGGAGATTTCTCAGGCGTGGGGATTTGCAACCCAAAGTGCCTTCACCCAGAGCTTCAAAAAAGCATTTGGGGTCAGCCCATCTCAACACCGGAAGGGCGAACTTTAGGCGCTGGATCATCCATGGCATTTATCCGCCTCGTTTTTCGGCGTGGCAATGGCGTTGCAGGATGTGTGATGTCAGTCAAGCATAACCATCTGAGCCGCCACCTGCTCCTCGAACAACTTCGAGAGAGAGGCGATGGATGCCGAAACGATTGCGCTTCTAGTAGCTCATTCAGATATTCAGGTGATGTTCATTCACGTTGAAACGCAAGGCGGTATGCATGGATCGAAGCTTGCCGGGTCATCCAGGGACAGATGGCCAACCAAGGGAGTGGAAGATGAAGCTCTCTGGCATCGATTGGGATCGAAATAGTCGCGATTACTCGCGACGTTTGAATTGTGACCTCGTCAATCGGTGGATGCGGACGGTCGCCGTCAATTTGTAAACGGGTTCTCGTACCATCCGGAATGAGGGTCTTAAGAGGCGTTGACCGTTAAGTCGGCCATCACCTCAAGGACGGTCAACTTGTGTGAATGCCCGTCACGGCCCTTCCACTCGATCTGCTGTCCGGGAGAAAGACCAAGAAGAGCAGCTCCAATCGGGGTCAGCACGCTGACCATTGAGCGTTCGATGTCGGCGAGGCCGGGGTAACAAAGAGTAACCGTCCTTCGGGCTCCGCCTTCCGTCAGGTAGGATACCGTCGACCCGACCGCCACTGCGTCTGCGGGGAACTGGTCATCCTCTACGACATCAGCACGCTCAAGTTCGATAAGCAACTTCTCGGCATCGTCGAGGTCGCGCCCCGGTGCCGCGAGTGCAAGAGCGGTCAGACGAGCGTGGTCAGTCTGCCGGACGATGATGGACGGCTTTGTGTAATCGGTGGTGTTCATTTCATATGCCTCGTACCGCGGCCGAATAGCTGCGTTCTTAAAAAGACTGCTTGTGGAGGGTGAGGTCGCGCAATCCCGCAGGATCAAAGCCCGGGTTCAGACGCGCGACAGCAGTCTACGTCCCGGGCTAGTATCCTTCGACGGGATACTCTCGGCAGAGGCGAAATCTATGGAAATTGCCAATTTTCAACATGGTGCCCTAATCTTGGCATGCCTGAGGGAGAAGTCAAGAAGCACCGTGAGACGCTGCCCGGCGCTTTTGATCTCGGCAAGTGCCCTTGACTTCATGGCACCTTCCATAAATGCTAGGTTGATGTTGAACGAGAGCAAAAGACGCGCAGTGAGCGCTTTCAGGGTCTGCCCCATCGCAGGATCGTAACCGGGTCCGGCCACTGTCGCCTGCCGGATCCAGAGTGGCTACGTCAACACGTTCGCCTTACCATCTGCGGCAAGTCTCTCTTCAAACAAGTCAACGCCCTTCCTCTAGCGATGGGGTTGTTGCGCGGGTCACAATAAACATGTCTTCACTCAGCCAAACCATGCCCATAATCGGGGCAACAGACTTTCACACACTTAGCCGCCTGACGCTCGTGGCCCTGACCAATGATTTCGACGTCGGCCCCGACTTGAGTGAGAAGCTGGAAAACTCCTGGGTCTTGGCAGACGAACAGGTCTCGCTCGACACGGTCTGCCTAGGATCAACTGTCTCGTATGATGTAGAGGGGCAGCAACGCCAGGTTACCCTTGTTCTCCCGAATGAAGTGCTGGCAGACGCGGGCCGCTTGTCTGTATTGACGCCTGTTGGCGTGGCGCTCTTGGGCCTTAAGCCCGGGCAGCGCGGGGAGTGGAATTCTCGCGATGGACACAGACATCAATTGACTGTCGTCCGGGTCGGCCGTGCCGGTGAAAGACGAGCAGCCGCGGAAGCCTTCAGCCACCTCTGAACGAAATGATATCGACGCAAGAAAGGTCTGCAGGACCGGATGTCTGCGCTTGCTTGCGCACGTTCCTCCGCCCTTTGAATGCACCAACAACATCTGTTTCGTATGGTGCTTCAGATGTTTGGCCAACAAAAGTGGACCAAGGCTTCCCTTATCGCGGCAGCACAAGCTGTCCGGAGCAATCATGGAAAAAGACACACATTTGACTGGAATGCCGGGGCGGGCAGGTTTTGCGCAGGGACTTGGCTGGATGGCGCTGAGCATGGCGTCCTTCATAAGCATGGCTGTCGGGTCTCGCGAGCTCGCATCGACCTTGTCGATCAGACAGGTGCTGTTTTTCCGGGCTCTCGTCGGTCTTGGCGTAATTTTGCTGGTGGGACGGTCACTCCTGCCGCAGATCCTTCAGAAGAAACTGTTTCCAAGGCATCTCGCCCGAAACGTCGTTCACTTCACCGCCCAGTATTTCTGGACCATTGGCGTGGTCGCTCTCCCACTGGCCTCGGTCTTTGCACTCGAATTTACGATGCCTATCTGGGTCGCATTTTTCGCCTGGCTTTTTCTCAAGGAGCAGCTAACCGGGCCGCGGCTTCTCGCAACCCTTGGCGGTTTCATCGGTGTTCTGGTGATAGTGCGTCCAGGATTCGGCGTCATTGATCCGGCTGCTGGCTTAGTGCTGCTGGCGGCCGCCGGCTATGGGCTTTCCTTAATTCTCGTCAAGCAGCTCACGAAAGAATGCTCACCAGCAATCATCGTGGTCTGGATGATCCTCATTCAACTGCCGCTGGGACTGCTGGCCGCGTTGACGGATTGGAGGGACGTCAGCCTGTCCGATATTCCGTGGATGATGGTTGCCGGCGTTGGTGCCTTGAGTGCGCATTACTGCCAGGCACAGGCGCTTAAGCGCCTCGATGCATCTGTCATCATGCCCATCGACTTTTTGCGTGTACCCATGGCTGCGGTCGTCGGGTTCTACGCTTACGGAGAAGGCGTGGACGCCTGGGTCGTCATCGGCGGATGCATAATCCTGCTGTCGAACTTCCAGGCGATGATGTCCGAGCGAGTGAGGTCAAAGAACCCCGATGTCTGACGAGCCAAGACAGTCATCCTCGCCGGCAGTGATCAAGCTGCCTTGCCCATGCCGATCTTCCTTAAGCTATTAAAAAAATCGGAGTATTTGATGGTTCACGTCGACGAAAAACTCGAACCCATTCTCAACGAAGTCTTGCGCCGAAACGCAGGAGAGTTCGAGTTCCACCAGGCCGTGCGCGAAGTCCTGGAGAGCCTTGGAAGAGTCATTGCTAAACATCCGCGTTATGCGGAAAACGCCCTCATCGAGCGGATTTGTGAACCGGAGAGGCAGATCATCTTTCGTGTGCCTTGGGTGGATGACAACGGTCAGGTCCAAATCAATCGCGGATTCCGCGTGCAGTTCAACTCTGCTTTGGGTCCCTATAAGGGCGGCATTCGGTTTCATCCCTCGGTCAACGTCGGTATCATCAAGTTCCTCGGATTCGAACAGACGTTCAAGAACGCCTTGACCGGTATGCCCATCGGTGGAGGGAAGGGCGGATCCGACTTCAATCCGCGCGGACGATCTGATGGCGAAATTATGCGCTTTTGTCAGTCGTTCATGACTGAGCTTCATCGACATATTGGCGAATACACCGATGTTCCCGCTGGCGACATCGGTGTGGGCGGTCGTGAGATTGGCTATATGTTTGGCCAGTACAAGAGGCTCACCAATCGATTTGAGGCGGGTGTCCTGACCGGGAAAGCCCTGTTCTATGGCGGTTCGCGCGCTCGCAAAGAAGCGACAGGTTATGGGGCGAGCTACTTTGTGCGCAGGATGCTGGCCTCCAAAGGAATGGACTTTTCAGAAAAGCGTGTGTCGGTTTCTGGTTCGGGCAACGTTGCAATTTATACAATGGAAAAAGTAAGCGAGTTCGGCGGGAAGATTGTCGCTTGCTCCGATTCAAACGGTTATGTCGTTGATGAAAGCGGGATTGATTTCGCCCTGGTCAAGGAGATCAAGGAGGTCCGACGAGGACGCATCTCGGAATACGTGAAGCTCAAGGGGTCGCATGCTTGCTTTGTCGAGGGAGGATCAATCTGGGATGTCCCCTGTGACGTGGCTATGCCCTGTGCAACGCAGAACGAACTGACTGGTAAAGACGCAAAGACGCTCGTCAGAAACAACGTCATCGCGGTGGGAGAAGGTGCAAATATGCCGTCGACTCCCGAGGCTGTAAGGTTGTTTCAGGCGGCGGGCGTCATGTTCGCGCCTGGCAAGGCCGCTAATGCAGGAGGGGTCGCCACGTCTGCTTTGGAAATGCAACAGAACGCTTCCCGTGACAGCTGGACGTTTGAGCAAACGGAGGCGCGCCTCGCAGACATCATGAGTGCGATCCATGATGTCTGCGCGGAAACCGCCGAGGAATATGGCGCGCCGGGCGATTACGTCCTTGGTGCAAACATCGCCGGATTTGTTCGGGTCGCGGAAGCTATGGACGCGTTAGGGGTCATCTAGGCGATCACGAGCGGCGGCCCAGCTCGACTCATGCTGTCCGGGAGGAACGCATCGGTGATGATTATTGGACCTCAAGCCAGACCGGAGCCGCTGCGCCTCAAAGCAGGAGCGTCACCCGATCGCACGCGTGCGATCGGGTCGTTCGCCAATTCAGTCGCTCCACTGGTCTTTGTTCTCTTTGTTGAGAACAAGGCGTTTTTCAGAGGTTACCACCTTGTTTCCTGCCCTGCTTGCCAAGACCAATTTTGGTCTTGATCATTCTACTCTGGCTGATGTCGCCGCTATCCTATGTGAGGACGAGGCCTGCCTTGCAACGATTGCTAACGCGGCTAACGAGACGACAGGCGAGCCACGGTGGATTGCTCTGGCTTTAATACATGCACTCTGGCGGAAGGCTGGCGTCGCCCCTCTGGTGATGTCCTCCGTCCTTAAAGCCTGGCCGGAGATAGTGGCATCGCTCGAAGCGGTTATGTGTTTCCGGGCGAATGCGGCCGCCGAAGAGAGCGATCCATTCATGTTCTATCAACCTGTCGCCGCCCACTCGATCCCCGTTGCTGGTCTCGATGAGTACATTGATCTGGTTGAGAACCGCTTCATTATTTGGAGGCGTCCCAGCATCGATCGGAAATCTCTGGGAAAAGCAATGATCGCTGGACGCAGGTCGGACAATGATGCCGCTTATCTTGCCGCCTTAAGATCGCTGCAAGCTCGACCGACATACCAGAGCACCGGGCTTGGCTTTACCGATGGAAGCACGTTCTTCCACAACGAGTGGGGGCGCAACCTAGCTGAGCAGGCGCTCGAATCGTCAGTGCGGTGCAACGACCGGTCAGGTCTGTTGTTCGAGAACAGCTACGTCTGCAAAACCTCCATCAATGTCTCGATCGTCGTCCGCGCGTTCAAGCGAAAAGCTCTGGGTCTGACAGTGAGGCCATAAAGTGACGCAGAGCTTGTTGCCGCTGAGTGGATGTCACGAGGTTCGCTCACGTACGATTTGGCGCGAATGGTCCGGCATCATTCCTATCGTGCGGCAAAAGGTCACCTTGCAGGCAACGCGATCCTTGCCCAGATAAGCATCATGAAAACGCCCATGAAATCCCTATTTTTCAGGCTTATTGATCAGGCACGTTCCCTAACCCGGAGCTGGCAGCACTGAACCTTTAACGCCGCCATAGACCCAGCCGCTCCGGGAACCACGCAATTGAAAGTGCGGTTCGTATGCGTCGCTCGCGCGACGTAGCCATGGAGCGTTTTAATGTCCCACCCTCGCCCCCTTCCAATCTGCCCTGCGTGCAACCGTCAACTGCCGGGTGCCGCGGCCCGGTGCCCTTGGTGTGAAACCTCTGTTCCACTGAGAGCCGCACACAAGCCTCATAGTTGCAAGCGCAACGAGTTCCGACTGCCCTTTCGCTGGCTTGCGGAGACCGCAGGACAATGACACGCGCTACGACAGCAAGCCGGATCGTCTCGTCACCTGATGACAGAGGTCAGTTGCAGCAGGTCGGAGTACTTCCCTGGCGGATCGGGCGCGACGGCGAGCGCAAGGTGCTGCTTGTCACGGACCGTGAGCGCGAGCGCTGGATCGTGCCCAATGGCCCGCTCGTTAAAGCATGTCCGCCCCTCGTCATGGCCTCGCGACATGCGTTCAAGGTGGCAGGAATTATTGGCGACATGTCCCCGGCTCCGGTAATGACATACAGATATATCAAGACCCTCAACGATAAGCCTCAGCTTGTCTGCTGTGTCACGATATTCGGTACGAACGTGCGTGGCACTTTGACCCACTGGCGCGAAAAAGCGCACCGAAAAAGACGATGGTTTTCTCCACAAGCGGCGGCGGACAGGTTGGGTGATATCGCGCTTGCCGATTTTGTACGGAAACTCGATGCAGAGCCGGGGTGCTGGCATGCCCGCCGTCACTCTGGCCGCCTGATCCTGGGGTTGAACGAGCGGCAAGGTTCTGGTGTCTGACATGCCGACGATGGAGCTAACGGGTTTCGCGCTCACCATTCGTTACGTCTTTCCTATCCGAAGGGTTAGTGCCGGACGCTGATTGCCTGGCGCCAATAGTTGCGACCGCGACATTGGCGTCAGGTTTCTCGCAACCCGACACGAAAACTGCGGAGCAAATCTGGCCGCCTGTGCCATGGCATTGCCCGCATTCGGAAAAAAGCAGTCATGACTTTCAGATATATTCACACCCTTCCTATCAGCGGCCCCAACAAGTTGCCTCGTTTCAGGCGGTGGGCTGCCGAAAATATTCCCGGCATTGCCGTCTCTCTGCCGCCCCAGGTGCCGGTTAAGAGCGAAGCTCTAACGGTGCGATTGAAATCGGTTGAGGATCGCAACACGCTGATCGCGAAACTGGAGGACGTCAGCCTCTAGTGATCTCGTGCCCCGCGGCGTACGGCTGATCCGGATCGAGCTGGTGGTGTTCTATGCCGCGCGGTTCTTGTCGGTCGAGCTATGCCTTACGCCGCGCGGGCGTCGACTTCGGATAAAAACCGAAAGGCCCATTAACCGGCGAAGCGTGCCGTGGCCTCGCTTGCCCAGGGGGCGTCAAGGTATCTCCACAGATCCAGTCCCACAATCGTGATGACCCGGCGGTCAACAGCGCAGGTGGAACTGGATACTCAACCTTGCGCAAGTGGCAGGCTGCCATCGCCAAACAGCGCGATGGCAAACGTGGTTATACCCGTGCGCGAGCCATGCCAGCCAGATTGCGGTCACAAGGTCCGATCGGCCTTACCCAACACCTGTCGCAGCCCATCGATACTGAAAGGCTTGGATAATTGCTGCGCATCGGAAATACCCGAGGCTGTCTTGGCGTTGTCGTCACCGCTTGCGAAAACGATCCGCACGTTTGGCCAGCGTTCCCTTACATGTCTTGCAAGTTCGATCCCGGACATGCCGGGCAGACCGACATCTGTCAGCAACATGTCGATCCTGTTGGTCTCAAGGACGCTGAGGGCATCCTCCGCTGAGTTGGCCTCATGCACCATGTGACCAAGCTCTTCTACCATGTCGACCGTCGACATCAGGATAAGCGGCTCATCCTCAACGATAAGGACATGCGGTTTTGCGGACACCGTTGGGCGGCTATCACGCGGCTCCTGCTCGGGTGCAGGCGCGGGCTCCTGGCGCTCCATCCGTTGCAAGGCAATCCTGTGTTGCTGCGCGTTGTTCAAGACGTGGCGGACTTTGCGGGCCAGTGCCTCGCGCGTGTAGGGTTTGGATAGCAACTCGACACCAGCGTCCAACCGGCCGCCGTGGACGATCGAATTTTCGGTGTAGCCTGAGGTAAATAACACGGCCATGCCAGGGAACTGAGCCTTGGCCTTCCTCGCAAGATCTGTGCTGCGCATCGGGCCCGGCATCACGACGTCCGTGAACAGCAGGTCGATCTGAACGCCACTGCTGACGACGGCGAATGCGGACTGTGCGTCTCTCGCTTGGAGGACGCGGTAACCAAGGTCCGTCAGCAGCGCCACCGATGTTTCTCTAACGCCGTCATCGTCTTCCACCACGAGAACAGTTTCCGTGCCACCCGTCACCGCGATGGCCTCTGGATCACTCAGGCTGTCTTCGACCTGCACCGTGCGCGGCATATAGAGTTTCATGGTCGTCCCATGCCCGACCTCGCTGTAGATTTTGAGGTGGCCGCCGGACTGCTTAAGAAAGCCGTAAACCATCGACAAACCGAGGCCGCTTCCCTTCCCGTCCGTTTTCGTGCTGAAGAACGGTTCCAGGACATGCTCGATGATTTCCGGCGATATTCCTGACCCCGTATCAGTCACTGCAACGAGTACATATTGTCCGGGACGGACATCGTCGTGCGAACGGGCGTAATTGTCGTCGAGAACCGCATTTCCGGTCTCGATTGTCAATCGTCCGCGGCCTTCCATCGCGTCCCTCGAATTGATTGCCAGGTTAAGGATGGCGTTCTCCAGCTGACTCGGATCGATCAGCGTATTCCATAACCCGCCGGAGACAACGGTTTCGAGTTCTATCTCTTCGCCCAGTGCCCGGCGCAGCATATCGTCCATATTCTGGATGAGTTTTCGAACATTGACGACTTTGGGCTCGAGCGGCTGACGGCGACCGAAGGCCAAAAGTTGCGATGCCAGCTTTGCGCCGCGGGCAACGCCGGCCAAGGCATTATGCAGGCGTTGTTCTGCCCGCCTATTGCCGTCGATATCTCTGGAGAGAAGCTGCAGGTTGCCGCTCACGACCTGGAGAAGATTGTTGAAGTCGTGCGCCACGCCGCCTGTGAGGTTACCCAGCGCTTCCATCTTTTGCGCCTGCCTCAACGCGATCTGTGCGGTTTCGCGCTCGACAGTTTCTTTCTCTAGCTTCAGAAGCGCAGTTCTCAGTTCAATAGTGCGCTGCTCGACTTTTTCCTCAAGGGTGTGGTTAAGGCTCTGAAGCTGATCCTCAGCACGCTTTTGGTCCGTGACATCGAAGCCATCAACGAAAATCCCGGTCACTGATCCGTTAGGATCAAAAATTGGCTGGTAGATCAAATGTACGAAGCGCTGATCCGGCTGCTCCTTGCCATCCCGTTCCAGGAAAACAGGCACATAACGACCTATGTACGGCGTGCCCGATCGAAAAACACCGTCGAGCAATTCGAAGAAGCCTTGCCCAGCAATCTCAGGCAGCGCCTCTCTGACGCTGAGGCCAAGGAGCTCGCGATGCCCTACAAGTTGATTATAGGCATCGTTGACCAGCTCGAACGTGTGTTCAGGCCCGCTGAGGATGCACATGAAACTTGGGGCTTGCTGGAACAGGGCGCGCATCCGATCTCGCTCCGCGGTCCGAAGTTGCACTTCTGAGGAGAGTTGACGATTGAGCTGCTCGAGTGCCAACGCTGCTTTTTCCCGGATCTCAGCAGCCTCCGCAAGCGCCGCTGCCCGTCGACGTTCTGTTTCGAACGCTTCGGCGCTCGCCAAGCGCGAGGTGATCTGGACGGCAATCAATTTAAGGAAATCCAGATAATCGTCGCTGACCGCCCGATGCGGATTGAGCCCGGTGATCATTACCCCCTTGGGTTGGTCGCTGGCTTGTCCGACCAAGGGAATGACCGCAGCCTGAGATGGCGCTCTTTGCCAGGGCCCCGACGGGATGACGTCTGTGGCCGACAACTTTATCAGATCCATGGCCTGTTCTTGCCAGGCGCGTTCAAGGTTCCAGATGCCCACACCACGGTTCATTGTTACCGGCAATAAAGTGTCGTCTTCAGCTGTGCCGCAAACCCACCGGCGCATCGCATTGCCGTTCTCGTCAAAAACGTAAAGTGCGCAGAAGGGAAGATCCTGAGGGTTGTCGTTAAGCGCTTTGCGTGAAGCGTTGAAGACTTCGACCTCAGTGTCGGCCACGGCAAGGCCAGACGCCAGGGTGCGCATGGTTGCCAGGCGGCGTTCACTGATGACCCGCTCGGTTTCTTCCGTGACCGCGCAGAAGACGCCCTCGACCTTGCCACTGTCTCCGATCAGCGGACTGTAAGAGAAGGTATGATACGTTTCTTCCGGATATCCGTCGCGTTCGAGAAGCAAGAGCAGCGCGCGGTCCCAGGTTGCCTCTCCGCTTGAATAAACGGTTTCCAAGCGCCCTTTGATATCATTCCAGATTTCAGACCATAATATCTTTGTCGGCACAGCAAGCGCGTTGGGGTGCTTATTTCCCAAGGTCGGCCTATAGGCGTCGTTATAGAAAAAGGCGATGTCTGGACCCCAGCCAAGCCACATTTCAAATTTTGAGGTGAGCAACAGCCGAATTGCGACCTTCAGCGCTTCGGGCCACTCGTCCGGACAACCAAGTGTACTATCCGCCCAATCATGGCGCCGCATCATCTGCGCCATCTCTCCATCGCCAACAAATATGTCCCGATACCGGTCCGAAATTAATGCCATTCCACTTCCATCCCAATAAAGCACATCCTACGTAGAACATTGATAACGCTTCGCTGGCCAGCTAGTTCTAGATCGATACCAGCTTTTGTATGGGGTGGGAGAAATTTAAAATTGAGCAAAGGCACATCACAACCTGAATGGAGTACAGCCGAGCTCAGGCGTGCTATCCAGTCGGCCGGGGTCGCGCTCTGGGCCTGGATCGTCGATGACGACACGTTTGTGATGGATGCCAAGGCTTACGAACTCTGGGACATTTGCGGCGAGGTAGACCTCACTTTCGAGCATCTTTCCGCCAAGGTGCATCCCGCCGACCGAGACCGCGTCAGGGCGGCGTTCGTCGCAACCCGCGCCATCGACGGCCCGTTTGAAATTGATTTCCGCATTCTCACGAACGCCTCCGACGTTCGTTGGATTTCCGCTCGAGGCCAGGGCAACGAGGGAGACGCTGCAACCGAAAAAATGACAGGCATCTTTCTTGACGTCACGGGCCGCAAGCAGGCGGAGGAAGGGCATGAACTCCTCGCTGGCGAGATGAGCCATCGCGTCAAGAATATTCTGGCTCTGGCCTCTGGATTAACAAATATCACCTCGCGGACGACCGAGACAAAAGAGGAAATGGCAAAGCAGTTGACTGAGCGACTGACGGCCCTCGGCAGGGCCCACGAACTGGTGCGCCCGCTCCCCGATGGCCAGGGGAGATCGGCATTGCTCGGTGACCTCTTTGCTGTGCTGCTTGCCCCTTACGACGACGTCGGAGCTTTTGCAGGTCGCATCCGCGTTGCTGTGCCGCGGATGGGATTAGGAGAAAAGGCCGCAACCAGCCTGGCACTCGTGATACACGAGTTGGCAACGAATTCGCTCAAATATGGTGCCTTGTCGAATAATGCGGGATTGCTCGACATATCCGGTTCTGTAATCGAAGATGAGGTCGAGATCGTCTGGAGCGAACACGGAGGCGACCCTGCCCAGTCGCCCAGATCGTCAGACGGTTACGGCAGTAAGATGTTGCACAGGACAGTCTCTGGACAACTCGGTGGATCAATCGACTATAACTGGGTAGAGGGCGGAGTCGTTGTAACGCTAAGGATGAAAGAAAGCCATCTTTCTGGATAAATGATCGGGGACCGAGAGTTGGCCCTCAAGCACCCGGCGTGCCGAGACAAAAGCCGAAGTCCCAACCACCGACAGGCTGGGCGCCCTTGCGGGGAAGCATCGACGCGCGCTCCACCAAAACTGATGGAGCCTCACCGTTCTGCGGGACTGAATATGGGCAATCAGAGTGTCGCACGGTTGCTTGGTGACAACATAGAAATCGGTATCCCTGTGTCTTTCAGCCATTTAAGTGGCGATGACGGCGATTCTCCTCAAGGCAGAGTTTGTCCAATAGGCCATCCGGTGTCTTCGCTTTTGCGGTCGAATAGCGAAAAATACAAATCACGCCGAGGGCCCATTGCTCAGCGCAACCTCGCGCAACGGAGAACGTGTCTGCTCGCAGCTCCTGGGCGAATGACGGCGATGCTCTTTGAATGCACTTGAGAAATGTTGGCTTAAATTGAGGTCCGAGTGATCATCTCATCTATGCGTTGGAGCGGGTCAGTGGCTCGGGTCCCTTGAAGGCAGAGATCTTAGGCCCCTTTTCAAACAGGCTTTAGCAAAAACCGTTCAATTTAAGGATTCGATACGCTTCGATTGAGCTTCGAAGTGCATCCTCAGAATTGCGGTCTCCGTCATTGGCGTCGGGATGGTGCATTTTGAGCCTCTCCTTATAGCGGCTCTTGATTTCTTGGGATGTCGCCTGGGAAGAAAGGCCGAGTGTTTCGAAAGCTTTGGCTTCCAGTACCTTGAGCTTTCTCTGTTGGGCGCCGATCCGCGTTTGCCCTTGCCGATCGGCTTTGCGAGCATTTAGCGTTTTTGCCGAGCCTGAACGAACTGAAGACGGTAACGGAGTTTCAGTCGCCGCGCTCACCCTCTTTCCCCAGGTCGGGCGCGCACCCGTCGTCGCTTCTTTCTGGTAACGGGCGACGTCGGCATTGGAGGGTGGTGTCGTAAAACTATAACCCTTGTTGTAGTCAGTCACATGCTCAAGGCAGAATAAGAGGTAAAGACCTTCTGCACCCGATCCCACCGGCGCACGGTGAGTACCGCTCTTTTCACACCCGTCCCATTGGCATTTTGGGCCTGTGGCTTCGCTGGCCGATGGCGAGCGTTTGCGAGCGGATCGAAGACCTACGAATATTTTCGAATCATGCGTCATTGGAACTATATGGACGCGGAGGACCCCTAGGGCAACATCAGACATGTCCAATCTCGGGCAATACGTACAGGGCGCGACAGCCAACCTCACTGGGGGAAGCGCTGTTTCCTTGGCAAATTAGTCGTTTGGAAATGGCCAACATGGGCAATTTCTAGTCATGCTCATGTCTCGCTGAAAACCTTGCCCGCTCGACAGTCATTCTCGCAAGGTGTGCATAGATCTTCCCGAGAAGACGATAGCTCGTGGTTGCGGTATCCTCGACGGATTGTCGGCCGCGATATGGAAAAACGGGTCAAATCCTGCTGAAACTCAGTACTCTTGAATTTTAGCATCATTCTTGGTACTTTGATATCAAAGAGATCATTTTTCAAAGGATGATATCAATGCCGGCAGTCACCATTCGTAACCTTTCTGAAGAAACACATCGCGCTCTGAGGGTGCGAGCGGCTCATCATGGCCGGAGCACGGAGGCCGAGATTCGTGCCATTATTGAAGCGGCTGTTCGTCCTCCGGAACGTATTCAGCTCGGTTCCTTGCTAGCGGCCATTGGTCGCGACGCCGAGCTTTCCAACAGCGACGTTGAAGCTCTTCAGAAAAGTCGCGACAAGACACCTGCTAAGCCGATGACCTTCGAATGATCTTGCTTGACACCAACGTCATATCCGAACCTTGGAAACCGGTTCCGGACGAGGCGGTGATTGCCTGGTTGGACGCCCAAGCTGTCGAAACGCTGTTCATCTCCGCAATAACGATTGCGGAGCTTCGCTTCGGAATTGCTGCTATGCCTTCAGGCAGACGGCAAACTATCCTCCGCGACCGTCTCGAGGGCGAGGTGCTGCCACACTTTTCCGGCCGCATCCTGTCCTTCGATCTGACTACTTCTCAGTTCTACTCTGAACTGATGGCACGCGCTCGAGCGTCTGGGAAAGCAATCGGCACGGCCGATGGCTACATTGCAGCCACAGCGGCAGCAAATGGCCTCACTATCTCAACTCGCGATACAAGCCCTTTCGAGGCTGCCGGGGTGAAAGTGATCAACCCCTGGTCCAGATAACCACAATGTTCGTCTGGGCGTGACGCAAGGCATTGTTTGTCCATCGCAACCGAGCCGGTTAGGCGCATAATTCCACAGATGGGTTGGGTGCCATCATCGGCATCGTAGTGTGTCTCCACAGTTGGGAATGAGGCTTTTGTCATTGCCAGCTGGCAAGCAGGACTTCAAGTGTTGCACGATCCTCGTCGTCCAGACGGGCGAGTCCTGGTGCTCGAACTGGGCCAACCGCAAGGCCCTGTATCTGCATCGCTTCCTTTACCACAGTCACATTGGCGCCGTTCCGGTATCGTGTCCGCAGCCGTTCGAACAACTCGATCTTTTCAACGATCTTACGTGCGGTCGAGAAATCGCCGGCCGTCAGTGCATCATGAACTTGCATGGAAAATTGCGGCGCGACATTGACGAGACCGGATGTGAAACCGCGGGCTCCGACGGCGCAGAAGGCGGGAGCCCAGCTTTCTGCCAGTCCACACACGTAAAGTGAGCCGTCAGGATCGGAAGCGGCGATCGCACGCGACAGAAGCATAATATCCGTCGTCGCGAACTTTATGCCTGCGACATTCGGATGGCTCGATAGTCTGACCATGTCGTTGACCGAGAACCCGTCGGCGCGGACATACGCTACGAGAGGCAATTCGCTGCCTTCAGCCAGGCCGATAAAATAGTCGATCTGTGATTGCGGCGCTGCGAACGGGTCAACCGGCTGGTGGGACATGACCGCAGACGCGCCCATCTCCCTGGCCCGACGCGCCATGGACAGGGCCTCCCGCTGCGAGCGTCCAATCGCTGCAGTAACGGGGGCTTGCCCGTTCACCCCTTCGATCGCAGCTTCGTAGACCTTGAAAATTTCAGCGGGCGTCAACGCGTAAAACTCGCCGGTATTGCCCGCAGCAACGATATTGTGGATGCCCGCCTTTGCTACACGGGCATAGGCTTCGATGGTGACAGCTATATCGACTTCCCCGTCTGTCTCGTAAGCCGTAACGGGGACGCCGGAAATACCGTGCAGAGCCTGGCGGAAATCGAATGTCGTCATCAACTGGTTTCCTTAAAAATCAAAGGGCATCTTCAGATAGAAAATTTGTGAACGGCTACGCCCGCGACAGGCACATCAAACGCAACAAGCGTACCTGGGGTGGTTGTTCCGTTCGTTTCGGTCACAAGACTCGTCAGATAGATCGTTTTGAGGTCCGGGCCGCCGAAACATGGCATTGTCGGCCCTTTGAACGGCAACCTGTATATCTCAAACAGTTCGCCCTCCGGCGAAAAGCGGTTGAGACGCCCGGCCTGAACGCCGGCGCTCCAGTAACAGCCTTCGCAATCGGTCGCCGCGCCATCAGGCCTGCCTTCGTCGGGTGCGAAATCGTGCAGGCGCTCGGCTGGACCGAGCCTGCCCGTCGCGGCATCGAAATCGAACGCCTGATACATCAGACCGCTGCTGTCAGAATGATACATACGCGTTCCGTCCAGATTCCAGGCAAGCCCGTTCGATGTGAACATATCGCCATTGATGACAAGCTCGACGCCGCCATCCGGCGCGATACGATAGAGGCGGGCATTTCCTGTCTGCACGGCAGCCTCGTCGCGGGTTCCCACCCAGAAATGGCCATCGGGGCCGACCTTGCCGTCGTTGAGACGGCTGTCTGCTCGTCCTTCGTCCGGATCGCACAGCAGTTCGAGCGCGCCGTTTGCGGGGTCTAGAAGGTGCACGCCCGTCTTGAGGCCCGCCACAACAAGGCCATTGTCGCAAAGACCGAGGCAACCCACCTGGGCGGGCATTTCGTATCTGTCGAGTTTGCCGCCCGGATGCAGGCAGAAAATGGCGGGGGCGAGAATGTCGACGAACCACAGATTCCCGGTACGCTCATCCCATGCCGGTGATTCGCCGACCTTCAACGGCGTGTCGATGAGAGAGCGGAGTTTCGGCTCTATGATGCGTGGCTGGATCACTGATTATTTTCCCTTGCCCTGTATGGCTCGCCTTTTGAAATGTGGAAAAACGGTTCTAGCTGCCGACGCCCTGAAACATGCGGGCACGGGCCTTCAGGATGTGATCTTTCATTGCGTCATGCGCGGCCTGTTCCTGGCGGGCAAAAATCGCTTCCACGATTGCCGTATGTTCGTTCTGTACCTCGCGCACATGTTGCGGCGTACGCTTGAGGCTGAGGCTGCGTGTCACCGACTGGCCGATCGCGAAATGCGGCTTGAACCATATCCGCACGGTGATGTGGAACTGGTTATGGCTCGCTTTCGCAATGGCTTCGTGCAGGGCAAAGTCCTCCTCCGCACCAAGATCGTTGCGCGCAAGACACTGTTCCAGCGCGGTGATGGCCTGTTCGATGCGGGCTTTGTCGGCAGCCTGCCAACTGCGTGCTGCAAGTTCGGCGGCTGCAGACTCAAGGCCGGACCGGAACTCGAAGAAACGCTGCACATCGGCAAGCGAGCCGACAGGAACCTGCTGCAACACGGATGAATCCGGCTGCTGGCGCACATAGGAGCCGGAACCTTTCTGCGAAACGATAAGCCCGTCGTTGCGCAGCCGCTCCAGCGCTTCGCGCACCACAGGCCGGGAAGCCCCGAACAGGGAAGCCAGATTTTGCTCCGACGGCAACCGCTCGTTCACGGGAAACCGCCCATCAGAAATCATTCCGATGATCTTTTCGTAGATGATGTCGCTCAAGCGAGTCTCGCCTCGAGCGGCGGCGGATGCGGTTTGATTGTCCATCAGCAGCCCTTCCGTTGCAAATCGCTGAAGTTAATGGGTTTCCTGCATTTCAATCGCAACAGAAATACCGGGTTTTTCATGAACGTGGTTACTGTCGTGCCGGTTCTTTCCTCAAACCTGATCGTGAAAACCGGTCTACGAATAAAAAATATGTAAAAATCTGTCAATACTTGTAATCATCTGAAAACGCCCATATGGTCTGCCCTGCCGGTGGAGGATCGGTGTGCTGGCTGGCCGGGAGGCTGTTGCGGTTCGGTGAAAGCTGTCTCGCTGCCGGTGATTTTTTGGGAGGATAGTCGATGCGCGATGGCGATAAATTTTCACTGGGCGTGACGCGCCGAACCTTTATGGCTGGGCTTGGCGGCGTCGCCGCCGTGTCCGTCATCGGGAGCTCGGCCCTGGCTGCTGCCGGCAAGGAAGCGCCGGAACTGGCAGCCCTGGTAAAAGACGGCAAACTGCCGCCCTTGGCGGAACGTCTGCCAAAAAACCCCATGGTGGTGACGCCGCATGAAAAGATCGGCACCTATGGCGGCACATTGCGCCGCGGCCTGCGCGGTTCGTCGGACCATAACGGCATCCTGCGCATGGTCGGCAACCAGGGGCTGGTGCGCTGGAACATGGACTTCACCGAAGTTCTGCCCAACCTTGCCGAGAAATGGGAGGTCAATGACGACGCCTCGCAGTTCACCTTCCATCTGTTGCAGGGCGCGAAATGGTCTGATGGACATCCCTTTACTGCAGATGACGTGGTGTTCGCCATCGAGGACTGCATCAAGAACAAGGAGCTTTACAGCGCTACCCCGGCGCAGCTCTCCGTCGCCGGTAAGGCGGTCGATGTCGAGAAAGTCGATGATTTCACGGTCAGGTTCAAATTCGCAGCGCCAAACGCGCTCTATCTGGAAAACCTTGCCACGCCGCTCGGCCAGCATCCGACGCTGTTTGCCAAGCATTATTGCAGCAAGTTTCTGCCGAAATACAACACGGCGCTCGATGCCGACGTCAAGGCGGCTGGCGTGTCCAGCTGGACGGAACTGTTCCGCGCCAAGTGCGGCGACATCGAAATTCCGTCGCGCTGGTCGAATGTCGACAAGCCGACGCTCGACCCGTGGGTGGTCAAGGAACCCTATTCCGGCGGCGCGACTCGTGTGGTCATGACACGCAATCCTTACTTCTGGCAGGTCGATACGGAAGGCAACCAGCTTCCCTATATCAACGAAGTCAATTTCGGCATTTCGCAGGATGTCGAATCGCTGATGCTGAACGTCATCTCCGGCAAGATCGACATTCAGGAACGCCATATCAGCGTTCTCGCCAACAAGCCGACGCTGTCGCAGAACATGAAAAAGGGCGATTACCGTCTGTTGACGCTGGTGCCATCGGCTGCGCAGCAGTGCCAGATCTACCTCAATATCACCCACAAAGACCCTGAGATGCGCAAGATGTTCGGCGACAAGTCGTTCCGTCAGGCGCTGTCCATCGCGCTCAACCGCCAGGAAATCATCGACATCGTCTATTTCGGCCAGAGCGAGGGCTATCAGGCCGGGCCGCGCCCGACACATCCCTGGTATCACGAAAAGCTGGCGCGTCAGAACACCGAATACGATGTCGCCAAAGCGAACGATCTTCTCGACAAGGCCGGCTACGACAAGAAGAACGGCAACGGCATGCGGCTCCGGCCCGACGGCCAGCCGATTTTCTTCTCGATCGATGTGATCCCGACACTCTATCCCGATCTGGTCGATGCGCTGGAACTGGTGAAGGCGCAGTGGGCGCAAATCGGCGTCGATATCAAGGTCAACACCATCGAACGCGCGCTGTACTACACACGCGGCGATGACAACGCCCATGATGCGGCGGTCTGGCCGGGTCCGGGCGGTCTCGATCCGATGCTCGACCCGCGTGACTTCTTCGCGTTCCACCCGCAGGGGTCGCGCTACGCCATTCCGTGGGCGCTTTGGTACACATCCAACGGGCAGAAGGGGGAAGAGCCGCCGGAAAGCCAGAAGAAGCGCTTCAAACTGTTCGATGAAGCGCGTTCGACGGCCGACCTTGTCAAGCGCGGCGAGAAGATGAAGGAAATCTTCGATATCGCGGCCGACGAGTTCGAGACGATCGGTCTTTGCCTTGCCGTTGGTGGTTTCGGTATCATCCGCAACAACCTTCGCAACGTGCCGGAGAAAGAACCCGACAGCTGGTCATGGCCCAACCCCGGCCCGGCGTTGCCGCAACAGTTCACCTTCACAAGCTGACACCGCCACATGGGCGTCGCTTCATCAATGCGGCGGCGCCTCTCAGGTTGCTTCGACCACCCGCAAGCCGTCTCGTAGTGGAAGGCGGCGCGTGTGGTAAAACGTGATTGCGAGAACGTCATGCTGCTATTTATCGTAAAACGCCTGCTGTGGATGATACCGTCCCTGTTCGCCGTCAGTTTTCTTGCCTTTGTACTGATCCAGCTGCCACCCGGTGACTACGTGACGACTTACATCGCCACGCTTGCTGCGTCGAACGAAGTCATAGACCACAATACGGCGGCGCAACTGCGAGAGCGCTTCGGCCTCGATGACCCGATGATCGTGCAATATCTCAAATGGATATGGGGCATTATCAGTCGCGGCGATTTTGGCATCTCGTTCGAATGGCAGCAGCCCGTTTCCGGCCTCATCTGGGAGCGCATGGCGCTGACGCTGGTTCTGGCCATAGCAAGCCTTCTCGCAACCTGGGCCATCGCACTTCCGATCGGCGTCTTCTCCGCCGTGCGCAAATATTCAATCGGCGATTATCTTTTTACCGCCTTCTCCTTTTTCGGCCTGTCCATACCGTCATTCCTTCTGGCGCTGGTGCTGATGTATGTCGCGGCGGTGGAATTTGGGGCCGATGTCGGAGGGCTGTTTTCGGCGGAGTACGAGACTGCCTCGTGGAGCATCGCCAAAATGATGGATCTGATGGCCCACATCTGGCTACCAGTTGCGATCCTCGCGGTATCCTCCACGGCAAGCCTCATCCGCGTCATGCGCGCAAACATGCTGGACGAATTACCCAAACCATACGTGACCACCGCGCGCGCAAAGGGATTGTCCGAGTTCCGGCTGCTGACGAAATATCCTTTGAGAATTGCGCTCAACCCATTCATTTCCACGATTGCATGGCTGTTGCCCAATCTCATTTCAGGCTCGGTTGTGGTTGCTATCGTGCTCAATCTGCCGACGGCCGCGCCGCTGCTTTTGCAGTCGCTGATGGCGCAGGACATGTATCTCGCCGGCGCCTTTGTGCTTTTGATCTGCGGGTTGACGTTGATCGGATCACTCATCAGCGACATCCTTCTTGCGCTGGTCGATCCGCGCATCCGTCTCGAATAGGAGGGCGCCATGAGCGATATCGCCATCACCACCAATACCCGGCCGGACCGCGCTGCCGTCGCCTCGCAATGGCAACTGATCTGGTGGGCGTTCAAGCGCCACAGGCTGGCCATGGCCGCCCTGTTCGTCACCATCGCAATGTATATCGTCGCGCTTTTGCCAGGTTTCTTCGCCATCAACGATCCGGTTCTGCAGAATGCGCGCGCCACCTTCCATCCGCCGCAACGTGTGCATTTCATCGATACGACGGACGGCCTCTCGCTTGGTCTGCACTATTATCCGCTGAAGCTGACGCGTGATCCCGAAACGCTGGCGGCGGTGTTCGTCGAAGATACGGCCAAGAAAATCCCGATCCAGCTATTCGGTCGCGGCTACGAATATTCGGTGCTCGGCCTGTTCACCACGGATATCCATCTGCTGGCCTCGACCGACAAGACCCGACCGCTCTTCCTTTTCGGCGCGGATCGCCTTGGCCGTGATGTTTTCAGCCGGGTAATACAGGGCTCGCAAATTTCGCTGTCCATCGGTCTCGTCGGCGTGTTTTTCTCGCTGCTTCTCGGTGTCGTTCTGGGCGGTATCTCCGGTTATTACGGCGGCCGCATCGATTTTGTCATGCAGCGCGTCATCGACTTCGTTTTGTCGCTGCCGACCATTCCCATCTGGCTGGCGCTTGCCGCTGCCCTGCCGCAGGGTTGGCCGGCAACGCTGCAATATATGATGATCACCATCATCCTGTCCTTGACCGGCTGGGCGCAGCTTGCCCGCGTCGTGCGCGGCAGGTTCCTGTCATTGAGGACGGAAGAGTTCGTGGCGGCAGCCCGGCTGGATGGCGTGCCGGAAGGGCGCATCATTTTCCGCCATATGCTGCCGAGTTTTTCGAGCCACATCATCGCCTCGGTCACGCTTGCCGTTCCGGCGATGATCCTTGCGGAAACCTCGCTGTCCTTCCTCGGTCTTGGCCTCCAGCCGCCGACCATTTCCTGGGGCGTGCTGCTTCGCGAGGCGCAGAATATTCGCTCGATCGCAACCGCGCCGTGGCTGTTCCTGCCCGGCGTGGCTGTTGTCGTTGCCGTCATGGCGCTCAATCTGCTCGGCGACGGTCTGCGTGACGCAGCCGACCCCTATAACAAGTGAGGCCCCGGATGAGCGATATTCTCTCCATGAAGCCAGACCGACCGCTGCTTGACGTCCGCAATCTGGTCACCGAATTTCCCGTGCGAAACGGCATTTTCCGCGCGGTAAACGATCTGTCTTTTTCCATCGATCCCGGCAAGACGCTCTGCGTTGTGGGTGAAAGCGGTTCGGGCAAATCCGTCACCGCCCGCTCGATCCTGCAGATCATCGACAGCCCCGGTTACATCGCTTCCGGGTCGATCATCCTCAACCGTGCCGACGGCACGTCGTTGGATCTCGCAAAGCTCGATCCGCGCAGCCGGGCCATCCGCTCGGTGCGCGGCGCAGACATCGCGATGATTTTTCAAGAGCCGATGTCGTCGCTGTCGCCGGTGCATACCGTCGGTGATCAGATCACCGAAGTTCTGCGGCTGCACTTGAAGATGAGCAAGGCGCAGGCACGGGCGGAAGCCATCGAGCTGCTGCGACAGGTGGAAATTCCCAACCCCGAAAAGGCGCTGGATCGTTATGCCTTCCAATATTCCGGCGGCATGCGCCAGCGCGCCATGATCGCCATGGCGCTGGCCTGCAAACCGCAACTGTTGATCGCCGACGAACCGACAACCGCGCTGGACGTCACGACGCAGGCCGAAATCCTCGACCTGATATCGCGGCTGCAAAAGGCGCATGGCATGGCGGTGCTGTTCATCACCCACGACATGGGCGTGGTGGCGCAGATTGCCGATGACGTGCTGGTCATGCATCACGGCGTCGCCAAGGAATATGGCACAGTCGATGAGATATTCCACAATCCACAAGACCCCTATACGCGCATGCTGATCGGCTCGGTTCTGAAGCTTGAGCAGAAGGCGGAAATCCGGCTTGCCCGCCCGCCGCTCGATCTTGCCGCGGCGCCTATCCTGGAAGTGAACGACCTCTCGATGCACTTCGGTGAGATGAAGGCGCTGGATGGCGTGTCGATCAAGCTGCTTCCGGGCGAAACGCTCGGCATCGTCGGCGAAAGCGGCTCCGGCAAGACCACCATGGGCCGCTCGATCATGCGCCTCTACGATCCGACCGGGGGCGAGATGCGCTATCGCCGGGCGGATGGCACGGTGGTCGATCTTGCCAAAATCGAAGGTGCGGAGCTGAAAGCGGCGCGGCGTGAGTTGCGCATGGTTTTTCAGGATCCGTTCGGTTCGCTCAATCCGCGCATGACGGTGGCACAGGTCATCGGCGAGCCGCTGCTGGTCAACGGCATTGCGAAAGGCAAGGAGCTGGATGAGCGCGTCTGCGCCCTGATGGAGCAGGTGGGTCTGGACCCTGCCGGACGTGAGCGTTATCCGCACGCCTTTTCCGGCGGCCAGCGCCAGCGCATCGGTATCGCCCGCGCCATCACGCTCCGGCCGCGTATCATCGTTGCGGATGAGGCGACGTCGGCGCTCGATGTTTCGGTGCGTTTCCAGGTGCTGGACCTGCTCATGCGGCTGCAGGACGAACTTGGCCTGGCCTACATCTTCATCAGCCATGACATCGGCGTCATCAGATACATGTGCGACCGCGTCGGAGTGATGTATCGCGGCAAGCTTGTTGAGGTGGGAGACGCCGAAAAAGTCTGCAACGCGCCGGATCACCCTTATACGCAGGCACTTCTGTCGGCCATTCCGCGCCCGGATCCGCGCGACCGCGACCGCACGAGAAGGTTCCGCTACGTCGAGCCGCCCGAGATCAAGAACGGAGCTGCTGCCAGATAACAGCGCGGCTGTTGCTTCTCGCAATTCAAGAGGAAGACCAAAGCATGAAAATCGATCGCATGCGGGTATTCGTTACCCGCGACAAGGACCGCCCCCGCGTTATCGTCGCTCTCGATACCGATGACGGTTTGACCGGCTGGGGCGAATGCTACAATCACGGCCCCGATCTCGCATTGCCCCCGGTTCTGGATTACCTCTACGGCTTCCTTGCCGGGCAGGATCCGACTCGGGTCGAGTATCTCTACAATCTCCTCCTCCAACAAAACCGCTTTCCGCCCGGAGCACTTGGTCTTTCGGCAATCTCAGCGCTTGACCATTGCCTCTGGGACCTTGCCGCCAAGGCGGCAGGCGTGCCTGTCTACAAGCTTCTGGGCGGCGAAGTGCGTGACCGTATCAAGGTTTACGCCGGCGTCTACACGGCACCGGATGCACCGGCGGCAAGGGAAGAATTCGATCGTCTCAACGAAGATTGGGGGTTCACAGCCTTCAAGCTAAGCCCATGGCGCGTCGATATTCACGCCCATCGCTGGGGTGAGGTGGTGCGCAGTTCGGCCGAATATTTCCGCTCGCTTCGCGAAACGGTGCGGCCCGACTACGATATTGCCTTCGACGCGCATGCCAAGATTTTCGAGCCTGCTGCCGCTCGTCAACTGGGCAATGCGCTTGCCCCTTATGATCCGCTATTTTTCGAAGAGCCGTTGCGTCCGGAAAATATCGAGATGTGGGGAGACCTGAAGCAGGGGCTGAACTGCACGCTGGCAACGGGTGAAAGTCTTTACAATCGCAATGACTTCCTGCGTCTTCTGCAAGTCCGGGGCGCCGATATCATTCAACCCGACATCTGCGTTGTCGGTGGTATTTCGGAAATGCGCCGCATCGCCACGCTGGCAGAGGCGCATTTCGTCAGCATCGCGCCGCACAACCCGATGGGGCCGCTCGCCACCGCCGTCAACGTGCATTTCTCCGCCGCCCAGCAGAATTTCCGTATTCTTGAATACAGGCTGCCGAAGGGGCAGTGCTATGTTTATGGTGGCACCGACCTCGAAAAACGCGAGGATGAAACGCGCTATGTTGTCGACCCTTACCTGCCAAAGGATGGATACCTGGAACTGAGGCCGGACCGACCGGGTTGGGGAGTCGAGATGGATGAAAAGGCCATGCAGGAAGATGGCTATGTTCACTGGCAGCGACGCGTGCCGAAGCGGCCTGATGGCTCATATGCTTTTGCCTGAAACGGTTACGATTGCCTTCAGGAAGCTTTCGGCCCGCCTCCGCCCTTCCTGGGGTGGAAGGATGACGCATCTGCACCACGAGGATCACGGCGATATTCTGGTGCCGACAGCGGGGGAGTCTTTTGACCCGTTGAACTGGCCGAGGGCAGGTGCCTATCCGCTCATTCCTTACCACAACAGGTTATATGGCAGCTCATTCGTTCACGCGGATATCCGGCACGACCTTCTTCCACATCCCGCCCTTTCGCCTGATGCCATGCATGGACCTGCTCACCGACGATCGTGGGATATTTCCATCCTGGCGGCCGATCAGTGCACGCTGGTGCTTGACTATAAGCCGGATGCTGAGTGGCCATTTTCCTTCCGCGCTGAACAATCTTTTATGCTTGAAAGCAACCGTCTGACGGTGGAATTGTCGATAACCAATCTGGAAAACCGGCCTGTGCCGGTTTCGCTTGGCTGGCATCCCTATTTTTCGGCAGAATTGGGCTGCGACGCCAGCACCGATGCCAAACTGCAATATCCCCTCGATGTGCGGAACGTGCCAACCGGCCAGCAAGCGGTGCCCCGCTCGAAACCTACCATTCCTGCTTCGACGGGATACACCTTGCACTTCACCGACTGGTCATATGCGCGCATCGGTTTTGACAGTTTTTCACTGTTGCTCGAGGCCGACCCTGTTTTTAGCAATCTCGCTGCCCACCGTATGGACCGCTATCTTTGTCTTGAACCCGTTTCCATGGTCGCCGGAGCACTTGGCTTACCGGAACCAGAGCGAAATAGCCGCGGCGTCGAAACGATCTCGCCCGGTCAACGACTGTCTGGGTGTATTAGACTTTCTATTGAAAGTTGACAGGGGCGTAGGTGCCTCACGCACATAACGGCTATTCCGGGCGCTCCGCCTGTCTTGAACCCCGCGCAATCAGTAAGGTTATGCGTTCCTATCTCAAGGATATCCCCTGGCGATCAACGTCTTCCGAGCGGCGGCGTATGCCTCCTGCAGCGCCTAGTGGCCTTAGCCCGTCAAGAGGCGTTGTCACGCTAAACGCCTTGCCGTTGCCCACGTTTTGGATTGGGCGCGCAGTCGATCAGGATGGCGTTGTTCTCGAAGAAATATTACAGAAGCGACGTGACAAAAGGGAGGCCAAGCGCCTAGTCGTGTCTTTGATGAAGCGCTGTGGTTTTGCTCCCTAGCGGATCATCACTGACAAGCTGCGCTCCTACGAGTGCGGCAAATGCGGACGTGGCTGCCGGCCTTAACAATTGGTCGCACAACAGCTTCAACAATCGGGCCGAGAACCGCCATCTGCCGTTTCCAACCGAGAACGAACCCTGCACGGTCGCTAATCGCCGGGAGCGTTGCAACAGTTCGTTTCTATGCACTGCGCTACCCACATCGCTTTTCTGTTTCCGCCCGCCGCCGCGCCGCACAAACAATTCGCTACCGCCTCGAAGCGTTCGATGCATCGAAAATTGCTGCCTGCATCGCTTGAAAATTCGAGCCGCTGCCTTTCTCGGCCTAGGTAACTTAACGTGACAACATCCCATGAGGTTATGCTTCAAGCCGGCGTCTGTCGTGCGCTCGTCCGCAGGCGAATGTAACGACATTATCTTTACGACGCTTGTAAAGATAATGTCGTTACGCTATATAAATGCGCTTGGATAGGAGTTTCCCATGCCGACCTCACACACGGGTAAGAGCCCGGACGCAAGTGTGCCGCTGAATATGCGCATCAAACCTGCTACTCGCAACTTGATCGATCGCGCCGCAGAGTTGCTCGGCAAAACGCGCACAGATTTCATGTTGGAAGCTTCCGAGCGCCGTGCGGAGGAGGTGCTGCTCGACCGTACAATCGTCACGGTAAGCCCCGAAATTTATGCCGAATATCTTGCCCGTCTCGATGCGCCTGCACAGCCCAATGAGCGTCTAAAGCGCACGATGTCGACCAAAGCGCCCTGGGATGAGGCGTGACTCTCAGCGCACCAGTCCCTCTGGCCGATCATCACGAACTGGCCGAATTCAATTCTGGAGTGCCTGAACTGGACGACTGGCTTCGGCGCCGTGCCCGGGCCAATCAAGCAGGCGGCGCGTCGCGGACCTTTGTCGTGTGCGACGAGAGCCGCGTCATCGCGTACTACGCCCTGGCCTCTGGCTTCGTGAAACCGCCGGAAGTGCCTGGTCGCTTTCGGCGCAATATGCCTGATCCAATCCCAGTTGCAGTGCTTGGCCGCCTCGCCATTGATCAATCCTGTCAAGGGCGTGGTATCGGCAGGGCATTGGTGCGCGACGCGGGTTTGCGCCTGCTGAATGCCGCTGAAGTGCTCGGGATCCGCGGCGTGCTGGTCCATGCGATTTCTGATGACGCACGAGCCTTCTACGAAGCCGTCGGCTTCCTGTCTTCTCCGTCCGATCCCATGATGCTGATGGTCGGTTTGCACGACCTCAATAACGCGCTGAATACCTAAACGAAATTCATCAATAATTTTCGATTGAGTCCATTCCACTGTGTTTCTAAGCCAATGGAACTGCTCCAAAAAGTCTGACAACAAATGACGTTCGGCGGGTTCGTACCCCTTCAGGGCAAAAGACACTTTGTCGCAAAACGGAGTGAACTATAAAAGCCAGCTCGTCATGAAAATCATTTCTGGAAAAGTTTTGGTTATCCTCGAGCTTCAACAAAAGAAAACAAAAGGCGCTACAGCTTGAAGAGCGACGTTAGAGATCGCGACGCGCTTTAAGTATTTCATTCAATCAGTCGCTTCGCCATCACGATCGATGGTGTCCGGTCAATTTCCACAAAGCCGAATTTGGCGTAAAATGCTACGACCTTTTCGTTATACTGATTAACGCCTAGATGGACGCCTCTTACGTCAGACCTCGTTAAAGAATCCAGTTGATGTCGCAGCAGCGACGACCCATGGCCGCCATTTTGGATCTCAGGCAGAAGATTGATATGCAGATGGGCGGGGTAGGGCCGTGTGACCTCAGCCGGGGTCTTTCTTGCGCTTCGAATATAGGAAAGAACGTTCTCATCCTCTACTGTCCGTGTTTCGAAATCGCGGAGCTCTTCCTGCAAGGACGGCCACCATGCGGCCTCGAGCCAATTTTCATAGGCAATCGTATCGGGTGCGGCGACACAGTAGCCCATGACGACGTCATCCTTCGTCAGCACGAATGCAGTTTCTGCGCAGAAGCGGACATAGGGCAGCGCCCATAAGAGTCCGGGAAGTCTCGGGTCAGAGTAGTATTGTGATCCGTCTTCGCCTCGATCCGAAGTGCGCACACATATGTCGAGGATCGCCGTCTCATCGGACGGTCGGGCGTTGCGGATGATAACGGATGACAAAGACGCTGGCATGGTCATAATCGCGGCCTCAGGCAGCCACATGAGGGGTGCGAAGCGCGTCATCGAAGCGCTGCCAGGTTTCAGCAAGCTCGATGGTGCGCCGGACACGGCGTGCCTCATCGATCTTGATCGCGACGAGCCCCGCTTCCAAGGCTGAGACGATATTGACGGGCAGGGGAGAGGCCTCGGTCAGATGCCTGTAGATATCCGAGGCCATCTGATCATCTGCGCCATAGTGATCGCTTTCGTGCCCCTCGTAACGCCGCTCGACTAGCTTTTCGCCTGTTATTGCAGAGTGCACCTCGAAGCGATTGCGGATGAAATCGCCTTCGGCCATTCCCTTGCTACCGATCACGCAGAAGCGGCGAAACTGATCTGGAACGTTGAGATTGGTATGAAACGTCATCGTCGCCCCGCCATTATATTCGATAATCGCGGTCTGATAGTCGATAATATCGCCGTCACTCTCAAACACCGCGCCACCCTCTAGCCAGCCGCTCGGCTTTTTATAGAATTCCCGCTGTTGAAACGCGGAGAACTGATCCGGTTTGTTTTCCGCGATAAACGACTTTCGGCCGCCGAAGCTGGCAACGGCCATGGCCCGCTGCCCAACAACGCTGCCATAGAGGTCGAGATCGTGGCAGCATTTCTCCAAGATAAACGGCCCGGCATAGCGCGTATGCCGTCGCCAGTCCCGCATGAAGAACGCTCCGTGGTAGGGTGCGATATGCTCGGATGCCTCAATCGACGTGATGGCGCCGATTTGACCTTGCGTCTGCGCTGCGCGCAGATCCCGATAAAGGTCAGAGTACCGCAGAACGAGCCCCACCATAACGCTTTCATCGCCATATTCGGCAAGCAGACGCGCCATCGTCATCGTCTGGTTTTCGTCGATCACCACCGGCTTCTCCGTGAAAACCCGCACGCCTGCGCGCAATCCCGCGGTGATATGTTCCAGATGGAAAAGATTGGGCGAACCGACCATAAGAAGATCCGGCTTCGTCTGCGTCAGCATAGCCTCGATGGTTTCGAAACGTCGCGGCGCCGCCATGCCTGCCGACTGAATGGCTGGCAGCCCAGCAGGCTGCGGGTCCATCAAGCCGACAATTTCCAGTTCAGGGCAGGCCTTGCGGAAGGAGGCAATGACATTGGCAAGCCGAAAGCCGAGCCCGGCAATTGCGATTTTCATGTTTTGGTCCTGTCGGCAAGAGTTATGTAAATCAGGATGACGTGTCGTCATCCGTTGGCGCGCCTGCGACCCGATCGAAGCGTCTTTCGAAATCGATCGTCTGGCTGCGTCCGCGCATGGATGAGAGGCGCCTGAAGTCTGGGCTGCCATGGGCAATCACAGGTAGCATGGCAGCGCCGATCGCGGCGGCCTCCGGCCCTAGAGCGCCAGCACACAGCCGGGGAATTTCGCGGTGGCTTCGGGCGCTGACTGACGGCAAAAGGGGATAGGCCCGGTCGATGAGGGAATTGATGAGCGCTGGTGGAAAGTGCCCTCCAACCACGATGGTCTGCGGGTCCATGATGTTTTCAAGCAGCGACACCAGCAACCGCAGGCGCTTTGAATTGAGATCGAGCCATCGCATCAGAATACTGTCGCGTTGAGCGTAAAGTTTCTCCAATGCCCCAGGCCGCGCAATCTCCCTGCTTTCGCACGACAGCATCGCTGCAAGCTCGTCGATCGAAAACGGTGTCTGTTTCCCCGCATCTGGATTGGCAAGTTCCGCCGGCCATGTCAGGAGACCGATTTCTCCGGCATTGTTCCAAAATCCCTGGAGCGGCATGCTGTCATTGATAATGCCTGCCCCAAGTCCGTGCCCGACGAAAATATGGACGTAGTGGCTCAGTCCTCCCGCACTTCCCACCCTCAGTTCGGCAACTGCTGCGGCTGTGGCGTCATTCTCGATAATGGTGGGGAGGCCACATGCATCTTCTATGGCTTCCGCCACCGGCATACGGCTCCACGCATCCCAACCCGGCGGGCCGACGGGATGTTCGAATTCGGCCTCCTGCAATGTGGGCATCGCGATGCCGATGCCCCAGGCGGGACGATCCGCCGTAACCGACCGCAGACGCTGCGTCATATCGGCAATGGCACGGATGGTGTCGGATGGATCTTCGAGCGATGCGGAGGCGGTTTCGCGACCCAACTCCTGCCCCGCCAGATCGCAGACGATGCCCAGAAGCCCGTCGCGATCCACGTGAATACCCAGGCAGCAGCCGGCCTCGGCCCTGACCCACATCTTCTTTTGCGGCGCACCGCGCGCGCCCTCTTGTTGGATGGTTTCCACAACCACTGAACGGTCTATCAGGTCCTTGCAGATATTGGACATGGTCTGCGGCTTCAAGCCTGTCACATCAACAAGGTCACGCCGGCTTATGCCATTGCCAGATCGGATAAGATCGAAAACGAGGCGACGGTTGTAGCGGCCGGAATATGTGTGATTGCTGCCCATCAAGCTCATCGGGGCCAATTCCTATTTAATAAATTAAATGGAATTTATCAGCCCAGCCTATGGGCGTCAAGCAGTTCGCAATGCAGATAATCTTAGCCTTCAGTCATAATACTGTAACGTAAGGACCGTAATTCCGCAGAAAAGGCGGCTTGATTTTTAATCTGGTAAATGGATTAATAGGGTCGCCTTCTTCTCAGTGACTTTAAAAAGGGAACATAGTCATGCTGAAATGGACCTTGCGGCGTATCATGGCGGGCGCGTTGGCGTCGGCGTCGATCATCAGTGTCGCGAATGCCGGAGAACTTGTGGTCTACACCGCTCATGGGGAGGCGACATCTGCTCCCATCCTCGACGCTTTTGCCAAGGAAAATCCGGATGTGAAGGTGACCGTCGTGCGCGGCGGTACTGGCGAGCTGATCGAGCGCCTGCGTGCAGAAGGTGGCAATTCCTCGGCAGACGTCATGTGGGGCGGACCGACGCAGACCTTCGAAGAAAATGCAGCCCTCTTCCAATCGTTCGAAAGCAAGTCCGACGCCGACATGGTGACTAACGATCCCAATCACATCTGGCATCCGTTCACGGTGCTGCTGCAGCCGCTGGTCGTCAGCACCAAACGCGTCGAGGCCGGCTCCATACCAAGGACGCAGAAAGATCTCGTCTCACAGGACTTCGCAAAGAACGGTGGCCTGATTATTCCAGACCCTGCAAAATCCGGCACCGGCTATGTCATTCTTTCCGCTCTTGCTGGCAATTTCGGTTGGGATTTCGTCGGTCAAATGGCCAAGGGTGCGCGCATTGCTCCCGGTTCCGATGACGCCTTCAACGCCGTACGCGACGGTGAAGCAGCAGTTGGCTGGATTAACGAGGATCTGGGTGCCAAGTGGAAGGCTCAAGGTCTGCCGATCGAAATCGTCTATCCGACCGATGCGGTTACCGGCCAGATCGATGCGCAAGCCATCGTCAAGGGCGCACAGCGCATCGAAGACGCCAAGAGCTTCATCGATTTCCTCGGCAGCAAGACGGCGCATGAAATCGTTCGCGACGCCACCGTTCGACGCTCGGCACGCAAGGATGTAACGCCTCCCGCCGCTCTGCCTGACATGGCTACGCTCACGATCGTATCCGCTGTCGATCCGCGCCCTGTGGTCGTGGCTCGCTTTCAGGAGCTTCGCGGAAAATGAAGGTGCTGCGCGACAATTGGCTGATATTTTCAATCGTCGCGCTCGTGCTCTGCGGCCTGACGATTGTTGTCCCGCAGGTTCGCCTCATGGCCGCCTCCCTCCTGGAGGAGGGCGGCCGTTTTACTCTTCTGCATAATAAAGACGGCTTGCAATTCGTCCCGGAGATGACCGCCCGATACAGCGTTGCTAAACTTTCTGACGGCGTTGCGATAACGCTGAGTTCGACTGACAGTCTGACTGTAGACGTCCAGGATGACCGAACGCTGCGCCTCTCTTCGCAAGAGCCGATTTCGGTTGGTAAGGACGAGGCAGGTTTACTTGAACTCGATCTGGGCTCGGCTCGGTTCACGCTTTCGCAGCAGGCGCCCCGGGGGCTATTCGCGACAACTTCACCAGCACCCTTAGATATCAACGCGCAGTCGCTCAACACTGTCCTGCTCTCACATGCCGCGAACGCCTACATCACCTTCGAAAACAAATCGCTGTCGCTCTCTGCTGTCCACTATACCGACTTCTTTACACGCTCGGAAACCCTTTCCGCCACGGTAAACAGCCTGCTGATCGCGTTGACGTCCACCGGACTTGCCGCTTTGATCGGCGTATCGCTGGCTTATCTTATCGCACGTTACCGGGTCGCGGGCAGCACTGCTATCGTCTTTCTTGTCACTATGGCGTCCGTGTCTCCACCATTTCTGGGGGCGTACGCCTGGCGCTTGCTCCTGGGACGAAACGGCGTTCTGACCAACTATCTCGGCCTCGATGTCTCGATTGTCGGCTTGCATGGCGTCATTTGGGTCATCACCTGGCTGGTCTTTCCAATCATCTTTCTGCTCAGTCACAGCTCGTTTCAGAGTTTGGACGCTGGCCATATCGAGGCAGCGGAAAGCCTTGGTGCCAAGCCGCCTCGTGTGCGCATGACGGTCGAAATTCCGCTGGCACTTCCCGGCATCATCACCGGTCTCTATCTGGCAACGATGGCAGCCCTGTCTGACTTCGGAACGCCGCGCATCATTGGCCTCGATGTCAACGCACTGCCGGTTCTGATCTATACGTCCTTCCTGAGTGAGGCAGGACGCAATCCGGCGCTTGCGGCCACAGGGTCGATGGTGCTCATCACCATCTCGAGCCTGTTCCTCATGGCGCAGCAAATCTATTTGGCGCGACGCGGTTTTGCCGTGGTGTCGTCGCGGGCGCTGGAACGCAAGCCGCTATCGCCTCTTACTCATGTCACAGTGCTTGGCGCGGTCATCATTGCCCTTCTCATGGCATTCACGCCCCACCTGACGGTGCTGGTTTCCAGCTTCATGGAATGGCGGGTCGGCCTGCCCAGGGCGAACTTTACGCTGGAGAACTACGCCACTATGTGGCGCACCGGCATGGGGCCGGCTTGGGTGACCTTGTCGCTTGGTATTGCCGGAACGCTGGCGGCAACAGCAATCGGGTTGGGGATTGCATATGTGATTATACGCAAGCGCTACCGGATCATTGCCCCCGTTCTCAGCCTCACCGTCATGATGCCCTACGTCATTCCCGGCACGGTGCTCGGTATCGGTCTCATCATGATGTTCAACAAGGCGCCGCTGCAACTGACCGGCACCTGGTTCATCCTTCTCCTTGCCTATCTCATTCGTAACCTGCCTTTTACGGTGAAGGCGTCGGAGGCGGCCCTGAGGCGCGTTCACCCGGCTCTCGAAGAGGCCGCAATCAGTCTTGGAGCGCGCCCATTCAGGGTCTTCTTCACCATAACGGCACCTCTGGTTCTGGCGGGTGCGGTAACCGGTGCAACGCTCACCTTCCTTCACATCGTCACGGAGCTGTCGTCTACCATCGTTCTCTATCGTCCGCCGTGGAAGCCGATGACAGCCGTGATCTTCGAAAACACGCTGGTCGATGCCGATTTCGGTGTCTCCGCGGCACAGACCATCCTGCTGATGCTGATCATTTACATCCCTCTCTATTTCATTGTCCGCTACGGCCAAATTCGAGGAAATTCCGGTGGTTGAAACCTCATCTTCCAAAACTCCAACCCAAGGCTGCGAGGTCGTCATCGACGCCGTCTCCAAGACCTTTGGCAATCATGCAGTTCTGAAAGACATCAGCCTCACGATCAGGCCCGGCGAATTCTTCACGCTGCTAGGGCCGTCCGGTTGCGGCAAGACGACACTATTGCGCGCCATTGCAGGCTTCCACCCAATCGATGGCGGAAAAATCCTGTTCAACGGGCAGAACGTGACCTCGCTCGCCGCCTGGGACAGAAATATCGGCTTCGTCTTTCAGAACTATGCGCTATGGCCAAACCAGACCGTGTTCGACAATGTCGCTTACGGGCTCAAACTGCGTAAGGTTCCGAAGAACGAAGTTGCTGAAAGGGTTCGGGCCGCACTGGCCCAGGTCGAGCTTCACGGCGTCGAGAAGCGCTATCCCGCAGAAATGAGTGGTGGTATGCAGCAGCGCATCGCGCTGGCGCGTGCACTCGTCATCAACCCGCCGCTGCTTCTCATGGACGAGCCCATGTCCAACCTTGATGCGCGTCTTCGCGTGGCTCTTCGCCATGAACTGCGCAGTCTGCAGAAGAGACTCGGTCTCACAGCAATCTATGTGACGCATGATCAGGAAGAAGCCCTCGAAATGTCGGACCGGATCGCCGTGATGCAGAATGGAATCGTGCAGCAGCTTGCAGATCCCGAAACAATTTATTCGCGACCGGCGAACCGCTTCGTTGCCGAGTTCGTCGGTAGCGCAAACTTTCTGGAGGGTGAATTTGATGAGGCCGGCTTCCAGATGGCTGACGGATCGCGACTTCCTATCACAGGAAGCGGCCACCGCGGTAAAGGCACACTTGTCGTACGTCCCGAACAGGTAATGACCCGCGAAAACGGCAGCGCTCTCGTCAATGCAACGGTGAAAGATCGCCGCTTCATGGGCAAGGCCTGGACGCAGAGCCTTCGACTTGAGAACGGTGCGACCATCTCGGTGGAAACACGACACGCACTCGATCTCGACTCTCGCGTCGGTGTGGATTTCGAGACGATAACTTTTCTACCCTCGGGAGTATGAGATGGCGGACCGGTCGCTTGACAAACTGATGCAGCTTGCATTGTCCGCCGCACTTGCCGGAGGCGCTGAACTGAAGACGCATTTCGGCGCCATGTCCCGCGATAGTGTTCAACGAAAAGCTTTGGGTGATTATGCGTCCAAGGCCGATCTTGCTGCCGAGGAGGCTATTGCCGCAGTTCTGGCAAGGGCAGGTGATCGCTACGGTTTCGTGGGTGAAGAAACCGGTACGCGCAAGCCAGACGCACGACGCCGTTGGGTGGTAGACCCGCTTGACGGAACCAGCAACTTCATCTGGGGCATTCCCTATTTTGCTGTCAGCATCGCTCTTTGCGACGACGATGGCGAAATACTGGGCGTCGTCCTTGACCCATTGCGGGACGAGATGTTCACGGCAGTTCGAGGGCAGGGTGCCCGGATGAACGGTAAGGAACTGACACGGTTGGAAGAGAAGAAGCCGGAAGAATCCATCATATCTCTATCTATGCCGATCCACGGACAGTTGAAGTCGATGGACCGCAGTGCTTTCTTCCGCGCCCTTGATACCATCACCAACGAGACAGCAGGCATCCGTAGACTCGGCTCGGCCGCACTTGATCTCGCATATGTTGGCGCGGGCAGGCTAAATGGCTATTTCGAAGACGGCCTCAGCCATTACGACTACGCGGCTGGAAAGATTATTGCCCAGGAAGCCGGAGCGCTTGTTACCTCCCTCAATGGCGGTGTTGTAGAAGACGGCGGTTCACTGTTGGCGGGAACGTCATCCATACATCAGTGGCTCAAATCCAAGTTTCAGCAAGGGGAGACTCCAAGCTGAAAGGTCTCACAACCGCAGGCCGCTTTTGATGTCGCAACTGTCAAGCTTTAGACCTGACTGCTCTTAGTTCGCAGTAGATACCTAGAGACGCGTAACGTTTTCAATCTTTGTATCGATGCATCGTGCTTTTTCCAGAAAGCAGGTTTGTGCGGTGATGAGCGTGCGCAAGTTCAGGCGCTGAAGCTTTCGGGTGGTCCTATGCGTTATGATCCAGGAGACGAGATGCGTGCCCCTTGGTAACATCGACAGACTTCTCGTGGCTGCGTTCAGGCAGCCACCGGCGGCACTCGGCGCTGGCGCGCCACTTTTCTCACGGGGCTTTTCAAGGCCACAGGGCCTGTGTCGCTCAGGGCCGACAAGACGGCCTGCGTCAGCGAAGCGGCAACGAAGTCGGCGCTTATGTCTTGAGGGTCGATTGGCGCTTCGCGCCCGCCCTCTCCCATCGGCAACAATATGCCGACACGAAGAGAAGGTCTTACACGCTTCAAACGACGGACGATCTGTCGTGCGTGCGATTTCGAGTTCTCATTGAGAAACGTAACGACAACGGTGTCGATATCGTCAGCCACCAGAGCCTTCAAATCTCGCCCTTCAATTCTTGTATAGTCTGCTTGTCTGATCTGCGCACCCTGAACCAAGAGAACTTGCGATAACATCGCTGACGCTGCGTCGTCCATGGCCCCTCGGCCTCCCAGGGATAGAATTGATCTGCCTTTACCGTCCGGTAGCGCGATTGTCTCTTTGGTCTCTGGCGCGGAAGTCTGTTCGTCTTCCGACAGTCCCTCGTTTTCCTCTTCGCTCGCAATCTCTGCAAGATTTTCAATGAGGGCATGGGCGCTGGAGGCAAGAAGCGCGATCTGAGCCTCTGTCATCACGCCGCGCTGGCGGTCCGCTTCGCCCAGGATCAAGGCAGGAAGACCAACTTTTTCGTAGTAGTCGATGAGATATTCCTCTTCGAGAAACTCCTCGGCGTTGTCAGTCGCTTCGTTGGGGTCGCCGGAGAGCAGCCGCTGGTAAAGCTTTTCCTGCGGTTGGAGGACTGGTTCATTTCCGAGCAGAACGTCCAGAAAACTGAACTCGGGGACATATCTGCCAAGAACGACCAGACACACCGTGAGAGGTGTCGACAGCATTAACCCCAGTGGTCCCCAAAGCCAGGACCAGAAGATTGCGGAGATGATGATCGCCATCGGAGACAAGCCGGTGTGGCTACCATAGAGCCAAGGCTCAACGACGTTATTGCTGATCAGTTCGGTGATGATGAAAAGTGCCGCGACCCACGCGACCAACGACCAGCCGGGAGAGATTGCAAGGGCGAGGAACAGCGGCAACACCATTCCGATAACGGGACCAATATAGGGCACGAAACGCAGAACCAGCGTCAGCAGACCCCATAGAATCGCGTTCGGAATGCCAAGCACCCAAAGCCCAATGGTGATGGGAAAGGCGTAAAGGGCATTTACCACCAATTGCATCAGAAGGTATTTCCCAACCCGTTTTCCAGCGTCCTGCAGCGCTGCCGTCGTGCGATGCAGGTCACCAAGTCCAACCAGCCTGATAAACCTGTCGCGAAGGTCCTCACGCTCGATCAACATGAAAATAACAAGAACGATGACCAAACCTGCCGTTGCAAACGGGCTGATAAGCGGAAGAATGAAATTGCCAAGTGTCTCGACCGGATGGGATCGCGTGACGATTTCAACGGGCATCGGCTCTCGCATGGTTGGTGCGGTCGACTGCTCGTCCTGACTTTCGACGGCGCGTGTCTGCAACTCGGCGCCGACACGCTCGACAACCTTGCTCAGATGTTCGAGCACACCATTGCCTGATCCGGCTTGGCTGAGCGCCTGAACCTTGGTGACGATATTGCGCTGATATGTCGGGATGTTTTCGGCAAGATTTGTCACCTGCGTGGCGACGACGAAACTGAACAGCGCAATTGCCATGAAGGCTGAGGCGACCGCCATAATAACGGCGGCAATCTTGGGCACAGAGTGTTTTCGGAGAAAGGAGACAATAGGTGCCAGAGTGAATGTCAGGAGGAGAGCCAAGGCTAATGGCACGAAGATTTCCTGACCCACGTGCAGGATGACCGCGACGCCAATCAGAATGAGAATCGTTCGTCCAGAAAGCCTGGTGTTAGCCAGCGGACCTTGATGAGAAACGGCCATAAGTTTTCCGATGTCGTTTGTTGTTAAAGCGCCAGTGTCCATCAGCAGTCCGCCTTTAGATGCACCGATGAACTCAAAAAATATGTGCCATGTCCGCATCTACTTAATGAAGATCAGCTTTAACTCGCGAAAGACGTTAAAGATGCAAGGGCGTGCCTCACATCTTTCTCTCGACCTAGCAGTCCTGTAGTCGCGCCAATGTAAGGGAAAATATTTCTTAAAATTACTGTGGCCTATCGGAATCGAAAAAGGGGTGTAGGTCCTGAGCGATGAAGGGCGATTGGTGCTGTCACATAGGCAGGACCGAGAGATTGAGCGTAACTGGTTCGGTTTCAATGGATGCAGATAGCTTGCGCAACGCTCTTGAACGCAACTCTCCACATCCCCATTCATATTAGGCTGAGGCATATCTCTTTTATGGAGCACGATTGTATGACAGCGAGAACGTGGAACGCCCACGGCACATCGGACGACTTCGTGGATGGTGCTGAGCGGCTCCGCCGTCTGCGGCGGCTGTCGGGCATCGCTCGTATGATGGACACAGCGATCCGCATTCCTGGCACGGGAATCCGTTTTGGTGCAGATTCCATCATGGGTTTGCTGCCACTGATTGGTGATGGTGCGGGCGCGATTGTCGGCCTCTATATCGTCAATGAAGCGCGCCGCCTTGGTGTGCCGCAGGAAAAGCTTGCGCGAATGGTTGGCAACATCGCCATGGATGCTCTTGTGGGCAGTGTTCCTGTCTTCGGTGATCTGTTTGATATTTATTTCAAATCGCACCGCCGTAACGTCGATATGATCATCCAGCACTTTGGCATTCATGGCGACGAGTTACGGCGGAAGCGCAAATAAGCCTCGACGATGGCCCGAAAAATCCTGGCGGCGGTTCTGGAGTCGGAGTCGAGGTGTACCGTTTCGTCGTCGGTGGTCGAGACCACGTCTTTCAGCCTGTGCACATTGTTGGCTGTCGCCTTAGGGCGGGTAGGCTCAACTAAGATCCTTCAGTGCCGGATAGAGGCCGCCCCGGCGGACGGAGTCGTCCCTGTTTTGCCGGGTCAGCCGGCTTTCCTGCTCGCTCGCAATCCACGCGGTGGCTGTCAAAATACAAATCCCAAATCTGGACGCTGCTGAGCGCGTCGATATGCCATCCCGTGACGCAGCTAGAACGCGGCTACGCAGATCATCGTTGAAAGCTGAGGGCATGTTGCCCGCGACCAAATCACCAATCGGAGCGATGGAATTAGAATTCCGCCAGTAAGGGGGCCTAAACGCGATTCCGCGTTCAACGGACGTGCTCTATAAATCCAATGGAAATCAGCCTGTGAACAATGCTGGGGACAGTTCGGCTCCTTTCAAGAGCTAAAGATAAAGATACCCCTTGTCTCAGTTCAGCAGACCCAACTTTTTTCTAAGCGCTTCCGACCAGACCGCGTAGCCTGCCGCATTCAGGTGAACCAGATCGGATAAATAATAACGGAACATCGGCAGGCCATTTTCACCAATGAGGCCGGCGTTCGGATCAAGCCATGTCGTGTGTTCGCGGCCGTTGCACCATTCGTGCGCCGTCTGGTTGAAAAGATCGAATTCGTGGCGGTATATCCAGCGCGCCGGACTGGGCTTGATCGCCAGAACAAAGACGTGCGCCTGCGGTAGCGCTCGAGAGATGCGATCGCGCAAATCCTGCAGGTGCGCAAGCGTCGTCTGCGCTTTGAGGCCGTCGCTGGCAATATCGTTTTCGCCGAAATAAAGCGCCACTCTACCTGGCTTCAAGGGAACCAGGAGCCGGTCGAGGTAGTGGCTGGCAGAGAGGTAAGTGCCACCGCCAAATCCCAGATTGACGATCTCCAGCGAGCCGAGATCCTCGGTGATGGAGCTCCAGATTCGAAACGAGGATGAGCCATAAAAGGCGATCGGATTGTCTGGAAGGCCGATGCGCTGAATGCGGGCCAGAACGGCAATGATATCATTTTCGTGGCGGCTGGTGCCGATATTGGCTGGGAAGTCGTACATGATTGGCCCTAAAGATTGTCTTGAAAGCCGGATGCCGCCATTTCGGCAACCGGCGATCGGCAAGGGTTATAAAAGCGCTTGCCGCAGGACAGTCAGAGCGCCTTTTGTGAGGGCGTCATCCGCACCCATGGATGTCTTGAGCCCGAACACATCGGCGGCAACCAGATAGAGATCGTTCAGCCCGTCATTGCCGACGATAGCTGCCTCGTCTCCTTCCGCATACCATCCGGCCTCGCGGGCTTGCCGAAACTCCTGCCCGATGACCAGTCCTCGCACATAGGATCGCAACTGATCCGGCGAAAGCCGGCCCGCAAGCCCGCCGGTTCGCGCCGAAAACAGCAGCGACAGCATGGCGGCGGATCGTTTTGCCTCTGTCAGACCCCAGCGATAGGCCTCCTGATCATCGACCGGCGGCTGCGTGGAACCGCGCGCGATGAAGGAGTGATTGATAAGCAGGTTGAAGATTTCACCAGTGACGAATGTCTGGAAGCCATCGATCCTTCCCGCCGTCACCCGCGCCCATTTGCTGTGTGTTCCAGGGATGATCAAGGTGGCATCGTCGCCAAGGCCGTGGCCGACGATTTGGGTTTCTTCACCGCGCATCACGTCCGGGAAGGGCTGGCGGGCGGGATCGGTCAGACCGGGCAGGAACACGAGATCGGACCCGTTCGGCAGCGACCTGCGCACCGTGCCGGCGGCAAGTTCCGTCGGGCCGGCCGGGCACGGCACATAAGGGACCTCGACCCAGCCATTTCGGCTGGTGATCATGCCGAGTGCGGCGACGGGCAAGGCCCCATGGCTTGAGAACCAGGGTGCGAGTGCATCCATCAGCGCCGCCTCGTGCTCACCCTTGCCAAGGCTCGAAATACCGTCGGCGGTTTCAAGATGATCGAGTTCTTCGCCGCCTTCATCAACGAGCGCCGCCCTCCGTGATGTCGTTCCCCAATCAACGATGATCGATGTCGCCGCTGCTGCCATGTCTTGAACCTCCTCGTTCATTTCATCTTGGGGCTTGTCATAGGTCGCAAGTCTATATAGTGTCAATTAGTGAATTCAAGGTATCAAAATATGATACTTAATCGGGAGGAGAAAGATGTTGGCTGGCCTTAAGGGGATTTTGCCTGTTCTGCCTACGCCGTTTCTGGCTGATGGCGGCATTGACGAAGCGGGTATGAAGCGACTGGTGGTCTTTGCGCTCGACAAGGGCGTCGATGGTGTCGTGTTTCCCGGTTTCGCCAGCGAGGTGGAGACTTTGAATGCCGCCGAGCGTGCGGCGTTGCTGAAAATTGTCGTGGATGTGGTGGCCGGGCGGGTGCCGGTCGTGGCCGGGGCAAGTGCGGCCGACTGGCGTGATGTGGTTGAGCACGGGCGGGCGGCATTGGCGCTTGGCATCCGCCACCTGATGGTGCAGGTGCCCAAGTCGGTCGGCACGGATGCGCCGGCGCTGATCGAATTCCTCGGCAGGATCGTCGAGGCGTTGCCCGAAGTTGAAATCATCCTGCAGAACGCGCCCGCGCCGCGCGGCTCCGACCTTTCGCCGCAGGCGATCGTGGAAATCGTGCGGGCGTTGCCGCAGGTGACCTATGTCAAGGAAGAGACGCTTCCTGCAGGCCCAGCCATCAGCCACATCGTCGCCCATGCGCCTTCGACACTGAAGGGCGTCATCGGCGGGGGCGGCGCGCGTTACATTCTCGACGAATATGCCCGAGGTGCTACGGCCGCAATGCCGGCGCTGGAGATCGCCGAGGAACATGTTGCCATCGATCGGGCGCTTGTTGCCGGGCGGCAGGATGAGGCTCGTCGGATTTATGTCCGCACCCTGCCTCTTTTGGTGCTGCAGGCGGTCTATCGCATGCGGCTGACCAAATATGTGCTGGCCCGCCGCGGCGTGATCGAAGGCGTCGGTGTGCGTGCGCCGACACCCGAGCTTGATGCGGCGGCCATTGCCGATATCGACGCCAATCTGGTCGAACTAGGCCTCGTTGCCGTGGAGGCCGCATGAACAGCCCCATCGCAAGCGTCGAAGTCTTCACCCTGACGCAGCCGCGCAAAGTGCCTTATCTCGGCGCCTTGCGTGAAGGTGAGGTGGTCAATCCCAACGGCTATATCGTACGCAAGGGAAATCGCACGGTTTACCCGACCTTCGACCGCAGCGTTCTGGTGCGCATGACGACCGAGGCCGGCGTCGTGGGCTGGGGTGAGACCTACGGTATCGTCGCCCCCGGTGCGGTCGCCGCTCTCATCAACGATCTTCTCGCCGGTTTCGTGATCGGCCGCGATGCTTCGAACCCTTCGGCGATCTATGACGACCTTTACGACATGATGCGGGTGCGCGGTTATACCGGTGGCTTCTACGTGGATGCGCTCGCCGCGCTCGATATTGCGCTATGGGATATTGCCGGACAGGAAGCCGGCAAGTCCGTTCGCGACCTGCTCGGCGGCGGCGTGGATACGTTTCCGGCCTATGTTTCAGGCCTGCCTGAAAAGACGCTCAAGGCCCGCGGGGAATTGGCGAAATACTGGCAGGACCGCGGTTTCAACGCCTTCAAGTTCGCAACGCCGGTGGCAGACGATGGCCCGGCGGCCGAAATGGCGAATCTCCGGAAGGTGCTTGGACCCGATGCAAAGATTGCCGCCGACATGCACTGGAACCAGACGCCGGAACGGGCGCTGGAACTGATTGCCGAAATGCAGCCCTTCGACCCTTGGTTCGCAGAGGCTCCGGTCTGGACGGAGGACATTGCCGGTCTGGAGAAGGTTTCGAAGAATACCGAAGTGCCGATTGCAGTTGGTGAGGAATGGCGCACCCATTGGGATATGCGCGCCCGCGTCGAGCGCTGCCGCATTGCGATCGTGCAGCCGGAAATGGGCCATAAGGGTATCACCAATTTCATCCGTATCGGTGCTCTTGCTTCCGAGCACGGCATCGATGTCATCCCGCACGCCACCGTTGGCGCCGGCATATTTCTTGCCGCCAGCCTGCAGGCGTCGTCGACATTGCCAACGCTCAAAGGTCACGAATTCCAGCATTCGATCTTCGAGCCGAACCGTCACCTGCTGGAAGGCGACATGGATTGCCGGGAGGGCAGGTATCACCTGCCGTCCGGACCCGGACTTGGGGTAAGGCCGTCGGAGGCGGCACTCGGTCTGATTGAACGTATCTGAACTGGTTTTTTGGAGGAGGAAGCCATGAACAAGACAATAAGCCGATTGGCGCTCGGCACCGCGACCGCCGTTTTGATGACAATGGGCAGCCTTGCCCCGGCCAAGGCCGATACCGTTCTGAAATTCATTTCCTGGCAGACGGACGATGCCGGCACAGGCGAATGGTGGCATTCGGCCATTGCCGCCTTCGAAAAACAGCATCCGGGCGTGAAAATCGAATTCACCAAGGCCGAGCGCAGCTCCTATGCCGACACGATGACGACGCTTTTTGCGGCCAACCAGCCGCCGCAGATTGTGCATCTGGCGTCCTTCGAATTTCAAATGTTTGCCGATAGCGGCTGGCTCGAGCCGCTCGACCCGTGGCTGAAGAAGGACGGCATCGACATGACCGGCTGGGCCGGCCAGCAGAAATGCGAATGGAATGGCGAAACCGTCTGCATTATGACCAACTATTTCGGTTTCGTCATGGCCTACAACAAGAAGCTTCTCGAAGAAGCGGGCGTCGCGGTTCCGAAGACCTATGACGAGTTTCTGGCCGCTGCGAAGGCGACGACCAAGGATCTGAACGGCGACGGCATCATCGACCAGTTCGGCACAGGCCATGAAACGAAAGGCGGTCCGGGTCAATATCTGACGGAGATGCTGAACTATATCCTCGACGCTGGCGCCTACTGGACCGACAAGGACGGCAATATCACCATCGATACGCCGCAGATGGTGGAGGGTCTTTCACGCTGGAAAACCGTGATGAAGAGCGGGATCAGCCCGGTCGACATGAGCGCCAGCGACGTGCGCAAGCTGTTTGCCGATGGCAAGATGGCCATGCGGCTGGACGGCCCCTGGCTTTACGGCACCACCGAAAAAGGTTCGGCCAAGGCTGATATCGTTTACGCCGCACCGCCGCTTCATCCGCCGCTTGGCGGCTCGTCCAATGTACTCGCCATGCCGGCCGATATTCCTGACGACCAGAAGGCATTGGTCTGGGATTTCATCAAGCTGACGATGTCACCGGAATTCCAGCGCAGCTATGCCACCCTTGGCGGCAACACCCCGCCAAGCCCGACGGCCGACGTCTCGGGTGTCGAAAAGACCATCCCGCATTTTCCGGTGCTGATCGAGACGATGAAGGCCGCGTCCGAGGCGGGGATCGACCGCATTCCGACCGGACTTGAGCTCTTCTACAACGAGTTCAGCAAGATGGTGATGGAAGAAAGCCAGCGGATGATCATTCAGGATCTCGATCCGGCGGCGGTGGCGAAAACCATGCAGGCAAAGGCCGAAGCCATCAAGGGTTGATCCCGTTGTCTTGCCGTGGCCCGGAAAGGGCCATGGCCATCATCCGCATCCGGCAGGAGGACCATCCATGACCGAACCCGTTCGGGCTGGGCGTCGCAAGTTCTTCGATCTTGCGCGCCCCAGCCGGCAACATCTCCTAGGCTATATTCTGATCGCGCCCGCAGTCCTGATGGTTGCCGCCATCATCGTCTGGCCGCTCGTTTTGGCCATCGACCTGTCGTTCCAGCAGGTCAAGATACCAAGGCTTGGCGGTGCCAGCCGGCCGTTTTCGCTGAGCAATTACACATGGTTGTTCTCCTCGCCGGAATTCTGGCTGGCCTGCTGGGTGACGCTGAAGCTGGTTATCGTCGTAACGGCCGGCAGCGTCGCAGTCGGCCTCAGCACGGCGCTTCTGGCCAATAATCGCTTCAAGGGCCGGACCGTCGCGCGGCTGGGAATGGCGCTGCCCTGGGCGGTGCCGGAAATCATCGCGGTCGTCATCTTTGCATGGATGTTCGACACGTCCTTCGGCCTGTTCGGCTGGCTGGCGATCAAGCTCGGTTTCACCGACCAGATGATCCCCTGGGTCAGCAGTTCCACAGCCGCCTTCTGGGCCGTTGCCATCACCATGGTGTGGAAGGGCTTTCCTTTCGTGTCGATCATGTGTCTGGCCGGTCTGCAGTCCATTCCCGCCGATTATTACGCCGCTGCCAAGGTGGATGGCGCCAGTGTCTGGCAGCGTTTCCGCTGGATCACCATGCCGTTGCTGATGCCGGTTCTCGGGGTCACGCTGGTGCTGACCCTGCTCTGGGTGTTCCGCGACTTTTCCATCATCAAGGTTCTGACCGGCGGCGGCCCGCTGCGTTCAACCCAGACGCTGTCGATCATGACCTACGACCAGGCCTTCCAGTATCACAACTTCGGTCGCGCCGCCGCCGTCGGCGTGCTGACGCTGGTGATCTGCATCATTGCCAGCCTGCTGATGCTCGGCCGGCGCTCGAAATCAATCTACTGAGGAGGCTTTGATGAAACGTAGCTTTGCACAGAGCCTTGCCCTCTACGCGACGGTGATCTTTACGCTGGTGATGATCCTGTTCCCGGTCTACTGGCTGCTGGTTACCGCCCTTTCCACCACCGACGAACTCTACCGCCTGCCACCGACTTTCTGGCCGGACGATCCGCAATGGGACATTTTTGCCCGTGTCTGGGCGGCAAAACCGATCCTTCTGTGGCTGTGGAATTCGATGCTTGCCGCTGTCGGCTCGGTTGCGCTGTCGATGCTGGTTTCGGTCAGCGCCGGATACGCCCTGTCCCGCTATTCGATGCGGGGCGGCGCTACCATGGGAATGTTCGTTCTCACAGCCAAGATGTTGCCCGCCACGCTACTCGTTATCCCGCTGTTTTCGATCTTTTCGAGCTTCGGTTTGATCGGTAGTCTATGGACGCTTGTGCTTGCACATTCGACCATGATCATTCCCTTCGCAACCTGGATGCTGAAGGGTTACTTCGACACGATCCCCAAGGAACTGGAACAGGCCGCAATGGTCGATGGCTGCTCGCCGATCGGCGCCATGGTGCGTGTCGTGCTTCCCATCGCAACACCGGGGCTTGCTGCCACCGCGCTTTACGCCTTTGTGCTCAGCTGGGCCGATTACGCCTATGCGCGCACCTTTCTGGTCAACTCGCCGGACAACTGGACCGCCAATCTCGGCATCACCACGATGCAGGGCGAATATGTCACCTATTGGAACGACATCTCCGCCGCATCGGTGTTCATCGCGCTGCCGATCATCGCAATCTATCTGTTCCTTGAACGTTATTTGGTCGGCGGTTTGACCGCTGGCGCGGAGAAATAAGCATGGCCAATATTTCCATTCGCAACGTCAGCAAGTCCTATGGCGCGCTCAACGTGCTCAGGCCCTTTTCGCTTGAGATCGAGAACGGCGAGTTCGTGGTGCTGGTCGGACCTTCCGGTTGCGGCAAGTCGACGATCTTGAAAATCCTTGCTGGTCTCGAACCGGCAAGCGAAGGGCAGATCTTCATCGGCGACAATGAAGTCACGGATCTGGCGCCCGGGGACCGCGATATAGCCATGGTGTTTCAGAATTATGCGCTCTATCCGCATCTGACGGTTCGCCAGAACATCGGCTTCGGGCTGAAGATGCGCGGCACGGACAGGCATGAGATTGACCGCCGGGTCGACGATGCGGCGCGCATTCTGGAAGTGACGCCCTATCTGGATCGCAAGCCCAAGGATCTGTCAGGCGGTCAGCGGCAGCGCGTCGCGCTTGGTCGCGCCATCGTGCGCCAGCCGCAAGCCTTCCTCATGGACGAGCCGCTGTCCAACCTCGATGCCAAGCTGCGTGTCCATATGCGTGCCGAAATCGGCGCTTTGCACAAACGCATCGGGGTCACCACCGTCTACGTGACGCATGACCAGGTCGAAGCCATGACCATGGCGGACCGGGTCGTGATCATGCAGGGCGGCATCATCCAGCAAATTGCCGCACCAGACGAACTGTTCAACAACCCGGCCAATCTTTTCGTTGCCGGTTTCATCGGCTCGCCGGGCATGAACTTCCTCAATGCGCAACTGCGTGACGGCACTGTTACCCTGTTTGGGCAACATGTTTCCGTGCCGGGCGCGGCTGATCGCCAAGGCAGCGTGATCGTCGGTCTGCGGCCGGAACATCTCGTTCTCGGCGATGCGCCGGTCACCTTCGATGTTCACCCGACGCTGGTGGAAAGCCTCGGATCGGAAAAATACGTCTATTTCGACGCGGAAGGCGCAAGGGTGGCCGATGGCGAGGAGGGCAAGTCCAAGGGTCTGATCGCGCGCGTCTCGCATACCGGCAATCTTCCTGGCAACGAGGCACTCCGGCTCGGTTTCGATCCGGCCAAGCTTTATCTCTTCGATGCAAAGACCGGAGAACGGCTATGATCCTCGTCACCGGATCGGCGGGCCGTGTCGGTCGTGCCGCTGTCGCCGCCTTGCGCGCACAGGGCCGCAGCGTTCGCGGTTTTGATCTCAGGCCATCGGGAACCGGCGGCGAGGAAGTCGTCGGGTCGCTGGAGGATGCGCAGGCACTGTCCGAAGCTATGAAGGGCGTGAGCGCCGTCCTGCATCTGGGAGCCTTCATGTCCTGGGCTCCGGCAGATCGCGATCGTATGTTCGCTGTAAATGTCGAGGGTACGCGCCGGCTTCTGGATGCCGCTTCATCATCTGGCCTGCGGCGTTTCGTGTTCGCTTCCTCAGGCGAGGTCTATCCGGAAAACCGACCGGAATTCCTGCCGGTCACCGAGGATCATCCGCTTTGCCCCAATTCGCCCTATGGCCTGACCAAGCTTTTGGGCGAAGAGCTGGTGCGCTTTCAACAGCGAAGCGGCACCATGGAAACGGTGATCCTGCGGTTTTCGCATACGCAGGATGCGGCGGAACTGCTGGACGAAGAGAGTTTCTTTTCCGGTCCCCGGTTTTTCCTGCGGCCACGCATTCGCCAGCAGCAGAATTTCGGAAACGTTGCTATCGCCGAATTGCTCCAGTCCCGAGATATCGGTGAGCCGTCGCACATTCTGTCGCGCAACGAAAACGGCCGTCCATTCCGTATGCACATCACCGATACGCGAGACATGGTGGCAGGAATTCTGCTCGCTCTCGATCACCCCGAGGCGGCGGGTGGCACCTTCAATCTCGGCGCGGATGAACCCGCCGATTTCGCCGAGCTTCTGCCGAAGATTGCGGTGCTGACCGGCCTTCCCATCGTGACAGTCGATTTTCCCGGCGACGGCGTTTATTACCATACGTCCAACGAGCGGATCAGAAACACTTTGGGGTTTGAAGCAGAATGGACGATGGACCGGATGCTGGACGAAGCGGCGGCCGCAAGGCTGGGGCGACTCGCGAAGGAGCAGAGGCGATGAAGCCCGAGACGCCGGGCGGCACGGCGGCGCTGGCCAAGGGGCTAACGCTGCTCGATATGGTTGCCGACGCGCAGGAACCGCTACGTTTTGCCGAGTTGCTGCGCGCCTCCGGCCTGCCGAAGCCGACCTTTGCACGCATCCTGCGCACCCTTATCGCCTATGGTCTCGTCCGTCAGGATGCGGCCCGGGGCACTTATGTTCTGGGCCAGCGTTTTCTGGAAATGTCCCATAGGGTCTGGGAGAGTTTCGATCTCGTCTCGGCGGCAACCCCGGAACTCGAGCGGCTGGCGGCCGAACTGGGGGAAACGGTTGCGCTGTGCCGGCTTGACGGCACGATGACGCAATATCTGGCCGAACGTTCGCCGAATGGCCTTTCTGTGCGCGTCGAGGTGGGGCGCCGCGTCCCGCTGCATTGCACAGCACCCGGCAAGGCACTGCTCGCCTTTCAGGACCCCGCCGTAGGCCGCGCCCTCCTGGACCGTCTGACGCTGGATGTGCAGACCCCGAAAACCATCACCACGCTCGATGCGCTCCAGGCCGACCTGACGTTGACCCGGGCACGTGGTTATTCGATTTCTTATGAGGAGCACTTGCCAGGTGTAAATTCGGCAGCCGCCCCTGTCATGGGTCGCGACAATACGCCGATCGGCGTGCTTGTTGCGCTTGGCCCATCATCGCGACTCAGTTCCTCCAATATCCATCCAGCCGGGCGCGAATTGATTGCTGCCGCGCGCCGTATCACGGGTGCGGCTGGGGCTGTCGCCATTAGTTCCAGGCCCAGGCCCCGGTCTGTCACCGGCCGTCCGAGTGCCGAGCTGAGTTGCGTCTTGCCATGGGGCGCACAGCTTGGCGAGAGTCCAGTGTGGCACGATGGCGAAAATACGCTCTACTGGGTCGATATTCTTCATCCCGCTGTCCACCGGTTTGATCCAGCGAGTGGCCGGAACGAAACCTGCGAGACCGGGAAGTTGGTCAGCGCGGTCATTCCGGTTCGCGGTGGGCGTCTGCTGGTGGCGTCTCAGGATGGGATCGAATGGCTGGATTTTGCATCAGGTCGGCTCACACCCTTCGTCAGCCCGGAGGCAGGCATCGTCGACAACCGCTTGAATGATGCCAAATGCGGGCCTGACGGTGCGATATGGGTGGGATCGATGAGGATTGACGCCTCCAAGCCCACGGGTGCGCTTTATCGTATCAGCACCGATGGCGCATTCGAACGCAAGGAAGGCGGCATCATCGTCTCCAACGGCCTCGGCTGGAGCGCGGATGGGAAAACCTTCTACTTTGTTGACACGGTACCTGGCCTCATCCACGCCTATGATTGCGATCCCGCGACCGGAACGCTGTCGGGATGCCGCGAATTCGCACGCATTCCCGTCGCTGACGGCAGGCCGGACGGTCTTGCGGTGGACGCGGAAGGAGGGGTCTGGTGTGCGATCTGGGATGGCTGGTCCGTGCGCCGTTATCTTCCAAACGGGAAGCTCGACCAGGTAATTGAGATGCCGGTGCCCCGTCCCACCAGCATCGCCTTTGGTGGCCCGGATCTGTCGACGCTGTTCATCACCAGCGCCCGCACTCGCCTGCCGGCCTCGACACTCGCCGACGCGCCTCTGTCAGGTGGTCTGTTTTCCTGCCGCCCGGGAGTTTCCGGTGCGCACGTCTCATTGTTCGAAGGATAAAGGATGAACCTTGAAAACATCTTTGGCCTGAAGGGCCGCGTGGCGCTCGTTACCGGTTCAAGCCGCGGGATAGGAGCGGCGATTGCCGAAGGGCTGGCTGGGGCAGGTGCCCATGTCATCCTGCATGGCGTCAAGCCGGGCGCCACAGCGGCTTTACATGAGCGGATTGTTACGCACGGGGGAGCGGCGGATCATCTGGCAGGCGATCTCTCCGAAGTCGGGGCTGGTCGGGATCTTATCGAGCGAGCAGAGGCGATCGCACCACTCGATATCCTTGTTATCAACGCCAGTGCCCAGATCAATGCCACTCTATCGGCGCTGACGCCAGGTGATCTGGCGTTTCAACTGGCGGTCAATCTGGGCTCGACGGTCGACATGCTACAGACGGCACTGCCGCGAATGTCGGCTCGGAAATGGGGCAGGATCGTCTCCATAGGATCAGTCAATCAGCTAAGGCCCAAGAGCATCGTTACCGCCTATGCGGCGACGAAGGCCGCACAGCACAATTTAATTCAAAGTCAGGCTAGAGATTATGCCCGCGACAACGTGTTGCTCAATACTCTCGCTCCCGGCCTCATCGATACGGATCGCAACGCTCATCGCCGCGTCGAGGACCCGGAGGGCTGGAATGAATATGTAAGCGCACTGAACTGGATGGGGCGGGCCGGGCGACCGGAAGAGATGGTGGGGGCAGCTGTCTTTCTGGCGTCGGAGGCATGTAGTTTCATGACGGGCGAGACGATTTTTCTCACCGGAGGTTATTGAGTGGGCGGATATTGAAAAAATGCAAAACGTCCCGAATGCAGGTGTTGGCCCAGCAACTTTTGCGATGATCGTCTGGAGAGGTCGTCATTCGAAAAACCAGCGCCGATAATGCGGCGATTGTGCGGGCCTGGCTTCGACGTTGTCATCACGGAGCTGCCGCATACTATCATCCACTCATGCGTCTGCTTGATTTGCCGAACTTCATCCTGACGCCGTATGTGGCGTGGGTAAGAAGCGCAGCGGTCCAGTCGCTGGTCGATCAGCTGATCGACAATGTCGAGGCGTTCTAGTGCGCCCTTCGTTTGACCGTTATAGCTTCTCATGTAATCGAGAAATGCGCGCAAGGCGGCACGTGGGAGGCGGGTCGTAAAAACCATTGCGGTAGGAGAGTGTCCATTGGGAGGAAGCTCCGCCAGCCGGCCGATTTCCTTTCAGGTGTCGCTGTACCTTCTAACGTTCAGCGGTCGAAGTTTCCCAGATATCGGGCAGGCGATGTGCCAAGCGCTTTCTTGAACATGGTTATGAATGCAGAGACGGATTGATATCCAAGATCCCCCGAAACCTGCTGCACCGTTGCCCCCGCTGCAAGGCTTCGGATTGCGACAATCACCTGCAATTGTTGTCGCCAGCGGCCGAAGGTAAGGCCCGTTTCGCTTTGAACGAGACGGGCGAGCGAATTCTCACTCATCGCCACTCGTTTTGCCCATTGCGCCATCGTACTGCGATTGGATGGATCGTCTGCCAGCTCGGATGCGATGCGTGCAAGCCGGGGCTCGTCCGTCAGCGGGAGGTGAAGATGCTCGACCGGCATCCGCGACAATGCCGACAGAAGCAGCGTTTCCATGAGCTCTAAGTCAGCAGTCGCGGCAGCCGATTGGTCGGCCATCTCGATGATCAGTTCCCTGACGAGCGGAGACAGGGAAAGCGTGCAGCACCGGTTCGGCAGATCGGCAGCCCCCGGCTCGATGAATAGGAAGAACAAACGTGCGTTGGCGGTGGCCACATTGCTGTGAAGCATGCCCCCTGGAACCCAGACGCCACAATGAGGCGGAACCATCCACATGCCGCTTGGGACGCGACAAGTCACGCCTCCCAGCAGCGGCATGACAAGCTGGCCCTTACGGTGCTGGTGTTCGGGAGCCTCGCGTTCATTCTGAGACACGTCAATCCTCACAGCGCGAACGCGCGATGAAGAGCTTTCGACATCATGGTCGGCGAGGGCACCGGACAGGGATAGTGGTGGCTGGGGGTATTTAGTGATCATTAGAGGGAATATCTAAATTCGTCCGATCGGTTTGTCGATAGGGTCATCTCGCAAGAAGCTGGAGGGTGATCATGGCACTTCAAAAACACAACGACCGCTGGTGGTCGGATATCGTCCGGACCGAAATTCGTATGACCTCGAAAGGACCTCGCAGGCTCTGCATCCTGCCCCCATCCCTGATGGGGAAAAGGCCGGATCGTGCCGCTGTTCTGAAAAGGATTACAGGCATTCTTTTTTCGAAAGCCCGAGCGTTGCTTGCCCGCCAGCCTCCGGCCATGTCGACTGTTGTGCGCGCTGACCCTGCCGAAGCCTATCTGCACGCGTGCCTCGCTGCACCATTCTTTTTCTACGTGTCGCCAGCGACCTACGGCCTCGCAGACAATGTTGCCAACGATGAAAAAGGCATCGAGCGCAAGGCCACACTGCCGGGGGATGAGGTGTGAGTTCCCGGCCAGTTGTCACCAGCGGGAACGTCATCTTTTCGCTGAAAACATTTCTTGCGGCCATGACGGCATATCTTGCAGCCATCTGCTTCGATCTCTACCGGCCGTCCTGGGCAGTTGCAACAGTCTACATCGTCGCTCATCCCCTGTCCGGCGCGATCTCGTCAAAATCGGCATATCGGCTGCTGGGCACAATCATCGGCGGCGGTGCAACAATCCTCATGGTCCCGAATCTTGTGAACGAACCTATATTTCTTTCCGGCGCGATCATCCTGTGGGTCTCCGGGTGTACCTTCGTCAGTCTCCTTGATCGCACACCGCGTAGTTATATTTGCCTGTTGGCGGGCTATACCGTGCTTCTTGCAGGACTGCCGCTCGTCAACGCTCCGGTAAACACCTTCGATATTGTCGTTTCCCGCACCGAGGAGATCGGCCTCGCAATCATCTGCGCGTCGATTGTCAGTCACGTTGTTTTTCCGGTTCACGTGGGGACGACCCTTCTCAACCGGATCGATGAATGGATGGCCAGGGCGCAGGAGCTTTTCGAAGCCACAGCAACCGCAAAAAAGGACGGAAACCAAAGCCGGATGGAACGCCACGCCTTGGCGGCAGAGGCTGCCGATCTGCGGTCGTTCGCGGTTCATCTTCAATATGACGGATCCAGATACCAAAGCAGAGTGGCACTGGTAAGGTCGCTGCAGCACCGGATGCTTTCCTTTCTGCCGTTACTGAGCGAACTGGAGGATTTGCGACGATCACTGGGCAGGTTTGACCCGGCTGGCCGGGAAGAGGCATTGGCGATAATCGCCGAGATGGATTCGAGACCGAGAGGCTCCTCCTCCACGATCGATGCGCTCGCCTTCTCCACCTCGCCTCCGACATGGGAAGAACTTCTTCTCGTCAAATTTGCCCGAGATCTGCGGGCTGTTGTTCGGCTCTCTGACGAGTGCCTCACTCTTAGAAAATCCATTGAAGATGAGGGCGGACCTAGAGCGGCTGGCGCGTCTGACAGAATGCCTGCACCGCATCGGGATATCGGAATGGCTTTGCTGTCATCGCTGACGGTTGCAGTATGCCTTGTTACCTCCCTCTTCTTCTGGATCGCAACCGGATGGTCCGACGGGGTTACCTTCGCCCAGATATCGGGCGTCCTTTGTTGCCTCCTTGCCACCATGGATGATCCGGTCCCTGCCATGCGCAAGTTTGTCAATGTGACGATCGGTGCAGCGATTGCGGCATTCATCTACGGCTTTGCGATCCTTCCGGCAATCGACGGTTTTGCGTCGCTCGCCGCTGTTTTGGGACTGTTTCTGATACCGGCGGGCCTATGTCTCGCAGTGCCTTCGCTTGCCCTCGTCGGCATGGGTCTTTGCATAAATTTTCCGCTGCTTCTTACCCTTCAGGCCTATCCAGCGACAGACTTCATCAGCTTCGTCAATGCCGCAGCGGCGACCATACTCGCAATGGTCTGGACGATCACGGTTTGCAGCCTGCTTCGATCCGTGCGAAGCGAGACAAATGCCAGAAGGCTTTTTTCTGTTATCCGGAAACATATCGTAAGCATCGCGGTTGGCAACCAATCCGACTTCCTGATCACCCACCATCGCATGATCGACGTTGCCGGTCTGTTGGCCTTACGAATGGCAAAACGACCAGCGGTCTTGGAAATCGGCGACTGCGACGTCTTGAGGGATGTCCGGGCAGGGCTGCATCTGCTTGCAATGTACGAGCTTGTGCCTAAGGCTTCGAGCGGTATCCGGCTCGCTGCCAAACCGGCCTTTCAGGCGGTCGCAGCCCTGTATGGTGCCCGTGCCGCTAAAGGTGAGGGCTGCGTGGAAAAGGCGGTGCAGGCGCTGGATGGTTTGATCCTTTCCCCCGCGGCCGCCACCGCGATGGATACCGAGCTTCTGATGCGCGCCGTTGCACTTCGCCTCTGCATTGCTCCGGACGCTTACGCTCCCGTTTACCCAATAGCCGGGGCGGGGAGGAAACCCGCGTGACGGAGCAGGTCGAACTCTATGGCATCTTTCTGCCCTCGCTCGCGGCGCACGCATTGTTTGCGTATGCAGGCCTGCGTCTTCTCACATCACTTCTCGGCAAGATCGGGTTCTACCGAATGGTTTGGCACCGCTCTCTGTTCAACCTTGCGCTCTACATTACCCTTGTCGGCGGATTTTCTGCCGCTATCAACTGGTTTCAATGATCATGAAAAATCTGACGCTCACCACGGGTCAAGTGCTTCTAACCCTGTCGATGACGGCATGTGCTGCCATTCTGGGCTGGCACTTGTGGTCTTTCTACATGGAGGCGCCATGGACCCGTGACGCCCATGTCCGCGCTGATATCATCCGATTGGCACCAGATGTTTCCGGGCCTGTCGCCGAGGTTCTGATATCAGACAATGCGCAGGTGGAAAAAGGAACGCCGCTGTTTCGCATTGAAACGGATCGCTTCTGCCTCGCGCTGCGCGAGGCAGAAGCGAAGGTAACGGGTAGCAGGGCGGCTGCGGAGATGGCGAAAACCGATTTCGAGCGGTATCAATTGCTTGCCTCAAAGGAAGCAGCCAGCCTCAAGGAGCGACAGCAAGCGGAAAGCCGGATGTATCAGGCAGAGGCCGCCTATCGATCTGCACTGGTCGCGCGGGATCTGGCAAAGCTGAACCTTGAGCGGACAATCGTAAGAGCGCCGGCGTCCGGGGCAATTACGAACTTTTCGCTGCGCCGGGGTAACTATGTCCTGGCTGGAACTGCGGTGGGCGTCCTGGTGGAAAAAGAATCCATCTATCTTGCAGGGTATTTTGAAGAGACAAAGCTACCGAGAATCCATATCGGTGATCCAGTTACGATCAATATCATGGGTGAAGCCCAATCGGTCACCGGGCATGTCGCGGGAATTGCTGCGGGGATCGAGGATCAGGAACGAAGCGATAGTGCGGGTTCGCTGGCAAGCGTGACGCCGACATTCTCATGGGTTCGACTTGCCCAGAGAATCCCGGTGCGGATCGAGATCGATGAGGCTCCGACGACGGTTCGGCTGGTCGCGGGAAGGACGGCGACCGTTTCGATTGAGCAAAAGGGGGACCAGGCGGCACCTCCTCTCCCGAAGAAATGATCAAGCATTGTCGCTGGGTCGGTTGGCCCGACACTGCGTGATCCGTTGGTCTCATAAGAGCGAACACCTGCAAACAATCGTATCGGAGTTCTGCGCTACTTCGGTGCGATCAAGACAACCGTGACCTCAATCCGGAACGCAGCAGGATCATGAAGGCGGGTGCGCCGATAATAGCGGTGATGATGCCTGCCGGAAGTTCGAGTGGCACGATAATGCTGCGACCGACGGTGTCGGCAAAAGCCAGCATCACAGCGCCCAGCATCATTGCGATAGGGAGATTTTTTGCGTGGCGTGCTCCGGTAAGAAGTCGAGCCGCGTGCGGTGCGAGCAGGGCAACGAAACTGACGGCCCCGATGGAAGAAACGGCGATCGCCACCGCACAGGCGGCATAGACCATCGCGTATTTGCTCGCGGTTCCCGTCGCCAGGCCCAGTGAGCGGGCCTTTTCGTCCCCAAGCAAAAAGGCGTCGAGATGGCGACTGAACAACAGCCCTATAGCCGACAATGCAAAAACCCACGGCATCAGCATGAAGGCGTCGGCGTAGCCGCGGGCGTGCGTCGAGCCGACGAGCCAAGAAAGTGCCTGTGCCGTTTGCAAGCGCGCCTCCACGACAATGATTGTTGCGGCCGCGCCCAGGCTTGCGGCGATTGCGACACCAGCCAGAACCAATTTTTCCGGAGAATTCTTCGGCGCCAGCAACCGGAGCAGCAAAAGCACGGTGATGGCCCCCAACAGAGCGACGACCTGGAAAGTTGGCGTTGCTGGTGAAAGTCCCAGCAGAAGTGCGACGAGGCTAAACAACGCTGCTCCCTGTGTAAGGCCCAGCGTCTCTGGCCCGCATAGCGGGTTGCGGGTCACCGCCTGAAAGACCGTGCCAGCAGCAGCGAGCAACGCGCCACAGCCGAGTGCGACAAGAAGGCGAGGCGCGCGCAGGTCGAGGTTTCCTGTCACCTCGGCAAGTGTCAATGATATTCCGTCGCCTGTCGCGAGACTTGCCGCCATCGTCAACAGGCCCAAAGCGACAAGGGCTCCAACGGCGAGGAGGAAAGGTGGGGGCGCGATGCCTATGGGCAAACCTATGCGGCGCTCCCCCCCGATCTTTGCCCTGCGCAGCAGGAATAGCATGACCGGTGCCCCGAGGCAGGCAATCGCAACGCCTGTAGGTATGGTCGTGCCATTGCGCGCCAGAGATTGCGTGACGACATCTGCAAGGAGGAGGCTGTTTGCTCCCCAAACCGCTGAAAGCGGCAGGTGGCGGTGATGCCGGCTTATACCCAATGCGCGCAATACGTTCGGGACTGCAAGGCCGACGAAGCCGATGGGCCCTGCAAGGGTTACGGCGCAGCCGCAAAGAAGAACGCCGATGAGCAGACCGAAAAGCGTGACGGCTCGTGTTACCCCCAGACTGGCCGACGCCTTGTCGCCCAGTCCCAGCAAGTCGAGGGCGCGCGCCATCACGATGAGCGCCACGAAGGACAGGAGCACCAACGGGGCTGCTGTTGCGGTTCTGGACCATCCGGTCTGGTCCAGAATGCCGGACGACCAGAGTAACAGACCGGACGCCCGTTCGTCAGCAATAAGCACGATTGCCGATGACACCGCGGAAAAACAAAGCGACACGGCGACACCGGAAAGAGCCAGCCGGCCCGGCGGGGCTTGAAAGCCGCCGGCCAGTGCAAGGCACGCGGCCGCGCCAGCAAGGCCGCCCGCGCTCGTCACTACGATGGGCGGCAGAGACAAGGGAAGCAGCAAGGTCGATACGACGAGGAACAGCTGCGCGCCACTGGTTACGGACAGTATATCCGGAGCCGCCAAAGGGTTCCTCAAGACGGTCTGAAGAACCGAACCTGCTAGCGCAAGCGCGGCGCCAGTTGATATCGCTGCGACCAGACGGGGCGCCCGAGTTGTTTCCAAAATTGCCTGCGCGAGCGTCTCAGGGCCTGTCGGAAAAAGAAACACATCGCTCCAGCCGACCAGCCTGCTTCCCACTCTCAATTCCAGCGCTGCCAGGACCAGCAGAAGGATCACGCCGACGGACCAGACAAGGGCTGGAGCAAATCGACGAAGGGGGAGGCAAGACAAATTCATAGTTGAGCCAAGGCCTGACGGTTTTGCCGGTTGCCGGCTCCGATCCAGTCGACCATGCAGTAGGTTCGCCCGCTTCCATCTGGATGTGGCACGAGATCGACGTGGCACTCAAAGGCTTGCTGCAACAGGTCAGTCCGCAGCACCTGATGTGTCGGCCCAGCCGCAAGAACCTGACCCTTTTGCATCAGGACGACGTCATTGGAGATATCCATGACTTGATTGAGGTCATGAAGCACCGCGATGATCGTAAGACCTTCCTCTGCGTTGAGTTTGCGCAGGAGGGTCAGCAATTCGGCCTGGTGTCTGATGTCGAGAAAGCTCGTGGGCTCATCAAGAAAAAGGATGCGCGGCTCCTGCGCCAGAGCCATCGCCAACCAAGCTCGCTGCCTTTCACCGCCGGACAGGGTCGTGAGTTGCCTCGCACGCAAATTTTGAAGGCCGACGCGAAAAATGGCGCTTTCGATAATCCTGCGGTCCCGTGTCGACAGTCGACCAAGCCAGGGGCGGTGAGGATAACGGCCTTGTTCAACGAGTTCTTCGACGCTCAGGCCGATGTGAACCTCTGGTGTCTGGCTCAGGACGGCAACCTGGCGGGCGACGGTGCGTCGCGACAACGCGTTGAGCGGCTGCCCGGACAAGCGGATTTCGCCTTCCGTCGGGTTTTCGAGTCCGGCGAGGCATTTGAGAAGCGTGCTTTTCCCGGAGCCGTTCGCGCCGCATATGACTGTAATCCGGCCCTCAAGCGCAACGGCATCGACCTTTCGGAGCGCTTGAGCCTGATCATAGACGACGCTGAGACCAAACGCCTGAGCCGCGATGGCCTGCGTCCTCTGTTTGCTCGGCGGGCTGTTCATCCTGCCACCTCACGCATGGCCTTGCGAAGAGATGACAAGCTGCGATAACCGACGTCCGCCGCTGCCTCCTCCAGGCGCGCTCCCTCGGCTTGGCGGCGCATGACATGCGCCATGCGCAAGCGACGCCGCCATTCGGCGAAACTCATGCCGGTCTGAATTCGGAATTTCCGGGTCATGGTGCGCCTGCTCATGCCGAGATTGTCTGCCCAGCGATCTATATCGAGATCGAGCGACGGTGTTTCAGAAAGATCCCGACACAGCCGTTGCAATCGCTTGTCACTTGGCATGGGAAGCGCAAACGGGCCTTCCTGCGCATTTGTGATCTCCTCGAGTATCAGTGCCGCGAGATGTCCGCCGCGGCCATTTTCGTCATAAAGGGTCGGTTCGTTCAAAAACGCCCCAACCGTTGCCGAAAGGAGTGTGGAGGTTGAGATGACACGCGTCGGCTCCCATGGCATGGCGACGCCTGGATCCGGTTCGATGTAGACCGACTGCATGGAGACCCGCCCGTGTGAATGAACGGCGTGTGGTATCTCCGGGGTAATCAGCAAGCCGTAGCCACAGGGGATGATAAATGAGGTGTCGGGGGTACGGGCGGTCATGAATCCGTCGATGATCTGTAACAATTGGCCTCGGCGATGGCTGTGCCAGCCAAAATCGACGCTTTGCTCGTAGGTCCGTGCCATGGCAGCGACGGGCCGCGGCACATTTTGAAGGTCGGCTGCCCTTTGCGGCTGTTTCATCATGGTTCCAGGCGATGGGATTTCTCATAGCAGTCTCACGACCGCATCCAACGCAGAGAGCCATAATCGCGCAGCGTCTATATTTCAAAAGGAAAGATTGGCCCGACAAAACAGAAAACTACGATTTAGCCAGATAAGGCCACTAAATGGCCCGGAAAAGCTCGATTTTGACCTGACAATGCTGATAAAAAAAGTCTAGTTAAGCGGCCAAGCGTGCGGGATTTGGCAAACACTGCGGACAGTCCGGGGTACCCTTCGCGCAGTATTCCTATCACAGGTCCTCGAATGCAGAACACCGTCCTTCGCCTTCGCACATCAACCTGCCACGTCACCAGACAGCGGCTCCTGTTTTTCGTGTCGGGCGTTGCGTTGAGCGCGCTCGTCCTCCAGAAGGATACGGCTGAGGCACAAGAGACAAATGCTTCCACCGTGCTTCAGCCGATCGTTGTCCAGGGGACAGCGGCGACAAAAGGGGCCCGTGTCGAACAACGTGGCTACGTAGCAACGCAGTCGGCTTCAGCCACCAAGATCACGACGGCGATAGCCGAGACACCGCAATCTGTCTCCGTCGTGACCCGCGGCGCCATGACCGATCGAGCCGTACAGACGGTGGCGGACAGCTTGCTCTATAGCGCGAATGTCAACGGCCAACGCTACGGCAACGATCCCCGTTCCGATTACTTCAGCATTCGCGGCTTTGGCGCCGATCTTTATCTCGATGGCTTGCGCGTGCCACAGATTGCAAACCAGACAGGCGGCTATGCTGGCTTTCGCGTGGAGCCTTACTTCCTTAATCGGGTGGAAGTGCTGCGCGGACCAAGTTCCGCGCTTTTCGGCCAAACGAATGTCGGCGGCGTTGTCAACATGATCAGCAAGGATCCATCAGAGACAGCTGGCGGAGAAGTCTACACCCGTTTCGGAAGTTACAAACAGAAGGAAGCGGGGTTTGACGTAACCGGCCCTCTCGGTGCGGATTCCGATCTCACCTATCGCTTGGAAGGCATTATCCGCGACAGCGAAACAATGAACGATTTCGGAAAAAACGACCGTTTCGCCATAAGCCCGACGGTCAGGTGGTCGCCGGATGAAGATACCAGTTTCACGGTATATGGCGCTTACATGAAGGATGACGCTGGCCAGGTGCCCTCGCTTATTCCTGCCGTCGGGAGCATCTATCCCAATCGTCTCGGTTTAACGATACCGCGCAGCTTTTCGGACGGAGATCCCTCGCTGGCGATCTACGACAAGGAAACGGCCTATATCGGATATCGGCTGGAACACGCATTTAACGACGATCTCGTTCTGCGCCAGAATTTCCGGTACTCGTACCTGGACGTCAATTATCAAAACCTTTTCGGCAATGGTCTTTCCGCTAACCAGCGCACGCTTTCACGCCTCGTCTACAATGCGCAGCCAACGCTCAACGCCGTGGCGTTGGACACCAATCTTGAGTACAGGTTCGACAGTGGGCCAATCAGCCATACGCTTCTCGGCGGTATCGATGTGCAGTGGCAAAACCTCGTCAACAGGACAGGATCACGCAGTGGCCCCACTCTCGACCTGTTCAACCCGGGTTACGGCATTGGCGTACAGCCGGCAGCACTGACGACACACCTTGATCAGACACAGCGTCAGGTTGGTTTTTATCTGCAGGATCAAATGGAACTCGGCGGCCTTCGTCTGACCGTTGGCGGTCGCCAAGACTATGTCAGTAACGACTCCGACAGCACCGCTCTTGCCAGCGGTCTTACCACCCGATATCGGCAGGACGATTCAGCTTTCACGGGCAGGGTTGGTGCCGCTTATGTCTTCGATAACGGCCTTGTACCCTACGCGCTATATTCAACGTCCTTCTCCCCGGTGCTGACATTGGCGCCAACGCCGCTGAAGCCAACCAAAGGCGAGTTGAAGGAAGTCGGTGTGAAATTCGCGCCACAGGGGGACGATTTCAGCCTGACCCTGTCCGGGTTCGAGGCAACGCAACAGAATGTCGTCAATCGTGTTGCAAGCGTTTATTACCAGACTGACGAAGTGCGCGTTCGTGGGATCGAACTGGAGGCCAACGCCACGCTTTGGGACAGCCTCAACCTTACTGCGGCGGCGAGTTGGCAGGATCCTGTGGTAACCGAGAGCCAGACGCCAGCCCAGATCGGGAAGATGCCGTATACCGTTCCAAAGCAGCAGCAATCGCTGTTCGTGAGCTATGATCTGCCGATGCCAGATAGCTGGAACGGCAAATTGACGCTTGGTGCAGGTGTCCGTCGCATCGGCAAGACTGCCGGGGATACGGCGAACTCATTCTTCGTTCCTGGTTATACGCTGGTGGATGCATTTGCCCGTTACGAACATGATCGCTACTCGTTCCAGCTTAACGGGTACAATCTCGGCGACAAGACCTACGTTGCCGGTTGCAACACCCCCACGCAGTGCTATTACGGGCAGGGTTTAACCGTTGTCGGAACAGTGAGCGTGAAGTGGTAGCTGGTATTCGCAGACGATCGTTCTTGAGCGGCGCGGTGGCTTTAATGGCTGCGCCAGTGGCACTCGCCGCCTCAGGATCTTCACGCCTGGTCACGCTCGATTGGACTGCCACCGAGATTGCCCTTTGCCTTGGAATATCGCCCGTTGGGTGCACGGAAATCTCCGGCTACAGAACATGGGTCAATGTCGCAAATGAAGGCCTTTCGGACGCCGTTGACGTTGGACGACGACAGCAGCCAAGCCTGGAAGCGATCCGCAAATTGCAACCTGACCTCATCTTGACGTCTCGCTACCGGCACGCGTCCATCGCCCGTGCGCTCGGTAAGATCGCTCCGGTTCACCTGATCGACGATCAGGAAAACGACGGTGACATGTTGGTAAGCGTCTATCAGAGCGCCCGTCAGGCGGGCGCAGCACTTTCCCGATCGGATGATGTCGAAAGGCTCCTCGCACGTTTCGATGATGATATCGAAAACCTGAAATTGCGCGATGCCTGGCAGGCAGGCCGCAAGCTGGTTGTCGCGCAACCATTACCTGGCGTTCCGCGGTTAGGGGTCTTTGCACCCAACGCCGCAATTTCGAGCCTTCTCAGGAAAATCGGTTTTGCCGATGGCATTGAAATGCCGGCGCAATCCTTCGGCTTTACGACAATCGATCTGGAAGGACTTGCGTCTCTCGATAGCGACAGCACCTTGTTCATCCTTGGCGAGTCCGTTCCGGCTGATCTTCTCCACGCTTCGCTCTGGCCTATGCTGCCTGTCGTTGCGCAAGGAAATGTCCGTTTGACTGGCACACCCTCCTGGCCGTTCGGTTCCACGGCCTCGTTGCAGCATCTGGCTCGCCAGATCGTCTCCCGGTTTGTCTAGGCGGGCGGGAGCGTATGCGAAGGTCAGAGGTTCTTGGCGAATTGCTGCGGCAACCGGCACACTCGCAGTGGAGAGATTTCTTCCGGCGCAGGCGGCGTACCGACCTGACCTTCATTGAATTGCTGGAGCACGATAATCTCTTAGTGATACTCGGCAATTACGGTCGCCGACATGGGCCGAGCGCGCCCCTTGCCGCCGTTGCTGGCGAGTGGTCGAAGCGGTACTTCGCCAAGGTAATGAGACCGATTGCTACAGCTGCGATGCTGCTGGATTGGCGCATGCCTCTTACACCGGCAGACTTGAGCATTGACATCAGCGAAGAAGGGGAGATCGTCTCGCTTGGCCTGTCTGGTTTTGGTCGCCCGGTTCAAGCAAAATCAGCACAAGACCGTTTCGACTTTTTGTTCAGTGGCAATATCGAGGGAGTTATCCGAACTGTTTCGGATGTGAGCGGACTGTCTCGCAATGTCCTTTGGTCAAACGCGGGCAACATGTTCGAAGCCATCGCGCGCAGTTACGCCATGGAAAATCATTGCTCCGATGCGGGCGTGGCCGATGCGCTGGAACTGCTTGAATCGCCTCACATGGCAGATGGCTCACGTAACCCGCTTTTCAGGCCCATCCTCTACCGTCAATACGAGGGCAAGCCAAAGCGTCTCCGCCGCATCTGTTGCATCCGATATCTGATTAACGGACTGGATTACTGCAAGACGTGCCCATGTCTGAATAGTCGCTCTAGTCGAATGCATAATGCGTGTTATCGCGATATGCACGATGGATCGACCAATGCCGGCGGCAAGAAACAGAGCTAAGGACTTTGAATTCACGGGCCGGGCTGCAAGGATTTCGCTGCATCTTTGTGCGATTGTCTCACGAAATCGATAAATGCGCGCAAAGGCGCGGGCACAAGCCGCCGTCCGGAATAATAGAGGAACGGGCCGGAAAACCGCAGCCACCATTCTTCCATCACCGGTATCAGATCTCCTCTATCGAAGTGTGGCCTTAGCCAGTCCTCAAAAATATAAATGATGCCAGAACCGGCAATGGCTGCGTCGATACCAAGATCGGTGCCGCCGCCGAACTGAACAACGAGGCTACCTTTAGGATTTATGGCGATTTCTTCCCCATCGCGTTCGAATTCCCAGGAGGGAAGCGCGCGCCCCGAAAACCGGCCTAAAATACAATCATGCGAAAGCAGGTCTTGTGGATGTTGCGGTTTGCCTCTTCTTGCAAGGTAACCCGGCGATGCGGCAAGGGCGTAGCGCTGCTGGCGCGGTCCGATCGGCAAAGCCACCATATCCTGTTCGAGCCGTTCGTCATAACGGATACCTGCGTCGCAGCCGCTCTTTATGATGTCGACGAAATTCTCATCGGTCACGATTTCCAGCCTTATTTCCGGGTAGGCCTTTAGGAACGGCGGCACGATCGGAGGCAGAACCAGCCTTGCCGCACTCATCGGAACATTGAGTCTGAGATCCCCCGAGGTGCGGCCGCGGCTGCTTTTCACCTCGTCGAGTGCCGATGCCACCTCTGCGAATGCGGGTCCGGTGCGCTCTAGCAAGAGACTTCCTGCATCCGTCAGGAGCACGCTGCGGGTGGTGCGATTGAATAGTCGTACCCCAAGGTCTTCTTCGAGACGCTTCACCGCATCGCTCAACGCCGAGGAGCTGACTCCACTTTCGCGCGCGGCCTGCCGAAAACCTTTGGATCTAGCCACCAGTAAAAACGCATTCAGATCCGTTAAATCCGCCACCCTGCTCTCCAAACGTAAAAACAATTGTCCGCCTTCACGGACAACCTGTCCGGATTATAGCTTCTTGTAGCGTATATGCTACCTGTCTATTTTGGAGGAACACAAGGAGATGGACCATGAGCACTGTTGCAACTTCAGGAACCTTCGCGCTTGGCGATCATACGGTGCGCCGGCTGGGCTATGGCGCGATGCAGCTTGCAGGCAAGGGGGTTTTCGGGCCTCCGAGCGATCGTCCGGAGGCCATAGCCGTCCTGCGCGAGGCGGTGGAAAGCGGCGTCAACCATATAGATACCAGCGATTTCTATGGCCCGCATGTTACAAACGAGATAATCCGCGAAGCTTTGCATCCCTATGACAACGACCTTGTGATCGTCACCAAGGTCGGCGCAGGCAGGGGCGCGGACGCTTCTTGGTATCCTGCGTTCGCGCGCGCGGAGCTGACACAGGCCGTTCATGACAACCTCCGCAATCTCGGACTCGATGTGCTCGATGTGGTCAACCTGCGCGCTATGTTCGACGTGCACGGCCCCGCGGAAGGCTCGCTGGACGAGCCTCTTGAAGTTCTGGCCGGTTTAAAGCAACAGGGACTGATCCGGCATATCGGACTGTCTAACGTCACGGCGAAGCAAATCGAGGACGCCGGAAAGATCACCGACATCGCTTGCGTGCAGAACCAGTACAATCTTGCGCATCGGCAGGACGAAACCTTAATCGACACACTCGCCTCCCGAGGGGTTGCCTATGTGCCGTTCTTTCCTCTTGGCGGCTTCTCGCCGCTGCAATCCTCTACCCTGTCTGACGTGGCCGCCCGGCTCAACGCCACGCCGATTCAGGTTGCGCTTGCCTGGCTTCTCCAGCGATCGCCGAACATTCTCCTGATCCCGGGCACATCGTCACGGGGACATCTGCGAGAAAACCTCGCCGCGGCCAGGATAGAGCTCCCCTCGGAGGCATTGTTGGAGCTGGATAAGGTGGCTGCTTAATGCCGCTTGTAGAAATCTGCGGAATTTGTCGACGGGTTGTCATCTGTCCTCACGCCCGCTTTTGGCAAATGCTGCCTAGTCAGCGTCGCCCCAGAAGCAGACATTCGCTGCCATTGTCAGGACAACTTCACTAAGGTGTCGAGGAAAGCGCGGACGGCGGGGTTCGACCGTCGGCTCTCGGGCCACAGCGCTGTTATATTGTGCCGGTCAACCGCATAGTCGGCTAGAACCGGCACGAGCGCTCCACGCCTCACCCAGGCGCTGGCCATGAAACTCGTTGCCATTCCAATGCCGGCACCCGCCGAGATCGTCGCAAGCACGGCTTCGCTCGCGTCAACGATAACGCCGGAGGTCGGCACGATCTCCACCTCCCTGTCGCCGACACGGAAAGGCCAACGGAATAGCTGGCCACTACTCTGATAGCGCAGACTGACAGTCTCGTGCTCTTCCAATTGGTCCGGATGGGTCGGCGGGTTGCGCCCGGCCAGATATTCGGGCGAGGCATAGCAGCATAGCCGATGCGGCAGAAGGCGGCGGGAGAGCAGGCGCGAGTCTGACAGATCGCCGATGCGGACCGCTACATCGAAGCCGCCTTCAATAAGATCAACCATGTGATCGCTCAGACGTAGATCTATGTTAACCTTCGGATGGAGCCTGCGAAACTGAGGAAGCACGGGCGCTATTACGTGCAGGCCGATCGGCAAAGATGCCGCGATCCGTAATGTGCCGGCTGGCTCGGTGCGCGCTGCTTTTGCCGCCTGCTCGATCTCTTCGGCGTCGTTCAGCAGCCTTAGCGCACGCTCATGCAGATCGCGCCCTTCGGCCGTCAGGGTCAGGGAACGTGTCGTGCGCGCAAAAAGCGAAACGCCGAGCTGCTTTTCCAGCCGCTGAATGCTTTTACTGACCGCCGAGGGTGAGATGGACAGGGAGCGGGCGGCGGCGGTGTAGCTTCCGAGCGAGCCGGCGCGAGCGAATGCAATCAACCCCGTCAGCCTATCAATTCCGATTTGTTCCTTCATGGCACTATTAAAGCGAATTGTCTGATGATTATCAATCGAAGGAGTTGATCGTATCTTCAGTCATCGAAACCAATATCCAAGCGAGGCCATGATGACTGACATGATGAAAGCCGTGCGATTGCGCGAATTCGGTGGACCAGATGTCCTCCTCTATGAGGATGTACCCCGACCGGAAATCTCGGCGGACGACGTGCTTGTTCGCGTCCATGCCACGAGCCTCAACCCGCCGGATCTCTATCTGCGCGATGGTTATCGGGCTCTCCCGCCGGAATGGCAGCCCAATCCAAGCTTTCCGCTGATCCTTGGCACGGACGTTTCCGGCACGGTTGTGGCCGTCGGAGAAGACGTGTCGCAGTTCAAGGTCGGCGACGAGGTCCATGCGATGGTCCGGTTCCCGGATGACCTCATGACGGGAAGCAGCGCCTATGCCGAATATGTTCGTGTTCCCGCATCGGACTTGGCGCTGAAGCCCGCAGGGATCGACCACATCCAGGCTGCCGGCGCGCCGATGTCGTTTCTGACCGCCTGGCAATTTTTGGTCGATCTGGGACACGATGCGCCGAACCCTTTCCAGACCTTCCCGCATGCCCCGGCTCCGCTCTACGGCAAGACAGTGCTGGTGAACGGTGCCGCCGGCGGCGTCGGCCATCTCGCAGTCCAGATTGCGAAATGGCAAGGCGCGAAGGTGGTGGCCGTTGCTTCCGGCAAACACGAGGCGCTTCTCAATGATCTCGGCGCCGATATCTTCATCGACTACACGAAGACGTCTGCCGAAACCGTGGCCACGGATGTTGATTTGGTGCTCGATGCCGTCGGCGGCGCGAATATGGAACGCTTTCTCCGCAGCATTAAGCCGTATGGCGCCCTGTTTCTCGTCAACCCACTGGGTTTTTCAGGCCATCACGAAGCCGCCCGGCGGAAGATAACCGTCTCGACGACGCAGGTGCGCTCGAACGGCGCGCAATTGGAAGAGGCCGGCCGTCTGCTTGAGGACGGCTCCGTACGGGTGGTGATCGACAGCACTTATCCGCTGGCCGAGGCATCGGCAGCGCATCGTCGTGCTTCCGAAGGAGGCATCCAGGGCAAGATCGTGCTGGTCGCCGTCTGATCACCACTTGACCAGTCAAGGCCCAAGCCGCCGCGAACAGGTGGTCGGGGCCCTGATGGAGCCGCTATCCCATGCTGATTATAACCGGCTACATGCACGTCGATCCAGCCGATCTGGCGCAATTCATGACAGAACTGAATGCGCTGGCATCCACAACACGAAAGCGTCCGGGAAGCATCACGTATGATGCTGCCGTGGACGACCCACAAACAGGGCGATTGCTGATCTCGGAACGTTGGATCGATCAGGCTGCGCTTGGCGCTCATTTGCAGGTAGCTGACACGATCGCGTTTGCCGGCCGCTGAAGCAGTAAAATGTGAGGCGAAATACGGAAATACGACGTATTGAACGAACGCGACATCATGGATGACTGATACACGCACGCTAGGCATTCTCCGCGAGAAAGATCTGGATGTCCGTTGAGATAGAGACCGCTTCTCCAGGCATTCTACCGAGGAGCTTTGCGATGGTCTCAACTGCCAGGCGTGCTTCCAAAAGGGGTCTTTGGTCGATAACCGCGTTGATCTTTCTGGACTTTAGCAGCATCCGTCGATTGGGCGTGAGTTCGTGGGTGATGACAACCGTATTGTCGATTCGGCCAAGGCGTTGCAGAGCACTGACAATCGGCAAAGCACCCGCGGACAGATGATATATGCCTCGTAATCCCGGGTCATCCCGAAATGCAATCTCTACGACACGGCCTGCTTCCTCCTGATTTTCTCCGGTCTCCAGAACTACGGCCAGGCTGCATTCAGGATAACGCTCGGTCATGATGTCGCGAAACCCGGCTTCCCGGTCGCGATGGCCAGTGATATCGCGTGAGCCGGCAACCACGACGACGCGGCCGCCTTGCCGTCCGAGGAAAAGGCCCATCAGGTCGCCAGCTACCCGACCGGCCTGCCTGTCGTTCGGCCCCACATAGGCGGCTCGCCCGCAATCTGTGAGGTCGGTCGCCAGAGTAACCACCGGGACATTGCGCGACAGGAATGCTACGGCTTCTCGCACCCTGATATCGTCAGGGCTGGTGATGACGAGGCCATCATAGGAGCGACAATCGCGGACGGCTGCGGCGATCGCCGCCGGCTTTCGTGGATCGATGTGATGGACGAAGAATTGCACGTTCAGTGTTGCGTACATTCGCGATGCAAGATCGATACCCTCGCGCAAAGACGCGTGAAACGGGTTGACTGGCGGTTGGATAAGGACCGCGACGCGTAGCGCGCGTGAAGGGGTACGATCTAGGGCCCGGTCAATACCGAGCGCCCGGGCAGCGGCCAAAACGCGGTCTTCTTTGTCGGTACGCACGCCGCCACGGTTGTTGAGAACCCGATCCACCGTCGCGGTCGAGACTCCGGCTGCCTTTGCAACATCCGAAATGCTTATCTTGCGTGCAGTCATTTACCTCTCCACCCGGTTTTCTGATTGAATCCCATCAAATTCCAACTTTGTAAATCGGAGATCTCCAGCTAAATCTCTGCGTCAGGGAGGGTCGCCCACCAAGTGAGCGACACCAGGGAAGGACCAGAATATTATGGGTATAACAGTCACCACAGCACCGTGCTGCTGGGGCGTCGATGACGTGCGCAATCCAAACCTACCGCCGTGGGAAATGGTATTCGATGAAGTCAAGGCGGCCGGATATGGGGGAGTGGAGCTTGGCCCCTATGGTTATGTTCCGCTGAACATCGATATGGTCTCTCAGGCTCTGACAAGTCGAGGGCTCTATATCGTCGCCGGAACGATCTTCAATGATCTTGTCGCTGAGGAAAACCGCGATAGCCTGCTGCGCCAGACGGACGAGATTTGCGCTCTGATCACCCGTCTCCCGAGGCCGCCGAAGGCGTTGGGCCAGCGATTTCCCGCACCTTATCTGACGGTGATGGATTGGGGACACGACGAACGCGATTATGCGGCGGGTCATTCCGACAGGGCACCCCGGCTCGATGACGCGGCATGGAACGGCATGATGGATAATATCAGGGCGATATCCGCTCTTGCCCGCGAGAAATATGGCGTTCGCGCCACCATTCATCCGCATGCCGGCGGTTACATCGAATTCGAGGACGAGATTGCCCGTCTCGCCGTTGACATACCCCAGGAGGTTGCCGGTTTCTGCCTCGACACTGGCCATACCTGGTATGCCGGCATGGACCCTGTCCAAACCCTGCGCAAATACGCCGACCGTCTCGACTACATCCACTTCAAGGACATCGACAGGGCCGTTTTTGGCCGCGTGATGGGTGAGCACATTCGCTTCTTTGAAGCCTGCGCGCAGGGGGTCATGTGTCCCATCGGCAAGGGTTGTATCGATTATCCCGCCATTCGCGCCCTTCTTGATGATCTTGGTTATGAAGGCTTTATCACCGTTGAGCAGGAGCGTGATCCGCGCAACGCGGGCGGTAGCCTCGCCGACGTAAAACTCAGCCGTGACTATCTCAAGTCGGCTGGCTTCTAACAATCCGGGACAGAAACCTCATGATTTACGGAACGCGTCAGACAAAACGACCTCTTCGCTGGGCTATGGTGGGTGGTGGTCGCGGCAGTCAGATCGGTTATATTCACCGCAGCGCCGCCCTGCGTGATCGCTACTTCGATCTGGTCGCTGGCGCCTTCGACCTCGATGCCGAGCGCGGCCGCGCCTTCGGTGTTGAACTGGGGCTCGAGCCTTCGCGATGCTACGCCGACTGGCGTGCGCTTTTCGCAGAGGAGGCAAAGCGTCCGGATGGGATCGAGGCAGTATCGATCGCAACGCCCAACAATACCCACTACGAGATCACCAAGGCTGCACTGGAAAGCGGGCTGCACGTTGTGTGTGAAAAGCCGCTGTGCTTCACGGTGGCCGAGGCCGAGGATCTTCAGCGTATCGCCGCAGAGCGCGGCCGTATTGTTGGCGTGACCTACGGCTATAGCGGCCACCAAGTCATCGAGCATGCCCGCGAGCTCGTTGCTGCCGGCGAGCTCGGGGAAATTCGTCTGGTCAACCTGCAATTCGCCCACGGGTTTCACAACGAGGCTGTCGAGCTTCAAAGCCCGGCGACCCGCTGGCGCGTCGATCCGAAATTCGCAGGTCCAAGTTATGTGCTCGGCGATATCGGTACACATCCGCTTTATATTTCCGAGGTCATCCTGCCCGACCTCCGTATCAAACGGCTTCTGTGCACCCGGCAGAGCTTCGTCAAGACGCGTGCACCGCTCGAAGACAACGCCATGACCCTGATGGAATATGACAATGGCGCGTTTGGCACCGTCTGGTCGAGCGCCATCAATGCGGGTTCCATGCATGGACAAAAGGTGCGCGTCGTCGGATCAAAGGCTTCGATCGAATGGTGGGACGAGCAGCCAAACCAGCTACGATTTGAGGTTCAGGGCGAGCCGGTACGCATTCTTGAGCGTGGCATGGGCTACCTGCACGCAAAGGCACTTGCCGACGATCGTATCGGTGCAGGCCATCCCGAGGGCCTCTTCGAGGCCTGGGCTAACCTCTACGACCGCTTTGCTATCGCTATGGAGGCGCGCAACGAAAACGATGGCGAACGCCTTGGGAGCCTTCGGTTTCCGGGGATTGCTGCAGGGGTTGAGGGCGTTCGCTGGGTTGAGAACTGCGTTCGTTCTGCCGATCTCGGCGGGGTCTGGGTCGACTATCGGTAGCGCGATGGAGGGAGCAGCACCACTGGCGCAGCTCCATAAATGATTGCCACCCACGCGACGTGGTCCAGCAAGCGATGCTTGTCCGCATCGACGCTCCCGTGAAGGGGCGAATTTATATTATCAGGAGGTTTTGATGAAACACGCACTCGATCCGCACATGATCCGTCATTTATCTCTGGAGGAAATTTGCCGAAAGACCGCCGAGCTGGGATACGATTATGTTGAGGTCTCACCCCGTCCGGACTTTCTCTCCTGGTGGACGCGTCCGAAGGTTTATCCCGAGAGGGTAAAGAGCTTCAAGAAGGCCCTCAAGGACCATGGGGTGGGCCTGGCAACGCTGCAGCCAATGTACCGCTGGGCCAGCCCATACCAAGACGAGTGGGAAACGGCGATAGAGAACTGGAAGCGTGCCATCGAAATTGCGGCAGAGATGGAATGCCCGATGTTGGTCTCGGAGTTCGGGCGAGGGGGATCCCCGGATCGAAGCCTGAATGACCGCAGTGGGTTGCATCGTCCGGAGACGTGTGAGGGGCAGTTTTTCCGTGCGATGGATATCCTCGTGCCAATTCTGGAGCGCGAAGGGCTGATCCTCTCGCTCGAAGCGCATCCAGAGGACTGGATTGAGGAAATCGCCCCTGCCATCGATATCATCAAGACGATCAATTCAAAGGCTGTAAAGGCATCGTTCATCGCGCCCCATACCTTCTTCTACGGTCCCGACATGGTTGCTAACCTGCGAGCGACCGAGGGGCTTCTAGCACATGTGCGCCTCGCAGACACCTATGACCATAACAAGTCTTCGCAACTGCGCTACATTGTAAATCCGCCTGGAGCGAAGGTGCGCGTCCATCAACACACCGACTTCGGCCAAGGTGAGATCAACTGGGAAGTATTCTTCTCAACTCTTGCCGACATGAAATTCGACGGTGTCCTTTCAAATTGCGTTTTCGCTTGGGAGGACCGAGCCGAAGACAGTGCCCGTTTCATGCTTCGTGAGACACAGATGTATGTGAACAAGTACTGGCCAAAATAACTCCTCCTCAATCGCGGAGTGGTCGAAAAGGCCCTGCGATATGACCAGGCTTTTGTGGCTCGACCAGATCAACCGGCCTTTCGATGCTATCCCACAATCGCGGGATCGTTCACTGGGCCACCTCTGGTACGAGCGCCTTCAACGCGGAGAAGGCCTTCTCGATTCGACAGAGGTCCGGGCTGACTGTGAATGGCGCATGATTGCGCCACGCTTGCCCAACGAGCCGCGAGGCCGAGAAGCGGCAGCTATTGGCGGGGCATGGGGTCGGGACTCTTCAAGAGCTTATTTGGACGCATTCATTGCGGCTCGCAAGGTATCGTTGATGCGCTCCTGCCAGCCCGGACCGTCGGCTTGAAAATGAGCGAGCACATCGCTGTCGATCTTCAATGATACAAGCTCTTTGGTGTTAGGGATTGCAGGCCGTTCAACGGCCGGCGCTGCGACCTTCTTTGCCGGTTTGAATAGCGCCTCGGCTGCGTCTTTGGGATTGGACGGTCGTCGGGGTGTTGCCATGGTCATATATCCTCTTGTGTCGTGCGCTCGAACAGCGCAGCCTGTCAGTTTCTGTTTGCAGGCTGTATGTCAAACACAGCGGTGGTCGCAACCCACGTGTAGTGGTTAGCCGGAAGAACGTAATTGCTGCCGACAAACCGGACAGCCTCACCCGCGCAATCTGGAAGAGATCGTGCACCGTTATCGACAATTGCATTCGGAGGCCGCAGGTTCTTGTCAAGGTGTTAGCGCCCCTTGGCGAGATACACACCCTTCGTGTTGACCTTTTCTCATGACCTTTCCGCTGGCGGAGCGTTTCACTCCCCTGCCGCCACTCCCTCGCGTCGTGGATCCGCGCTGCCGATCAAACCTTCGGCGGTTATCTCGATTGCATGCAAACCGGAATTCATCTCGCCCGGTTTCACCTCGTAACCCAGCGCCTTCAGTGGCCCTGCCAGACCTTCCGCGCTTGTACCGGCCTCGAGGTCGTAGGTGCCGAAGCGGTTGATGAGATGCGGCTGGGAGACGATCGCCTCTACAGGCATGCCCCAATCGATATAGGCGATCAGCGCCTGCGCTACATAGCCGATGATCTGGCTGCCGCCCGGCGAACCGATGGCGAGCAGCGGTTTGCCATCTTTCATCACGATCGTCGGGGCCATGGAGGAGCGCGGTCGTTTGCCTGGCTCAACGCGGTTGGCGATCGGCAGACCGCCATCATGGGTCTTGAAGGAAAAGTCCGTCAACTCATTATTGAGCAGGAAGCCGTTCGTCATCAGACGCGAGCCGAAGCCACTTTCGATCGTTGTCGTCATCGAGACCACGTTGCCGTCCTTGTCGACGATGACAAAATGGCTTGTGGAGGGCAACTCGATCGCCGCATCCCGGCCGAAAAGCAGCGCGTGGTCCCATTCCGGCTCGCCGGCCTTGACGGCATCGTTGGTCAACGCCTTATCGCCGTCGAGCAGCTTTGCCCTCTCGCCCAAATAGGTCTTGTCCAACAGGCCCTTGATCGGCAGCGGCAGGAAATCGGTGTCAGCGACGTAACGCTCGCGGTCGGCGAAGGCGAGACGCTGGGCGTCGCCGATAATGCGCCAACTGTCGACATTTTTTGGCCCAAGCGCCTTGAGATCAAAATTTTCCACCAGACCAAGAATCTGGCCGATGGCGATTCCGCCCGACGACGGCGGCCCCATGCCGCAAACGTCAAGAGCACGATAGGCAAAGCAGACCGGCTCGCGCTCGACGACCCGATAGTTGGAAAGATCGGCCAGCGACAGCACGCCGGGATTGTCGGCCGCCTCGCGCACAGTCTTGACGATCGCCTCGGCAATTCGCCCTTTGTAAAAGGCATCGGCGCCGCCTTTGGCGAGCGCCGCAAGCGTCTCGGCATAGGCCGGGTTCTTCAAAGGAACGCCGGCCCGCAGGGCGGCCCCGGAGGTGTCAAAGAAATAGGACCGGGGTTCTGTATATTTCTTCAACCGGTCTCCCTCGGACGCGATCAGGGAGGCAAGACGCGGTGACACCTTAAAGCCCTCTGTAGCCAGCGTTTCCGCCGGCTTCAGCAGGCTTGCCCATTCGGCCTTTCCATAGCGTTTGTGGGCTTCCTCCAGAAGTCGCACCGTTCCCGGCGTGCCAACAGAGCGGCCGCCGACCACTCCGTCCATGAATTTTAGCGGTTGACCTTTGTCATCCAGGAATAGCTTCGGTGTGGCTTCCATCGGCGCCGTCTCGCGGCCGTCAAACGTGGTCAACTTGCCGCTTTTTGCGTCGTAATAGACGAGGAAGGCACCCCCACCGAGACCGGAACTCTGCGGTTCAACGAGGCCGAGCATTGCCTGCACCGCCACCATTGCATCGATGGCGTTGCCGCCCCTGGCGATCACATCACGCCCTGCCTCAGTCGCCAGCGGATTGGCCGCCGCTACCATGAAGCTCTTTGCCTCGATGCGTTTGGCAGTCGCAATATCGGTCGCTTTTTCGGGCGCCACCGTGTCGGACGCCTGCTGCGCGGAGGCGACTGCGGTGGAAAGCATCAAGGCGAAAAATGCCTCACCGAGAAATCTCATTTTCATCAGCCCAATCCTCCAGCGTCGTACAACTCGTTAATGTAGCGTGGCATTCAACTGAGCCAGCAGGCAGGCCGAACCTTTATCGACCACGGCACGGATCATTTTCAGAACTCTCCCTTGACTGCTGCAAAGCTTCGGTCTTCACCGGTATTTCAGCCCCGTCCGTTGGCACGCTCCGCTGTTAAGCGTCTGTCTGGCGCGCCGCTCTTTTTCGGCACTATGGTGGCTGTGTCGCCGCATGTCCATCATGTCGAAGGGTCGACCTATCGTTGGAAAACGGAAATCTGCTCATTTCCCATCCCACAAGCCTTTCGAGTTGGTATATGGCGGCGGACTTCTCTGCCTTCTTCAGGAAACCGGGAGGCAGGCTCGTATTAATAGATGGGCAGTTTGGTGTTCATCCAGGCCACGAGCTGGAGGTAATGACATAGGACGGAACGCAAGGGCAGTAAATGCAGGCGCTGTCGTCTCCACGCATCTGCCTTAATAACGGCGTCGCCGGTTCCGATCCTTTCAACTGCGTGGATATGCTAGCGGTAGACCGCTATCAGGATGGCGCATAACGCCCATTCGCGTCTCGTAGATTGCTTGCAGTTGATCCGGGGCCACGATGTCCTCTGGTCCTCCACGTGCAATGAGTTTTCCACAATGAAGTGCCAGGATTTCGTCACAAAAGCGAGCCGCCATGTTCACGTCGTGGAGCACGACGATGGCCCCAAGTCCACGCTCGTCAACGAGCCGGCGAACAAGCGTGAGGATGTCGATCTGGTGGGCGATATCAAGGGCCGAGGTCGGCTCATCAAGGAGGAGACAATCGGGGTTTTGCGCAACGAGCATCGCGAGCCAGACCCGCTGCCGCTCCCCACCTGAAAGCGTATCGATGAAGCGGGCGCGATAACGCTCAACGTCTGTCAGCCTCATCGCTTCCTCCACCCTCGTCTTGTCCTCGGGGCCAAACCGGCCAAGAGCGCCGTGCCATGGATATCGCCCGAGCGCGACTAGCTCGCTGACAAGCATACCTGCAGTATCGGGCGCCTGCTGGGGCAAATAGGCCACCTTACGAGCGAACGGCCTGCTGCCCCATTCATGCAAGTCTTTTCCATCAAAGGAAATCTTGCCAGCACTGAGTGGATTTTGGCGGGCCAGGAGCTTGATCAATGTCGACTTGCCAGAGCCATTGTGCCCGATCAGGCCGATAATTCGCCGTGCTGGCAAACTTATTGTCAGTGGTTCGAGCAAAACCCGAGTTCCGACGGAGAAACTGGCCCGCTCCAACTCAAAAAGGGGTATCCTCGAGATGGTTCTCGTTCTGCTGTCTTCGGATATCTGAACCAAGGCTGTTACCTCATTTTAGAGCCTGGGGCTTTGTCTGCCCCGCGAGCGGATCACCCACAGAAAGTATGGCCCCCCGATAAAGGCGGCGATAACGCCTGCGGGAATCTCATAGGGAAAGTCGGCAGCCCGTCCCAACCAGTCGGCTGAGATCATCAGCGTTGCGCCGACCGCGCTCGCCGTGAGAAGCGTCAGGATTTGGCCGCGTGCCCCGGCCGCTCGGGCGATGTGGGGTGCCATCATGCCGACGAAGCTTAACGGGCCAACAATTACGGTCGCAGCTCCCGTCAGGACGGCAATGAACAGCAAAAGCACGAGCCGGGATCGCGCCGGATTGAGTCCAAGAGAGCGTGCAGTGCTGTCCCCAAGCGCCAAGACCTCTAGCGGGCGGCGCAAGAGTGGCGAGATGGCCAGCCCGATCAAAACCAAGGCTGCAGCGATGCTTGCGACGAAGCCGGTTGCACGAAAGGTAGGGCCCATGGTCCACGCCAAAATGTAACTTGCGCGCGGATCGCCACTGGCAACAATGAGCGAAATTATCGCAGTCGCGAGCGCACTGATGGCTATGCCAGACAGAAGAACAGGTCCAGGCGCATAGCTTTTCCCTTTTGCCACAAGCAGAATGATCGCAAACGCGGCGACTGCACCGGTTATGCCGCCGGCAAGCGGCAAAATAGGCGACGCCATCCCTCCGGCGAAGAAAGCTGCGATAATCCCCAGTCCGGCTCCGGCGCTGATGCCGAGCCCTTCCGGGCTCGCTATGGGATTACGCGTGATCGTTTGTGTGAGGGAACCCGCAATGGCCAGCATTGCGCCAGCACTTGCCGAGGTCAGGACCCTTGGCCATCGACCGGCAAACAACACGGATGTTTCCACCCCGCCAGCTATGAAGCTCTCGGTCAGCGAGAACAACGCGATAACGGCAGCAATGGCAAGAGAACCAGGCAGCAAAAAGCAGCCTGCCAGAGGGTTCTCTCTCTGGTTCAGGGCATTGCTGTTAAGCTGGTCAATGGAGTGGGGCACATGTTTGATGAGCACCAACATCACTATGGCGCCGATGATTGCGGTGGCGGTACCCGTTGGCACCTCACCGACGACGGGCGCTCCAGCAAGCACGAGACTGTCAGCGAGCAGCAGGAGGCCGGCACCAAGCAGTCCTCCCCACAGCAGTCGTTGGCGGAGCGTTCGAGCGCCAACTATTCGGGCGAGGTTGGTGGCTGCAAGGCCGACGAACGCGATGACGCCGACGCGGGCTACAACAACAGCCGACAGTACGGTTGCGATAAACAGTACCGCCGCGCGCAACCCGCCCGGGGACAGTCCGAGGCTGCGGGCACGGCTTTCATCAAGACCGATAACTGAAAGCGGTCGAAAGAACAGCAACAGCAGCGGTATCAGCACGATCATGCGCAAGGCCAATGCGGTCGCGTTGGAATAGTCATTCTGGATGAGTGAACCACTTCCCCAGATGAACACCCCGCGCAGATATTCGTGGTGAAACAAGGCTAGTATGACGGAGGCCGAGCCGGCGGAAAAGCTGATCACCATCCCGCAGAGAAGGAGTGTCATCGGTGCGAAGTTTGAAGCTTTTCCCAGTCCCGCAACGATTGTTACGGCGACGAGGCCGCCTACAAGCCCGGCTATCTCGCGCTCGCCTGCCGTAACTGCAACTGTAGAAAGGGAAAGAAGGGTGATCGCCAACTGAGCGCCAGAAAGTATCCCGAGCGTCGAGGGTTCTGCCAGAGGGTTTTTCAGGAGCTGCTGGAATATTACACCCGTGAAAGCAAGCGCACCACCAGCCAGCAGAGCGACGAGGAACCGTGGGACAATCGAGAAATAGACATAGATCTGGCCGAACGAAGCTGGATCCGGCTGCCATAAGGCCGCTGGAATGTCGGAGATCGCCACATAGTGACCAACGGCAAAGGCGTGGAGCGCGATCGCTGCCAGTGTGATGGTAAAGGCGAGGCGCGGTGGGGTGATGAAACGGTTTCTCATGCGATGCCGAGACTCTGCCGCAGGACTTCGGCAAACCGCATCGCTGATGGAAACGCGCCAAATACCCATGTGGGTGGAATCATCGATACACGACCATTCCGTACGGCCGGCAAGGCGTTCCATAGTGCGCTTTGCAAAAAAAGGCCCGGTGGACCCGGCTCGATGATGACCAGTCTTGCTTCAGGATAGCGCGCGATCGCCTCCAATCCCGCCGTTGCAAAGCCCCAGTTATTGGTCTTGCCATCCCATGCGTTGGCAATGCCGATCCGTTTCAGGACATCATCGAACAAGCCACCTGCGCCGTAGATATCGATAAGCCTGTCATCCGTAAACTTGATGATCAAAAGGGCGCGCCCGTCGTAGTCTTTTGCGTTGTGAGCTATCGCGTTCAGTCTCGAATAGGACAGTTCCAAATAGTCTGTCGCACGCTCTTCCCTGCCAATGCGACGTGCAATCTCCTTGAGGGCGTGTTCTGCGGCAAGCAATGGTTGCCGGGCGGGGCCGTAAAGCGGTAGCGCAAGGGTTGGAGCAATCGCGCCGAGACGTTCAGCAGAGATACCATATCCGGCTTGAGAAACGATCAGTTCGGGTTTCAGGGCTCTTAGCAGTTCAACGTTCGGCCATGATCTCAGGCCAAGGTCGATCGTGTCTGTCGAAAGTGCAGGTGTTACAACGCGGTCACCGTAAAGAGGGGCTTCGGCAACAGCAAATGGCTTGTAGTCCAGAGCGAGAAGGCTTTCTGCCCAGCCCCAGTCCAACACGGCGAGCCGACGCGTTTCCGTGCTTGCTGTTGCCACTGCAGGCAGGAAAACGGAAGCCAACCCGGCGGTGAATTGCCGCCGCGTCAGCCTGTAATCACGATTTGGGTAACGAGCGTGAGACACAATCCTACCAGCTATACTTGAGAGTAGCGTAGACGGTGCGACCCTCGCCCCAATAGCATCCCGTTGCAGCAATGCAGGTCGAGACATACTTGCGGTCGAATATGTTGCTGACATTCAGCGACGCCTTCAAACCTTCCAGCTTCGGGTCTGCCTTGCCGAAATCGTAGCGAACGGCAGCATCAAATACGGTGTATGAGGGGATGTCGAATTTGTTGGCATTGTCGCCAAAAGTCTGACCAGTGTAACGGGCGCCACCGCCAAAGCTCAGACCATCCCAGATGGTCGATGTCTGCAGTGTGTAGTCCAGCCAAAGCGATGCCTGCTGGCGTGGGACAAAGGCAAAGCGATTGCCCTCGTTGCTGATACCGGCAGCATTTGGATTGGCTTTGGTGATCTCGCTGTCGGTGTATGCATAAGATGCCAAGACAGAGAACGCGTCTGTGATTTCCGCCTTGCCCTCAAGTTCGACACCGCGCATCCTGACTTGGCCCGTCTGCACACTGTAATTCGTGAATCCGGGGGTCGTATCTGGCGACAGGACATTGTCCTGTGTGAGGTGATAGGCAGAAAGGGTGACGAAGCTGTTGCTACCGTTGGGCTGGTACTTGACCCCAACCTCGAACTGTTCACCGGTAGTAGGCTCGAAGGCGTTACCCAAACGGTCGGTGCCGCTGGCCGGATTGAAGGAGGTTGAGTAGCCGGCGTATGGCGACAAACCGTTGTCAAAATTATAGACGAGGCCGGCCCTCCAGGTAAACTTGCCGTCTCTCTGATCGATCTGATTGTCAGCGACGCTCGTCCGGGTCCTCGTATCTGTATTTGCCCAGTCGTAGCGGCCACCGAGCGAGAACACGAAATTGTTCCACTCCATCTGATCCTGAGCGTAGAGGCCGATCTGGCTGCGGTCCTGATCGATCCGTGTTGCGATCGCCGGGCGCGTGATCGCCGTTGCGCCGTAGACGGGGTCAAGTCCATTGAAGGGAGTGAAAATTGGGGAAAGCACGGACTCTTCGTAGCGGCTGCTTTCATAGGAATAGTCGAGGCCGAACAATGCGGTATGAGCGACGTCCCCCGTTTGGAAATTTCCGATCGCTTGATTGTCGACGGTGACGGCGCGGGCACTTTCGGGAAACGCCCAGGCATATCGGTAGAAGGCCGTGGGATTGCAGGCTGCCGGGCAATAGGGCTGAACGCGCTGAGTGTCCGTTCCGATATAGGAGTAGCGAAGGTTCTGTCTGATGGTCCAGGTGTCATCGACTTCGTGTTCGAACTCGTAACCGACAGATGCCTGGTCGCTCTTGTAGTGGTCGTAACCCGGTTCGCCTGGGAATGCACTGCGGGGCAATTCCGGATACATGCGGGTATAGAGTGTGCCGTTCGCGGGAAGCGCCGGCGCTCCGCCGCCGCCGGGAGAGTCGATGTGCTGATAGCTACCGTAAACCGTCAGTGATGTTCCCTCATCCGCCTTGAAAGTGAATGAAGGCGCAATATATCCCTTCTTCTCGCGCACATAGTCATACTGGGTATCGGTCAACCGGCCGACGCCGACGATGCGGTAGAGGAAACTGTCATCGTCACCAGCACCACCGCCGAGATCGAATGCTGTCTGTATACGCTTATCGGTGCCGAACTGCATCTCCACTTCATTGAGAGCAGTTGCGCTCGGCCGTTTTGATACCATGTTGATCAGACCGCCGGGATCGCCCTGGCCATAGAGGACCGATGCCGGACCCTTCAGGACTTCGGCGCGCTCCAGGCTGAACGGTTCGACACGTGGCTGGGCGTAGCCGCGCGATCCAAACGGTAGGCGCAGGCCATCCAGATATCGACTTGGTCGAAATCCACGTATCGTAAACCAGTCATAGCGGGAATCGTCGCCATATTGGCTGATGACGCCTGGCGTATAGCGAAGAGCCTGGGTCAGCGTGGTCGAACCTTGAGCAGCAATCTGGTCTTTCGTTACAACATTGACGGCCTGTGGAGTGTCTTTGAGTGAGGTGCCCGTCTTCGTCGCTGTGGCGCTCTGTGTGGCGACAAACCCCTCTACAGGCCCACGAGCGTTCTCTCCCTGCACAACGATGGGCTCAAGGATTGTCGCGCCAACCGCACTGGCGCTTGACGAGGAGTTTTGCGGGTTGATCAAAAGGACCGTATTTGCGGTCGTAAATCGGAAGGTCAGGCCTGTGCCCGCGAGAAGACGTCTGAGCGCGCCCTCAGCCGAGAGATTTCCGGCTGTACCGACGCTGCGCAGGTTTGCCGGCAGAGGACCGTCAAAAGCGACATCGATACCGGTCACCGATGAGAAGCGCACCAGCGCAGCCGACAGGGGCTGACCGGAGATCGCAAATTCGTAGCTCTTGGCGGTCTGAGCAACTGCTCCTGTTGACAAGACGATGGTGGTGAAACTGGCGCAGGCGGCCAACAACATTATACGGTACAGTCTCATGCGAAAGCCGCCGGCTTGGTTTTTCTGTGTCACTCGTTTTGCCCCCTGCAAACGGACCAATACCCGAGCATTTTCGGGCTTCTGAACAGGGGACGTTTCAGCTTGGAAAAAACCTCGGTCGATTTTTTGATTTTTTATTGCGGATAGATCAACGTCAGCAAAGGCGAGTAGCTCGCAATACGGATAGGCAGGCCGTGCTCCAGACTTTCCAGTATCCGACCGGCCCTGCGCACGTCCACGATGATGCTGATCGGCCGGCGGGCCAGGGCTCTGTCCATGACAATCATCTTGCCGTAGCGCCATTTTGACAGGGCAGCAACGACATCCTCGAACGGAGCCGAGATGAAAACGAGCCTTCCGCTTCGCCACGAAAGTCTCGTCTCAATATCCGTCTGTGATGGCACCGACAGTTTGTCATTGGCGAAAAGCACGGACTGCCCCTCCTGGACGATCCGCTCTTGGCTCAACGATGAGACCTTTACCGTGTGTTCTGCAACCGCGACGACGATACCTTCCTCATGCATCCCAACGGAAAACTGAGTGCCAAGCGCTAAAGCTCTAAGGTCCCTACAATCAACAGAGAACGGTCGAGCAGCGTCCCGAGCGACCGTGAAAAACGCTTCGCCTTGTTGTAAAATGACGTGTCGCTGGCCCGCCGTGAAATTTAACGATATGGCGCTCGCCGTCGACAGTTCGGCAACCGATCCGTCGGGCAAGGAAAAGCGCGCGGTCTCTCCGACACCCGTCCGGTAATCTGTTTGCTGCCTTAAATATGCGTGCGTCCCAAGCCCGGCGGCGGTCAGGATAGCAAGTGCACCGCCGGATTTGAGGATTTTTCGCCGTCTGACAGATGCAGGGCTTGATACCTCTGGCAGGGCCGAGGCTCCAAGCCACAAACGCTCCAGTTCGGCATAGGCTCTCGCATGGGCCGGGCTTTGTTCGAGCCAAACCCTGAAATTGGCACGGTCGAGTGGTGTCGCGCTGTCATCGAGAAGCAGCGCGAACCATTCGGCTGCACGGCGTGATATCTCTGGATCATTGTCAGGAGAGTGCTCCTGAAGGGAAAAATCCTGCATCCGCCGCCTCATTCTTAGCCGCCATGCGACTTTTAGCGCTCGTAGTTGACCTCTGCACGCAACCGCTCAAGCGCCACGACCATGTGACCAAAGACCGTTTTGGGCGATATTCCCAGTCGTTCGCCAATCTCGACATATGTCAGGCCGTCAATACGAGCGAGGATAAAAACCTGCTGGGCGCGTGCAGGCATGTGTTCCAGTGCGGCCTGAACGCGAAGCAGTTCCTGACGGCTGATGGTAGCTGCTTCCGCAGATGGTGCGGGATCACGAATGGATTCAAGGCCTTCGATCCCGTCGACAAAGGGGGCGATCTTGCGGCGGCGTTCGTGATCAAGCGCAAGATTGCGGCCAGTAATCATGAAATAGGCTGCCAGGTCGACAACATCACGTAACAGGCCCGGCCGTTCCCAAAAGCGAAGAAAAGTATCCTGAAGGAGATCGGCAGTTGTCGCCGGGCAATGGACCCGACGGTAGATGACGCGCATCAGACGAGAGCGTACGCCCAAAAAGGTCTCGAGGATTTCAGGGTGTTTTGCGCTTTCCATGAAAACGCTGCTACCATTGGCTCGGAATCAAATCAAGATAAGATGAAATTTGCAATCAAGTTTTTACGCCGCCAAGCGCTTGCGTATTGCAGCTGATTTGATCGGCTCGCCATTGATGCTTGCGATGCCCAGCAGCAATCTGCTCTTCGCAGAGCCTTCTCCGTACCCGGCGAAGGCGGAACCGACGCCATGCCGAATGTCACAGCTTGGCGTGTTGCCAGGACCAGATCTTGTTCCGACCCCTTTTGGGCTACCGCGAATACTGACCTGTGAACGCCGGCCTATTGAAAGCCGGATATGGGACACCAGACTCGTGCCACTGCCTTGGCAAGCGGATGCTTCTATAGGTTGCAACTTGCGCGGCGGGGTGAGAGCCCGCGTAATAACCAGATGCCATTTAAAAGGCACAGCTGATACGAAACGATTGAAATTTAGCTCTGTAGTTTTTCGTGGACGAGTTTTTGCGATTTCAACGCTGGCAGATGCCCATGATTTAGGCGATATCGAAAAATTTATTAATGCAATCTTAACGATGTTGCGTCGCAAAAAAACTTAGTGAACTATTTTAATACTGCGGGAGGAAAGGCTGTTCAACAAAACAGGAGTTGATATCATGCTGTTCCGCAATAGAGACAAAGAAGTGCGCCAAAGTGCGTCGGTGAAGCTGGCCTCCTATACTGTCCTTGGCGTTGTCGCCACGGTGTTTTCATCTTCTGTGTTTCCGCCGGTCTTCACATCCCAGACGAACCGCGCCCTCATCAATGCACCAGTCATTCCGCTGACGACACCGATCAGCGGTGTGGTAAAGATATCCGACAAGAACGGTAAGGCTGCTATTGAAAACGACAAGGTCGACAATACCACGCTCATCGGCCTGAAGGTGCAATTGGCAGCACTCGATAATGAACTTCGCCAGAAGAACGGAATTATTGGCGACTATGCCAGCCGCATCGACGATTTGAACAGGGATCTTGCCAGTCAGCAGGCGGCGTTACTGCAAAGAACCGAATCTGACCTACAGGCAGCCAATGCAGCCTTGCAGATGGTGACCTATTCGACCCGAATTGCAAAAGCGGAAGCCACGCGAAAACAGAAGCTGATGGCCAAGGGGATGTATTCTGGAATCGGAGAGGATATAGCGGACACAATACAACTTGAAGATACAAAGCTGCAAGCTGCCAGAGTCGCCGTTGACAAACTCACCAAGGAAATGAACTTCGCGCGTCAAGGCATCTATATCGGCTCCGATTTGCAATCGCTGCAAAATCTTCAGCAGGAAATTCGCACACGGTCCGCAGATCTGCTGCAGATCCGGATGCAGATGACCACCATGCAGACGCGTAAAAGCGAGCTCGAAACCCTGGCATCGGCGGAGAGCGCACGTATTGAAAGACTGACCCGCGCCGATCTTTCCATTCCACCGGGCACAACGCTCTACAAGCCCGTGGCTGCGACCGGCCGTGAAGTGGTTGCAGGCGACACGCTGGCGGAGGCGCTTGACTGCCGCAACGCTTTCGTCGTGGCGATTTTTTCAGAGCGTCAGGCACAGGCGCTTTCCGTCGGTTCTCGGGTGAAGGTGAGTTCCGATGCCTGGGCGGAAGAATCCGATGGGGTGGTGGAGCGCCTGGTGCCACGTACTACCGAACGTGTCGACCTCGATTATGCCGTGCCCTTTCCACCAACAGAGCGGCGAGAGCTCTACGCCTATATTCGCATGGACAGCAGGGCACAGGAAAAATTGACCGAGAACGGCGCCTGTTCGGTCGGCACGTGGGTGAGTGTGAGCCTGCCGCGCGAGTGGCTCGGCAAAACCCGGAATTATGTGCATGAAGCATCAGCCAGCCTGTTCCAGTTTGCAAAGACCTCCGTCAGCGAATTGCCGGATGTCAGGCAGGCCGCATGGGCACTGATCGAAACGTCGCGTGATACGCTATCCGCACACACTGGTATCGAGTGGCCCCAACAGCGGCCGGATGTGCCTGGCCGGGCACATCAGCCCGATATCATCACCCAGCACCCTTTCGGCAATACGGATGCCACCGGAAAGGCGCCGCGCACCCAATCCTGACACCCGCATGGATTGGACGGGCCCCTGCGGGAGTGCGATGCAAACCCGCAGGGCGACCCACCACCTGTTTAAGACACTCGAAGCAACCTCATTCACGCGCGGCGTGCCGCGCGCCTGACCAACCATGAGGATAAGTCGATGTATTTCAGCCCTGATGGCGATGTTCAGTCGGTACTCTACGTCAATCTTGTCATCGCCCTTTGCGCGATCCTGTTTACCATACTGGCCGACCCGCGCAGGGTCCTGGACCGGTTGGCCTTCAGTGCGATTATGCTGCTGTCTCTTGGCCTTTACATATTTTGGCGCGCCACCGATACGCTGCCACCCTTCGAGCTTTCTCTGGAGACTGCCTGGAACTACATTTATTTCACCTTCGAGCTGATCTCCGTTCTTTACGCCATAGGCTCGATCCTGATCCTGACGAGGCGGACGGACTGGTCTTTTCTCGCTGATAGAGGGGAAGCCGCGATTGCAACTAATCCCGATGCGCCACTCGTTGACGTCTTTATCTGCACCTACAACGAACCTTTGAACGTCCTTGAGAAGTCGGTTATCGCGGCCCAGGCCATGCAATATCCGCAGCTGCGTGTTTTTGTCTGCGACGACACGCGCAGGCCGGAAGTACGGGACTATTGCGAGACGGTCGGCGTCAATTATGTGACGCGCCCGGACAATAGACATGCCAAGGCGGGAAATCTGAACAATGCACTTGAACACACCAATGCGTTGCCACAGGTTTCCGATTTCATCATGGTACTGGATGCGGACTTCGCGCCACAGGCCAACTTCCTTCGTCGCGTAACCGGTCTTTTCGCCGATCCCAAGGTGGCAGTTGTGCAGACACCGCAATTTTACTTTAATTGCGACCCCATCCAGCACAACCTCGGCATCCGCAATTCCTTCGTCGATGATCAACGTGTATTCTTTGATGTATTCCAGCCGGCCAAGGACGCGGTCGGTTGCGCTTTCTGCGTCGGGACGAGTTTTGTCGTGCGGCGGGCGGCGGTGAACGAGCTCGGCGGGTTTCCGCATGATGCACTTTCCGAAGATATGCTGCTGACCTACCGCCTGATGGAGCGAGGTTACGTCACACGCTGGCTCAACGAAAAACTCAGTGTCGGTCTATCGGCTGAGGGCCTGCCAGAATATATCACGCAACGCACGCGGTGGTGCCTGGGCACCATTCAGATCGGCCTTCTGCGGACGGGACCATTGTGGCGTGGCAAGTTCACGCTGACACAAAGGCTGCATTATCTGCACGGGCTGTTTTGCTGGCTGTCGAAGCCTTTCATCCTCTGCCTGTTGCTGGCACCATCGATCTACTGGCTGACAGGCGTTTCCGCCCTCCAGGCCGACGAGCTGATGTTCATGAAATTTGGACTGTCGTCACTGGCTTTGTTTTGGGCCTACTCCACCTGGATATCGGGAAAACGCACCCTACCGCTGTTCACCGAAGTGACGCATGCGTTGACCGCTGTTCCCATCACCATCACGTTGTTTCAGGCTATGCGCAAACCCTTCGGACGTCCCTTTAAAGTCACGGAGAAAGGTGGTGACCGGTCACAGGTGCGCATTCATGGGCCTACAGCGCTATTTTTCGCAATCGTTACCGTCACCTCCGCGGTTTCAGTTCTGCTCGCCGTTTACGCATGGGACGCCCCTGTAGAATTTTCGGCGCGAGATTGTCTCAACCTCATCTGGTCGGCGGTCGCCATGGTGATTGCCTTCACCAGCCTCATCTGCTGCATTGAATTACCACGTGTAGACAAGGAAGAGCCGATCGGCGTGGATCTCGAAGGCCGTTTGCAATGCGCAAGCGAGGTGAAGGCGGTACGGATCGTGGCGCTTTCGACCGAAACCGCGACCCTGGCGGATTTCAACCGGTCTTACGCCGAGGCAGAGTCCCTGTACGTGCCCGAGGTGGGCTGGCTGCAGATCGATGCAACGAAAGTCTCGCAAACGCCCGGCAAATTCACTCTCACCCCTACTGCCGACCAGCATCGTGCAATCTTGAGGCTGCTTTTCCGCAATGCGCCCGAAAATGTCGCGGAACAGGGCGACCTCTTGAAGTCCATGCAGATGTTACTCGCAAGGGCCTTCAGCTAAGACAATTCGCGCCAAACCCGGGACCGTGCTCGACGTAAACCGCAAGCTAGAGGCGGGCTTGTTTGGAAAAGCGCCTACCAAACGGAAAACTCATGTCTGTCAAATCGATCGTCGCGACAGTTCTCATGACCTGCTTCACAACAGGAGTGGTCGCTGGTGGCGATGGGCGCACCGGTTCCGGATCAGTTCGCGACCGCCTTGCTGTTAGCTTGTGTGCGGGTCTCGTTGGGAAGATGGACGAATCCACCACCCCCTTCGTATTTCGGAGCTTTGAGCCTGCACCCGGCGGCAAAGCGCTTGATCCCGCTCTTTCAAATGCGGGTTTCACCTATGACAATGCCCTGGCGACGATTGCCCTTTTTTCCTGTGGCAACGATACCGAGGCAAAAAGGGTTGCCGATGCGCTGCTGCTCGCCGTCAACAACGATCGCTATTACAGCGATGGCCGCCTGCGCAACGCCTACCGTTCCGGCCCCGTTGCGAACGAAAATGGTGCTATGCTTTTGCCCGGTTTCTGGAGTGAGGCCAGCAAGACGTGGGTCGAGGATGACTATCAGGTCGGCAGCGCAACGGGCAACCTGGCCTGGGCGGCACTTGCGCTTCTCACTGCCAGTGAACGATTAAGCAATCCGTCCTATGTGCAGGCAGCGACCAAACTCATGCGCTGGATCGATGCGCATACGGCGGGCGTCCGCGATATCGGCTACACAGGTGGCACATTCGGTCATGAGCCTGCACCGGCAAAACTCGAGTGGAAATCGACGGAACATAATCTCGATGTATATGCCGTTGCGGGTTGGCTCGCCGAAATTGAGGGAGCGCGCGCCTGGCAGGCGATGCGGGATAATACACGCAAATTTCTTGATGCGATGTGGAATGAGCAGCAGGGACGGTTTTACGTCGGCAGCCAACCTGGAAGCGACACACCCAACTCGAGCCAGTCCGGAATAGATTCCGAGCTCTGGCCCATTCTCGCCGTGCCGGAGTTTCGGGGCCGCAGTGGGCGTGTTCTGCATTGGGTTGATCGGCATTATGCGGTTGCGGGAGGTTTTGATTTTAACGACGATCGGGATGGCGTGTGGCTGGAAGGTACGGCCCAGGCCGCGCTGGCATTTCAGCAGGTCGGCGATGCCGACCGGGCCGAGGCGCTGCTTGCCACCATTGCCGCACAAATATCTCCCGATAACCTGATCTACGCGACAGTCGGGGACGAACTGACGACCGGGCTGATGATCGGGCCGACCTCGACATTTGCCGACTTCAAATATTTCAGGTTGCCGCATGTCGGGGCTACTGCCTGGGCAATCCTTGCAGCGAAAGGCTGGAACCCTTTTCTTAGAAAAAGCGGTTGTATTCGTTTTTGTGAGGGATAATCGTTCGTCTCGGCGGCAGCAGGAGGATATTGCTCCAGGCCGTTGCGCCGGAGATTGAAAACTGGGACGCATGACGCTGCTGAAAGCGGCGAAAAGCGTAAAACCGCAACGTTGACTGCCGACTAGCAGTTCCAGTGATTCAAGCCTGACAGTACGATTAACGAAGCCGAATACCGCCCACTGCCAGACCTGTCAGATGCCCGGTGCGGATCGGAACTTCCTGTGCACCTTCAACTACATGGGGCGGTTCGAAGGCCCGAGCACAAATTCGGCGGTGCTGTTGCGGATACGCGCCCGTGATGTTATCGGCCCGCAATTTAAGGGTGCTTGCCTTCGCTCATTCGTTATTTAATTCAAACGCCGATCCCTTTATTAGCGCTGCGCCGGCACAGTAGGGCATGTCCGAATAGCATCCCAACCTCCGGCGAGGCCGCTTCAATTAAACGCCTGCGGCAGGCGAAATCATGCGCGCCTTCTAGCTGCCCCAATTGCCTCCTGAACTGTCGATCGACGTACTGGCTCTTCTGGAGCGACTAAGTCTGGCGGAACGCGCTCTGGGCGCCTGGACGGTATCACCAGGCTGCTCCCGCGCTAGGAACTATTCGTGGTGTGGTCTGATCCTTTCAACTGCGTGGAGCGAGACGTTTGCCACGGCCAGGTCCGCGTATGTGAGAATCGCCTGACAACGCCGAATGCAACCTACTCGGTCGGAACCGGCGATGGAAACGCAGACTTAAGGACATAAAGATATCGTTATATGAAGTTGACCGATGGCGTAGCTTACAATATGGTCGTCACGCCTAAGGTTCCCCAGTCGTTGCACGCAACGTGCCGGGGCTAAGAGGGAAGTCGGTGCTCCGTGTCATGCGGAAAAGCCGACGCTGCCCCCGCAACTGTAAGCGGCGAGCTGAAGTCCAACATGTCACTGGTTTACCCCGGGAAGACGGACGGAAGTGATGATCCGTGAGCCAGGAGACCTGCCTTTGGTGAAATAACGTCCACGGGCGGGGTGTCCCAGTGTGCCGTAGCAACGGTTGCATTGTCGCGGCCTGTCTTGCTATGCGTCCGCAGACCCATGCCCCCAACTTTATAGGGGCACAACATGTCTCAGACCTGCATTTTTACAATCACGAGCGTACCCTTCGATGAGGACTATCGTCCTTCAGAACATACGCGCATCACCACCAATTTTGCCAATCTGGCCAGGGGCGAAAAGCGGCAGGAAAACCTGCGCAATGTCATGCGCATGATCGACAGCCGCTTCAACGCCCTCGCTCACTGGGATAATCCCAAATCGGACCGATACTCGGTCGAGTTGGAGATCATTTCGGTCGATATGAGCTTCGATGTCGCAGGTGAAAAATTTCCCCTCATCGAGATACTGAAGACGACGATCATCGATCACAAAACCAGTGAACGTATCGACGGCATTGTGGGGAATAACTTCTCCTCCTATGTGCGGGACTACGATTTCAGTATTGTGCTGCCGGAGCATAACAAGAGCGTTCCTGCCTTCAGCATTCCGGCCGACTTCGGCGATCTGCATGGAAACCTGTTCAAGTCTTTTCTGCGGTCGGATGCCTACCGCTCGCACTTTCGCAAGCCGCCGGTCATTTGCATCAGCGCCTCGACCAGCAAGACCTATTACCGGACCGAAAATCATCACCCCGTGATGGGCGTCGAATACCGGCAGAATGGGTTCTCGTCCACCGACCAGTATTTCGGGAAAATGGGATTGCAGGTTCGCTACTTCATGCCTGCAGGCAGCGTTGCGCCGTTGGCGTTCTATTTTGTTGGGGACTTGCTGGGCGACTACTCCAATATTGAGCTAATCGGCGTCATCAGCACGATGGAAACGTTTCAGAGAATTTATCGCCCCGAAATCTACAATGCGAACGCAGCAGCCGGGACATTTTACCAGCCCAACCTGAAGCACCAGGACTATTCGCTGACCCGGGTCATTTACGATCGCGACGAACGAAATCGCTTGGCGGTGGATCAGGGTAAGTTCACCGAAAAACACTTCATCAAGCCATACCGCGCCGTCCTTGAGCAACTGTTTGCTCACCGCCCCGCCTGAGCATCACTTATAAGAGGTCCCACCGTGAAGAAACTTCTCCCCACATCGACCGCTGGCAGCCTGCCGAAACCCTCCTGGCTTGCGCAGCCCGAAAAACTGTGGTCGCCCTGGAAGCTGGAGGGCGAGGAATTACTGGAAGGCAAGAGAGATGCCCTGCGCCTTTCACTGGACGATCAGCAACAGGCCGGCATCGACATCGTCAGTGATGGCGAGCAAACACGCCAACATTTCGTCACGACTTTCATCGAGCACCTCGACGGGGTCGATTTTGCAAAACGCGAGACAGTCAGAATTCGCGATCGCTACGATGCGAGTGTCCCGACAGTCGTCGGCGCCGTGTCTCGCCAGAAGTCCGTGTTCGTCGAAGACGCCAAGTTTTTGCGCCAGCAGACCAAACAACCCATCAAATGGGCGTTGCCGGGTCCGATGACGATGATCGATACTCTCTTTGATGGCCATTATAAGAGCCGTGAAAAGCTTGCCTGGGAATTTGCCGGGATACTCAACGAGGAAGCAAAGGAATTGGAGGCTGCCGGCGTCGATATCATCCAGTTCGACGAACCTGCGTTCAACGTTTTCTTTGACGATGTGAATGACTGGGGTGTCGCCACTTTGGACAGGGCGATTGAAGGGCTGAAGTGCGAGACCGCCGTCCATATCTGCTACGGTTACGGCATAAAGGCCAATACGGATTGGAAAAAGACACTCGGGTCAGAATGGCGGCAGTATGAGGAAACTCTCCCCAGGCTGCAGAAATCCGGCATCGGTATGATCTCCCTCGAATGCCACAATTCTCATGTCCCAATGGATCTTCTGGAACTTGTTCGAGGTAAGAAAGTGATGGTCGGGGCCATCGATGTGGCAAGCAATACCATCGAAACCCCGGAGGAAGTCGCTGCAACGCTGCGAAAGGCGCTTAAGTTTGTCGACGCAGATAAACTTTGCCCCTGCACCAATTGCGGCATGGCCCCCCTGTCTCGTCGTGTGGCAAGAGACAAGCTGAATTCCTTGAGCGCAGGAGCTGAGATCGTCCGAAGAGAGCTCACTGTTTAGTTTTTTGATAGTCTGAACCTGCGGATGGCAGCCGTTCGCCGCCACCGCGCCCATCGCGACAAACGCTGGGAGACTTACGAATGGCTATAAGGTCACGGCGCGGATCATCCTGAAGGCTTCGACGGATGTCCGCCTCTTGGCGCAAAGCTGCCAAGACGGCCTGTTCAAGCAATTCCGAAGAGCAGGTCGTCGCCAGATTAGAAAATTTACACATTCATTACAACTCAACTGAGGATTTGATGGTTTTGATCCTGTCGAGGGTTAAGACAAGTCGCCGGCCGCGGTAGTTCCGTCGCTATCCACCGTCCACGAACCCGTCTACGTCAAACAGGTGCTGCTTGCTTTGCACTATTGCACTCGATATTCGCGTGGCGCGACACCGAACTGGTTCCGAAACGATCGGCTGAAATGCGAGAGGTCATTGAATCCCCATCGGAAAGCGATCTCTCCAATAGAGCTGCCACCTTTGGTACGCAGATCGTCCGCGCATTTTTGCAACCTTTGCCGAAGCAAGAACTGGCTAAATGTCTCGCCGCTGTCTTCCAGCAGTCGGTGAACATAGCGAACCGAAATGCGGAAATGTTCGGCTGCCTTCGCCGGTGTCAGTGCCGGGTCTGCCGCATACGAAGTGATGTAGTTGATTAGGGAAAAAGCGAGCTGATTGCGCAATGTCCCCCTCGCTCGGTCTCCCTCGCGATCGGATACGCCGAGAACCAGCGCAACCAGTTCCACCAGATGGTTGGTGATGGATAAGGACGCGGCGGCGTCGAGTTGCTCGGCATTCATCGCAATCGATGACAGATAGTCGGTCGCAAGGCACGCAACTGGATCACAGCTTCTTCGGCGCGGAGTATGATGATCTTCCTGAACAGGTCAGGACAGAGGTGCAGACCTTCGCTGACGTCAATATCGCCTGGCTAGCGGAGCGGCTGCTCGATGCCGGCCTGACGGATGAGAAGGGAAGCGATGCGCGGGCAAGATCAATCTTCGCCGCGATCGCGGGAGCGCAGCTCCTTGCCCGCAGCAGGTCCGACATCTCGCTGTTCGACACGATGATCCAAAGCTATCAAGAGGCAGGCATGTTGCCAGGCGGATAGAAGCGGACATTTAAAGAAGGGTGTATTTCGGGTGTGCTTCCAGTTTCGGTGCCCAGATTGTCTCAGTGGAGGAAACAAAATTGATCTGTAAGAAGATCTTTTAGCCTCATATGATCCCCATTGGCGGCATTTCGTTTGACATGAGCAGATGCTTTGAGATACGTAAACATATCATAATGGGAAGGATGAAGCTTTAAGGTATCATATGAAGTTGGATTCGGAGGCTCTTCAGGACATAGGGCGGCTGCTCAAGACGTCGCGCAAGACTTTGGGCCTCACCCAGGAGCAGGTTGCGGATATGGCGGGTATATCGCGACCGCGGTACCGCGAGATTGAGGCTGGAGCCAGCGCTGCCCGTACGACCACTCTGATCAACATTGGTCGTGCGCTTGGTCTGGAACTGATGCTCATCCCTCAAGCGATGGTCCCGGCGGTTGAAGCTTTACTGCAGCCAGGTGGCGCCGAAGATGACCTTCCTGCTTTCGTCGCCAGTCCTGATGGTGATGGCAATGTCTGATGCGCCTCTTGATCCAAGATCTATAACCTCACTGGACGTGCTGCTGAATGACCTGAAGGTCGGCATGATCGTGAGGACGCCGGGAGACTTCAACGCGTTCAGCTTTGAGGAGAGCTATCGACAGACGGGTGGTTTCCCAGTGCTCAGTTTGTCATTTCGCGCGGCACATGGGGGTCTGCGTAAGGATCCGAAGCCTGTCGCAAGGGCTTTGCCATCGTTCTTTGCGAACCTTCTTCCAGAGGATAAACTGCGCGAGGCTATGGAGAGGCACCATTCAGGCAGCGTGCGAGCAGGAAATGATTTCGATTTGCTTGCGGCACTCGGATCGGATCTGCCGGGGGCTGTCCGAATTGTGCCGAGCGAAGGCAGCGTTGTTCGTAATGAGGGTTTGACACCCCCGAGACCAAAGGCCCGGTTTTCGCTCGCCGGCGTGCAAATGAAACTCTCCGTCATCAAAAACACAGGCAAGGGCGGCGGTCTGACGATCCCCTTAGGCGACGAGCAGGGTTCATATATCGCCAAGTTTCCATCGACATCATTTCCCGCTGTCTCGGAAAACGAATTTGCAAATCTTGCATTGGCCGAAGCGATTGGTATGGACGTGCCGGAACGCGAGCTCGTGGAACAATCGCAGTTCGAGGGTATTCCGGAGGAGTTTGAGACATTGTCCGACGGCAAAGTCCTCCTCGTCAAACGTTTCGATCGCGTTGCCGGTGGTGAACGCATCCATATCGAAGATTTCGCACAGGTATTCGGCGTCTATCCGTCTCGAAAATATGAGGGGGCCTCATATCATGATATCGCTGTGGCTATTGGGGTCGCCGTTTCTTCAGCGGCAGCCCTCGAGTTCGTCCGACGACTGGCTTTGGCAGTCCTGACAGGAAATGGCGACATGCACCTCAAGAATTGGTCGCTGATTTATCATGGGAAGGGCAACAAGCCGGCACTCGCCCCAGTCTATGATGTACTCTCGACAGTCCCATACATTCCGTCGGACGCTATGGCACTGTCGCTGGCCGGTGAAAGGCCGTTCAAGGCAATGAACGCCCAGCGATGGAAAGTCTTCGCGCATCGTGCGCGACTGCCTGAAGCTGCTGTGCTGAAGGCTGTTACGGAGACCGTCGAGCGCGTCAACCAGTCTTGGTGGTCTCTGCCTGAACGAGCTGTTCTACCCGATAGAGTGTTGGAGCGGATTGATGCCCACATCAAGCTGATGTCGCCGATCCTCGGCACGTGCGCGAATTAGCAATTGGTGTTTTTGCGTAACTCGTTAGCAGTCTCATAGCCCACCAAAACCGATAGGGTCGCTGGTTCGAATCCGTTCAAGGCGAAGTAGCAGGTGTTCCACTCGGGCGCGATATAGACTTCACATCCGAGCTGGGCGACTTATGTCACCTTATGCAAAGTCCCAGACTTTGGCTGAGAATTTTGGCCTCCAGTGGCGCGTTGTCCTGCGGCAAGAAGCGGCCATAATGTTGCTGCACTGCGTTGGGCGTGTCTTGGATGGCATCGCTTGCATCACTTCAGCCAAACAACGTGACGTCAGCGAATCCTGCATTAACTAGTTCTAAACCAATTCTTTGCGGATAAAATGAAAAATGCTAATGTACCTACAAAACATGGGGGTCTATAGCATGTCTGTGCGTATTGCGTTCGTCGATGACCATCCAGTTCTTCTGGAGGGGCTTGTAAGCCTTTATAACGAGAAGACCGATTTTGATGTCGTTGCGATGGGGCAAACGGCATTTGATGCGATCAGGATTGTTGAAGAGAAGCGACCCGACGCTATCGTACTCGACCTGAGCATGCCGGGAGATTCTTTCAAAGCGATAGGGCACTTGCTGACGCAGTTTCCTGAAACGAAAATTGTGGTATTTACGGCGTCCAATGCGATCCAGCCTGCGGTTGAGCTTTTGGAGGCGGGCGTCTCCGGCTATGTCTTGAAGGGTAGCTCCTGCATGGAGCTTCAAGAGGCGATCAAGACTGCCTGTCGCGGTGAGTCCTATGTAACGCCGGGCTTTGCGACAAAGGTTATCATGTCGATGAAAACTGCAGAGCGTGTTCGGAAAAACGCCGTGATGCCGGAGAGGCTTCATCACCGTGAAGAGCAAATCGTCGGTGGTCTTCTCAAGGGAATGACGAACCGGGAAATCGGCGAAAATCTCAAGATCAGTGAGAAGACAGTCAAACACTACATGACGTCTATGATGCAGAAACTCAATGTGAGAAACCGCGTTGAGCTGGTGATTGCTGTTAAAAACCGCGCTGTTCCACGCGATGCCAGATCGGAGAACATCCTGCAATAGATATGCAGTCAATCGGCATTAATTGGGAGAACGGCAACGGCGATCGAGCCGTTTTTACCTGGAAAAAAGCGCATGCGTCCACCGAAAGAGCGGATGCGGCGTTTTTGGCTGACTTGTCCCAATCTTATCCTTTGAACCTCTTTTTGGGAGGTGATCAACCGGCTTGCGCCAAAATCGGCAACGCTGACATAGAGGCGGCCGTTACGTAGGCGATAACGAACGATCTGTCGGTTTCCATGCGCGTGACGATAGCTGTTCATCAGCCCTTCCAGTACAAACCGATACAAGCAGATGGACAGGTCGTGCAGGCGGATATCGATGCGTTCGCGATCGGCTATCTCCACCTCGCACCCGGTGATCTCGTAATAACGTTTCATGGATAATTCGATCGACTGCTGAAGCGTGATGCCTTCCAGTTCCGGAAGGATAAGACCGGCGGAAATATTGCGCAGTTCCTCGAGGACGCTGGAGACGAGATCAAGGATCTTTTGAAGGATGCGGCGCTGATTTGTATCTTCCGGATCCGTTGCGACCATGTCGCTCATCTGCAGCTTTACAAGTGTCAGCACTTGCACGGAACCGTCATGCAGATCCGCGCCAATTTGATCCAAAATGCGTTCATTAAGTTTGCCGGCTTCCGTGCGGGCGCTGTCTGCAATGACCCGCAGGCGGTCGTTCTCTATCGATAGATCAATGGCGTTGCGCAGGCTTTGGCGCAATATTTTTCGCTGTTCGTCGATGACCCTGCTGGTGCGCCGAACGATAAGGTAAAGCAGAGACAGCATCGGAACCGAAAGCAGGAAGACCACCGCCATCGTCACGGTACGCGCATTGGATATCTGTTTTCGTAATTTCACGGACTCCTGATATATCTCACCGGCAAGCAGGACGTTTCCACTGGTGTCCGTGTAGAGTGGCGCATAAATCTCGAGCAGCAGCTCATCTTTCTCGCCCGTGCTGTATTCGTGTTTGTCGCCATCGGTGCGCGAAACCTCTATGTCGCCCGCCAATGCTCCCCTGAGTTCGGGAAACATTTCCCGCTGACTGCCAATCTCTCCGCTGGCCGAAAAGGCTGGCGTTCCATCGGAAAGCCAGATCTTCACATTGGTGATACGTTCGTCCTGAGGGCCGTGGCCGATGAGATATTCGATATCGCTTGCGAACTGCTCATCGAAAATGAATTTGCCCTGGCTGTCTCGGCGTAAGAAGGGTGTAATCGATGTTTGCATGCGGGCAGCGCCAGCAACGCCCGCCGCATCCAGTGCTGATCGCTCCACCCGGGAAGCGGTAAAAAAGCTCAGCGCAGCCATAAGTCCGAAGACGACGATGGAGGCGGTAAGCAAGAACTGGTTGGCGATGGAGAGATCGGCAATCGCTCTGAACATCCAGCGTCTTGGCAGCGGCTTTATGTAACCTGCAATGTTGGATGCACTTTTGTTCATTACCAGCCCTCTTCGACAGACTGTAAAAAAGGATTGTCCTGCAGTGCAGCCGTTGAATAGTCTATATTCGATCCTTTTCTATAGCAAACCGATAAAAACTAATCATTTCGGATTAGTTATATCAATAATAATTAAGACGATGGTCGGAAGAAGGATTAAGACCTTGCGACAATACATCGTTAGACCAAGCGCTATTTGAAAAAACTCTGATTATGCCAGTCTCTTAGGCGGGATGTCGTCCTCTGCCAGCAATGAGCGAGGCGGCGATTGTTTTCAGTAGCGTTGGAGGCGGGGACACCCGAACGTCAAATGGTCACACTCATCAAACACGATCTCGAATTCATTCTCAAACAGATCGCAATTGCTGAAGCTCATACTGCGTTGATCGCAGGCTTGACGCCGGAGGATTTCGCAGAGGGCGACCCGATCGGGGAGGCGCTACGGAGCTTGGTCGATAGCCCGCTGTTGCCATCGGGCCTCCGCACCGTGGATGGCAGCTACAATAATCTGGTACCGGGGCGCGAGCAGTGGGGCGCGTCTGGCGAACCCTTCAAACTGCTGACCCAGCCGAACTGGGTCAATGAAAACGACGATACATTGATGTTTGGAACGCCTGCCAACCCAGTATGGCTGAACAACGGAAATTACACTCCGGGCGCACCCGGGACTCCGGGCTTTGCGCCTGGAACGGTGGTGGATGCCGATCCTCGTCTCATCTCAAACCTCATTGTGGATCAAACCCTTGCAAACCCGGCCGCTGTTGCTGCGGCTTTGCGCCTTGCCGGCCACTCCGAAGCGAACATAGCCCAAGGAGTGATTGCTATCCGTCAAGCCTTCGAGGGCGACGCCGCCGCGCAGGAAGATCTCGTTGCGGCCAACCTTGCCGTGACGGGCGCACAGGCCAATGTGCAGCAGGCATTGGCAGATGTCGTTGCGGTTACGGACCCCGCTGATCTTCCCGCCGCGCTGGACGCTCTTGCCGCCGCTCAGCAAGCGTTGGCCGCTGCCCAGGCTCAACAGGCGCAAACCGTTCAGGCGGCGGGTGTTCTTGACGGCCTCCTTGAGCAGTGGGGCGTCCAGATGGACGGCAACACGGTGCTTTTGCCGAATGTTTCCCCGGATGAAGGCCTTTCGGCACCCTACAACGCCTGGTTCACACTGTTTGGCCAATTCTTTGATCATGGCCTCGATCTCGTTGCCAAGGGTGGTAATGGCACCGTCTATATTCCTTTGCAGCCGGACGATCCGCTTTACAACCCGGCAACGCCACACACCAATTTCATGGTGCTGACACGCGCCACGGTCGGCGAGGGTGCCGGCAACGTTACCACGCCATGGGTAGACCAGAACCAGACCTATACTTCTCATGCATCACATCAGGTGTTCCTGCGCGAATATGAGACCGTCAACGGCAAAACGGTTGCGACCGGTCTGTTGCTGGAAGGCGCCGATGGCGGCCTTGCGACATGGGGTGAGATCAAGGCGCAAGCGCGCGAAATGCTTGGCATCGAACTGACAGATGCCGATGTCGGTAAAGTGCCGATGATCCGCACTGACCCCTATGGCCGTTTTATTCCGGACCCGGTGACCGGCTTTGCTCAGTTGATCGTTGGTATCGGCGCCGATGGCGTTCCCAATACGTCAGACGATATCGTGGTGTCCGGCACGCCGGATGCGCCAGTCAATCCGACTGCGGTGCTGGCACTCAGACTTCCAAACGCGTTTCTGGATGACATCGCCCATGCCGCCGCGCCCGTTATCACCAACGGCGTGCTTATGGCCGACAATGACGATACCGTCGGGTATTCGGGCAGTTTTGGTCCGCGCGGCAACCAGACGCATTATGACGACGAACTGCTCGATGCGCATTACATCACGGGCGATGGTCGCGGAAACGAAAATATCGGACTGACGGCGGTCCATTTCGTTTTCCATGCGGAACATAATCGCCAGATAGATGCGATCAAACAAACCGCCCTCGCAACGACAATTTCCGAAGGTGACTTCACCTTCCTCAACCAGTGGCTTGCCGAACCGATCAGCGTTTTGCCGGCGGATCTCAGCACACTCGTCTGGAATGGCGAGCGTCTTTTCCAGGCGGCGCGCTTTGCTACGGAAATGCAGTATCAGCATCTGGTTTTTGAGGAATTCGCCCGCAAGATCCAGCCGGATGTTGATATCTTCCTCGTTCAGCCGGACGTAGAACTTAATCCGGCGATCTTTTCCGAATTTGCCAATGTCGTCTACCGCTTCGGCCATTCGATGCTGAACCAGACAGTCGACCGCATTTATGCGGATGGAACGCGGGACAATGTCGATCTTTTCGACGCTTTCCTGAACCCGCTGGAGTTCGGCGGAACCGGCATTTCCCAGGCGCAGATGGCCGGTGCGATTGCCATGGGCATGTCGTCCCAGCACGCCAATGAGATCGACGAATTCGTCACCGATGTCTTGCGCAACCAGCTTGTCGGCATTCCGCTCGATCTTGCTGCGCTCAACATCGCCCGAGGTCGCGACACAGGCATGCCGACGCTCAATCAAGCCCGCGCGCAGTTCATGGAATTTGCCAATGGCGATACCAATCTGCGGCCTTATGTGAGCTGGGCAGATTTCGCCGTCAACATCAGAAACCCGGAATCCATCATCAACTTCATTGCGGCCTATGGCACACATTCAAACGTTACCGGCGCGACGACGATCGAAGCCAAACGCGATGCCGCTATGGAACTCGTCTTCGGTGTCGACATCAACGGTGATGGTCTTGTACCGAGCGAACAGGACCGGCAGGATTTCCTCAACGCACGCGGCATCTATGCGGGCGGCAGCCTGGGTGGTCTGAACGACGTTGACCTTTGGGTTGGTGGTCTTGCGGAAAAGAAGATGGCGTTTGGCGGTATGCTGGGCTCTACCTTCTCCTTCATTTTCCAGCTTCAGATGGAAAATCTGCAGGATTCGGACCGCTTCTACTATCTGTCGCGGACGCAGGGCCTCAACTTGCTGACGGAGCTGGAAAACAACTCCCTCTCCAAAATCGTCATGCGCAACACCAGTGTCGGGCCTGATGGGCTTGCCCTCCCGGCCGACATTTTCTCGGTGCCCGACCACATTTTCTATGTCGATGCTGCCAAACAGGCGCAAATGACCGGAAAAGCCGACCCGCAGCACGAAAACCCTGTTCTTGAAGCGGTCTCCAAATTGGTCGAACGAGGCCCGAATTACATCCGCTACAATGGCCTCGACCACATTCTCATTCAGGGAACGGATGGCGACGACCACATTATTTCAGGTGGTGGGGACGACAGTGTCTGGGGTGGGATTGGCAACGATCGTATCGAGGCCGGTTATGGGGTGGACGCCATCAATGGCGGCGCAGGTGACGACATCATCACCAGTGCCGGCACGGATATCGGTGCTGTCAGCGTGCTGAAGGGCGAAAGCGGCAATGACGTTATTGTCGATGGCACGGGCATGTCGCTGATTTTCGGCGGTGACGGCAAGGACTACCTTGTTTCCGGTGCTGATGATGGAGAAATCCGCGGTGGTCAGGGCGACGACTTCATATTCGGTGGTGACGGTATCAATGCCCTTTTCGGCAACGAGGGCGATGACTGGGTCGAAGGCGGCGGCGGTTTCGATTACATCGCTGGCGACAATGGCGAGCTCTTCTTCAACTCCACTGTCATCGGGCACGATGTGCTGAACGGCGGTTCTGGCGATACCGACTACGATGCGGACTCCGGCGACGACATCATGTTTGCTGGAGAGGGCATTCAGAAGAACATCGGCATGTGGGGCCATGACTGGGTTATCCATCAGGGCCAGAAGAACGGTGCCGATGCGGATATGCGTGTCGATATCTTCACAACGCTGCCGCTGGAAGTGTTGCGAGACCGCTTCAGCCAGGTAGAAGGCCTTTCAGGCTGGGATCATAATGACGTTTTGCGTGGCGATGATCGCCTCGGAACCGGACCGGAAGGCGGCACTGTCGCCGACCCGACGCCCGAAACAGGCTTCCGTTACAACGAGCTTAATCAGGCGGGCATAGACCGTATCGCCGGCCTCAATCAGATCGTCACGCAAGACATGATGAGCACGGGCGAATACTGGGCCGACGGATCCTGGGAAAACGGCAGAACGGGTACGACGGAGCGGATTTTTGTTGGTGGAAACATCATCCTGGGAGGTGGCGGTTCCGATATGATCGAGGGTCGCGGCGGTGATGATGTCATCGATGGTGACCGCTATCTGAGCGTGCGTATCATCGGCCAGTCGAAGGATGGGATCGCCTTCACGGTCAAGAGCCTTGAAGACACCGTCACGCTGAATGGCGTCACGAAATCGCTGACCTCATGGATGGTCGATGGTCGTATCAATCCCGGTTCGATGCAGATCGTGCGTGAACTTCTCGATGGCGGCGGCGATGGCGATATCGATACCGCAATCTACTGGGATGATTTCGCAAACTACGATATCACCGCCAATCAGGATGGCAGCTTTACCATTTCGCATGTCAATCCAACGGCCGGCGCAATCGATCCGATAACCGGGCGAAATCGCGTGCCTGACGGTACTGATCGGCTTTATAACATCGAGCGACTGCAATTTGCCGACCGGACGGTCGATATCAGCGCCGGACTACCGCAACCAGCAACCGGCGTGCCTGTCATCATCGACGCAACGCCGACCAGTGGTCAGGTTTCTCCTGAAGAAGGCCAGACACTGACGGTCGATGTTTCGCAGATTGCCGACGCTAACGGCATCGGAAGCGCCTTCGCCTACCAGTGGCAATATCTGAACGGAACGATCTGGACCGATATTCCCGGTGCGACTGCTGCGACCTTCGTGCCAACCGAGCCCAATGCGCTGCTGCTTCAGCTTGGCGATATCAGTGAGATCGGTCGTCAATTGCGTGTCTCCGTCAGCTTTACGGACGGGCTGGGCGGTACCGAGACGGTCATATCCGTTCCGACCTTGCCGGTTGTGGCACGCGGCGGCGTTACCGTGAATGGCACCGCTCTCACCAACAATGTTCTGAATGGCGCCAATGGCGACGACACGCTCAATGGTGTCGATCCATTCATCATCCTTGGAGGCAATGATACGTTGAACGGCGGTGCCGGTAACGACATCCTGAATGGTCTTGGCGGCAACGATACCCTCAACGGCGGTGCCGGTGACGATACGCTGAACGGTGGGAACGGTAACGACACGCTGAATGGCGGCGCTGGTTTTGACGTGATCAATGCCGGTGCCGGTACCGACACGATTAACCAGACCAGCACTGATGGGCGTGATTTAATCGATGGTGGTGCCGGGGTCGATACGTATCGCCTGACAGGTGTCGCAGGTTCAGAACTGTTCCGTATCTATGCGGTTACCAACGGCCAGAACGCCAATCTCGCGACGTCTCTGGGAACGATCTTTGCGACCAATACTGAAATCGTCATCACCAGAACAGTGGGTGGTGTCGAATCTGTCATTGCTGAGCTGGACAACATCGAAGAGATCGCCGTCAATACCCTTAACGTGACGGCCAATGATGGCGGTGGGCTGAACACCGGTGTCAACAATGGCGATACCGTGCAGGTTATCGGCAACTTCAACTCCACGAGCCTGAACTTCAGCACCATCACCATCTATGGCAGTGCGGGCAATGATACCGTGGATATCAGCGCGTTGACTTCGGCACATCGCATTGTCTTCCGCTCCAATGGCGGTAACGATACGATTGTCGGAACGCTTCGTCCGCAGGACGTTATCGAACTGCCCGCAGGCAGCAATCCGCAGGATTTCAGCCGAACCTATGATGCCGCAACGGGCCTTTCCACCCTCTCGAACGGCACACATCAGATCGTATTTTTCGGCGATGTTACTCCAGGGCTTAAAGAATACGAGAATGAGCACGGGGAGGACGACGACTATGATGATCACGAGGGCGAAGGCAACGGTGGCGAGTGCGGAAACACGCCAGATGATGGGGCTCCCAATGGCAACAATGGCGGTGGCAACACGACGCCGCTGCCAATAGCTGCCAAAACACTGATCGGTACGTCCGGCAACGACACCCTCATCGGCGCGGCGGGCCACGACACGCTGATTGGCGGTGATGGCGCGGATATTCTGGTCGGTGACGCCGGCAACGACATTCTCCGGGGCGAGGCCGGTGATGATGTCATTCTGAGTGGTGACGGCAGGGATGTGGCAAATGGTGGTGACGGTAACGACGAAATCCATGGTGGTGCCGGCAGCGATCTCATTTTCGGCGGCGCAGGTAACGACTTGCTGTTTGGAGACGAGGGCGACGATATCCTCGAAGGGGGTGCCGGCAATGATCGTATCTGGGGTGGTGCCGGCAATGACACGATACTTGCCACGCTGAACGATGGTGACGACGTCTATTACGGGGAAGACGGCACAGATACATTGGACTACTCGGTCAGCACGACCAATCTCACCGTCGATCTCGGCAATGGGCTGATGGGGCGCGGTTCCGTCAGTGGTGCAAGCACCGGCAACGATACGTTCTTCGGCTTCGAAAATTTTATCGGCGGATCTGGTCACGACAAGATTGTCGCCTCCAATGCCATCAACGTCATCGATGGCGGACTTGGGGATGACACTTTCAAGTTCAACTCCGCTGCCGCTGCAAATGGCGACACGATCTATGGCTTCAGCACCGGGGACAAGATTGATTTCTCCGGGATGGGGCAAGGGCTGCGCCTGACGGCCGGCACTACGATGACGGCGCTTGGCGACGTGACGATTGCTCACGAAGTCCGTGATGGCGAGGAATTCACCGTCATCAGGGGCAATACGCAGGGTGATGACGGGGCAGATTTCGAACTCGCCCTGCATGGCCGCCACAACCTCACTGCCAATGATTTCGTTGGGGTTTCCTGAGCTTTAACCCGAGGCATCGGCCGCGACGGGCGGCTGAACATCGCACAGTGCAGTGATCAGGGGACGTGTTATGAGTAAGCAATCAAACTACAAGATCAGTGGCATCGGCAGCCTTTTATGGTTTGTCTTCGGACTTTCCGGCGTCATCAATATTCTGGCGCTCACTGGCGCCATCTACATGCTGCAGATTTACGACCGTGCACTGACCAGCGGAAGTGTCGCGACGCTCCTTTGGCTGTCTGCCATCGCCATCGGCCTTTATCTGTTTCAGGGCATGTTTGATATTTTGCGCTCGCAAATTTTGGTGCGCTTCTCGGCCAATATTGACCAGAAGATTTCACCGCTGGTACACAAGGTCGTCATCGACATGCCGCGCTTCGGCTATTCACCAGCTGAAGCAAACGAGCGCGGCAGGGATGTCGATACGGTGCGCACCTTTCTCTCCGGCGCCGGGCCAGTCGCGCTGTTCGACCTGCCATGGATACCGATCTATCTCGTTTTCGTCTGGCTGCTTCATCCGGTTCTTGGAATGCTGACGGTTGGCGGCGCGGTCTTCCTCGCCTGCGTGACACTGGCCGCTGAACTGCTTTCCCGGCGCCATGCCAAGGAAATGACCCGCGCTGCTGTCAACCGCAATGTCGTTGCGGACAACCACATTCGCAACGGCGATGTCCTCTATTCCATGGGCATGACGGACCGTGCGCTAAAGCTCTTCGAGCGCGCCAATCGCCGTCATCTCGATACGCAGACCGCCACCTCCGATATATCAGGCACTTTTTCGGGCATTTCGAAGGTGCTGCGCATGATGTTGCAATCAGCCATTCTCGGCGTCGGGGCCTATCTGACGATCAAGGGAGAAATGTCGGCAGGTTCGATTATTGCTTCATCCATCGTCACGGGCCGCGCACTTGCACCTGTCGATCAGGCAATCGCCCAGTGGAAAGGCGTGGTGGCTGCGCGCAGAAGCTGGGGTCGCATCAAGGATACATTGGCTGCCCTGGACAACCCGGACACGCGTTTCGATCTTCCGGCACCTTCCCAGGAACTGTCGCTTGAAAACATTACAACGGTTGCGCCACTTTCCGGCACAGTCCTCTTGAGCGATATCAGCCTGAACCTCAAGGCCGGTCAGGCGCTTGCTCTGATCGGTCCAAGTGGCGGCGGAAAGACGACGCTGGTTCGCTCCATTCTCGGCATCTGGCCGGTTCTTCGCGGTGCTGTCCGCATTGATGGCGCAGATCTCAAGCAATGGCCCACGGAGTTCTTCACCTCCAATATCGGTTATCTTCCGCAGGAAGTATCGCTGATGGATGGATCGATCGCGGAAAACATTTCCCGCTTCGACCCGGACGTGGACTCCCGCAAGATATTTCACGCAGCCCGGGCTGCCGGCGTCCATGATATGGTCGTGCGTATGCCGGGCGGTTATCAGACGCAGATAGGCCCCAGCGGGCAGGCTCTTTCCGCCGGACAACGTCAGCGCATCGCACTGGCACGCGCGCTCTACGGCGACCCCTTTATCGTCGTTCTGGACGAGCCGAATTCCAATCTTGATGCCGAGGGGGAAGAAGCCCTGGCGCGTGCAATCGTCAAGGTTCGGGAGCGCAAGGGTATCGTCATCATGGTCGCACACCGTCCAAGCGCCTTGCAGCCGGTGGATATGGTTGGCGTCGTACAGGGTGGCAAGCTGGTTTCTTTTGGTCCGAAGGAAGAACTCATAAAGACATCGGCAAACACCCAGATCACACCGCAGCGGGCTGTTGTTGCCGAACGGCAATACGCGGCCGAGTGATGGAGGCATATCATGGCGATCGACATCAAGGACGGCCAGGACGAACTTTCTGCTCTGAACCGGGAAGCCGCTCTTGAGCAGCACGCACCGGGGCGCCGATTTGAAAGCCCGGACCGTCAGGAACGCACTCTGCGTTCCCATATGTTGAATTCGACAATTGGTATCGGTCTCGCCGCCTATCTCGGCCGTGTTCAAGATGTATATGCGCCATCTCCGAACGATTCGGCGGGGGACGGTGCCGGGCGCCCGGGGATGCTGGACGCCAGCACTCCTTCGCCGAGCTCGGATCCGGTAGCGCTTGCCCAACAGCTTGCATCTTTCTGGACAGAGTATTTGCAGAGCTATCTGGACGAAACCGACGGTGTGCGGCGATATGTGCGATACAATGGCCTATCTGTAGATTTCGGCAGGATCAGTTACGGGGCGGAGTTTGTTCTTTCCCGCGTGGCGGCGCTTGATCTTGATAACAACATGTTCAAGTTTTACCCGTACGCTGGTGCAAATGCTCCCCTTGGCATTCGCTTTGCTTTGCCGGGTAATCATTCGACGCCAATTTCCATCACTAATCCCGGAAATGCTTCAGCGCAGGCCGGAGCGGGGAATAGCGGCTCCGGCCAAGGAGGGGCGGGTAATGGCTCCGGCAATAGCAATTCCGAAAACCGAGCTCCCGTCGCGACAGGTGTGATTTATCTCGGAAGCGGTCTCGTCAACCTGTCGATTTTGTTGGCCTGGGCAGATCTGGCGCGCGCCGGATTGGACCCGGACGGCGACAGGCTTTCGATCTCCAACATAAATTCTTCCTCGGGAACTCTCAGCGCTCATGGCGCAGATGTCTGGCTGTTTACGCCATCCCGCGACATGAACGGTATCGTTTCCTTCACATACACCTTGAGCGATGGGCAAAGCAGCGTGACGGGACGAGCCTGGCTTGATCTGCGGCCCCATCCACCAAAGGAGATCGTCGGCACGGAAGGCGATGACACGCTGCTCGGCACGCCGAAGGACGACATCATCAAGGCGCTGGATGGCGACGATGTGGTCTATGGGCGAGAGGGCCATGACCTCATCGATGGCGGTGCCGGCAATGATATCTTGATTGGTGGTGATGGAAACGATGTCATTTATGGTGGCAAGGGACATGACCGGATATTGGGCGGACGCGGTGACGACGTTCTGTTCGGTGATGAAGGCAACGACTTCATCTATGGCGAAGAAGGCAACGACATTGCCTATGGCGGCACTGGTCATGATGTCATCTCGGGCGGTGCCGGTAATGATCGCCTGTTTGGTGAGGCCGGAAACGATGTAATTTCTGGAGATACCGGAGATGATGTTCTCGACGGCGGAGATGGCAACGATCGGCTGATTGGCGGTGAAGGGAACGATGTTGTTCTTGGTGGTGAGGGCGATGATGTCTTTATCGCCGGTGTGCTCGCCGTGCTGGACCAGGAACTTGAAAATGACGCTTCCTGTCTGGTGACGGTGCCGCTGCCTGATGGAAACGACGTGTTCGATGGCGGCAGCGGCTGCGATACATATGATGCAAGTGCCACCCAGGCAGGGGTCGATATCGATTTGCAGGCCGGCATTGCCCATGGCGCCGAGATTGGGACTGACCGGCTTGTCCGTGTGGAAAACGCGATCGGCGGTTCGGGTAACGACCGCATAACGGCCAGCGATACGGTCAATGTGATGATCGGTGGGCAGGGCAACGATATTTTCGTTTTTGCGACAACCTCCAGCCTTCGTAACGGTGGTAGCGGACGCGATGAAATCCGCGATTTCGAAATCGGTGACAAGATCGATTTTTCAAAGCTGAGTGCGGATCTCGGTGCGCTGTATTTCGGATCCGACGATCTTGGCATGGCCGATCTAAACGGCCGCGACCATCGCACACTCATCAAGCTCTACAAGGAACTCACCGATGACGGTGAGAATCGTCAGGTGGTGCAGATTTATTCCGATCTGGATGCGGACGACAAATACGAGCTTGTCGTCATAAGCCAGCAAGAATTGAATTCGGGCGACTTCATCCTAACCGTGACGGTTGCCCATGCCGATAATGGTTCAATCACCGTTTAGTAAAGCGTTGGGGTGGAGGAAGTGTCATGACAGGTTCAAACAGGGCAGAACCAAAGAACATCAATGTTGCAGGAAACGGCATTCGTTTGCGCGTGATCACCACCGCGCTCTTAGCGACCTGCCTGGTGGGAGGCATCGGCGGTTGGGCGGCACAGGCGAAACTTGCCGGAGCTGTTATCTCTCAGGGCGAGGTCGCCATTTCCGGCGAAATCAAACAGGTTCAGCATGTTGATGGCGGCACCGTGGTGGAAATTCCGGTGAAATCCGGCGATCTCGTTCGCAAGGGCGATGTGGTCCTGAGGTTGGATGACACGCAGGCTCGCGTGGAGCTCGATATCATACAAAGCCAGATTGGCCAGCTTTCGGCCATGCGGGCGCGGCTTGTTGCCGAAAGGGATAACGCGGCGGAGCTGATTTTTGACATGCCGGTCATGGCGCAGCTGGGGCGGGAAGAGCTAAAACTTTTCCGGGAAAATCAGCAGTTGCGTGAAAATCAAAAGCAGCAATTACGGTTGCAGGCCAATCAGCTTCAAAACCAGGTGGATGGTCTGGAGCAGCAGCGCAAAGCCAGCATTTCAGAAGAGGATCTGGTTCGAGACGAGGTTTCACTACAACAGCAACTGGTGGAAAAGGGGCTGGTCCGCATAGCCGATCTGCGCGACCTGAAACGGCAAATGGTTCGTCTTCAGGGAACGATAGGCGATGTGACCGCCAAAATTGCAGAAGCCAGAGGTCAGATCAGTGAACTGGATATCAAGTTGACGTCTATAGACCAAAGCAGCCGTTCCGAAGCCCAGAAAGAAATTGTCCGAATTGACACCCAGATTGCTGAACTCAACCAGCGGGCCATCGCGGTATCCCACCGGCTCGACCGCACTACCGTGCGTGCGCCGGAATCCGGTTATATCTATGATCTTCAGGCCCATACCGTTGGTGGTGTCATCGGCTCCGGAGCAGCCATCATGTCGCTTGTCCCGAAAGCGGGAGATCTGCGCGTCGATGTTAAAATTGCTCCGACCGATATCGACCGAATTAATGTTCACCAGCCGGCGCGTATGCGCTTCATTGCCTTCAACCAGCAGACAACGCCTGAGGTAAAGGGCAAGGTGGATATCGTCTCTGCCGCTACCTCGGTAGACAAGGCGACCGGGTTGCCATTCTATAAAACGACGCTTTCCTTCTCACCCGATGCACTCGGGACATTAGCCGCCAAGCTGCAGCCGGGAATGCCGGTTGAGGTCTATATCGAGACCGAAGAGCGAACCGTGATCTCCTACCTCAGCAAGCCGTTAACCGACCAGATCATGAGGGCTTTCCGGGAGGAATGAGCGACTGTCTGACAGATGGAAGCGCAGAACGATGGCGTTAGCATCCGTTGGGTGGTGGCACAGTCTCGCCGCCAGCGTTATTCCTCAGTCTCCCAAGGCCGCCCTCTTTTCGCAGGCGGAGCGTCTCACTCCCCTGCAACCACTCCCTCGCGTCGTGGATCGGCGCTGCCGGCCAAACTAGCTTCCGGCGCCACCCGCCTGTCTTCCTCTGTCGTCAGATAGTGCGGGGAGATGAGCAGCCGCGAATGGCCGCCATTAAGCACCTTTCCCGCATTTGATCTCCTCCCGCCCGGCCTGAGGGACACCCGACCGTCGCGCAAGAAGCTTTACGCCGGTATACAGGTTCAAAGTTGGTCCCTTCATCAAGAAAATTCTTTCATTTCAGGTGCCGATCCAAGTCAGTAGACGCCTTGGCCATTCCAGAATTCGCAACGGTGGTTACGGGCACAGTCATCAGCCGAACATTCCTGGAGCCAGTGAGGTTCAACTGCTTTATTGCGCGCGCCTGATCTCTTACGCTCGGCCAGTCCTCCCACTGCTGCGCGGTGGTGACACTCGTCCAGTAGGCCTGCATCTGCACGGCAAGCTTTTGCTGCATCGGGTTAAGTTGGGTCACGGCCCCTTGTGAACCGCCATGGAAGCCGGGGAAGATATATGGAAGCTCGAAGGTGTGGGCTGCTTTAAGGTCGAAGCTCGTGGGTGCTCTGTAGGAGGGTGCCGGTCGGTCAGCGAATTCATAGCTCCAGACATCAGTGTGCTCTTTTGCAAGATTTCTGAGTTGATTTGCGGAGCACGCGAAAAAGTAGTATTTGATGGTTATGGAGAACGCGTCTGACGGGGTGTGGTAACTCGAAGCGGGATATTCTTTCAGAACAGCTGGAGCGAGATCACTGTAAAACGCTTTCACGGCTTCCGGATAGGCCGCCTCGGTCAGCGCTATGCTCTAGTGCTGGGAAGCGCAGCATACCTTACGACCTCTCGGAAGTGTACTCGACGGATCAAGGGAATGCGGCTTCGGAAGTAACGGTCTATAAGGGCAAAACGTGCTCGAAGCCGCCTGTTATGCGTTTCGACAAAGAATATTCTCATTTGGCAATAAGAGTTGCTGCGTCTGCGCGGATGTTGGTTGCTCGGTTTTAAATAGACATTTGCAAGGAAAGGCCCTTGGGTCTATCGACCCGGGTGAAGAGCTGATGAGGCGATCGTTGCGATCAATTAGCTCCACAAGCTATATTACGCCTCAGGCCTGTGCTTTCAGCGGCTTAGTTCTTGAATTTCCAGGGACACGCCGGTTCACATCCCTTCAAGAGCTGTAATTGCGACCTCATCATTAGTTTGGCAAACTTTGCCATCAGCGAGTATGTTGACGCATTAAGGAGACTCGAATGGCGACGATGAATGTATCCCTGCCAGACCCCATGAAAGATTTGGTTGAAGCACAGGCCAAGACTGGTCGATACTCGAATGCGAGCGATTATGTCCGGGACCTGATCCGCAGAGACCAAGCGCGTACGGACAAGATTGCCGAGATGCAGCGATTTGTCGACGACGGGATCAGAAGCGGAGTTGGGAGCCGTTCAACGGAAGAGTTGTTTGCTTTAGCCACTTCTCGAGCTGACATCAGCCGCGGACGCGCTTAATGCCATTTAGCCTATCTGTCCAAGCGGAAGAGGATATTATTTCCATTGCAGAAGAAGGCATCCGCATCTTCGGAGCACTAGTCGCCAGACAATATCACGATGAGCTTTTTGCCTTGCTCGAACTCATCGCCACCAACCCAAGAATGGCACGCGAACGACATGAGATTTCTCCTCCTGTCAGGATCCATCCTCTCAAGGCTCACCCTGTCGTGTACCGCATCATTGAAGACGGGAGCGTATTCGTCATCCGCATACGGCACGGCCATGAAGATTGGGCGGGAGATTCTTTCTAACCAACCACTTCGCCGAATTTATAACATATTGGTCGTAAGTGCGAAACTCATCAAGGCGTTCAGGCATTGCGAGAGTGCGAATTCGGTATCGACGCAGGCAAGGTTCAGCGGGAAAATTAGTTTCCGTTTTATCGGTTGCCGCCATCTCTATCGGCCAGAGACTTGGCAATCAGTGACTTTGTCAAATCGAATGAAGGTGTGGCGTTCGTATTCCATCAAGGCTGAAGGCGCGAATCGCTACGGCAGCTTTGCACCTGCGCACAAGACATTGCGGTAGTATGAAAATCGGCTAACTTCGCAACGTCGACAGACAGGAAGAGCAACGAGGTGGGAATGATTGAACCCGGCGGGGATGAGAGATTACTGACCCCCCATGACGACGGAGCAGCCAGGCATTTACCCGGGATGGAGTTGCCTGGCATTGGTTTGGTTGCGACGGATGGCACGACCGTCGATCTGCGTGGGCCTGGGTTAACCGTGGTCTATGCTTACCCCCGGACAAGCCCGCCCGGAGGCAAGGCTATTGACGGATGGGACGCAATACCCGGCGCGAGGGGATGTACACCACAGTCCTGTGCCTTCCGTGATCATTTCGCTGAACTGAAGGCATTGGGAGCAAAGCGTCTGTTTGGCCTTTCTACGCAGACCACGGAGTATCAGCGAGAGGCAGCAGAGCGGCTTCACCTGCCGTTTCCTCTGCTTTCCGATCATTCACTCCTTCTGGTGTCAGCCCTTCGCCTTCCAACGTTCCAGGCTGGAGGCCTGACATTGCTAAAGAGGCTCACGATGATTATCGAAACGGGCGTTATCAAGCATGTCTTTTACCCGGTCCATCCGCCAGAGAAGAACGCAGATGCCGTCATCGATTGGTTGAGTGCTACGACATGATCAGCCCGCCATCGACATTAATTGTCTGGCCGGTGATGTAGGCCGCATCCTCGGAGGCGAGAAACGCCACCAAGGCTGCCACTTCGGCTGGTGTTCCTGCGCGGCGCATTGGAATGTTGCGCACCCATTCGGCCATGAGTTCGCCGGGCTTGTAGTCACCGAGCATCTGGCCCCAGACTCGGTCGTTATAATCCCACATTTCGGTGTGGATGATGCCGGGGCAAATGGCGTTGACGGTGATGCCTTCGGGCGCCAGTTCCTTGGCCAGACTTTGCGTGAGGCCGACGACGCCGAATTTTGAAGCGGCGTAGTGGGGGGTATAGATAAATCCCTGGCGGGCCTGGCCAGAGGCGGTGTTAACCAGGCGGCCCTTGGTGCCACTTGCGCGGAAGCGGCGGATCGCCTCCTGGCAGCACAGGAACGCGCCCTTGGTGTTGACATCGAGGTTGAAATCCCACTGTTCCTGCGTCAGCTCCTCGATCTTGGAGATGGTGATGACGCCGGCGTTCTGGACGGAGATGGAAAGCGGACCGATTGCCTCTTCGGCTGCGCCATAGGCCTCGCGCACCGCCGCCGCATCCCGCACATCGAGGATCACGCCATGGGTGACTGAGCCGGTTTCGTCCGCCAGCTTTTTGGCGGCGTCATTGGTGTCCTTGTCGACAGAGGCGATGGCGACTTTCGCGCCTTCCTCGGCAAAACGGCGGGCGATGCCGTAACCGATGCCCTTGTTGCCTCCAGTCACGAATACGGATTGACCTTCAAAGCGCCTCATGTCTCCTCCTTATGGGATAACGGCTGTGTTTATGTGCCGACCAGTCGTTCGGCGGTGAATTTGTCGGTGACGAGAACATCGATCACGCCGGTTCTGAGCGCGCCGGCGATCGCCTCGGTCTTTTTCGAGCCGCCGGCGAGTGCAATGACGCGGTCGACATTGGCAAGGTTCTCCAGCGGAAGGCCTATGACCCGGTCATCGAGCGGTGTCTTGACGGGCTTGCCGTCCTTGTCGAAGAACCTGAGCGAAATATCGCCCACGGCGCCCGCCTGTGCGAGATCGGCAAGCTCCTTGGCGGAAAAGATATTGCCGGAACGGGCAAGAAGCTCCGATGGCTCGACGGCGCCGACACCGACGATGGCGAGCGTGATTGAACCGAAAAGATCAATTGTTTCGCGCACGAAGGGATCGGCCAGCATCAAAAGCTTGGCCTCGCGAGAGGTGGCGACGCCGGGGACCGGCAGCAATTTCGGTTCGGCCTCCGTCAGCCGCGCTAGCCGGGTGGTGATCTGGGTCGCGTGCGTCTGCACGGAAGGATCGCCCATGCCGCCTAGCGTCTGGACGATGTAACGCGCTTTGGCGCCCTTCAGCGGATGGATGTTTTCCACCATCTTGAAGATCGTCTGGCTCCAGCTGGAAACGCCGATGATCTCGTTTTGCGACAGCGTCACCTCGAGAAAATGCGCGGCTGCCTCGCCGATGCGGGCCATGATCGCGCCGTCGCGATCCTCGCTGCAATCGACGACAATGGCTTCCGGCAGGTCGAAGCGTTCGCGAAGCTGTGCTTCAAGATCGCTATAGGTACCGGGCGGCGGAATGATGCTGGTGCGCACGATACCTTCCGTTTCGGCACGCTTCAGCATGCGCGAAACGGTGGCCTGCGAAAGATTGAGATGTTCGGCAATCTCCGCCTGCCGCCTGTGCTCGCTGAAATACATCTGCGCCACGCGGGATATCATCCGAAGTTCGTTGATCCTGCCCATAAGCCCTCCAGGGTGAATTTTTATTCACCCTTACCCGACGTCACAGGTAACGTCGAGCGCGCAATCGCGTCGCGCCAGACGGCAAGCCGTTGCCTGCCGTCACTGGACGAAGGCGCGATGGCGTTGCCGTGACTGTTGAGCGCGGCGATGGCGTCGAGATCGCTCCACAGACCGAGGGCGAGGCCGGCAAGATAGGCCGCGCCAAGTGCGGAGGCTTCCGGCGCGTCACGCTGGATGACGGGGTGGTCCAGCATGTCGGCGACGCATTGCATGAGGAAACGGTTCTGGCTCGGCCCGCCATCCACGAAAAGCTGTCCGAAGCCGGAGGGCGACTGCGCGCGCATGGTCGAGAAGACGTCATAAACCTGAAAGGCGATGGAATCGGTAACGGCGCGGGCCATCTGCGCGCGACTTGTGCTGAAATTGATCTGCGAAAATAGCGCACGGCAATTGGAATCCCAATAGGGCGCGCCAAGGCCGACAAAGGCCGGGACGAAACCGGGACCATCTGGTTCAGCGGTCGCGGCAAGCTCCACAAGAGATGCGACATCTGGCAGGCCGAGAATGTCCGTCATCCACGGCAGGGAGGCGGCAGACACAAGAATATTGCCCTCGAAGGCGAAAGTCGGCTTGCCGTGAATCCTCCAGGCAACAGTCGTGGTGATGCCGCGCTCTGGCGCGATGAAATGCGGCAGCGTCGTCATCACCGATGAGCCGGTGCCGAACGTCACCTTGCCGTCACCGGGGTTGAAGGCGCCGTGGCCGAAGAGGGCGGCGTGGCTGTCGCCGACGGCAGCCAGAATAGGCGTGCCGTCCTTGATGCCGGGAACACCTGATGTCACGCCGAAGTTGCCGCTGCTGTCGCGCGGGTCGGGCAGGGCGTTGATGTCGATGCCAAAAAGGTCACAAAGCTCTTCGCTCCACACCTGCCGGTTGAGATCGAGCACCTGGCTTCGGGCCGCGTTGGAGGCATCGCAGGCATGCACTCTGCCGCCGGTCAGGCAGTGGATCAGCCAACTATCGATGGTGCCGAGGCGAAGGCTGCGGCCCTTCGGCGCACGCTCCAACAGCCAGCGCATCTTGGCGCCGGGAAACATCGGGTCAATAGGCAGGCCGGTCAGCGCCATGACACGTTCGGAATGGCCCTTGCTGATGAGATCGGTGCATTCCTGCGCGGTGCGGCGGCATTGCCAGCTCAAGACCGGGCCAAGCGGCTCGCCTGTTTCGCCGTCCCAGATCGTCACCGATTCGCGCTGGTTGGAAATGGCGATGGCTTCAATGTTGACGGCAGAGGGTGCCGAAGACAGGCAGGCGGAAATCGCTTCGCGCACCGAGGCCCAGATACGGTTCGGATCCTGCTCGACCCAGCCGGGCTGCGGATATGTGATGCCGACCGGCGATGAACCGCGCGCCAGCAATTCTCCTGTTTCAGAAACGAGAATGGCCTTTGAATTGGTGGTGCCCTGATCGATGGACAGAATGGCGCGCATCACTTGAGTTCTTTCGTCGGCAGTTTTTTCGTTTCAGCCTTGCGGTGATTAAACGACGATATTGCAAAGGGTGTCGCCGCGCATCCGAAGACACGCGACGACCCTGGGAGGAGATTTACTTTCTCTTGAGCAGCGCTGCTGCAGCCTCCGCGATGGCCGCGGGTGCCATGCCAAACTCATCGAGCAGCCATTCTGCCGAGCCGGTATGGGCAAAGACGCCCGGAACGCCGAGGCGCTTCATCGGCACGGGGGCGTGATCGACAACAACTTCGGCGATGGCAGAGCCGAGACCGCCGAAGATCGAATGTTCCTCAGCCGTCAGGATTGCGCCGGTTTCCTTCGCTGCGGCAATGACGGCCGCCTCGTCAATCGGGCGCACGGTTGCCATGTTAAGCACACGCGCCTTGATGCCACGACCGGCCAGAATATCGGCGGCCTTGACGATGCGGTGTGTCAGCGTGCCATTGGCGATCAGCGTTATGTCGGAACCTTCGCGCAGCAGGTTGGCGCGGCCGAGTTCAAAGACGTGGCCATCAGGCAGAAGGTCCGGCACGCCGACGCGCGACAGGCGAAGGAAGCAGGGCCCGGCATAGTCCGCAGCCCATTTGACGGCGGCGGCCGTTTCGATGCGGTCGCAGGGGGCAATGACCGGCAGGTTCGGCAGAACGCGGGTCCAGGCGAAATCCTCGATCGAGTGATGTGTCGGACCCAGTTCGCCATAGGCCATGCCCGAGGAGATGCCGATGAGCTTCACATTGGCGTTGGAATAGGCGAGGTCTGCCTTGATCTGTTCCAGCGCGCGACCGGTCAGAAAACAGGATGCGCCGCAGACGAAGGGAAGCTGGCCGCCATTGGCAAGGCCGGCGCCGACGCCCACCATGTTCTGTTCGGCAATGCCGACATTGACGAGGCGCTCGGGGAATTTTGACTTGAAGCCGCCGAGCTTCGAGGAGCCGACCGAATCGTTGCAAACGGCCACGACCCTGTCGTTTGCAGCAGCCAGCGCTTCCAGCGTTTCGGCGAAGGCGTCGCGGCAATCATAGAGTTTGGCGGCGGTTACGGGCGCGTTCATTACAATGCCTCCGAAAGTTCTTTGACGGCAATTTCGTATTGTTCCTTGCTTGGAACCTTGTGATGCCAGTCGACGCGGTCCTGCATGAACGAAATGCCGTGACCCTTGTTGGTGTGCGCAACGATGCAATGCGGGCGCTTGCCTCGATGTTCGAGCGCCGGGACGATCTCTTCCATCGCGTTGCCGTTGATTTCGCTCACCTCCCAGCCGAATGCTTCAAGCTTCGGGCGAAGCGGCGCGACGTCGTTGGTTTCCGAGATCGCAGCACCCTGCTGGAAACGGTTATGATCGATGATAAGCGTCAGATTGTTAAGCTCGAACTGCGCGGCGGACATGATGGCTTCCCAGTTGGAGCCCTCCTGCATCTCGCCATCACCGGTCATGACATAGGTATGGTAATCCGCTCCCGAAAGCTTGGCCGCCTTGGCCATTCCGACGGCAACTGGAAGCCCGTGGCCAAGCGGGCCGGTATTGGTCTCGACCCCCGGCACCTTGTTGCAGTTGGGGTGGCCATTGAGGCGGGAATTGGGTTGCAGGAAGGTCGAGATTTCCTCTTCCGGGATAAAGCCACGTTTGGCGAGCGTCACATAAAGCGCGCAGGCGGTGTGGCCTTTCGACAGCACGAAACGGTCGCGGGCAGGGTTCTTCGGTTCTTCCGGCCAGATGCGCAATACGCGGAAATAAAGGGCGGTCATGATGTCGATCGCCGACATTTCTCCGCCGATATGGCCGGCACCCGCTTCGAAAACAGCCTGGACGTCGCGAAGGCGAATCTGGCGCGCAATGCGCTCTAGCTCTGTGGGCTGCATGGGATCCTCTTCAAAACATGCGTGTGAATATTTATACAGCTGTTTATATAATTGCAGACGTGGCGTTTCTGTCAAGCCGGAATTGTGAATTGTCCTGTTTCAATCCGTGCCGATTATTTCTGCCGCTTCATTTTCACCAATGATGAAGCGCGCCTCCCCGCCTCATTCCTCGGTCCGTAAAAGGAACCTGCTCAACCTAAGTCCTTTGGCGGAAAGGGCTCTCCTTGCCACGCAGGCGCGCTTGAGCTGGATTCCCGCGATGCGCACTGGAACGGGATGAGAGGCGCAGGTGTGAAGCCATCCCATCACCCGCAAGGCCCATCCCGCCCTCCAAGCCTATTGACAAGTTTCTCTCAACTGGCTTATGCATGTTTCACCGAGCATGAATAATTATTCTAATCGGTTTAAAAAATGCAAGATAGCCACTTGGAGGAGCCATGTCCGTGCTTGAACGCGATGAGGGGGTTACGCACACCAGAAGCCCGCTTGCCTGGCTAAGCGGTGCGACCGGACCTCTTTTGGGCCTGCTGCTGCTGTGTGTCTTCCTGACCTTCACCAGCGAAAATTTTCTGTCGCTTCGAAACGGTCTCAACATCCTCGACCAGATCACCGTGCTCGGCATCATGGCCGTTGGCATGACCTTTGTCATTCTGCTCGGCGGCATCGATCTGTCCGTCGGTTCGGTGCTGGCGCTTTCGATGATGATCATGGGCTGGACAGCCAATGTCGCGGGCATGCCCATGGGCATGGCCATCATGCTGGCGCTCATCGCATCCGCAGCCTGCGGCCTTGTCGTCGGCGTTCTCGTCACCGCCTTTCGGGTTCCGGCCTTCATCGCGACGCTTGCCATGATGTCGGTGGCGCGCGGCCTTGCCAATATGATCACGGACGGTCAGCAGATCGTCGGTTTCCCTGACTGGTTCATGATGCTGGCCATCGACCGCCATTTCGGCGTGCTGACGGCGACCGTGCTGCTGATGCTGGTCGTTGTTCTGGTATCGTTTCTTTTCCTGCGCTTCCGCTCCGAAGGCCGCACCGTCTATGCCGTTGGCGGCAACCCGGAAGTGGCGCGACTTGCCGGCATCAACGTCGCCCTGGTGACGATCTGCGTCTATGTTGCCTGTGCGGTTCTTGCCGGTCTTGCGGGTATCGTTCTTGCAGCCCGTCTCGACTCGGTGCAGCCCTCCAGCGGTTTTGGCTACGAGCTGGATACGATTGCGGCTGTCGTCATCGGCGGGACCTCGCTTTCGGGCGGTGCCGGCGGCATCGGCGGAACGCTGATCGGCGTGCTCATCATCGGTGTGCTGCGCAACGGCCTCAACCTGCTCAATGTTTCTCCCTTTCTGCAACAGGTCATCATCGGTGTGGTTATCGTGCTGGCCGTGGGCGCTGAAACATTGCGCCGGCGCAGAAGCTGAATTTGCCTGCGGAGGGCGATGAGCCGTCCGCGCAATAGACGATCCTCCCGGTATGGGAGGCGTGAAAAGCGGCCGAAGGGGAGGAGGTTTGATCTGCCCGAAGGTCAAAAATCAACAAATGGAGGAATAATCATGAAATTTTCACGCATTCTGCTGACATCCGCCGCCCTTCTGGCCCTGTCGCTCGGTTCGGCCAACGCCGCCGAAGTCAAGAAGATCGGCCTTGCCGTTGCCAATCTTCAGGCGAACTTCTTCAACCAGATCAAGCAGGCCGTCGAAGCCGAAGCCAAGACGCGCGGCATCACCGTTGTCACCGTCGATGCCAAGGGCGACGGTCCGACGCAGGTCAACCAGATCCAGGATCTCCTGACGCAGAACATCGACGCGCTGATCTATATTCCCGCTGGTGCCGCTGCGGCGACCGTTCCGGTCAAGCTTGCCAAGGCGGCCGGTGTGCCCGTCATCAACATCGACCGCAATGCCGACGGCGCACCGGGCGATACCTTCCTCGCCACCGATTCCGTCGCTTCCGCCAAGTCGGTCTGCGACTACATCATCAAGCAGGCAGGCGGCTCGGGCAAGATGGTCATCATTCATGGCCAGAAGGGCACGACACCGGAAGTCGACCGCACCAAGGGCTGCATGGAATCGGTCAAGGCCAATTCCGGCGTGAAGATCGTTGCCGAACAGTGGTCCAACATGTGGAGCCAGGATGAAGGCTTCCAGATCATGCAGAACATGCTGCAGGCCAATCCGGACGTTTCCATCGTCTTTGCCCAGGCAGACGGTCTGGCGCTCGGCGCGGCACAGGCGATCAAGGTCGCCAACCCCTCGCAGAAGATCGTCGTTGGCGGCTTCGATGGCGACACGGCAGCGCTTGAGGCGCTGAAGAACGGCGTCTTTGACGTGACAGCGACGCAGCAGACCCAGAAGATGGGCCGCACGGCTGTGGAAATGGCCGTCAAGATCGTCGGCGGCGAGAAGGTTCCGGCCGTGCAACTCTCCGAGGCGACGCTGACGACGAAGGAAAACGTCGACGGTTTCATTGCCAATCACCCCTGATGCATCCGCCCCCGCGCACTCCAGCCGGATGCGCGGGGGCGTCATCTGTTCGTTTTCAGGCAATTCGGACGCAAAGCCGTGGCGCATCGCTGCCACGCGTGTTTCCCAGGAGGTCCCGTCATGCGCGAGCCGGTTCTTTCGCTCCGTGGCATCAGCAAACGTTATGGCCCGCTCGAGGTTCTGAAAAGCGTCGATCTCGACGTCTATCCGGGTGAAGTCGTGGCGTTGCTGGGTGAAAACGGGGCGGGCAAGTCCACCCTGTCTGGCATCATCGCCGGTTCCCGCGAGCCGTCCGAAGGAAAGATGACCTGGCTTGGCCAGCCCTATACGCCCGCTTCGCCGCGTGAGGCGATAGACAAGGGCATTGTACTCATCCATCAGGAGCTGAAGCTTCTGCCGGAGCTTTCCATCGCCGAAAACGTCTTCATCGGCCGCTGGCCGATGAAGAACGGAATCGTCGACCGCGCCGAAATGGTGCGAAGGGCGCAGCAGCAGCTGGCGCGTCTCAATCTGCATATTCCCGCAACCCGCAAGGTGGCGGGCCTTTCGACCGCGAACCAGCAACTGATCGAAATCGCCAAGGCGCTGGCGCTCGATGCCAAGCTCCTGATCCTCGACGAGCCGACGGCGGCCCTTGGCGGTGCAGAAACCCAGGCCCTGTTCGAGCAGGTTCGCAAGCTGCGCGCAGAGGGCGTAGGCATCATCTATATTTCCCACCGCATGGAAGAGATCAGGCAGATCACCGACCGCATCGTCGTGCTGCGCGACGGTGAGCGGGTGCATGAATTTGAAGACAGCGCGACACCGGTGCGCACCATCGTCGAAAGCATGGTCGGCCGGTCGCTGGAACGCCTGTTCCCGGCGCTGCCCGAACCGCAGGAAAAAACGGTGCTAGAGGTCAAGGGGCTGACTGGCACGGGCAATTCTTTCCGCGACATCAGTTTCGGCGTGCGTGCAGGCGAAATTCTTGGAATTGCCGGACTGATCGGCGCGGGGCGTACCGAACTGGTGCGTGCCATTTCCGGTGCCGATCCGACCAGTGCGGGCGAGGTTTTGCTCGATGGACAGGTACTGACGCTGAAAAGCCCGGCGGATGCGATTGCGAAGGGCATCGTCATGGTGCCGGAAGACCGCAAGCTTCAGGGGCTGGTTGTTGAGCATGAGATCGGTGAAAACCTGATCTACGCCAATCTCGACCGTGTCGGCACCGGCTGGATAACGCCTAGCATCAAGCGTGCTTTTACGAAGGAGGCAATTGCAAAATTCGGCGTGAAGGGCCGCAGCGAACAGCCTGCCTCGGATCTCTCCGGCGGCAACCAGCAGAAGGTCGTCATCGCCAAATGGCTTGCACGTAACCCGCGCGTGGTTGTGCTGGACGAGCCGACGCGCGGCATCGATGTCGGCGCGCGGGCTGGCATTTACGATATTATCGTCGGTCTGGCCAAAAGCGGCGTTGCCGTCATCGTCGTCAGTTCCGATCTGGAAGAGGTGCTGGGCGTTTCAAACCGTATCCTCGTTCTTGCGCAGGGAAAACAGGCCGGAATCCTCAATCGCGACGAGGCCAACGACGTCTCGGTCATGGAACTGGCAACCATCTGAAGAAGGAAATAGAGAATGTCCACCATCACGCTCAACGCGCCGAAACTCTTCGATCTTTCCGGCCAGGTGGCGTTCGTCACCGGTGCCGGTTCCGGCATCGGCCAGCGGATCGCCATGGGGCTTGCCCAGTCCGGTGCCGATGTCGCGCTGCTTGACCGCCGCACCGATGACGGCCTGGCGCAGACGGCCGATTTCATTGCCAGGGCTGGTCGCAAGTCGATCCAGATCGCCGCCGATGTCACCAGCAAGCAGGCGCTGAGCGAAGCGGTAGCACGCACGCAGGCCGAACTCGGTGCTCTCTCGCTTGCCGTCAATGCCGCCGGCATCGCGAACGCCAATCCCGCCGAGGAAATGGAGGAAAGCCAGTTCCAGACGATGATGGACATCAACCTGAAGGGTGTGTTCCTCTCCTGCCAGGCGCAAGCCAATGCCATGCTGAAGAACGGTCGCGGCGCAATCGTCAACATTGCCTCCATGTCCGGCGTCATCGTCAATCGCGGCCTGATGCAGTGCCACTACAATGCATCGAAGGCTGGCGTCATCCACATGTCCAAATCCATGGCGATGGAATGGGTGGGGCGCGGCATCCGCGTCAACACCATCTCGCCGGGTTACACCGCGACGCCGATGAACACGCGGCCGGAAATGGTGCACCAGACGAAACTGTTCGAAGAGCAGACCCCGATGCAGCGCATGGCGGGCGTCGATGAAATGGTCGGCCCGGCGATCTTCCTGCTGTCAGATGCGGCGAGCTTCGTGACGGGCGTGGACCTTTTGGTAGATGGCGGGTTCTGCTGCTGGTAGGGTTTGCCCGGCAGCGCCGCCCGAATTGATGACCACGTGCAAGAGGTAAGGTGGTCTGTTGATTTTACGCCCGGCTTTTGCCGGGCGTTTTTTATTCACCGCACAGGCGCGTGAAGACTAGGCAACCTGCTTCTGCGCCACTTCCTCGACAACCTCGCCCTTCAGATAGGCAACGAGGTCCTTGATCGTCACGACGATCAGACCGTGGCGTTCGGCGAAGATTTCCAGCTGGGGCAGGCGGGCCATGGTGCCGTCGTCATTGGCGACTTCGCAGATGGTGCCGCAGGGGTACTTGCCGGCCAGGCGGCATAGATCGACGGCGGCTTCCGTGTGGCCGGTGCGGCCGAGCACGCCTTCAGGGTTGGCGCGTAGCGGGAAGATATGGCCGGGGCGGGCAAAGTCTTCGGGACGCGAGCCTTCCGACACCAGCGCACGCACGGTCTTTGCCCGGTCGGCAGCGGAAATGCCTGTCGTAGTGCCGGGAATATAGTCCACGGAGACGGTGAAGGCTGTCTTGAGGGATTCAGTATTGCGCGACACCATCAGCGGAATGTCGAGCGCGTCGAGGCGCTCTCCCGGCATGGCGACGCAGATCAGCCCGCGCGCATGGTTCATCATGAATGCGATCTGCTGCGGGGTTATGCTGTCGGATGCGGCGATGATATCGCCTTCGTTTTCGCGGTCTTCGTCGTCAACGACAATCACCATCTCGCCACGGGATATGGCTTCGATTGCGTCTTCAATTTTAGCAATGGTCATTTTCTTTCAAGCCTTTCAAGGGTTATGCCGTTTTGCGGCATTTTCGCGCTTCAAGAAGCGCCAAATATCCCTTGGGCGAACAATGCAATGCGAAGCCCGCTGCATGCGGGCGTCTTTTGCCTTGTCCTCTTCCATCCGGACTATACCGTCGGCTCCGGCCTCTCACCGGATCTGCTGACCTTCCGGCTTTGGAGACCGGAAGCGCTCGCGGGCTCCGGGAAAATCCCGATACCGCCGGTGGGGAATTGCACCCCGCCCTGAGAACATTGCCAACATAAGTTATCAAATGGGGAGGACGCAAGCGGCAATATTTTGCCAGCCTCCGCGCGCGCGAAACGGATATCCCGATTATATTCGAGACCGGGTATTTCATTTCGGAATAAGAATAGTCTGGGGTAAGAGACCAGACGGCGGCGTTTACGTCGGATCGTTAAACAGCTTATGAAGCTCCCGCTCCAGCTGATCCTGCGTATAAGGCTTGCCGAGCCGTGCAACGTCAAGATCAACTCCAGGCGGCAGTTCTGCATAGCCCGAGGCGATGAGTATCGGAAGCTTTGGGACAATATGGCGCACTGCAATTGCCAGATCTCCGCCGGTCATGCCGGGCATTGAATAGTCGGTGATCAGGATGTCAAAGCCGCTTCCGTCTCCCAGATGTTCCAGTGCCTCTTTCCCCGAATGCGCTTCAACGACATCGTGACCGAGGTCCATCAGCATATCGGCTGAGCTCATCGCTATGAGAGGGTCGTCATCCACCAGCAGTATTCGTTTCGGTCCTGAGGCGCTCGAGGTCGCGCCAGCCGAGACCTCAATCGCTGCGGAGTCATTTGTGATTTCGGATGTCGAGATTGGGATCCACAGTTCCACCCTTGTGCCCTTACCCAGTTCGCTTGTCAGCTTGAGGTCGCCTTTCAACTGGGACGCCAGGCCATGGATCATGGAAAGACCAAGACCGGTGCCTTTTCCAAGTTCCTTGGTCGAAAAAAACGGCTCGATAGCCTTTAGCAGCGTGTCACGATCCATTCCGTGGCCCTGGTCGACGACCGAGAGGACGACGTAATTGCCTGCCGCAAGCTCACCGGCCTGGACGTTCTGATGGATATCGTGCAGCCCGATAACGATCTCGCCTCCGTCAGGCATGGCATCACGGGCATTGACAACGAGATTGAGGAGCGCGAGCTCGACCTGGTTGGCGTCGGCCGAGACCAGAGGAAGGTGATCTGGCACGTCAGTTTTGATCACCACGGTCGAGCCGACGGATCTTTTCAGAAGGTCTTCCATTCCGGTGACTAGCGCTCGCATATCGACCGGGTCAATGCGTAGGTCCTGCCTGCGCGAGAAAGCGAGAAGCCGCTGGGTGAGGGAAGCGCCACGTTTTGCGCCCTGTTGGGCACCCTCGATGAGGCGGATTGCCCTTGCGTCATTGCCAACGCACTTTCGCAGCAACTCAAGATTACCGAGGACGGCCATCAGGAGGTTGTTGAAATCGTGCGCCACGCCGCCGGTGAGTTGGCCGATCGCTTCCATCTTCTGGGACTGGCGCAACTGTTGCTCAGCTCGTTCTCGTTGGCTTACCTCTTCCATGACAGTAGCATATGCTTCTTCCAGTTCACGCGTTCGCTCCGCGACGCGCTCTTCCAGAACCTCATTCAACTGCCGTTGATGCTCTTCCGCTTTCAGACGTGAGGTTATGTCGGCCGATACGCCAACAAGCTTGATGGCCTTGCCAGTGCGGTCCCTGTAGAGCTGGGCACGGATCTCCACCCAGTGGGTAGACCCGTCATTCCAGACCGTTCGGTATTCTATCGCGTAGTCGGCGCCCGTTTCGATCGTTGCACGAACAGCCAACTGCATGCGCTCGAAGTCATCAGGATGGACCGATGCTAAGAGGTCCGCATAGGAAAACTCTTCGTCGGGACCGCGGCCAAAAATTAATCGACATGTTGCCGAAGTGGTCAGTTCATTGGTTGCAAGATCGAGCTCCCACGCGCCAAGTCGGCCGGCGGCAAGGGCCGTCTGGAGGCGACGCTCGCCTTCATCGAGTGCTTCCATTCTGGCCCGGGCATCGAACTGCCGCCGGCGACCGCGCATGGCCGACCTGGCAACGCTTATGAAAGTCGTCGCATGAAAAGGTCGCTCGACAAAGCTCACATTTCCCAGAACCTCAGAGAGCCTCGCCGCAGTCGGGTTGCGTTCAGGTCCTCCGCCGCGGTTTGTCAGGATAATGAATGGCAAGTCAGACCAACTGGGCTGCGCTGCGATCCAAGCAAAAATCCCTTTCAGGTCCGCTGAACGAAACGCCTCCTCGGTCACCACAGCGAAGGCGATGTTGTCCCCAGGCCTGCGACAAACGACGCAATATCAGCCACGGTGGTGGAAGATACACCAGCTTCCTTCAGGAGTGACGCTGCAATTTGCGCATCGCGGCCGATCGGAGCATAGACAAGTGCGCGTGTGTCGCCGTTAGGAATTCTTGCTACCCTCCCCGTTGAGAGGAAGAAGCGGGTGTTGATCGCCGACAAAGTTCGGAACGCCGCGAAGGATGCCCTGGAAGTCGGAGAGTGGTTCTCCGAGGGTCAGTCCGTTGCCGGATATTCTGAACTCACGGATCGTGTCTTCGTGAGGGCCTGTGCGCTTCTTGATCACTGATACGGCGCGACGCACTTTTCCGAGCGCCTCGAAATATCTCAGAAGGATGACGCTATCTGCCAGATAAGTGACATCGACGGGCGATTTCATGTCCCCGACGAGGCCATGCTGGGCGACCGTCAGGAATGTATTGGCTCCCTGCCTGTTGAGGTACTGTAGCAGTTCGTGCATGTGCAAGATGAGAGCATTCTCTTCCGGCATAGAAGCCTGGTAGCCATTGATGCTGTCGATCACCACTGTCTTGGCATCGAAAGTTGATACCCGGTCGCGCACACGCTGTGCAAATTCCCCCGGTGATAGTTCGGCGGCATCGAGTTGCTCGATGTGGATGTGCCCATCTGCCTGCAGCTTCTCCAAGTCGATACCCATTGATCTGGTGCGTGCGTAAAGGAGACCAAGTTCCTCATCGAAAATGAAGACCGCAGCCTTTTCCCCACGCTCGACTGCGGCGTTGACGAACTGCAGAGCAAACAAGCTCTTTCCGGTTCCAGCAGGGCCGATGAGGAGAGTGCTTGATCCACGCTCCACGCCCCCACCGAGCAGGCCGTCGAATTCGGAAAGACCGCTCGAGAGGGTCGTTCGTTCGAATTCGGTTCTGTGCTCAATCGCGCGCAGGCGCGGAAAAACCGCAACGCCGCCAGTCTTGATAGTGAAATCATGATAGCCGCCGCGAAACGACTGACCGCGATACTTGATCACTCTCAACCGACGCCGCTCGGAGCCGTAATCGGGAGCAAGCTGTTCGAGATGAATGACACCGTGGACTACGCTATGGACCGTCTTGTCAAAATTTTCCGACGTCATGTCATCAAGCAGCAGCACCGTTGCATCGGAGCGAGCGAAGAAGTGTTTCAATGCGAGGATTTGTCTGCGGTATCGCAACGAACTCTGCGCTAGAAGGCGAATTTCAGAGAGACTATCAATTACGACGCGTTGAGGTTTGATCCGCTCAAAGGCTTGGAAAATCAGTTTTGTCGTTTCACCCAACTCGAGATCTGAGGAATAGAGCAGGCTTTGCTGTTGTTCGGCGTCGAGAAGGCTTTCCGGGGGGACGAGTTCAAATATCTCGATCCCGCTACCAATCTCCATGCCATGCGATCTGGCGCAATCGCGCAATTCTTCGTCCGTTTCCGACAGGCTGATGTAAAGGCAGCGCTCGCCGCGTATTTCTCCTTCAATAAGGAACTGCAAAGCAATCGTTGTTTTGCCCGTCCCTGGAGAGCCCTCAAGTAAAAAGACATGCCTGCGCGTAAAGCCACCGGAAAGAACATCATCCAGTCCCTTGACGCCAGTTTCTGCTTTTTGACTTAAAACCTGATGCATGTTTCCTCCGGACTTTCTAAAACATCTAGGGCGCGACCTCAGGAGAATCAAGGGCGTAGGCGCGGGAGTGTCTGAGTCCGGACTACCAACGGCGCCCGCCGCAGCGCCGCAGCGCGCAGCGTTTGGCGACGGTTGGCACCGTAATTTGTAGAGGCCGGAAGCTGACTTCGCCGTGTGCGCGTGGCTCTTTCGGGAGTAATCTGCGGAGGTCAGGTCACAAACAGCATGATCTCGATTGCGTCCCAGTGGAAGAACGTTCTTCTTCCGAAGACTGGATCAACCTTAAGCACTGAAGCAAACCCTCCTCAGTTGCGTGTTTCCAATGGCACGCGCCTTGTGTTCGCCCGGATGCTACGGTCTTCGTGATCCGCATCAGCGATCGCTATGAAGATTGGGAGGGTAGCGACGATTAGCCAGAACTGCTCTTCCGTTCATCGAGGATGGCCACGGAAGGCGCTGGCGATGATACCGATCTAGTGGTGCCCTTTGCTATGCATAAAAACACCATCGGTGGGAGACACCGAAACGTTGGAAGAGAGTTGGCGCGAGAAAGCCCTGGTTCACGTTTGCGCCGCTCGAGCAACGACTTCAGCGGCCCCGTTTCTGGTTGCCGCTGAACATGCCGCCGCGAAATACCTGGACGTCAGTGTCGAACGAGAACAAGACGATATCGGTCTCGGTCAATGCCGTTGGATGTTGTTCGAACGAGGTCACGAACACGCTCTCTCCGTCGCAGACCGTCTCGTTTCCAAATCGAATTTTCCCCTTGAAGACAAAGAGCAGGCAAGCCAACCCGGAGTTATCATCAGTTGGCAATCTCAGCGTCGTGCCTGCTCTGAGGCGCACGTCAAAGACCCAGACATCGGATCTTACCGTCAATGGCGCTTTTCGTGGCCCTGCAATCAGTCTCCAGCTATCGTCACTGAATTCATCGACGAAATCATGAAACTGCACCATTGGCTCAAGATTTTGAGCGTTAGGACGCAGGAAAATCTGTAGGGCCCGGACGGGTGTTTCCCCAAGCATAAGCTCTTCATGCTGGAAGTGATGGCCGGCGTTCATCATCATGAAACGTGTCTTGTCGAGCTTTTTCTCGTTTCCGACGGTGTCTCGGTGCAGCATCTCGCCGCCGCGCATGTAGGTCAGTATTTCGTCGTCCTTGTGCGGATGCATGCCTATGAGATGACCCGGCTGAACCTGGGCGCGGTCAATCCTGCCGATGGGACCGATCCCGCTGTCGTCGGTTGTCAGTGACAGCCCCGGATACATGATCTCGACGCCGAAGCCCTGGCCTATATTGCCGCGCATACGTCCTGCAGGGATTTTGGTGATGGTCATTGGATTGTTTCCTTCGATCTCGGGCGCGGGCGACAATCGCCCGCGCCGAACGCAGCGACTTGCGCTGTCAGTGGTAGTTCAGGATACCGACGAGCTTCTGGCCGAGCGGGCTCGTCCAGTCGACGGCGAGTTCCGAGATGATCTGGTCGACAGTGGTGATAATTGCGCCTGCCTTTTCCATGCGCCTCAGGGCGATATCGTCGCCGTATTTGGTGTAAGAGGCGGATGCGTCCGCCGAGACCTGCACCTCGTAACCTTCGTCAAGCATCTGGAGGACCGGAAAGGTGACGCAGATTTCCGTGGTCACGCCTGCGACGAACAGCTTGTTGCGGCCGATCGCCTTGACGGCCTGGTTGAAGCCGTCGTGGTGCATGGCGTTGACGATACCCGGGCGCTTGATGCGGGCTTCGAACGCCTCGGGCAGGATTTCCTTGAGTTCCGGAATCAGCGGCCCCTGGATTTGTTCTTCCATGCTGGACGTCAGGATGGTCGGGATGTTGGCGGCTTTGGCGATCCGGGCAAGCTTGAGTGCGTTCTGCTTGACTAGGTTGATGTCGTGGGAGTGGGTCCAGGCCATCGTGCCGATCTGATGGTCGATCAGCAGCATGGCGGAATTCTCGGGAGTAAAGACGTCCTTATGCATTGTCGTATTCCTTTTTGCGTTGTCGGCGGCTGTCGGGTTGGATTTAGGTCCGCTCGATGAGTGGAATTTAGCGTTGCGATAGACGGCACGGTAGCTCTAGGATGAGCCACTCTGTGGAACGGAAAATGGAACGCAATAATGGTCAGCTTCGAAGATATGCAGACTTTCGTTGAGGTCGCCGATGGCGGCGGGATCACGGTTGCGGCGCGACGTCTCGGATTGCCGAAATCCATCGTCAGCCGTCGCCTCGTTCGTCTAGAGAGCGAGCTGGGCGTCCAGCTCCTCGCCCGGACCACACGAGGTGCATCGCTGACGGAGGCTGGAGCGTCGTTTCGCGAGCATGCCGCGCGCATGTGCCTGGAAATGGAGGTTGCGCGCGAGGAGATTGCGCCGACCGGGGAGCTTCGGGGACGGCTGCGCGTCGCCGTTCCGTCATCCTTCGGTCCGCGGCATTTTGCGCCAGCGCTCGCCGAACTGGCCCGCCAGCATCCGCTCTTGCAGCTCCATGCGCACTACAGCGACCGTTACGTCGATCTGGTGGCGGAAGGCTTTGATTGCGGGATACGTGCCGGTTATCTGCAGGACTCGAACCTGACGGCGAGGAAGATCGGTGCATTCGCGGCTGGATTGTTTGCCAACCCCGAATACCTCCGGAAGCATGGCGTCCCGCGAAAGCCTTCCGATCTGCTTGACCATCAGGCGATCCTGCAGGGCACCGAGAGCTGGAAGGTGTCCGATGGCAGCCGAACCATCGTCATCAATGCGCAGGGAAGGTTCAAGGCGGATAGTGCCCTTGGCATTGCCGAAGGGACGGCAGCCGGACTGGGCATCGCTGCACTGCCGGTTGTGATCGCGGAAAGCTATGTTGCCGCAGGGACCCTTGTGCCGATTATGTCGGACTACGGCCTGCCGGAGATCGGCGTTTACATCGTGCGTCCGCCAGGATCGCACGTGTCCCGGAAGGTCAGAGTGCTAATCGACTTCTTCGTGCAGCGCTTCGCGGCAAAGCCCGGTCCCTGACGCGGACGACCGGTCATGCCTTCGTGGATTGACAGCGACCTTGGAAGGAAACTCCCCAGTCGCGCATCGCCATCAGCACGGGGGCCAGCGTTTTTCCGAATTCGGTGAGGGAATATTCGACGCGCGGAGGGACCTCGGCGAAGACCTCGCGGCTCACGATCCCGTCGGCCTCGAGTTCGCGGAGCTGCATCGTGAGCGAGCGCTGGCTCGGATCGCCGACCAGGCGGCGCAGCTCTCCAAACCGGTACGGACCGTCGAGTAGACGATAGATGATCATCGGCTTCCACTTGCCGCCCGTGACATCGACGGTAACTTCTACCGGGCATTTTGGGCCAACAGCCATTCAGTTCTCCATTAGTGTACTTTTTATTCCTATAGGCAAAACTGTTGCCTACTTGCAAGTTTGCCTGTGTCACGCCCAGATGGAAGCCACATTTAGGAGAGGTGTGTTATGCGAGCTGCGTTCTACGAACGGCAAGGAACTGCGAGAGAAGTATTGACCGTTGGAGAGCTTCCCGATCCCCAGCCCGAGGCGGGGGAAGTCCGGGTCAGGATCGTGGTCTCGGGCATCAATCCTTCGGACATCAAGACGCGTGTCGGCTTCGGCGGTAAGGCCATGCCATTTCCCAGAATCGTTCCGCATCAGGACGGGTCGGGCGTCATCGACAGTGTCGGCCCCGGCGTGTCGCAGGAACGTATAGGCGAGCGGGTGTGGGTCTACATGGCCCAGACGGGGAGGGCGTTCGGGACGGCTGCGGAATTCGTCGTGGTGCCGTCGAGGCAGGCAGTCAGGCTGGCCGACAACGTCCCCTTCGGGGTCGGTGCGTCGTTCGGCGTCCCCGCGATGACGGCGCATCGATGCCTGTTTGCCGATACAAACCTGCGAAGTAAGCGGGTTCTCGTGCACGGTGGCGCCGGTGCGGTCGGTAACGCCGCCATTCTTCTTGCAAAGTGGGCAGGGGCGTGGGTGGCGGCAACGGTGAGCCGCGACGAACAGGCAGACGTTGCCCGCGCAGCCGGAGCCGATCTCGTCGTCAACAGGCATGCCGGTGATGTTGCTGTGAAAATAAGGTCGGCGACCGATGGTCACGGCGTCGACCGTATCGTCGACGTGGACATCTCCGCCAACATCGATACGGCAATCGCCTGCCTTGCGCGTGACGGGGGCGTGTCGGCTTACTCCACGGGATCGCCGCAAGCCAGGCTCTCGATCCCGTTCTTTCCGGCGCTCGTTGGTGGCTTTTCTTTCCGTTTCGTCTACGTCTATACGATGCCGGAAACAGCGATGCGCGATGCTGTCGAGGAAGTCTCGGCCTGCGCGGCTTCGGGAGCCTACGTTCCCAAGATCGCCGTAACGCTCGGGCTTGATCAGATTGCCGAGGCCCATGAACTGCAGGAAAGCGGCAAGGCCATTGGCAAGATTCTGATTGGTTTTTGATCTGCCCGCTGCGCCCGGATCAGTTCAGGAGACGGTTCTCACGCAGGCGGGCAACTGCCATGTCAACGAAAGCCCGCACCTTTGCGGGTGCATTCCGACCCTCTGGATGCATGATGTGGATAGGCAGGGGCGGCTCTTCAAACTCGCTGAGCACGATCTGAAGGTCGCCCGCCATAAGGTCAGGGCCTATCTGGTAGTTCAGCACGCGCGTCAGTCCCCAGCCCTCGCGTGCGGAGGTTATGGCCGCTTCGTTGGTGTTGCACTGAAGAGCAGCGTCTATCGTCACGCGGAAATCGTCGGAAAAGCGCCATTCAGGGGAGGCCCAGGCGCTGGTGGACGCCGCGATGCGATGATCCCTGAGGTCGGATGGCGTTGTCGGAATGCCATGTCGGTCAAAGTATGCCGGTGAACCACACACGACACGCCTGACGCTCCCGACCTTTATGGCGGAGAGGCCGGAGTCGGGGAGGTGACCAATGCGGACAGCGACATCGATGCCTTCATCGACAATATTGACAGGCCGGTCGATAAACAGGGTTCGCGCCTTCATGGTTGGAAATGCGTCCAGAAAGCCCGTCACGACGGGCAGCACATACATCTGCCCGAACATGACCGAAGCAGTTACGGACAGGGTGCCTGTCGGTGTAGCGTAGGAGCCTCCCGCTGCCGCCTCTGCTTCAGCAATGTCTGACAAAATCTTGCGGCAGTCCTCGAAATACCGGGCACCCGCCTCGGTCATTTTTACCGAACGGGTCGTTCGCACGAACAGGCGTGCTCCGATGATATCTTCCAGGGCTGCAACAGACCGTGTGACGGCAGGAGCACTCATGTGCATCTGGCGGGCGGTATCTGCGAAACTTTCGGTCTCCGCTACTTTCACGAAAATCCGCATTGCCTGCCAACGATCCATCCGGTCCCCCATGCCCTCGATACGGTGTCCATAGTAGAATCCTGGACGACAAGACCGCAAGCCGTCCGCGGCATGGATTAGCTGCCAGCGACCTGTCGGTTGGCAGCAGCAAGGTGCTCGATTTCGACGCAGCTTCGCTCACAAAGGCCAGCGGCGCTTGCACGTGCACGTGTGTGCTCATTGACCGCGAGCGCAAACGCTATGGCCCGCGCTATTTTCAGATCGAAGCTCAGGCCACGGCGTGCCAGATCGATTTCCGCACCCGTCAGCCCAAGCGCACGGCTATCGTCTTCCTGCTTGCGCTTCCGCGACAGGTCGCCGCTCGATGCGGTAAGAGCGAGTTCAACGGACACTCGAACTCGCTCGTTGAGTTTGAACGACGGCATTGACGAGGCCAACGGACCGACGCCCGGCTCAAAAGCCGAAGTCGCTGAGACCGGGATGGTCGTCAGGCCTTCGGCCGAGCGGCCAGTGAAACCTGCGGTCGGCTTCAGCGATCGGGTGTTCGTTGATGCTGGCGTGACGCGCCCGCATCAGGCCGTCTTCGGCAAACTCCCAATTCTCGTTCCCGTAGGCCCGGAACCACTGGCCGCTGTCATCATGATATTCGTAGGCGTAGCGCACCGCGATCCTGTTGCCCGTGAATGCCCAGAGTTCCTTGATCAGGCGGTAGTCGAGTTCCCTGTTCCACTGCGGCCCAGAAAGGCCTCGGCTTCATCGCGGCTCGTTACGAATTCGGCACGGTTGCGCCAGCGAGTATCCACCGTGTAGGCGAGCGCTACCCTGGCAGGATCGCGGCTGTTCCAGCCATCTTCCGCAAGGCGGACCTTTTCGATGGCGCTCTGTTCAGTGAAAGGGGGAAGCGGGGGACGGGACATTGTGATGGCTCCAGGTTTCGTAAGGGGGAGGGAAGGATGACGGCTCTCGTGTCACCCCGTCCTGAATGTCATGCCGCAAGACGATCGATACGCGGGAAATCGATCTCGGTATCGAGGGCTTCGTTGACGTAGTTTGTAAAGGTATTGAGCGCGACATGCGCAATGATCTCGACGATTTCCGCGTCGCTGTAGCCGGCGTCCCGAACTTTTACGATTTCCCCTGGTGCCACCGAGCCACGCGCGGTCGTCAGGGCGCGGGCGAATTCGACGGCTGCCGCAGCCTTGGCGTCGTTCGATGTTCCGCGGCGGTTCGAAGCGATCTCCGCTTCATCGAGCTTGGCGAACTTCGCTCCGGTGAAGGTGTGCGCCGAAAGGCAGTAGTCACAACCGTTGGCTTCGGCCATAGCCAGGGCGATCCTTTCCCGAGTGGCGGGTGCAAGCTTGCCCTTGCCGAGCGCTCCCTGCAACGAGGCGAGGCCGCTGAGGGCCGCTGGGCTGTTGGAGACGAGGCGGAAGATATTCGGCACCGAGCCGATCTGCTTCTGGATGGTCTCCAGGATCGGCCGTGAGGCTTCGGGCGCCTCCTCAATCGTGGCGGGGGTAGGAATGCGTGACATGGTATTCTCCTTTAATGGTTTTGAGAGACGTCGCTCTCTGATCCTCAAGATGATTGGTAACCGGTTGTTGTTGAACGTCGAAAAGCAGGAAGGGACTGTTGCGTCAGGCGTAGTAATGTTGGTTTAGACGGCGATCTGGATGCCGCCTTCCTGGCTCGCTGGAACGGCACAGCAAAGGAGGATCTCGTCATCGTCAACCTTCGCTGTCGGCTCCTTCAGGTACGTCACAGCGCCTTTGACGAGTTTTGTTTTGCACGTACCGCAATTGCCTTCACGGCAACTGAACTCGGGCTGAAGACCGCGTGCTTCTGCAAGTTCCAGCAGCGTTCCGGAGCCGGGTGCCCAGCGGGCCTCCTTCAGCGAGTTCGTGAATATGACAGGCACCGGCTTGTCGGACGGCAGCGCACGCAAAGGGGTGGCCCTGGCATCTTTGGCGCCTACAGACCGAACCAGCGACGAGGGCCCGAACGCTTCCGCGTGGATACGATCGTCTGCGATGTTGTAGCCGCGTAAACCGTCATAGAGCGCCTGCGTAAACTGCGGCGGACCACACAGATAGAAGTCGTAGTCGTTGAACGGCAGATGCTTGGTGAGCATAGCCATGTCGATACGGCCGGCAGTATCGTAGTCGGAGCCCTCTGTGGCATCGCCGATGTCGCTGAGAACTCGCACTAACCGGACCACGCCCTTGGCCGCAGCCACGAGTTCGGCGATCTCCTTGTCGAAAGGTCGCTCGGCTTTCGTGCGGGCAGCGTGGAACAACGTGATCGGCCGGATTCGCTGTTTGCGAATTCCCTCGTAGACGACATGACGGAGCATGGCGAGCAGCGGCGTGATGCCGACACCACCGGCAAGGAGCACTGCAGGGCGCGTGGCACGGGCGTCAACACCGAACTCCCCTGCGGGGGGCCGCGCCTCAATCACGTCGCCAACGGAGATGCTGTCGTGCAGAAACTGCGACACGAGCCCATCGCGTTTGACACTGATGCGGTAGATGCCATCGGACGGTGCGACAGACAGGGTGTAGGTCCTGACAACAGGCCGCTCGCTTCCCGGCAGCACCAGCCGGATCGGGAGGTGCTGCCCGGCAGCATGCGGCAGCAACCCCGCGCCGTCGCTTGGCTGGAGATGGATCGAGCGGATCGTCGTGCTTTCCTCGACGATCCTGGTGACCGTCATCGACCGCCATGTGTCTGAAAGTCCGGTGGCACGCATCCGGTCTGCTGCCTGCGCCCAGTTCCCGGTCATCAGAGAATTCGGCGACCATCCATCCTTCTGGAATGCCCAGCGGAGTGCGAGTGCATTCGGTCTCCGGACGATCCGGGTTGGCCTGAACGTCCAGAGCCGTTCCGCGCCCTGGAAGGCCGCAATCTCGGGTGATTCCAGGATGACGTCGGCTTCGCCTGTCATCTGCAGCACATCGCCCGTCGCGAAGTCTACGAAGAGCAGACCTGCTTTCTTGTTCAGCAGAATATTCCCCAGTGTCGAGAAGAAAAGGTTTCCGTCGAAATCGGGAATTGTGAGAACGTCATCATCGCCAACGCGGACGAAGCCGGCATTCCCGCCGCGATGCGAAACGTCAACCTGGCGCCTGTCTTCGCGGTCGACATAGGAGGCAACGAAGAACGCGTCCGCAGTCTTGATCGTGGAGCGAGCAAGGTCGTCAAGCTCGGACAGGTCTTCACGCTGGTTCTGGCTTGGTTGGCCGGGTGCCCTCTCGAATTGGAAATCCCGCAATTGTATGTAGCGCGGGCAGTTGCCGAAGCTCTGATCCACATCGATCCGATAACCGTTCGCTGCGGTGGAGACAAAGCCGTTCATGCGATTGCGGCGACGCGTGTGCATCTCGATGCCGAGCAGGCCGATCGGTTTGCCGTCCGCCATTCCTTCGCTGGCGGGGTCGCTTGGCTCCAAGGTAGAGCGGATATCGAGCGTGGTCGGCGTAGGAGAGGACATGAAGCCGGGTCGGCCCTCGACAAAAGTGGCCCATGCGTCATCGTGGCCATCCACACTGCCAAGGACGATGAACGGGAGCTGGGCATAGAAGTCCCGATGCTGATCCGGCATGAAATCGCGAACGCCCCGCTGGCCGACGACCTCCATACGCTCGGCGACACCGACTTTTTCCTGGATGAACTTCTCGCCTTCGTGCCATGTCGGCAGTTTTGTCAAAGTGTCGGTCATGTCAGCTCTCCTAAGAAGGGATCGGGCACGCTTCGGCGCGCACCCGAATGCGGATCAGGCGGCAAGGCCAACCGGAGTCCCGATAAAGTCCACGAAGCCCGGAAGCGCTTCGATACGACGAAGCAGCCTGTTGACCGCAGGATAAGTGGAGAGATCCACGTTGCCTTCAGGGGCGCGGGCCACGTAGCTGTAGATTGCGACGTCAGCGATCGTCGGGCGTTCGCCAACCAGCCATTCTCGGTCGGAAAGCTGAGTTTCGAGTTTTCCAAGGACCGCATGGGCGCGACCAATGACTTCGTCCGGATTGAACTTGGCACCAAAGACGGTGACCAGGCGGGCCGCCGCCGGACCATAAGCGATCTCGCCGGCAGCTACCGACAGCCAGCGTTGGACCGCTGCGGCGCTCTTCAGGTCATCGGGCAGCCAGTCCGTGCGTCCGGCTTTCTTGGCAAGGTAGACCAGGATCGCGTTAGAATCCGATACGTATTCGCCGTCGTCGTCGAGAACCGGAACCTGGCCAAACGGGTTCATCTTGAGGAAATCGGGCGTCTTGTGCGCGCCGGACATGAGGTCCACCTCAACCAGCTCATGCGGCAGGTTGATCAGTGAAAGGAACAGACGGGCCCGATGCGAGTGGCCCGACAAAGGATGATGATAGAGTTTCATTGTACGCTCCTGCGAGTATCGTTCGGGTCAATTCCCGATCCGCACCTGCAGATTGCTATTATTACGTGGTGATGAGAACGATCGCGCTTCACACTTCATCATTACGCCAGGTGCAACAATGGCCGCCCAACAGGGTTCGCTCGACGGTATGTGGCATCAGGCCACGCAGCTAAAAAGTTGCGTGGCCTTTAAATGTCACGACAGTACGGCACGGGGTTCGAGAAAGGCCTCGAGCCCAAAGACGCCGAATTCCCGCCCGAAGCCGGATTGCTTGAATCCGCCGAATGGTACCATTGGGTCATGCGGCGCATCGTTGATGAACACGCGGCCTGCCTCGATCTGGTTTGCGACGCGTTTTGCCCGCGCGACGTCGGAAGAAAAGACGTGCGCCTGCAGGCCGTAATCGGTGTCGTTCGCGATCGTGATGGCGTCTTCCTCGTCGCGGTAGGAGATCAGCGATAGCACGGGGCCGAATATCTCCTCGCGCGCGATGCGCATGTCGTTGCGGACGCCGGTAAAGATGGTGGGCTTGACGAACCAGCCGCGCTGCAGCCCTTCCGGACGACCTTCGCCGCCTGCCAGCAGTCTGGCGCCTTCCTCCTGTCCCAAGCGAATATAGCTTTGCACGCGATCCCACTGCTTCTGGCTGACCATCGGACCAACCTGAACCTGTTCGTCGGCCGGTTCTCCCGACCTGAAGTCTTTGATGGTGTGGCTTAGCCGTTCCTCGATTTCACCGAACCTGCTTTCTGGAGCAAGAATGCGGGTTCCGGCAATGCAGGCCTGACCGCTGTTGCGGAACCCTGCCACCAGCACCTGCGGGATGGCGACCTCAAGATCGGCATCGTCCAGAATGATGCTGGGGCTTTTGCCGCCAAGTTCCATTGTGACGCGCTTCATAGTGGCCGCGGCCGCCTGAACAATGCCGCGACCTGTGGCAGTGGAACCGGTGAAGGTGATCTTGGACACGTCGCGGTGAGCCGTCAGTGCCGCACCAACGACGCCTCCATACCCGGTGACGATATTGAAAATGCCATCGGGAAGACCGGCCGCGTGCAGACATTCAGTGATCACCTGTGTCTGTAGGGCGCTCATCTCCGAAGGTTTGATCACCATCGTTGCTCCGGCTGCAATGGCGGCGGAGAGCTTGCCGCAGATAAAACTGTAATTGCTGTTCCAGGGCGTGATCGCCACGGCAACACCCGAGGGTCGCATCTCGACATCGGCGCTGCCCATGCGGCGTTGGAACTCGTAGTCCTTCAGCGTTCTTGCCATGTCGAGAAAGACGCTACCTGCGCGTGACGCTGAAAAGCCGATGAAGCCCGATGGCGCACCGTATTCTTCACGCATGGCGGACGCCAGATCGTCGGTTCGGGCGGACACCGCGGCATGCAGCCGGTTCAGCATGTCGATCCGCTCTTTTCTGGTCGTATTCGAAAAGGCTGGGAAAGCGCGTTTGGCGGCAGCAACTGCGCGGTCGGCGTCCCGCTCATCTGCGAGCCGCACGCTGCCGATCTGGTCCTCGGTTGCCGGATTGAAAAGCGGCGCCCATTGATCGCCGTGCGGCGTGACAAACGCCCCGTTGATATAGATCCGATCGATGATGTGCATGTTTCTTCTCCTGTGATGGCTTCACAGCAAAAATGGCATGCGGTAAGTGTTGCGTGTAGTAGGACAAAATCGGACAGCCTGATGAACTGGATTGCGCAATGAGGGCAAGCCTGATCGAGCTTGAAGCGGTTGCCGGAGTCGCGCGTCACGGTGGATTCCGGGCTGCCGCGCGCGAACTCGGTATGTCGTCATCGGCTTTGAGCCATGCGATCGCCGCACTTGAGGAGCGCCTTGCCGTCAGGCTTTTCAACCGCACCACGCGTAGCGTGTCCTTGTCTGCAGCCGGTGAGCAATTCCTATCTGAAATCGCACCTGCCCTGCAGACGCTCGAGAAGGCGATCGAAAATGTCGGTGAACATTCAGATCGGCCCTCCGGGAGACTCCGGCTGAATATGGCGCCGGGCGCGGCGCGCATTCTGCTGCAGCCGCTCATCCTCGAGTACAGCCGTCGATACCCGGATGTCGACATCGAGATCGTGACCGAAAATGCGCTCGTGGATGTGATCGGCAAAGGTTTTGATGCGGGCATTCGTCTCGCCGAGGCTATCTCGCCGGACATGGTGGCCGTACCGATCATTCCGAAAATGCGGTCTTTCGTCGTCGGCTCGCCGCGCTACTTCGACGGCCGTTCAAAGCTTGTCGTCCCAGCCGATCTCGCCCGGCACGTCTGTATCCAGATGCGCATGACAAGCGGGAGACTCTATCGCTGGGAGTTTGAGAAGCACGGGGAAACACACTTGATCGATGTCAGCGGCCATCTGACATTTGATGGGTCTGACCTTATTCTGGAGGCCGCTCTTGCCGGATTTGGGCTCGCCTATCTGGGTGAACATGCACTTGCGCCCCATATTGCCTCAGGCGATCTCATTCCTGTTTTGGAAGACTGGTCTCCCGAATATCCGGGACTTAGCCTTTATTTCTCGAAACGGCGACACATGCCAGCCAAACTGCGTGCCTTCATCGAGCTGATCCGAGAGCGTTCGACTGGCGACAATTGATAACGAGGATGCCTATCTTCGTCGTAAGCCTGGTCGTTGGTGCATATTTTGTCGATACCGGTCTTCTTGCAAACTTGCGAGAAGGCAGTCTGAACAGTCTTCGACGCGACAAGATTCGGCGTGGTGCGCCACTGGAGAGGCGCGATGTTTCCAGCGAGCTCTTTTTGGTATCGGCGCGCCGATCCCCCGGCCTCGGCATCCCCTGTATTGTAGGGCGAACAGAGACCGACTTCACGTTTTGAAATGAACGGTCACCGAAAATGAGTTCCCATTCCGTGCCAATGCGGTCATGTCTTTGCAAAACTTGTACGAGCCAGTGTTCGATGACAAACTTTAAAGAGTTGACAGCATGGAAAATCCGGTTGCATTGAATCGCCTTTCTGAAAACACGGTCTTCCGTAAAGGCGACGTTTTCGTACTCTTCGGCGAACTGTTCGGCCGCGGATACGCCACCGGCTTGCTCGACGAAGCGAGACGGGCTGGAATGGAGATTGTGGGAATCACCGTCGGGCGGCGTGACGAGAACAACACGCTGCGGCCGCTCGACGCCGATGAACTGTCTTCGGCGGAGGCCCAGCTGGGCGGCAGGATCATCAACATACCTCTTATGGCGGGTTTCGATCGCGATGCGCCCGCAGACGGGCCGACTCCCACCGATCTCCTGGCAAAAATGACACTTGAGAGCTGGGAGCACGACAAGCTCGACTGGGACTATGTCAGGCAATGCCGCGACATTGCCAATGCGCGTTTTACGGAATCGCTTTCGAAAGTCATGACCGTTCTCGATGGTATGATCGCCGATGGCCGCAATGTTTTCTTCGCTCACACAATGGCAGGCGGCATCCCGAAGGCGAAGGTGTTCCTGGTCATCGCCAATCGGATCTACAAGGGAACCGGAACCCGCCACATGTCCTCGCAGACCCTGCTCGACAGTGACATGGGAAAACTCATCCTGCAGAATTTTGACGACGTCTCCGCAAACACCTTTCGCCATCTCATCGATTTCAGTGCGGCGATCCGCGAGCGCGTTGAAGCTTCAGGCGGTCAAGTGCGATATACGGCCTATGGTTATCACGGATCGGCGGTCCTCATCGACGGAAGTTATCGTTGGCAGACCTACACCAATTACACCCAGGGTTACGCGAAGATGCGGCTCGAAGGCATTGCAGAGGAAGCCTGGGCTGAAGGGATCAAGGCAACAGTTTATAATTGCCCCGAAATCCGGACCAATTCGTCCGACGTGTTCACCGGTATCGAGCTGCCCCTGATACCGCTGCTGCTTGCGTTGAAGAAAGAAAACGGCGGCCAATGGGCAGATGACCAGTGGCAGGCCTGCCAGCAGCTGCTGGTAGATGGCCTAACTATGGAAGACGTCTTCGGCAAGATCGCCGCCATGCAGGCCAGCGATGTCATGCGTCCGTTCTATGACTTTTCGGCATGGCCCATGGCAAACAGCCAGGCGCAGGCTGATCTCACCATCGGCACGTCCAACGAAATCACCCAGATGCATCGGGATAGCAAGGTGATGATCAGCGATCTGTTGAGCAGTCTCGTTGTGACGGCAACAGGGCAGCTAATCTTCGGTGAATCTTCCGAACCCTCCGGTCCAGTTCTGTGGCTCAACCATGACATTGTGGCTCGGCGACTTAATGCTTCCCACCCGCATTCAAAGTCTTCCGCGCCGCTTATCGCGCCGGGAATGGGATCCGCGCAGCCTGAGATGGCGTGAAGGCTTCCCAGCCTGGCCTGGAGACCGGGTGCTTTAGCCATGAACGATCCAGAACCACATGGGTGGACTGGTCCCTGGTGGTAAGAAACAACTACCCCGATGCCGAGCTTTATGTTGATCGTCTCTCTCGGGCCTTGGTCGGATCGTCGCTGATCGCGGCGAGATGCGTTGGCAAGTTGCAGGCTAGGGCTGGCAGGACTAACGTCTACGCCAGATCTGAAGGATATAGCATCGCAAAAAAATCGGGCTTGCTATAAGACAACTCAGGCTCACACCGGGAGACAGCGGTGCGAGCCTGCGTTAACAGGGGATTGAGACATGCCATATCATTTCCTTGAAGTCGCCGTGACGCCAAGCGTCAGAGCCGCTCAGTCTGCCATGGGCGTGGACCAGATCTGGTTGGGTAATGATAGCCGTCCCTCCGATACCCTCACAGAAGACGAGATCGCTTTCATCGCCGCACGTGACAGCTTCTATATGGCATCGGTCTCGGAAACGGGCTGGCCCTACGTTCAACATCGTGGAGGCAATGCCGGTTTTCTCAAAGTCGTTGATCAACGAACTCTGGCCTTTGCCGATTATCGCGGCAACCGACAGTACATCAGCACCGGCAATCTGGCTGCCAACGACAGGGCCTGTCTTTTTCTGATGGATTACGCGCGAAGAGCGAGGCTCAAAATCTATGTCCATGTAGATCGGCTGACACTTGATGCCGACCCGACGCTCAACGATCTGGTATCCGACCCCACATATAAAGGCCGTGCGGAGGGGATTTTCAGGCTTCGGCTTGAAGCGTACGACTGGAACTGTCCCCAGCATATTACTCCGCGCTACACCCAACAGCAGGTCGAGCAGGCAGTCGCTCCTCTTCGTGAAAAACTGCTGCAATTAGAAACCGAAAACGCAGCCTTGCGAGCACAGTTGGGAGGACTTCAAACATGAATGAAGTTCTAAGACCACCATGTCCCCCGTTCAGCGCGGTGGAGAAAGTACTGCTTGCCGTCTGTCAGGATATCTGGCAGGCGCGTTCTTGGCCGCTTCTTTGAGCGCGCGCAACACCTGCAGTGATCAGCCTCATGGGGTACTCACGGTCTACCGGAAATAATTGTCAGCTTTCGGGCGTCGAGTTTGCGGTGAGGCCGTGACAACGCTTCCCACCGCCTTGTGTCGATTGCGGTAATTGTGGAAGAACGGCCAAGAATGTTGGCCGAGCCGCTGCTTTGAGGTTTGTGCCAATGCGTATCGGAGCAAGCCATCAGGCAAGCACAAAAAGTGAGAGAAAATGTTCCGTTTTTCAGTGATAGTGGCTGCGTGCTTGAGTATCAGCGGATGCGGACTAACCAAGGTACCTGATTTTGTGCATGATCGCGACGTGAGCAAGCTGGATGCAGTAGGTGTCAGCCTGGAAGCCGCAAGAGCGATGGCGACGCGAAACGGCTTCCGATGCAACCAAAGCCTTGATCGAAACCGCACAGTCGTGACCAAAGACAACGTCCAACGCAAGACAGATATCCTTGAATGCCATAAAACCTCCTTTGACCTGGTCTGCCCGCAGCGAAGATACGTGGTTTTCAATGCCGATCCGCAGAGCGGCATAGTTTACAGCGTAGGCCGTCGTATAACCCAACATTCCTGTTTCTAAACCGATGAACTTAAAATGCTCCGGCGTTGAACCTGCCGACGAATGTTCTTTCGCGGCAAAGATCACCGCTGCAACATTGACCCTGTCGATGAAATGTCAGGCCAAGTGCTGTGATCGCGCGTGATACCAAGAGTGTTGGCATAAGTGTTTAACGGAGCAGTCCGTCCACGTCGAACTCCTCCCAGCCGCCGAGCTTCGAGGCCGGATCATCGCAAGACGTCGTTGGCCGCTTCGCAACCTTCTTTTTGAGCGACCGCGTCAGCTTCGCCTGATATGCCGCGCGCCGCCTCTTTTCGGCTTTCGCCTCTGCATCCTCCACCCGCCATTCGTCCACAACGCCACGGTCGAGAAGGTCTTCGACCACCTTGGGGTCAAAGACATGGAACGTGATCTGACGGGCGCGGCCGTTCAGTCTGACCGTTCGCGTCCCCGCGCTCGGCAGGCGACCGTCGGCAAGCCAACGATGCCGCTCGCTCGTCTTGATAGTCAGGATGTCCTCGATTTCGCGCGGGATTACCGGCAGTGCAGCGGCCTCCGTCACCACTTTTGTGACGATGGTCGCTGCTGCATTGAACGCGGTCTTTTCACTGGCCGTCATCGCCAGGGTGAGGTCGACTCCTTCGAGCGAGATCAACTTTTTTGCATGAGCGGGCAGCCTTGCCTGTATTTCTTGAAGGACGCCTTTGGCGCGAACGGCCGACCCCATTGTCACGGTAGCCGGCAGGGTCCATGTTCTGATCAGTTCGATGTGATGTTTTTCATGCTTCGGCATGTCGCACAGATGGTGTTTGAGCGCGTTCAAGTCAAACAGCTAATTGATGGCACTCGTTCACTCGGCCAACTTGCTACGAGGCATGAAAGACAAGTCTGATGAACATCAGCCGATCTTTCTTCTCCCTTCGTATTGCTGAAATCTTCCATCAAGATACGCAGGAATGGTGTAGCAGCAGGGGCGTTCTGCCGGCTTTCTGGCCGGACTGCGGTGATGTTCGCCCTCTTGGGGCGAAAGATATCGCTGAGCTCTCTCTCCCGAGGCTTATTTGGGAGCCCTCGTTGTCGGTTTGTCTCAAGCCCAGGGTGAAGGCTGATCTGCAATAACTGAGTTGAAGTCGCCTATGGCAGCGTAGCGTGCGGCTCGCACCTTTCTGAATTTGCTGCTGTCCACCACCAGATGCTTTTGAACCGAGCGTTGCATAACCATCTGCTTGATCGGCACTTCATGAAAATGTGAGCAGGTGACGCCATGCTGTTCGTCCACGCCACCGGCAGACAAAAATGCCTTGTTGATATTGATGCGCTTCAGCACCTCGATACCCTCATCACCCGAAAACGAAGCCGCTTCCGGATGATAGACGCCCCCGAGCATGATCAGGCGGACATCGGTTCTGCTCGCCAGTTCCTCTGCAACATTGAGGGAATAGCAGATGACCGTGACATGGGCGTTTGCCGGAATTTGCCGCGCCAGATGCGGCATCGTCGTTCCGCAATCGATGAATACAGTGTCATATGGTTCGATTAGAGCTGCCGCCTGCGTGCAGGCGCGCGCCTTGGCAGTTGCATGGCTGTCCTTCTCCTGCTCGAGCACATAGTCGCTGCTGATGGCTCCATCCTGAACCGGAATAATGTAGCCGCCAAGACAGCTAAGCCGCTGACCGTCGGCGGCAATGTCGCGGCGAATGGTAATTTCGGATACGCCAAGCCGGGACGCTGCGTCCCGCAGCCTCAGGACACCCGTTTCCTGAACCAGTCCGGCCAGTGCGTCCAACCTGGCATTGTGTGCACTTATTCTGCTCACCTTATCTCCGCTTTCGGTTTGTCCCTGCGCTTCATATTTCGGTGTTAGTTTCCTTGCAATCGCCCTCTCTACGCTTGACAGAAGAACAACAAACATGAAACGATCGAAACATAATGATCGGATTGTATCATAATAGTTCGCATTATCGGGAGAGGAAGACAACAGGTTTCTGGGTCACATCGTGGTCCATCTACCGGGGCGTGGGAAGCCTTTTCCGGGAGAATGAGGAGGCGTCGGACGCGTGAGGAGCGGATACCGGCGTTAGGGATCGACCATTGTCGGGTGCTGCGACTGGAATAGGTCCGGCACAGTGCAGTTTCAAAGGGAGGAGTTATCCGTGAACAAGATTTTCGCAACCATCGCGCTTGCTGCCACGCTTTCGGCGTCGGCTGTCTTTGCGCAGAGCGCCGTCGATACATCGAAGGTCAACAACGAATTGATCACCGCGGCGAGTGGCAAGAAATACACCATTGCGACCGTCGTGAAGGTGGATGGCATCGCGTGGTTTGACCGCATGCGCGATGGCGTCGAGCAGTTCAAGGGCGATACCGGAAACGATGTCTGGATGGTTGGCCCAAGTCAGGCTGATGCCGCCGCCCAGGTACAGATTGTTGAAAATCTCATCGCGCAGGGCGTTGACGCCATCGCCATCGTGCCGTTCTCGGTGGAAGCGGTGGAACCGGTGCTCAAGAAAGCCCGCGATCGCGGCATTGTCGTCATCAGCCATGAGGCTTCCAATATCCAGAACGTCGATTTCGACATCGAAGCCTTCGACAACAAGGCCTATGGCGCGAACCTGATGAAGGAGCTCGGCAAATCCATGGGCGGCAAGGGCAAATATGTCGCCACCGTTGGCAGTCTGACGTCCAAGTCGCAGATGGAATGGATCGATGGCGCCGTCGAGTACCAGAAGGCCAACTTCCCGGAAATGTCGCAGGCGACCGAGCGGCTGGAAACCTATGACGACGCCAATACCGACTATACCAAACTCAAGGAAGCGATGACCGCCTATCCTGATATCACCGGTATTCTCGGCGCGCCGATGCCGACATCGGCAGGCGCGGGTCGCCTGATCGCCGAAGGCGGTCTGTCGGGCAAGGTCTTCTTCTCGGGCACGGGCCTGGTTTCCGTTGCCGGCGAATACATCAAGAACGATAACATCCAGTACATTCAGTTCTGGGATCCGGCCGTTGCCGGTTATGCCATGAACATGCTAGCTGTCGCGGTTCTCGAGAAGAAGAACGAGCAGATCAAGGCCGGCCTGAATATGGGCCTGCCCGGTTACGAAAGCCTGCTGGTTCCTGACGCCTCCAAGCCACATCTGCTCTATGGCGCAGGTTGGGTCGGCGTGACCAAAGAAAACATGGACAAGTACGACTTCTGATCCGAACCACGGAGGGAGGGGCAACCCTCTCTCCTTACACCCCGTGTTTTCCAGCCTTGCACGAGGCCATTATGACTGAAAATCTGATCGAGCTGCGCCATATCGGCAAGCGGTTTGGCGGCGTGAAGGCGCTCGACGACGTGTCGCTGAGTATTCGCCCGGGAGAAATCCATTGCCTTGCCGGTGAAAACGGTTCCGGTAAATCCACCGTCATCAAAATCATGTCCGGGGTTTACACGCCCGAGGACGGCGAGATTCTGATCGACGGGAAGCCTGTTGGCAAACTCGATCCGGTAAAATCCGTTCACCACGGTATTCAGGTGATCTATCAGGATTTTTCGCTGTTCGGTAACCTGACGGTGGCCGAAAACCTGGCGATCAATACCTTCCTGATGGAAGGCCGCAAGACGGTCGACTGGCGACAGGTTCGTCAGCTGGCTCAAAAGGCGTTGGACCGCCTCGGCGTGAGCATCGATCTTGATGCGGATGTCGAAAGCCTGCCCACGTCGGGTAAGCAGATCGTGGCGATCGCCCGCGCTCTCATGGCCGATGCGCGCCTGATCATCATGGATGAGCCGACGACGGCGCTAACGCGCCACGAGGTCGATGCCCTGTTCAAGATCGTGCGCGATATTCAGGCGCAGGGCATTGCCGTTCTCTTTGTCAGCCACAAGATGCGCGAGATGCTCGAAATCAGCGAGCGCCTGACCGTTTTCCGCAACGGCAAGAAGGTTGCCGAAGGACCGATTGCCGAATTCGACGAGCCGGCAATCACACGCGCGATGACGGGGCAGGAACTGACCGCCCACAGCTACCAGTGGGCTCCTCGGGAGGGCGCCGACATGCCGGTGCTGGAAGTGCGCAATCTCTCGGTTCCGGGTTCGGTGGAAAATGCCGACCTGACGCTGAGGCCGGGCGAAATCGTCGGTATTTCGGGCTTGATCGGTTCGGGTCGTACCGAACTTGCACTGGCGCTGTTTGGTATGCGCCCTGACTTTACAGGTTCAGTGCGCCTTGCAGGCCGCGAGGTTCACCCGAGGACCGTTCAGGAAGGTATTGCCTGCGGTGTCGCCTATGTTCCGGAGGACCGCCTGACCGAGGGGCTATTCCTGACACAATCGATCGAGCGCAATATCATTGTCACGTCGATTGAGAAATTTGTCCGCGGTCTTTTCATCAATCGTAAAAAGGCCGACGAAACGACCCGCGATATGTTCTCGGCCATGCAGATCGTGGCGCCGGGACCGCACACGCCGGTCAACCATCTGTCCGGCGGCAACGCACAGCGCGTGGTTCTGGCCCGCTGGCTGCTGACGGGCGCCAAAGTGCTGATCCTGAACGGCCCGACCGTCGGTGTCGATGTTGGTTCCAAAGCACAGATTCATAACATCATCCGCAAACTGGCCGAAAAGGAAGGCCTGTCCGTGCTGATGATTTCCGACGATGTCCCGGAACTGGTGCAGAACTGCAATCGCGTGGTGGTTATGCACCGCGGCCGTTTCGTTGACGAATTGTCCGGAGAAGGCATGACCGAAGACGCCGTTAATGACCGGCTCAAGACGCTGAATTGAGGGGCCGCAAAACATGAAATTCTTCAGAAGCACAGAGTTTATTATCGCGGGCGTCTTGCTGGCGGCCATGGTCATTATTGGTACTATCAACCCGGCATTCTGGTCGCTGGACAACATTTTCGGGCTGCTGCGTTCCAATGTCGTGATCGGCATTATGGCGCTCGGCGTCCTGCTGGTAATGATTTCCGGCGGTATTGATGTTTCGTTCACGGCCTTCGCCATTGCAGCGATGTATCTGACTGTGCGCGCCATGGTCTATCTCGGTTATGACGGCGTGCTCGTTCCCTTCGTTGCGGCAACGCTGATTGGGCTGGCTCTTGGTGCGTTCAACGGGTTCATTATCCACCGTTTTAGGATGATCCCGCTGATCGTGACGCTTGGAACCGGATCGATCGTGCGCGGTCTGGTTCTCGGCCTCGTCGGCACCAGCATCGTCAACATCAACAAGATGCCAAAGGAACTGATCGGGTTCGGCAAAACCGACGTCATCTCGCTGACGTCGGCCACGGGATCGACTTTCGGCCTGACCGCGATGTTTGTGGTCTATATGGGTCTGGCATTGGTTATCCACCTCGTCCTCACCTACACCATGATCGGGCGCAGTGTTTATGCCTATGGCGGCTCGCCCGAAGCGGCAAAACGCGTTGGCTTCAATACGGGCGCGACGATCTTCTTTGTCTACTGCGTTGCCGGTGCGCTGGCAGGTTTCTCAGGGCTGCTGCACTCATCGATGATCTGGCTTGCCAACCCGCGTGACTTTGTCGGTCTCGAACTCGACGTGATAGCGGCCGTGGTTCTGGGCGGGGCATCGATCTTTGGAGGACGCGGCACGGTTCTCGGCACCTTGATGGGCGTGTTCATGCTGGTGATGGTCAAAAACTCACTGATCATCATGAAGGTGGACACCACCTGGCAGCGCGTCGTTGTCGGCCTGATCATCATCGTCGCCACCGCCATCACCGCATGGCGCGATCGCAAAAGCATAGCGTAACGGGAGAGCGCATCATGAAAAATTCGTTCGATATGCGCCGGCTTCTCGGCAACGACAACAACATCCTTCAGCTCCTTGTGATCACCGTCATCGTCTTCGCGCTGATGACCTGGATGAACCCCGGCAAGTTCCTGAATTATTACAACTTCGAGTCCATCAGCTATATCATGCCCGAACTGGGGATCCTCTCCATCGCCATGATGATCGCCATGCTGACCGGCGGCATCGATCTTTCCGTGGTGGGGATTGCCAATCTGGCGGGTATCATCGCCGGCGTCTATTTCCATTCCACCATGGTTCAGGCAGGGCAATCCTCTACGTCGGGCATGGTGTTCTACACCGGTCTTGGCATCCTGCTCGCCATGGCAGTCGGCTTGCTGGCCGGTTTGGTCAACGGCCTGCTGGTCGCGAAACTGCGCATTACGCCAATCCTTGCCACGCTTGGCACAGGCCAGGTCTTGATGGGACTGGCACTGGTGATGACCGGCGGACCGGCACTCGTCGGTTTTCCCGATGCATGGAACTGGATCGGTAACGGTAAAATCTTCGGAATCGCTACTCCGTTCCTGCTGTTCGTCGCCGTGTGCATTATCGTGGCTATACTGCTGACGCGCTCGACGCTTGGCATCAACCTGATGCTGATCGGGACCAATCCGCGGGCAGCAGTGTTTGCCGGCATCCGCAAAGATCGCATGATGCTGTATTCCTACATGCTGACCGGCGTTCTGGCGTCACTGGCGGGGATCATTCTGTCCGGCCGAACCAACGCAGCGAAATCCGACTACGGTGCGTCCTATCTGTTGCAGGCGGTGCTGATCGCGGTACTTGGCGGCACCAATCCCGCAGGCGGGAAGGGGCGGGTTCTTGGTATCGCCATCGCGCTGATCGCCCTCATGCTGCTTTCCTCCGGCTTCCAGATGATGCGGTTCTCCAACCACCTTATCGACTTCATCTGGGGGGCATTCCTCATTCTCGTCATCGCCATCAATGCGTGGCGCAACCCCGGCAGGTGATCTCATGCAGGCGACGGAATTTCATCTCCGCAGGCAGGACTTTACAGACGTACCGTATCTTCTGGCGGCAACGGGCGGGTTGCAGATTACAGCCTTCCGGTATCCTACCGGCATCGAGGCGCTGCAGTTAGACAATCGCCACGGCCGGATCGTCATCTTGCCCTTCATGGGTCAGATGATCTGGAGCGTGGCGTTCAACGGCGTCGACCTGACCATGGGAAGCCGCTTTGCCATGCCACGACCGGCAGGTTCAATCGTCGAGACCTATGGGTGTTTTGCGTTCCACAGCGGCATGCTGCGCAATGGTTGCCCGTCGCCGCAGGACAATCACCCCCTGCATGGTGAAATGCCCTGTGCCGCCATGGACAAGGCCGGTTTTGTCATCGGTCACGACGCGCGCGGCGCCTATGTTCGGGTAACAGGCGAAGTTGAATATGTCATGGGCTTCGGCGCCAATTATCTCGCCCGCCCCAGCGTGACTTTGCACGCTGAAGACACGCTTTTTGACATGGTCATGGATATCCAGAACCTGTCATCAGCGCCCATGGACCTCATGTATATGTGCCATGTGAACTTTGCTTATGCCGAGTGTGCGCGCATCGTTCAGCCCGTGCGGTATACGCCGGAGCAGGTGAAGGTGCGCACGGCCGTGCCCGGCCATGTGACGCCAAACCCCGATTATCTTTCCCTGCTGGAGACGCTGGCAAAGCGGCCTTCAGCCATGGAAGTGCTTAACGAGCCGCAACGTTACGACCCCGAACAGGTGTTTTACATTAACGGCCTGCCGACGGACGGCGAGGGGCTTACGCATCTGATGATGCAGCGGCGTGAGGGCGATGGCTTTGCCATCTCCTATCCGCTTGCGGCCTTCCCGAAGACGGTGCGCTGGATCCTGGTCAATGGGGATTCGCAAGTTGCCGCATTTGCCCTGCCGTCTACCTGCGAGCCGGAGGGCTATCTGGCGGAGAAGGCCAAGAACAACGTGCAGAGCCTGGCACCGGGCGAACGCAGGGCGTTTCCGGTACGGCTCGGCTATCTCGATTGCGCTGCCGCCGATCAGTTCGGCGCCAGGATCAGCGCCCTTTGAAACAGGATATCCAGGGAATTTCGGCATGAGCAAGAAAATCGGGGTCGTAGGCTCCAACATGGTCGACCTTATCACCTATGTGAACCGTATGCCCGGACCGGGCGAGACGCTCGAAGCTCCCGCCTTCGAAATGGGTTGCGGCGGCAAGGGCGCCAATCAGGCGGTGGCTGCGGCGCGTCTTGGCGCTGATGTCATGATGGTCACCCGGGTCGGTGACGATGTCTTCGGCGACAATACCATTCGCAATCTCGAGAGCTTCGGCGTGGATACGCGTCACGTGGTGAAGGTTGCCGGCAAGTCCAGTGGCGTCGCGCCGATTTTCGTCGAGCAGTCGGGCGAGAATTCGATCCTCATCGTCAAGGGCGCCAATGCCGATCTTCTGCCGGCAGAGGTCGACAAGGCGGCCGCCGATCTGAAACAGTGCGGTCTGATCCTCATGCAGATGGAAGTGCCGGTTGAGACAGTCTATCACACCATCGAACTTGCGGCCCAAAACGGTATCGAGACGATCCTCAATCCTGCGCCCGCCGCTGCCAATCTCGATCCGGAGCGTATTCGCCAGGTAACGTTCCTCGTTCCGAACGAGAGCGAGCTGGCATTACTGTCCGGCTTGCCGACCGAGACCGACGAAGCAATCATCACTGCCGCCCGTTCCCTGATCGCACGCGGTATCCGTACCGTCATCGTGACGCTGGGCGGACGTGGCGCGCGCGTAATTACGTCAGATGAGATCGTCAATATCGAGCCCGTCAAGGTAACGCCGAAAGACACCACCGGCGCTGGCGACGCCTTTATTGGCTCCTTTGCCCGCTTTTATGCCGAAACGGGAGAGGTCGTGTCTTCACTGAAGAAGGCATCTCTCTATGCGGCGCATTCCATCACCCGTCCCGGAACACAGAAGGCCTATGCCAGCATCGAAGAGTTCGAGGCATTCTGCCGCGAACATGCCAATGCCGCAGCCTGACCAGAAGAATGGACAGAAAATGAGCGAAGCATTCCCCAGAAACAACGGCACGGCTCTCAAACCGGAATGGTTTGAAGATGTATCGGTCAATCGCAGTGCCTCCGAACGGCGGGCAGCAACAATCACCACCCGGCGCTCGGTCAAGAAGGAATATCAGGTTGCCTGGCAGATCAAGGCGATTACCTGCATCGATCTGACAACGCTGTCCGGCGACGACACGCCCGGTCGTGTGCGCCGCCTGTGTGCGAAAGCGCGACGTCCGGTCAGGGACGACATTCTTGAGGCACTCGGCCTTGCGGACGCCGGCATCACAACCGGTGCCGTCTGCGTCTATCCGACCATGGTGCCCCATGCCGTCAAGGCACTGGAAGGCACGACTATTCCGGTCGCATCGGTGGCGACAGGCTTTCCCTCCGGCCTCACTCCGCTACCGCAGCGGCTGGCAGAAATCCGCTATGCCGTCGAGCAGGGCGCTAAGGAAATCGATATCGTCATTACTCGCGAGTTCGTTCTGACGCAGAACTGGACCGCACTTTATGATGAGATCGCCGCGATGCGTGAAGCCTGTGGCGACGCCCATATGAAGGCTATCCTGGCGACGGGTGATCTCAATACGCTTACCAATGTCTATCGCGCCTCGATGGTGGCGATGCAGGCGGGTTCGGACTTCATCAAGACCTCGACCGGCAAAGAAGAAGTCAACGCCACTCTGCCGGTCAGTCTGACCATGGTGCGTGCGCTGCGCGACTACGGCGAACTGACTGGCCAGATGGTCGGCTTCAAGCCTGCAGGCGGGTTGAAGACAGCGAAGGACGCGTTGTCATGGCTGACGCTGATGAAGGAGGAGCTGGGCAATCGCTGGTTGGAACCGGACCTGTTCCGCATCGGCGCCAGCTCGATGCTTGGCGATATCGAGCGCCAGCTCGAACATTTCGTAACCGGTCGCTATTCCAGCGCTCACCATCACGCTGCCGCATAAGGACTGAAAAAATGCGACCCATCAAGGACATTTTGGAAACCATGGAATATGGACCTTCCCCCGAAGCCAATGGTGATGTGAAACAGTGGCTCGACGCGCATGGACGCTCGTTCGGACATTATATCAACGGCCGGTTCGTTTCTCCGGAAGGCCGCGCGACCATTGCCGTCTCAAATCCTGCCAACGGGGATAATCTCGCGCAGATCATCTGCGGCAATGAGGAGGACGTGGATCAGGCGGTCAAGGCCGCCCGCACGGCCTTCGCAAAATGGTCGAAGCTGTCGGGTCACGAGCGCGCTCGTTACCTCTATGCCATTGCCCGACATGTACAGAAGCGCGAGCGCTTCCTGTCCGTTCTGGAAACGATGGACAACGGCAAGCCGGTTCGCGAAACCCGCGATATCGACATCCCACTCGTCGCCCGCCATTTTTACCATCACGCCGGATGGGCCGAAATGGTGGAAGACGAGTTCCGTGGTTTCTCGCCGGTCGGTGTTTGCGGTCAGGTGATCCCGTGGAATTTCCCTCTGCTGATGTTGGCCTGGAAGATTGCGCCGGCGCTTGCTGCTGGCAATACCGTGGTACTTAAGCCTGCAGACCTGACACCGCTGACCGCTGTCGCCTTTGCGGAAATCTGCCGCGAGGTCGGCCTTCCCGCCGGTGTCGTCAACATCGTGCAGGGCGATGGCTCGACAGGCGCTGCAATCTGCGGCCATGACGGCGTCGACAAGGTTGCCTTCACCGGCTCCACCAAGGTCGGTCGCGTTATTCGCGAGCAGATTGCCGGCTCGGGCAAAAAGCTGTCGCTGGAACTGGGTGGCAAGTCACCATTCATCGTTTTCGAGGATGCAGATCTCGATGCGGCGGTTGAAGGTGTTGTTGACGCGATCTGGTTCAATCAGGGCGAAGTCTGCTGCGCCGGTTCCCGCCTGCTGGTGCAGGAAGGTATTGCCGATAAATTTTATGCACGGCTGAAAAAGCGGTTGGAAACCCTGCGGGTCGGCGATCCGCTCGACAAGTCGACCGATGTCGGCGCGATTGTTTCGGCCACGCAGGTGAAACGCATCACGGATCTGGTACGCCAGGGCGTGGAAGAGGGCGGTGAACTCTGGCAGAGTTCCAACCCGTTGCCGACCACCGGCAATTACGTCGCTCCCGGCTTCTTCACCGAAGTCGATCAGGCATCGACGGTTTGCCAGGTGGAAATCTTTGGCCCGATCGCTGCGGCGACCACCTACCGCACGCCGGATGAAGCCGTTTTGCTGGCCAACAATACCCGTTACGGCCTCGCCGCCTCCATCTGGTCGGAAAACATCAACGTAGCGCTTGATCTGGCCGCCCGCGTCAAGGCAGGTGTGGTCTGGATCAACTGCACCAACATGCTCGATGCCGGTGCAGGTTTTGGCGGCTACCGCGAAAGCGGTTTCGGTCGCGAAGGTGCGCGCGAGGGGCTTTACGAATATCTGGCGGCAGACTGGGAAAAGAGCCTGCCGGTCACAAAGCCCGCTGAAGCCTTCACGCCATCTGCATTGCCGAACGCTGACAGCAAGATGGCGATCGATGGCCTTGATCGAACCATGAAGAACTACATCGGCGGCAAACAAGCCCGCCCCGACGGTGGCTACAGTTATTCGGTGACCGGCAAGGGCAACACCGTGATTGGCATGGCCGGAATAGGCAGCCGCAAGGACATCCGCAATGCTGTGGAAGCAGCGTCCAAGGCAGGCAGCTGGAGTTCCGCAACCGCCCATAACCGTGCTCAAGTGCTCTATTATCTTGCAGAGAACCTTGATGCACGGCGTGACGAATTTGTCGCCCGCATCATCGATAGCACCGGTGTCAGCGAAAAGAAGGCGAAGGACGAAGTCGACGCATCTCTGCGCCGTATTTCCTATTATGCCGCCCAGGCAGACAAGTTCGATGGCGCCGTGCACTCCACCAAGTCACGTCACGTCACGCTTGCCATGAACGAGCCCTGGGGCATCGTCGGGATCGTTTGCCCCGATGAGGCACCCCTCCTGTCGCTGGTGTCGCTGGTTCTGCCTGCAATCGCCATGGGCAATCGCGTTGTGGCGGTCCCGTCGTCTCGCCATCCATTGATTGCCGGTGATTTCTACCAGGTGCTGGACACGTCGGATATGCCCGACGGGGTCATCAACATTGTAACCGGCGAAAGCGATCTGCTTGCAAAGACACTGGCCGAGCATGATGACGTTGCGGCTGTCTGGTATTTCGGCTCGACCGAGGGAAGCGCGATGGTCGAGCGGGCTTCTGCGGGCAACCTGAAGGCCACCTGGGTCAATAATGGCCGTCACCCCGATTGGCTAAATCGCACCGAAGCGCAGGGTCGTGATTATCTGCGCAGGGCGATCCAAGTGAAGAACATTTGGGTGCCATACGGAGCCTGACCGGCATCGTGCACGGGCGACGACTGACAAAATGCTTACGGAGGCCAACGGTCTCCGTAGGTTTTTTGAGTTATATCAATTGCTACAACCGCACCTTTGCCCTGTTGGTCAACCTGGGAACGTCATTGGCGCAACTTCTGGGTTTCGAGCGGAACGAGCAAGCTAATGAACGGTTGAAAAACGTCAATTTAGTAAAGATCGCTCACGGCCTTGGCGCCGATCTGGCGCCACAGCCAATCGCGGCTCGCTACGAAATCTCATTTGAAAGCGACGCCGACAAAAATCGAACATAAGGGACGCCCCGTTGGCTCTAAGAGGTTAGCCGTTCAGGGCGACTCCCAAGGTACAACAGGATGGCCTATTTCTTCTGATTGCCAGCAAAAGCGGCCGTCAAGCCAAGACCGATATACACGAAACCACTGACCCAGCGTTCAGCCTTCAGGTACGCGGGACTGCGCTTCAGCCACTTGCCGGCCGTGCCGGCGGCAAGTGCGTAAGAGCTGTCCGTGAGAACGCCGATCGCTGTGTAAACAAGCCCGAGAAAAGCGATCTGCATAGCCAAATGGCCACGGTTGACCTCAACGAACTGCGGCAAGAAAGCCAGAAAGAATAGTGCGGTCTTCGGATTGAGGAGATTAACGATAAAGCCCTCACGAAAGAGGCGCATGCGGCTCCGTGTGGGTAAATTGCCCTCGACGCCGGGAATATCCGAGGGGCCAAAGAGCTTTTTGAGGCCAAGCCAGATCAGATAGGCCGCGCCGGCATACTTTACGACGCTGAAGGCGAGCGCGGATGATGCCAGGAGCGCCGACAACCCGACAGCGGCAGCGGTGACATGCACTAGCGTGGCCGTATGGATGCCAAGGATTGAAACGAGCCCCGCAGAGCGACCCTGCTCGACCGAGCGCGCGAAGATGTAGAGAACTGCCGGTCCCGGCACGAGAAGCAGCACCAGTGTAGCGCTGACGAACAGGCTGAGATTTGTTGCGCTGGGAATTACCAAATCCATGATTGTCTTGCCCCCTTTTATATTGCACGAACGATAGCATTGGGCTTGCTCCAATGCCATATCGTCGTCTGCGGCTTGACACTTTTATGGTTTCACATCGCGCCGATTCCTGGTTCGGGGTTCACATGAGCCGATATGACCTGAAAGACGTCGACATTGTGCCGCCTTCTACTGATGCCATTTGACGAGAGGCTGATAGTGATGCGGCTGACGCATGACGACCAGGTCTTTTCGCCGGACGATGTTCGTCGGATATGGCGTGTCGAGATTGGTGGTATCGACAGCCGCAGCGGCAATCCCCTCCTCATCCAGGATCGCCGATTCCTGACGTGGAAAAGCAAAGGAATCCGGCCCGAATACCGCACTCTTGCCCAGATAACCCTTTTCCTGGTCCAGCACATTGGCGAAGGCGAAATAGACGTTGTTCTCGCCGCCGCGAACGCGAAGCGCATGCCAGTGGTAGGGATCGGCGCCCTTTGGGATCGGATAGTTGTGCGGGATTTTCGTACCGCCATGGCTGCCGGTGAAGGTGCCGGCGATCGCCGAAGGGCAGGCAACAAGATCGCATCCCATGAGTGAAAGCGAACGGATGGCTTCCGGATAAAGCGCGTCGTGGCCAATCGCCAGGCCCACCCGGCCAATGGCAAGGTCGTAGATTTTCCATTCGTCGCCGGCCGTTGCCCAACTGTCGGCGACGCCCAGATGCGTCTTGCGATAGCTGCCCACCAGCCCCTCGGGCCCTGCAAGCACCACGCTGTTATAGATCCTGTCTTCGTCCGCTTCGGCAAATCCGGCGACGAGATAAAAGCCGAGCTTCATGGCCAGACGAACGAAGGCGGATACGGTTGGACCAGACAGCGGCTCCGCCCGCGTTTGCGGGGCCTCAAGTCCGGTCAGCGACAGTTCCGGGAACACCAGAATGTCCGGCGCCGTTGTCGCCTTAGCCTCGTTTGCGAGCCTTGTTATGTGGGCAATATTGTCTGCAATGACCGAGGTTGGCGCGAACTGGGCAACGGCTGCACGCGATCTGCGTCCGCGCGGGATTGGCTGATAGCCATAGAGGCGGAAATAATCGCCAGGGTTCCAGGTGAAACTGTTGGTCATCATGTTCATGTAGAGCTCGGGGCGGCGCGTCTTGAAGACCGGTTCGCTTAAGACCTCGCGGCGACGGGCACGGGCAAGATCGACCTTGCCATAGGCAATTCCGTCGCCTGTGTCGATGGATGCGGCAACCGTTCCGTCGGGCTCGATCAGGCAACTTCCCCCGGAAAACTGCACGGTTCTTTCCAGACCCCACCGATTACTTTCGATGACATAGCAGGCATTTTCGAAGGCGCGGTTGATCCAGTAGGGAGCGGGCGCGCGCTCCTGCAGCCAGTTGGAGATGTGGCATATGATGTCGGCACCGGCCAGAGCCTCCAGCCGCGCCGTCTCGAAGAAGTGCAGATCCATGCACACCAGCATTGAAATACGTCCGATCTCCGTTTCGAAGACCTCGTGCACGATGTCGCCATTTGCGGCCCATTTTGGCTCGGCGATATAGGGATGCGACTTGCGGTGCCGACCAACGATGCCATCCGGACCGATCAGAACTGCCGTATTGTAATAGAGATCGCTCGCCGGATCGACTTCCGGCATGCCCACGACGATATAGCAGCGGTGTTTGCGGGCAATCGCCTGGAAAACATCGGTGGTCGGCCCGGGGATCGCCTCGACGAAGGGCTTCACTTCGGCCCTGTCGAACCAGCAATAGCCTGTCGTCCCCATTTCGGGGGTGACGATCAGGCGGGCGCCGGCCTGCGCCGCTTCCTCGCAAAGGGCGCTCAGCCGGCTGATATTGCGCGCCTTTTCGAACATGGTCGGTTCGAACTGGATAGCGGCGGCGATGTAGCTTTGTATTGGTGTCATGATTGTTCCCATTGTCTTATGAAAGGATGTGTCTTTTCAAACAGCCATATGCCTATGAACCAGCGCGTCGGAGAGCGCGTCGATGGCGCCGGCCGCGACCACACCTCCCTTCTCCAGCATGGCGAAGTGGTGAGAGGCATGCCGCGCAAATGCGACGTTCTGCTCGACGAGGATGATCGTCATGCCGATCTCGCGATTGAGCCGGATGATGATCTTTTCAATCTCCTCGACGATCGAGGGCTGGATGCCTTCATTGGGTTCATCGAGAAGCAGTACCTTCGGATCCGCGGCCAGTGCGCGGGCGATGGCGAGCTGCTGTTGCTGGCCGCCCGAAAGCACACCGCCGGGCCGATCGAGGTTGGCCATCAGGTATGGAAAAAGCTCCGGCACCAGTGCCGGAATTTCGCGTTTGCGATCGGTGCGCGCAAAGGCGCCCATCAGGATGTTCTCGCGGATGGTGAAATCGGGAATGATCTCCCGGCCCTGGGGGACGTAGGCGATCCCGGCCCGTGCCCTCATATGCGTCGAAGATGAGCCTATGTCTTTCCCCTGCAGATGCATCTCGCCCGTCATACGGTCGGTCAGCGCCATCAGGGTTTTCAACAGGGTCGTCTTGCCGGTACCGTTGCGGCCAAGAATGCTGGTTACCTTTCCCGCCGGGATATCAAGCGTGACGCCGTGCAGGATATGGCTGCGGCCGTAATAGCTGTGTACGTTTTTCAATGTCAGCATCAGGATATTCCTTTCGAACCGAGATAGGCCTCGCGGACCTTCGGATTGCTCTCGATATCCTCGACGCTTCCTTCGGCGAGAACCTCTCCCAGATGCAGAACGGTGATGCGTTCGGCGATTTCACGGACGAACCCCATGTCGTGCTCGACGACGAGGATGGTGTGGCGGCCTTTGAGATTTTTGATGATCTGGGCCGTCTTGCGGGTTTCGGCTTGGGTCATGCCCGCCGTCGGCTCGTCCAGCAGAACAACCTTGGGATCCTGGACGATGAGCATGCCCAGTTCCAGCCATTGCGTCTGGCCATGACTGAGATAAGCCGCAGTCACATTCTCCTCCGCTTCGAGGCCGGTGAGGGCGAGTACCTCATCGACGCGTTTGGCTTCGGCGCGCGAAAATCCAAACCGGAGATTGGCAAACACCGATGGATTGCGGCAATTGGCGACCTCCAGATTCTGCCGCACGGTGAGATCGCGAAAAATGCTGGGGATCTGGAATTTTCGACCGATCCCGGCGCGGGCGATCTTGTGTTCCGGCCAGTTGGTGATGTCTGTGTCGTAGACGAAGACCCTGCCTTTTGTGCTGCGGGTCTTGCCGCTGACCAGGTCCATCAAAGTTGTCTTTCCGGCGCCATTTGCGCCGAGCAACACACGCAACTCGCCATCGCGGACGGTAATGCTGACATTGTTGACGGCTCTGAATCCGCCAAAATCGACGCTGAGACCATCGATGGTCAATGCGATTGCACTCATATTACAATGCCTCGCTCTGTTGCTGTAACGATGAGGATGCCGGGCCTGGTTTGACACGGCGGATAAACTGCCGCAGCACATCGTGCGCGACGCCGCCAAGGCCCCGCGGCATGAACAGGACGACAAGGACGAAGATGAGGCCGATGATCGCTTTCCAGGCCTCGACCAGCGCTTCGGTCTCGCTGACCTCGGCCTCGATCATGTTGATCAGGATCGCGCCGATGCAGGCGCCGAGCAGGGAGGAACGGCCGCCGACGGCAGCCCAGACGACCATCGTCACCGAGAAAGACAGGTCCATGAAGGTCGGCGAGGCGAACTCCGCGACGACCACATAGAGCATACCGGCAACGCCGGCGATGCCTGCAGAAATGACAAAGAAGAACACCTGGTAAAGCGAGACGTCGAAGCCAAGATAGCGGGCGCGAAGCTGATCGTCGCGGATCGCCTGTAGGATCATGCCTGCACGGGTCTCCACGATGAGACGCGCGCCGATGAGCGTCAGGGACAGGCATGCGGCGCACAGATAATAGGTTGCCCGGCTGTAGGGGTCGAATTCGATGCCGCCGATCATCAGCCAGCCAAGATCGGTCAGGCCGTTGAAGCCGTTCGTCACCGGTTGCGCATCGACCATGACGAGACGCACAAGCAGAACAAGCGCCAGGGTGATGATCGAGACAAAGACACCGGAAATGCGCTTGCGGAAAACCAGCATGCCGAGTGCCCCGGCAATCACGACGGGAAGCACGATGCCAAGCACGAGACCTACGGACTGGCTCTGAAACGGAAGCCAGAGGAAGGAGCCCTTGTTGATACAGCAAAGTTCCGTCGGCGCGCCGGGCTCGGCATTCCACAGCATGAAATCTGGAACCGGCCTGTCGGAGCCCTGTTGCAGGCTGGTCAGGCTCGACAGTTTCAGCGACATGGCGAGCATGTAGGCGCCCAGGCCAAAAAACAGCCCCTGGCCGAGATTGAGAATGCCGGCATATCCCCATGTGAGCGCAATGGCGACGCCGAGCATGCCGTAGACCAGATATTTCGAAATGCGGTTCAGCCAGAATTCGTCACCGAAAACCGGCGCTGCAAAAATCACCGCGATGAAAAGCACATAGGCGGCGATCTGGAATTTTCGTTCGATGCTCATGTTAGCGCCCCTTGAACGAGAATAGCCCGCTGGGCTTGACGAGAATGACGAGGATGACGACCCCGAAGACGACGGCGCGCGCCAGAATGTCGTTCGTTCCAATCGCCACCAGCGCATTGATTTCGCCCAGAAGCCCTGACGACAGGGCCGTGCCGAAAAGGCTGCCGACCCCGCCCGTTACCACGACCATGAAACCGTCAACGACCATCGTCGTGCCCATGTCGGGGAAAACGGTCTTGAAGCCGGACATCATTACGCCGGCGACGCCCGCAAGGCCGGAACCGAAGGCGAAAGTCAGGGCATTGATGCGTTTCACATCGATGCCGCAAGCGGCAGCCATTTTTGGATTACGGATGATGGCGCGCACCTGCATGCCCGCTGTCGTTCGGTAGAGAATGAACCATGTCGCCAGCGTCAACGCGGCCGTCACCGCGATGATGAAGGTGCGATACGCGTTGATGTCGGCGCCGGCGAACCTGAAGGTGCCCTGCAGATACGAAGGCACGGCGACGTTTTGCAGTCCGGCTCCCAGGCCCTCGATATGAATGCCGAAAAAGCTGAGGCCGAATTCGAGCCTTACGGCCTGCTGCAAAAGGATAGCAATGCCCCAGGTGGCAAGAAGCGTGTCGAGCAGGCGGCCGTAAAGCCTGCGCACCACCACCCGCTCGATCACCAGGCCGAGCAGGGCGGTCACGACAAAAGCCAGGGGAATTGCGAACAGAAGGCCTGTTTTCAGCCAGATGCCCGAGAGGACGGCGACGTAGGCACCGATCATGACCATTTCGCCGTGGGCCATGTTGATGACGCCCATGGCGCCGTAGGTGATGGCAAGACCGAGTGCCACCAGAAGAAGGATTGAGCCGAGACTGAGGCCGATAAAGAGAATGTCGAGCATAACGCCACCGTTCGTGAGAAGGGCGGACCAGACTTTGTCCTGCTCCTTGCCTGTCCCGAAATCGGGTTGGCACCGAGCAGAGGAAAAAACGCAGATCCGCCTTGCCGAGACATGGTCCCGCCAGGCATGGCTGGCGGGAGGACGCGGAAAGAGGGGTCAGCCCTTGAGCTTTGCTGCGTCGAGACCGTTGCTGGTGCAGAAAAGATTGCTTTCCGTCTCGCCATAGGCCGAATAGGGCAGCGGCTTGATCGGTGCCGGGTAGGCGTTGACGACCTTGCTTTGTCCATCCGGCTGCCATTGGCCGATACGCGGCGTCAGCCAGCAATGCAGGTTGTCGGGGTCGGTGGTCACCTTGCCGCCGGGCGCGTCATAGGTCTGGCCACGAATGCCGGCCCGGATAGCATCGGCGGACAGATCGCCGGATTTCTCCACTGCCTGCTTCCACAGGAATACCTGGAAATAGGCGGCCTCGAGCGAATGGTATGTCACTGCCTTCGGATCGTTGACGAAGGTCCTGAAGCGTTCGATGAAGCTCTTGTTGGCCGGCGTTTCGATCGACATAAAATATGGAAATGATGTGTAGCTGCCCGCCGCATATTCGGCGCCCATGGCGGCGATCTCGATTTCGGAGGTCACTGTCGCGCAGATCGGGATAACCTCCTGCGAGAGGCCCTGGTTCTTGAACTCGCGGTAGAAGGCGATGATCGAGTCGCCAACCACGTTGGAAAGAACCACGTCGGCGCCCGATTCCTTGATCTTGCTGACCATGACAGCCCATTCGGAGTGTCCAAGTTCCAGATATTCGTCCGCCACCCATTCTGCGCCCGCCGCCTCGATCAGTTTCTTGGAAACCTTGGCCATCTCGCGCGGATAGACATAGTTGGAGCCAACGATGAAGAACTTCTTCTTGCCCAGTTTCTCGACAATCCAGGGAATGTAGTTGGAGAGCTGCTGGTTTGGAACGGCGCCGGAATAGACGACGTTGCGCGAGCACTCAAAGCCCTCATAGTGCGTCTGGTAGAACAGCATCGCGCCGCGCCGTTCGAAGATCGGCAGCACGGCCTTGCGACTGGCAGAGGTGTGGCAGCCGAAGATGGTGGAAATCTTGTCCTTGAGGATCAGTTTCGATGCTTTTTCGCTGAAGGTCTTCGGATCGGAAGCGCCGTCTTCGACGACGACTTCCACCTGGCGGCCAAGAACGCCGCCGGCTGCGTTGATTTCGGCCACGGCCATCATGACACCGTTGGCGAGAAGCTTCTCGGCGACAGAAAGCCCGCCCGTCTGTGAGTAGAGCGCACCGACCTTTATAGCATCGGCTGCAAAGGCCCGGCCGCCCAGCGCCGGCAAGGCGAGTGCGGCTGAAGCGGTGGCTGCGGTTTTCAGAAAGTCACGTCTGTTGAACACCATCTTGGTTCCCCTTTTTTTGATTGGCGCACGCGACGGCACTGCCCGGCTCTACGGCGAGGCTTTCATGCCGAAAAAATACTGGAAGGCCGACTTCACTGTCAGCAGATAACAAAAAACCCGCGAGGCTTTTCACAGCCTGCGGGCACCCTTGCCATCATCGCATCACGGCTGCGCCGCGTGCAACAGCGGCACATGGCTTCGCGAAACGAAGGGATGTGCCGGAGGTGTTCATCTGGAACACATCAAAAACTAATCATGTTTTTGGGAAGGGCGCAAGAGCTGTTCGGCGTTGATAATCGAATTGGCGATTTCATCGATTGGGACCCGCCGAGCCATCGCTTGCTCGCGCATTTCACGATACGCCTCATTCTCGCTCGTGCCGCGATTGGCCATAAGAATGGCCTTTGCCCGGGCAAGCTTCTGGTCTCCCAAGACCTTGCGCTTATATTTACGGGCTTCCTTGACGAGCCTTTGGCGCTCAAGCCAGAGACTGCGCGCTATAGCGAGATTTGTCAGCAGGCCGAACGGTTTGATCGGTCTCTCGACAATGGCAAGCGCGCCGCTTTCCAGAACGATCTGCAATGTGGAGGGATTTTCGTAACCGACGATGGCGAGCATGGTCGGAGCGGGATTGGGGAGGCACTTCAGCAGGCGTTCGATTTCCGGTCGCGCCTCGTCTTCCATGGCGAGAAAGACGACATCCGTGCCGTGTGGCAACTCGGCAGGGACCGGCCAGAGGCAACTGACCGTACAACCGATACGGCGCAGGTGATCAACGAGAAACTCTCCTTCGGATGTCCGGGGATGAATCACCAGAACCTTGAGGTCCCGCAAATCTCTAAGAAGGGCGAAAGACATCGTCGCTCCTTCTCAGACCTGAACACGATGTGGGAACGGCTGCGTCAGGTCCGGGCGATATTCTCGCATGAAGGGATCTGGCGCCACGCGCAGCGACGGGTCATGGACGATGTCATAGCTGCCTTGCGCATTTACTTTTGCAACCCTTGGCCACAGATGGGTGTGGTTCGTCAGCCGGTCTATCTTCACAGCGCCCTGCGGAGCGTCGTACTCGACCTCGTAAAGGGCTGGAAGAAGCTGCTCCAGCCCATCGCCACCGGCCCGCTGCAAAGCTCCCGCATAGAGATAGACCTGGAAATAGGCCGCTTCGGCCGGCGCAGTCGGCAGCATCTGCTGGCCGTATCGCTGTTGGTAAGCCAAGACGAAGGCACGCGCGCGAGGCGTATCCAGGGAAGCGAAAAACGGGGCCGCGGTGATATGTCCCTCGGCCACTTCCGGCCGCATCCGGATCACGTCGGCCTCGCTTGTCGACTGACTGGCGATTGGCATCGTCGCTGAATCAAAACCTGCCTCTTTGAACGCCGTGTAGAAGGGAATGATACCGTCGCCGACGATGGTCGAATAGATGACATCCGGCCGTGCCGCGCGAATATGCCGGATGATTTTGGCGACATCTTCGGGCTTTAGGTTGAGAGGAACATATATTTCGTCCAACACCTGACCGCCCAGCTGAAGAAAGAGATCGCTGATCGTCCGGTTGGATTCGTAAGGGTAGACGTAGTTCGAACCCACAAGGAAAACCCGCTTTCCATAATGCTTGGTGAGGAAGTCGACCAGCTGCACGGAGTTTTGGTTGGGTGCGGCCCCGGTGTAGATACAGTGCCGAGAGTATTCAAAACCCTCATACAGTGTCGGATAGAATAGCAGGGCCTCTCGAGCTTCGATGACGGGCAGTACGGCTTTGCGGGTGCTAGACATATGGCAACCGAAAACGACCCGGACCCGATCCTCGTCACAAAGCTTGACCGCAAGTTCCTTATAGAGATTGGGCGTCGATTTAGGGTCATAGGCGACAGGCTCAATCATCCGGCCGAGGACGCCGCCAGCCGCATTGATTTCGTCGATCGCCAGCAAGGTCGCGAACCTCTGGGTTTTTTCGACGGCTCCGGTCACACCCGTCTCAGAGAACAACACACCGACCCGCCAGCTTTCTGAATGCATCATCGCCCACCAAAAAATAAAAAAGCTCCCGCCCGTTTCCGGTCGAGAGCTACCCTGCTCATGGAATATCAGCGGCCCGTTGAAGCCTGCAAAACGATGATGTCAGTTTCCGTGTCCCGTGGCAACACAGAGGAGAGCCGAAAACACTCGCAAATGTAAAATCATGGGATCAAAATTCCTCCGCATTTTCGCCTGAGCATCGAGAATACGCACACACCTTTTTGCTCCAGCGAGCGATGTCTAACTTTCCTTCATCCGCCTCTCCGCACTCAACACAAGGCAGTCGACTGGACTTTCGACGACAGGCCGCAATCCTTCCAAAGCAGATGGGCCACGTCCCGAAGGCTTCGCACCGCGAAGACTTCAAATTGTCAGTAGGTCTTTAGCTGGAAGCGAATTGTCATGTCTTTCGAGAAACTCCACCATGGCAGCCTTGAGCGCCACGCCACTGACGCGGGTTCTCATCATATCCCTGGTCAGCGTCGCAATGATCTCGGCAGCTTCGCAGACCGGCAGACCACCATCCCTGATATTGGAGACACAATTTCGGCTGGAATCCAGGTTTCCCGACTTGGGACCGTAAGTGATGTAAGCACCGAGGCTGTCGGCAGCTGAAAGTCCCGGACGTTCGCCGACAAGCACGATCGTCAGTTTTGCACCTAATGCCTCACCGGCAGGATCGCCGAGCGCGACGCGCGCCTGGCTCGCCAGCACAATTGGTGCAGCCGTCAGGTTCAGGATAGCGAGCTTCGGAATAAGCGCCTCGATCAACGGCACGGCATTGAGATCGATTGCATGGGACGACAGGCCATCCGCGACGATAATTGCGACATCATAGCCATTGATCGTTCTCTCATGTTTCAGCCGTTTTTCGGATTCCGCCGCAAGCCGCCGGCCAAGATCCGGCCGCCGAACATAGGTGCTGCGGTCACTTGCCATGCTATCGACATTGACAGCCGGAAGGCCGAGACGATCGAGCCTGTCTGCCAGCGAGGGCCGGTCGACGCTCGTCCAGACCGCTTCGCGTGCGCGCGCGTGGTCGAGAAGGAAGGCAAGTTGAGCGCGTGTCGGAAGACCCGCGCCATGACGGCCGAGCGAAACACGCGCATCGGTCATATCCTTGATAGTGAGGTTTTTACCGGCAGCAGTGGGTTCTCGCACCTCTTCCATGTCAGGCTCCGATCAATGCGCTGTTGCGGACATAATTGGAAAGCGCGACAGGCTCGCCGACCAGCGCGCCATCTGGATCGGTCAGGCCGATTTCGAAAAGCCATTTCTCGAACTCTGGTGCGGGTGGCCGCTTCAGCGTCTCGCGGCAATAGACGGCATCGTGATGCGATAGCGACTGGTAGTTCAACATGATATCGTCGGCGCCGGGAACGGTGATGACGAAATTGACATTGGCTGCGCAGAGGAGCGTCAACAGCGTATCCATGTCTTCCTGATCAGCATCGGCATGGTTGGTGTAGCAGACGTCGACGCCCATCGGCAGGCCAAGGAGCTTGCCGCAGAAATGATCCTCGATGCCGGCACGGATGATCTGCTTGCCGTTGAACAAGTATTCCGGCCCGATGAAACCGACGACCGTATTGACGAGCAGTGGATCGAACTCGCGCGCCACCGCATAGGCACGTGCCTCCATCGTCTGCTGGTCGACGCCGAAATGCGCATCGGCCGAAAGCGCCGCGCCCTGCCCAGTCTCGAAATACATGACGTTTGCGCCCGGCATCCCACGACCAAGCGACCGCCCCGCCTCATGTGCCTCCTTTAGAAGCGCCAGATCGACGCCGAAGCCGCGATTGGCCTTTTCCGATCCCGCTACCGACTGGAAGACGAGATCGACCGGCGCACCGCGTTCGATTGCCTGGATCGCCGTCGTTACATGGCCAAGGCAACAGGTCTGTGTCGGGATCGCAAGCTTTTCCCGCAATTCGTCGAGCAAGGAAACAATGCGGATATAGTCATCCGTCGCATCGGTCGCGGGATTGACGCCAATCACAGCATCTCCCGATCCCATCAGCAGCCCGTCGATGGCAGACGCTATGATACCGCGGCTGTCATCGGTCGGGTGGTTGGGCTGGTTGCGGGTGGAAAGCCGCCCGGCGAGCCCGATCGTGTTGCGGAATCGCGTCACGACACGTCGCTTGGCAGAAACAGCTATCATGTCCTGAAGGCGCATGATCTTCGAAACGGCCGCGACCATTTCCGGTGTCAGTCCAAAGGTCACCGCCTCCAGCCGCTCATGCGACGTCTCTGGCTTGAGCAGCCATTCGCGCAATTCACCGACAGTAAGCGAGGAAACTGCGGAAAAGGCTGCCGGATCGTGCCGTTGCGCGATCAGTCGGGAAACCTCGTCATCCTCCGACGAAATGAGCTCCTCGCCGAGAAATGCTTTCAGAGGTAGATCGGCCAGCGCCATCTGGGCTGCCAAGCGCTCGACCGGGCCTTGCGCCGCAATGCCGGCCAGCTGGTCGCCGGAGCGCTCCGGGGTTGCTTTCGCCAGCAGCATTTTCAGGTCATCAAAGCGGAAGACAGTCTGCTCGATTGTCGTCGTATAGGGCATTTGTTCATGTCACCGGTTGAGGAGGGCCAGGGCTTCGTCATGAAGTCTCGGGGTGGCCGACGCCAGAACCCGTCCGTCGGAATGGATCGAAAGCGCATTTCCCCGCCAGTCCGTAATGCATCCGCCGGCACCCGTCACAACGGGCACGAGAGCCATGTAGTCGTAAGGTTGAAGTCCCGTCTCGAGAGCGATGTCGCAATGGCCGGAAGCGATCAGACCATAGATGTAGCAGTCTCCACCGAAACGCCGCAGCCTGGCTTTGCGGGAGAGACGCTCGAAGCTTTCAGCTTCGCTGTCCACGAACATATCCGGCGAAGTCGTATAAAAACGGGCGCTGGAGATGTTTTCGCAGCCGCTGGCGTGGGCCGGCTTGCCAGCAAAGAGTGTCTCTCCCGGCCGGCCCTGCCAACGTTCGCCGGTGGCCGGAATATCGATCAGACCACAGAATGGCTTTTCCTGAGATGTCAGTGAGACAAGCGTACCAAACAGCGGGAAACCGGTGATGAAGCTCTTGGTGCCGTCGATCGGGTCCAGCACCCATGTAAAGGCGTTACCTTCCTTTACGCCGAACTCCTCACCATGGATGCCGTGATCGGGAAAACGCGCCTCGATCATCTCGCGGAGATGTTTTTCGATCGTCCGGTCGGCGATTGTCACCGGGCTATCGTCGAGTTTTGAGATCACGTCGAGCGGGGTCCGGAAATAGGAGAGCGCCAGCGGACGCGCGGCGTCGGCAAGTTCCGCGGCGAAGGTGATATAGGTCGCAGCTTCTTGCGGGCTGATATCGGTGACGGGCATCAAAGGGCTTTCAGGAACAGGGGCCAACGGGGGTCGTGGATGATCGAGCGGGCGCGCATATGCTTCCAGATTCCGTACTTGTAGAAGTCGAAATCGAGGGTCGATATCCGGTTTTGTACCATCGCCCAGGTGCTCCACTTGATGTCGGCGAGTGCCTTGTGGACGATGAAGCGAGCGTGATGCGCCTTGTCATAACGACCGAAATACTCCTCGATTATCTCGCAGTCGGTCGCCTCGGAATAGAACATCTCGCCACTCCAGATCGCGAGATCGTAGAGCCTCTCATTGTTCGACGCATATTCGAAATCGATCAGCTTGATCGACTTGTCGTCACCGATCAGGAAATTGCCCGGCATCGGGTCATTGAAACAGGGAACCAGATCGAGCCCGGATGCCTCAAGCGCGGCGCGCGCCTGTCTGTAGTTGCGCAAGAGCCAGTCGTGGTCGAGCGGCCAGTGGCCGTCAAGCTGGCGCACTTGGTCGAAATGTTCCTCGACCATGTCGAAGACGGTTTTTGTCAGCGGCAGGGCAGGGGCATTGTGAAACTGCCGGTAGACGCGCACCGCTTCGTTGCGGATCGCCGGGTCTGCAAAATCCCTATGTGTCGAGGCGCGGCGACCGTCGATGAACTCGGCGATTTCGATGTCGAGGTGATCGAGATAGTCGAATGTCTTCGGGCCGATTCCGATCACTTCCGCCTGCTTGCTGGCGGCAGCGGCGGCCTTGCGATCGATGAACATCTCGGTGCCGCGGCCGGGAATCTTTAGAAAATAGCCACGCTCTTCACCTTCGACCTCGATGCGGAAATTGGTGTTGCTGATTCCGCCGGAAACCGGACTGTAGCGCAGCCGCCGTCCTTCCCAAGGTGGTACCTGGATGATTGCAGCCTCAACTGCCCGTTCGGCATCGGATCGTGCCATTCCCAGTTCATTCATAGGCTTGTTCCCGTTATTGTTTCTAGCCCGTTATCGTTCTCGTATGCCTAGAGCGCTCTGAGCCTAGCCTCGAAATCCGGCTGGCCGAGCAGCATTCGGCAACGCAGGAACCGCCAGCCGGCATATTTCAGGAATTCGACACCCCGCGGCGGCGAACGAAGCTCCAGTACGAGGCTGCGCAACGCCCAGTAGAGGTCGTCTGCCGCCGCATAGACACGGCAGCGGTTGAAGTTTCTTTCGCTGAAACCTCCATCGTGCATTTCCAGCAACGGCCTCATCTGGCTTTCGAACTGGTAGAGTTCGTTCATCTGAACGCCGAGCTGGTAGTAGGGGTCGATGTCGGCGGCCATGTCGAAGTCCACGAGCTGCATTTTCCCGTCAGGGCCCAGCATGACATTCGAAGCCTGCGGATCACCATGGGCCGGTTTCAGGTCCATGCCGGCCGCTGAAACTGCCTCGCGGATCGGCGTCATCCAGGAGAGCATCCATTCGACATCGCCGGGCAGGCTGGTGTCACCGGCACTCACGATCGCCCAGAGCTGATCGATGCCGTCGAAGACTGACCATGTTCGGCCGGTGGGAACACCCCCTGCGATCGTCGTCTGCATCTCGATCAGGCGGGCAACAGTTTGCGGCTGCATCAGATCGTCGATCCTTGCCGCTCGCCAGCCGTCGCCAAGTCGGGCAAACAGCATGCTGGCCGTCCCGGCATCGTAACCAATCGGCTCAGGAGAAAGACCAAGGCTGTGAAAACGGTGTGCCGCAGCATTTGCGGTCTCGGCATCCACGAGATCGGTTACCTCATCGGCACCGAGACGCAGGAAATAACGTGCCTCCCCGTCTGTCGACGCGACCACGAAACCGCGGGATTCGACGGCATGATAGGACGGCGATGCGACAGCTGCCGTCGCCGGCGCATAGGAAGGGGTGTCGCCAATCACTGCGGAAAAGACTGAAAGCGCCTTCTCCGCGCGGGCTTCCATCGGTGATTGAGGAGAGCCCGATCTCTTCATTCGGCAGCCTCGCTGAGTTCGACAACTTTCAAACCTTCGCAGGCGATCTTGTAAAGCATGTCCGCCACTATCTGCGTGCCAAGGGCCTGATCTTCAGGCGAGGTATACTCGGTCGGGTGGTGGATAACGCCGTCACGGCTCTGAACCGCCAGCACCACCGCCGGGCAGACATCGGAGACGGCAACGGCATCATGGCCGCCGATCGTATCGAGGTGACGGGCGCTCTGGCCGAGATGCGCCGCAGCACTTTGCGCAAGCGTCACCAGGCCCGGCGCGAACCTTCCCGCCTTGCGGCGGTCGATGGAGCGAACCTCCGAGGTGACGCCGGCTTTCATCGCCGCTTCCTCGATCTTGATCTTCATCTTGCGTTCCGCCTCCGTCAGGACGTCTGGCGATCCCGAGCGCAGCTCGATGAACAGCACGGCTTCGGCCGGCACGACATTGGGTGAATTGGGGAAGACTTCCAGGCGGCCAACCGACGTATGCAGGTCCAGCCCGTGTTCGGTCGATATCTGCTTGAGATCGGCGATCAGATAGGCAGCAGCAAGCAGCGCATCCTTGCGATCGGCCATCGGGGTTGCGCCGGTATGTGCCTGGCGTCCATGGAAGGCGAGGCGATATTTTGTCGCGCCCCAGAACCGCGTGAAGATACCGAACCGCTCCCCGGCGCGGCTGAGCGTCGTGTCACCTTCTATATGCAGCTCGATCAATGCGTCGGGAATTTCCACCTTTTCCTTGCCAGCATAACCGATCTCGTCCAGCGACTGGCGCACCGTAATGCCATCGCCGTCGGCCCGTTCGAGCGCCCATTCCAGGTCAATGGCGCCGGTAAACACGCTGCTGCCGAGCAGGCTCGGCTGGAAACGGGCGCCTTCCTCATTGGTCCAGTTGACGATCTGGAAGTTGCAGGCGGACAACCTGCCTTCCGCCTTGAGACGTTCGCTGACGGACAAAACCGCCTCGCAGGCGGCGATGACGCCAAGCGCTCCGTCGAACCGACCGCCGTTCGGCTGGCTGTCGATATGGGAACCGACCATGATGACGGGCGCATTTGCGCCCGCCAAGGTCATCTTGCCGAACTGGTTGCCGATCGAGTCCACGGCCTGCTCGAAGCCGTTTTCGGCAAACCAGTGCCCCAGCCAGTCGCGCGCCATTCCGTCTTCCCTGGAAAGCGTCAGGCGGGTCATCGAGCCATCGGGGCCGCCGCCAAAAGTGGAGAGGGTCTCCATCAGCATCTGGAGCCGCTCGGCATTGATCGGGACAGGGGAGGAGGAGACGTCAGGCATGTATGATTTCCACTTTGGATTGATTGAATTGATCTGAAAATTCCCGCGCGATGACGCCGCTGGTCACCACCGCGTCGATTTCGCTGAGGCCGAATGTGTGGATGGAGCCAAGACGACCAAACTTGGAACTGTCGGCAACAATGATCGAACGTTTTGCCTGGGCCTTGGCGACGCGGCGCAGGATCGCCTCGTCCTCGCCGAAATCCATGAACCCGCGTTCGGCGTGAATGGCGCTGATGGCGATGATCGCGAGATCGAAGAAATGCTCCTTCAGCGCGGCCACGGTCTCATGGCCGTATGTCGCCTGATAATCTGGGCGCATGCGACCGCCAAGAACGCGCACACTTGCCTGCGGCAGATTGAAGAAGTGGGCTGCGACCGCCAGCGAATTGCTGACAACGGTCAAGTCCTTGCGCGTCTCGATATGTTTCAGGCAGGCAATCGTTGTGGTGCCGGTATCGATGAACACCTTCATGCCGTCCTCGACCAGCGACGCTGCGGCCTCGCCGATCTTGGCTTTCTCGCGTGAGCTGACACGCAGTCGGTCGGTAAACGGCTGATCGCTTTCCTGCTGGTCAAGGACCGCGCCGCCATAGACGCGGCGGGCATAACCGCGCATCTCAAGTTCCTTGAGGTCGCGCCGGATCGACTCCTGGCTGACCTGCAGATAATCGGCAAGCTCCCTCACATTGACGCGCTGGGTTTGCTTCAGCATGTCGAGTATAAGCTTGAGGCGATGTTCGGTGAAACTCATGAATGCACCCTGGATTCTAGTGATCGTCGCGGCCCCGTCTGTGGCGCCGCAACCATGGTCAGGCTAAAGCCATTTGACGGGTTGCGTCATCGAGAGCCAATGGCTGGATGAGATGACAGGCGGCGAAATCCTGGCTGCCACGCGCGGTAAGCGCGGGCTGCAGGCTGCCGCATCTCTCCATCGCACGCGGACAGCGCGACTTGAAGCTGCAACCTGGAGGAATATCGATCGGGCTTGGCGGTTCACCTTCCAAAAGGCAGTCTTCCGCCTTGTAGCGGCGTTCTTCAAGTGTCGGCATCGCGCTGAGCAACGCCATTGTGTACGGATGTCCGGGGTCGAAGAACAACCGCTCGTTATCAGCCAGTTCGAAGACTTCGCCGAGATACATTACCGCCACCCGGTTGCAGACCTTGCGGACCATCGCAAGGTCGTGCGAGATGAAGATGTAAGTGAGGTCGTATTCCTTCTGCAGCTTCTGGAAAAGATCGAGAAGCTTGAACTGTTCTGTCTGGTCCAGGGCAGAAAGCGTTTCGTCCATGATCAGTATTTCAGGCTCCAGAACCAGCGCACGGGCAACATTGATGCGCTGGCGCTGGCCGGCGCTCAGGCCGATCGGCAATTCCTCGTAGAGATCGGCGGAGAGGCCGACTTCGCCCATGACCTTGAGAACTCGCTCACGAATTTTGGCACTGTCCTTCCATCCGTGCGTGCGAAGCGGGCCCTCCAGCATCTTCCCGACCGATGTGCGTGGCGGCAGGGAACCGAACGGATCCTGAAGTACCATTTGCAGCTTCTTGCGGAAGGTCAGAAGGTCTTTGCCACCGAGCATGGCGATATCGTCGGCACCGCACAGAACCTGGCCGGAGCTCGGCAGTTCCAGCCTGCTCAGAAGCCGCATCAGCGTCGACTTGCCACAACCGGATTCACCGACGATCGCGAAACTGTCGCCGCGCCGGACATCGAAGGTGACGTTGCGAACCGCACGCACATGGTTGAAGCCACCGAAGCCGGTCTTCTTCTTTACCCTGTAGACCTGTGAGGCATCGCGCAGGCTCAAGACAACGTCGCGTTTGTCGTTGAGACGCGGCATCTCGGTCTTTTCGATCCAGATCTTCGGCGTCTGTTCGACAAGCTCCTTCGTATAGGCATATGCAGGGGCGGCGATCAGCCTTTCGGTTTCCTGTTCCTCGACGATGCGACCTTTCTCCATCACCAAAATCCGGTTGCAGGCCTCGCGGGCAACGGGAAGGGAGGAGGAGACGAACAGCACAGCGGTATTGAAACCATCTGTCAGTTCCTTCATCAGACGGATGACCTGGGCTGCGACGGTAACGTCAAGCGGCTGTGTGACGTTATCTGCAATCAGCAGCGCCGGGTTCGTCACCAACGCATCAACGATCAGTGCGCGCTGCATCATGCCGCCGGAAAACTGCGACGGGTAGTCGCTGAAACGGCTGCGGGCCGAGGGAATGCGGACGGCCTCCAGAAGCTCGATCGTGCGCTTTTCCGCCTCTTTCCGCGAGGTTCCTGGAACGACCGCACGCAGCTTCTCGACGATCTGGACGCCGACCGGCAGCGTCGGATCGAGTGCACCCATCGGATTGGCGCCGACATAGGCGACCCGGCGGCGCAGGGTACGCATCTCGTTCTCGGAGATGCCGTAAATATCCTTGCCTTGGAAAAGGACGCTGCCGGAACGCACAGAAAGCGGCGGTTCCAGCCAGTTGACGACTGCCTTGGACAGCACCGTCTTGCCGGCTCCGCTGGCCCCGACCACACCAACGATCTCTCGCGGCGCGAGGCTGAAGGAGATATTGTCCAGAATAATCTTCGCCTTGTCCGAGCGACCGGCATTAACGGTGAGGTTTTTCAGCTCAAGAAGCGGCTTGATCATCACTCGGACCCTCCGTGAATGGTGTTGCGGGCCCGTTCCAGCGAGGCGCCTATGAGATTGATGCTGGTTAAAGTGAGGCCGAGGAAAATGCCGGGCATGGTAGCGATCCACCAGGCGTTCAGAAGATACTTTCGGCCATCGGCAATGATATTGCCGAAGGTCGGCGTCGGCGGCTGGACACCCAGGCCGAGGAAGCCGAGTGTCGATTCAAAGATCATCATGCGTGCTACATCAAGCACCGAGGTGAAGATCACCGGCGGCAGGAGCAGCGGTAGAAGCAGGCTGACGATAATGCGGAAATCGGTCGAGCCCCCAAGTTTGGCAGCGCGCACATATTCCCGCTGCCTTTCCGTCATTACAATGCTGCGCATGATGCGCGCATAGACCGGCCAGCTTGAGAGACCAAGCACCAGGACGATGGCCGGAATTGTCGGGCGCGACACGCCAAGAACGGCGATCGCCAGAATGATCATCGGGATAGACAGCTGCGCATCGGTCAGACGCATGATCAGCATGTCGATACGACCGCCGAAGTAACCGGCGATCGTGCCGAGGGCGCAGCCGATGATGAGTGTCACTGCAACCGATGCAATCCCGATCAGGAAGGAATAACGCAGGCCGACAAGCGACCTCACCAGCATGTCGCGGCCAATCTGATCGGTGCCAAGCGGGTGGCCCCAGCTCCAGTTGTCGCCGAAGAAAAGTGGCGGCAGAAGGCGGGCCTTCACATCCATCTTGGTCGGGTCGACGCCACTGATTTCCGGATAAAGTGCGGCGGCAATCGCAAGCAGCAGGAAGATCGCAAGGCCAATGCGAAAACCGGGCGTCGATGCGGCGCGATCGAATATGCGGCGCGCAATCGAGCGGCTTGCCATTTTCGAAATGATCGGGGTGTCGAGTGCGGATGTGATGGACATCAGTATTCAAGCCTCGGATCGATGGTTGTTGCGACGAGATCGACGACAATGTTGATCAGTACAAAGATGGCGCTCGTGACGATCGCGATACCCTGGATCAACGGAAAGTCGCGCTGCAGCACGGCATTGATGGTCAGAAGGCCGAGCCCGGGATAATCGAAGATATATTCGACGATGATGACCCCGCCGAGCAGGCTGGAGAATTGCACACCGAGCAGGTTGAGAAGCGGCACCGAGGCGTTGCGCAGGGCATGGTTGGAGATGATCCGCGAACGGCTCAGGCCACGTACGCGTCCGACTGCCACATAGGGCTCCATCATCTGGCTGGATACGGAACTGACCAGCGTGCGGATCAGGACCGGAGACAATTCGACCGCCAGCACGATTGCCGGCAGGATTGTGTAGGCAAAGCCCTGATAGCCAATGGCAGGAAGCCATCCGAGCTTCACCGAGAAAAGCAATGCCAGAACGATGCCAAGCCAGAAATTTGGCAGCGAGATGAATATCGATGAGATGTAGAAGGCAAGCTTGTCTGGCCATCTGCCGATCGCAAGCCCGCCGGCAATGCCGATGATTGCCGAGAAGATCAGTGCAATCACCAGCGTCACGGCCGCCAGTTGAAGCGTCATTGGAAGTGCATCGAAAATCAGGTCGAAGACTTTTGCTCGTTCGCCGCGAGTTGAGTCGTTGAATGTCGCGCCACCGGTCGAGGCGCCGTTTGCAGGGCGCACGAAGGACTGGCCAAGATCGCCACGAACCACACCGCCCATGTAGCGACCGAATTGCACCAGTATGGGATCGCGAAGGCCCATGTCGGTTGCGATCTTTTCGATCAGTGCTTCGGGCGCCATGCCGCCCGCCATAAGGCGTACCGGGTCACCCGGCACCACCCGCAAGAGGGTAAAGATCAGCAAGGACACAAGGAATATGATGATGGCGCCCTGCATCAGGCGTCGCATCAGGAAGTTCACGGCAAACATTCAGTCACTCCGCTCGAGAAGTCACGGGCAAGTCCACACGCCACCTGATCGCGGCGTGTGGCTGATCACGGTCAGGCAGCAGGTTTGGCCGCGTCGATCGACCCGTCGGGATAGATGTACATGCCCTCAAAGTCCTTCTGCATTGCGTGGATCATCACGGATGTGAACAGCGAGAGTGCCGGCATCTTGGCGGTGATGAGAGGCATGGTCTCTTCCTGAAGGATCTTCTTGCGCTCTTCCAGCGTCGGTGCCGAACGTTCCTTGTCGAGGCTGGCATCGATCTCCTTGTCCTCGATGCCGCAGATGCGGTGCGAGGTGGAATGGAAATGGGTGCGCAGGACCAGATCCGGTTCCGGAGACGCTGTCGACCAGCCGCAATCGACCATATGGCCCGGGCCGCCGCCGGGGCGATGGTACAGTTGCTCGTTCCAGGCCGCAGGTTCAAGCACGGTCAGGCTGACGTTAAATCCCTGCTCCTGCAGCATGGCGGTCAGCATCTCGCCATATTCCTTGGTCTTCGGATAGAAGCCGACGGACGTGATGTATTCCAGTGGCGGCAGGCCCTTGCCGTTTGGGAAACCGGCTTCGGCAAGCAGGGCCTGGGCCTTCTCGGGGTCGAATTTCGGGTAGTTCGCCAGATCGACATAGCCGAATTTGACCGGCGAGACGAAGTTCGACGAGGCATGGCCGGCCGAGCCCATCAGTTCCATGATCATGTCGCGATCGATCGAATGGCAGGCGGCAAGACGGATACGCGGATCGTCGAAAGGCGGTTTCGAGCAGCGGAACCAAAGATACTTGTTCTCGACGGAAACGACCTTGTTGATGAAAATCGCTGGATTGTCCTTGATCGTGTCAACCTGTTCAGGCTCCAGACGTTCAACGATCGAAGCCTGGCCGTTCATCAGCGACAACATACGGGTGGTGGAGTCGCCGGTGAAGGTGAAGTTGATGCCGGGGATGGCCGGCTTGCCCTTGAAGTAGCCGTCATAGGCCTGCATCACGGTGTCGTTGCCGCGCTGTTCGACGAATTTGAAAGGACCGGTGCCGTTGAGCCGCTGGGAGAGCGGGCCGCCTGGGCCGCCGGCGACGTCCTTGGCCGACATGATCGGCAGGAAGGATGCAAGAAAGATGAAGAGATGGGCCGGATAGCCGCCCTTGGATGTGTCGACGATGACGGTGTAATCGTCAGGTGTTTCGATCGTCAGCGTCTCGGTCGGGCCGGGATACCACTGCGCCGGACGATCTGCCCTGGAGCCGTATTCGAAAGTTGCCTTGACGTCTTCTGCCTTGAACGGCTTGCCATCATGGAAGACGATGCCTTCGCGCAGCTTGATCTGTAGCCGGTGCGGGTCAAGCAGCTTGATGTCGGTGGCCAGTTCGTACACCACCGCGCCGGGATCATCGAGTTTCATCGGCGTGCGGGTAAGAAAGCCCATGACGAAACCTTCGATATTCTTCTGAGAAAGTGTCGTATGAGCGGTCGGGTCCCAGTTGCCGGTAATGTTTTCGGCCGACAGGAACGTCATGGTCTTGCCGGCCTGTGCGAAGGCCGGCGAGATGAAGAAGTCAGGATTGATCTGCATGTAGCCAGCGACGGCGGCTGCGCCCGCGGATCCTTGCAGGAAGCGACGACGACTGAATTCTGAACCCATCGAGTTCCCCTTTTCTATTTTGAATAAACCGTCAAATCAGTCAAAACGGTCAAATCAGTCATAAGCAAACAGCGTGCCAATCTCGATTTCCTGCAAGAATCGCGCTTTCAGTCTGATGCAATTTGTGGGATCTGACCATTTATTGGTCGAATGAGAAAGATTTAAGCGACCAGCCGGATCGCTAAAATTACGGGGTCATTTCTGCCGTTGAATCGCGGGATGCTGATCCGTTGTCAGGATGTGTCCGAAACGGACAGCGACGATGATTGCAAGCGCCGCCGGATTGAAACTCTCACGAGAGTTCAACTGAATGTTTCGTTTGCTCTTTTGACGGCGTGAATACATCAACAGCGGGCAGTACATCCGCCGATCCATTTCGTGCATGCCCGCCCGCATTTTTGCTGCGGTCTCATCTCTCTGCCGCCTCAGTTAATCACTTGATCCTTCATAGTGATTAATGCTGTACGATGGGTGATCGCGGTTATAGTGACGTCGCCGGCACGGGCTGTCGGTTCCGTCGTTTCACGCTGGGCTGGCCTCAGTAAGGAAAATAAGAGCAGGACCAGAAGAAGGTTCTTGCCGTGGCAATTGGCCGTCTTTCACCGCCCGAGAAATTTAGACCATGCTTGCCGACCTCACTGGTAAGGCCGCTCGGTATGGCAACGGTTCGGTCATAAATAGCAGCCTTGCATATTGCGTGTTTACGGCTGATATCAGCCGCTATCCTGCTCTTTCAATATCCCAATGAACTGCTCGTCGGTGAATGCCTGGCGCTGCCCGTCTCTTCAGAGCAACCGACCCTACCAGGATTCAAAGGACGTTCTGCGGCTCAGATCACCGGCCACCTGCCGGAAGCCAGTTAGATTGCAGGCGTCCAGTTGCCCTGCGCGACGTGATTGAAGGTCCCACCTGAGTGGGCTTAAATCAACCTCAGTCCCGTGCCGGGATCAAACACGTGTAGGTCGGACGATGCCACTTCAACACCAAGCACCTCGCCGATGGCGGGTCTTATGTCTGCTGGAACAGAAATATTGATCTCGTGGCGGTCGTTTTTCAGGCAGATCAGACGTGTCTCACCGTGGAACTCGTTCCGCTCTACGGTGCCCCGAAAGGCTTGAGCATCCTGGTTTATGCGAAATGATCCGGGCCGAATTCCAACGGTAACCTCACCGGAACGGAGGCCTGCCGGAGCTGTAAACCTGACAAGATTGTCGCCCAGCCACTCCTGCGTCATCTGCAACTGAAGAAAATTCATGTTCGGTGTGCCTATGAAGCCGGCAGCAAACACTGTCCGAGGCGCCTGATAAATTTCTTCGGGCGTGCCCATCTGCTCAATACGGCCGTCCTTCATCAGGACAATACGGTCGGCAAGCGTCATGGCTTCGAGTTGGTCGTGAGTGACATATATGCTTGTCGTTTTCAGGTCGCGGTGGAGGCGCGCGATCTCGACCCGCAGGCTGCCGCGCAGCTTGGCATCAAGGTTTGAAAGCGGTTCGTCAAACAGGAAGACCTCCGGGGTCTTGATCATGGCGCGGGCGATGGCCACACGCTGCTGCTGTCCGCCGGACAGTTCCGTCGGCTTGCGCGCAAGATAGACGCCAAGACCGAGCGCGTCGACCACAGGCGCCAGGCGCTGATCGATCGCGGCTTTTCCTATTCCGGCCCTCTCGAGACCGAAAGTGATATTGTCCCGCACGCTCATATGGGGGTAAAGCGCGTAGTTCTGGAACACCATCGCGATGCCCCGGTCACCCGGATCGCGATCGTTCATCCGCTCGCCACCGATGAGCAGATCCCCGCCTGAAATCTCTTCAAGCCCGGCAATCATCCGCAGCATGGTGGATTTTCCGCAGCCTGACGGGCCGAGAAAGACGACGAATTCGTGGTTGTCGATCTTCAGGTCAAAATCCCGCATGACCTCAAGCGAACCATAGACTTTCCTGATCCCGCGGCACTCAACAGTGGCCATCACTTCGTCTCCCCGTCCACGACGATCTGCAGCTTCACGTCCTCTGGCCGGCCTTCGGCCGCCCTTTCGAAGGCCTTGATCGATTGATCAAAGGCATAGGTGCCGGAAACCAATGGCTTCAGGTCGACCTTGCCTGCGGCGATCAGTGCCAGTGCACGGTCAAACACATTGGCGTAGCGGAAAACCGTTTCAATACGGCATTCGCGGAAGCAGGCCGCCGCAAGGTCTACCGCGACGGGTTCGGGCGGCAGACCGACGATAACGACTGTCCCGCCCGGGCGCACGACCTTGAAGAGATCACGGACCGCGGCCGGTGCGCCGGAGCATTCAAAGACGATATCGGCTCCCCAGCCTTCTGTCGCCTCGTTGACGGTCTCAATGAGATCGACCTCCTTGAGGTTGATACCAGTGATGCCGCCATAACTTTCGGCCAGTTTAAGCTTTGTTGCGGAAATGTCCGAGATCAGCACTCGCGAGCAGCCGCCGGCAAGGGCAGCCAGTGCCACCATGATGCCGATGGTTCCGCAGCCTGTAACAACCGCCGTATCGCCGGGCGTGATCTTCGCCCGGGCGGCCGCCTGCATGCCCACGGCAAATGGTTCAACCATCGCGCCTTCCGCGAAGGAGACATTGTCAGGCAGCTTGTAGGTGAAACTTGCCGGATGGACTGTCTCTGGGCACAAGACGCCGTGCACCGGCGGCGTTGCCCAGAATGTCACGGCAGGATCAACATTGTAGAGGCCGAGCCGCGACGCACGCGATTTCGGATCGGGGATGCCCGGTTCCATGCACACGCGGTCGCCAGGCTTCAGATGGGTGACGTTGGCGCCGGTCTCGGTGACGGTTCCAGCCGCCTCGTGGCCTAGAACCATGGGCGCGTTCACGACGAAGTCACCGATGCGACCATGGGTGTAATAGTGCACGTCGCTGCCGCAGACGCCAACAGTATGGATACGAATGCGAACGTCATCCGGCCCCAACTCTTGAGGAATTTCGATATCGCGCAGGGAAAGTTCGCCGACATGTTCGAGGACAAGTGCTTTCATGGGTCAGTCAACCTTGGTCAGTTTTCTTGGAAAATGCGGCGTTGAGGCCACCGGCAAGCACTCCGAGCAGGATCAGCGGTGGCAGCGACAACAGGACGACGGCGGCGTTCAGAATTCCCCAGGGCACATTCATGCCGAGCTGTGACATCTCGGACGCGATGATCGGCAGGGTCTTTGCCTTCGAGGTCGTGAGCATCATGGCAAGCAGGAACTCGTTCCAGACAAGGACGAAGGAGAAGGCAATGGCGCCGAAGACCTGGAAACGGGCAATCGGCAGGGCGATGCGGAAGAAGGTCGCATAAGGGCCAAGCCCATCCACCCGGGCAGCTTCTTCAACGTGAAGGCTGACACGCTCGAAAGCCGGCACGGAAAGCCAGATGGTGATCGAGGCTGTCACAATGAGATAGGTCACGATCAGCGACAGCCGGGTGTCATAGAGATCAAGACCGAGCCAGATGACCAGCATGGGAATAGCGATCGCGACGGGCGGCAGAAAGCGCAGCGACAGAACGAAGAACTGCGCCTCCGCCGTGATCCTGTTCTTGAACCGGGCAATCACATAGGCCGCCGGTACACCGAGTACGGCGCCAAGCACGACCGCACTCGAGCAGATGATCAACGAATTGGTAAGTGCGCGCGCCACCGAGCGGCGATTGAGCACATAACTCATATTGTCGAAGACAGGCTGGAAGATAAGCTTTGGCGTTGACACCAGCAGATCGGCATTGGTCTTGAAGGCGTTTAGCAGGGTCCATAGGAGTGGCAGCACGACAAGTGCAGCGGCAAGAACCAACAAAAGCCTGAGCAGAAAGGTGGATATCTTCATCGGTTCAGCCTCTTCCAGGTAAAGGTAAAGGTGACGATGGTCAGGACCATCATGATGACGGCCATGGAGGACGCATAGGAAATCTTGCCGGCTTCTATGAAGCCTTGGGAATAGGCATACATGTCAAGCGTCTCGGTTGAGATGCCGGGACCGCCGCGCGTCATGACGTAAACGAGGTCGAAGGAGCGAAGACTCTCGATCGCCTTGACCAGCAGCAGACTGATCAAGGGTGCTTTCAGCATCGGCAGGGTCACGAAACGATGGATTTCGAAGCGGGTCGCCCGATCTATGCGTGCGGCTTCCAGCGGCTGAGGCGGCAGGGATTCGAGAAGCTTCAAGATGATCACTGCAAAGAACAAGCCCCATTGCCAGACGTCGACGAAAGCAACAGCAAGGAGGGCGCCGAGCGGCGTCGACAGAATGTCGGGCGTGATGCCGGTGAGCTCCCTGACCGGCCAGGTCAGCGCGCCGTAGAGCGGATGAAAGGCGAACTTCCACACAAAAGCGGCGCACACGCGTGGCAGGAGAACGGGAATGATGAAGAGCACGCAAAGGACGTTGCGCATACGGGGGCTCGCTGCCTCGAACATGGCAATCCCGAGCGCAACCCCCGTCACCATTGTCAACGAGACGCTGATAACCTCCCACTTGAAAGATACCCAGAGCGCGTTCAGGAAACGGGCATCCGAAAACAGCGCCAGATAATTGGCTAACCAGACATAGTCTGCATCGGGTGCCGAAAGGGTCCGGTTCTGCAGGGATATATTGATAGCGTAGATCGTCGGCACGAGCGCCAGAATGATCAGGATACCCAAACTGGGCCCAAGAAAGACGTAAGGCAGCGAGCGGCCTCGGCGCATGGCAGATCCTCGGATTGGGAAAAGGGGGCGCGTCATCAGACGCGCCCGTCAGACGGCTTGGGAGGCGTCAGAGTTTGGCTGCGAAGGCTTCTAGGTCGTTCAGCGTCGCCTTGATGTCAGTGCGGCTACCGGTGATCAGCTCTTCCAGCATGATGCCCCACTGGTTGCCCAATTCCTGCCAGCGCGGATCCTGCCAGAAGGTGACTGTGGTCTTTTGACCGGTCGCCGCCATGGCGTCGGCAAGGTTCTGGCCAAAGGTCTTGGCGTATTCCGGGCTCTGATAGGTGCTTGTGCGCGTCAACTCGCCCGGCTGGCCGGCGGCGAGGCGGCGGGCTTCCTGTTCCTTGGATGTTGCCCAGGCAACAAAGAGACCGGCGCAGGCCTTTTCCTCATCTGTCTTGTTGGCCTTGGACGCGATTGCAAAACCATGGGCGTAACCGGCCCCCGGCAGCGGCGACGGCGGAACGGAGAACGCAACCTTGTCTGCAACCTGGCTCTGTGCCTTGTCGACGGACATGCCGCCAAGGGGTGCGGATTCGATGATGATCGCCACCTTGCCGGAGCGGAAGGCGCCGGTGGACTCGTCCCAAGAGCCGGTCTGAGTGCCCGGCGCCGAATATTTGAAGAGCTCGAGATAGGTTTCGGTCGCCTTTACCGCGGCATCCGAATTGAAGGCCGGCTTGCCGTCCTTGAACCACTCGCCACCGTTTGCTTTGAAGAACGGCATCCAGCGCCAGACGTTGGCGCCTGAACCGCGCTGTCCGCGAAGCGCAGTGCCGTAGACGCCGTTGGCCGGATCATGCAGCTTCTGCACGGCTGCGAAATATTCGTCCCAGGTCTTCGGCGGCGCGATGCCTGCCTTTTCCAGGAGGTCGGTACGGTAGACCATCAGGTCGCCCCCACCCTGCACCGGTGCAAACCACTCTTTGCCGTCATAGGTCGCAGCTGCGCGCATACCGGCGTCAAAGTCTTTGTAGTCGTATTCGGATGGATAAAAGCCATCAAGCGGGACGATCCAGCCAGACGAGGCAAAAAGCGCCAGATTGGCTTCATCAACATAATACACGTTGAAGCTTCCGACCGTCGAGGCGTCGGCCTGCGACTTCGCGCGGCGATCGTTCTCGTTGAGATAACTGATCTCGAAGCCTGCGCCGGAGAGCTCTTCGAACTCATCGACATATTTTTCGAGAAGGGTCAGTCCGTCGCGCGGCTGCGCCAGGACACGCACGTCGCTGGTGCATTGTGCGGCGGCAAAAGCGCTGGATGCTGCAAATATGGCGATAACCGCGCAACCGGCGCGGAGAGCGTTGAGTGTCATGATGTCCTCCCTGAATTGCAACTCCCTTGCCATCGACCAGCCCACATTTACGCAAGCAACGGGCGCGTACTAGTTTGCCTCCGTCACAGAACTGGTATTATATTGACATTTGTGCGCTGTAACATGAGCAATTGAATGCCTATTGCATCAGACTTTCCTCAAACGGTCTCTGAGACTTTCACCGCCACGCGCGAGCAGATCGTCTTACCCGGAGGCGCTTCCTATCTGATCCGGAGGGACGACTATCCCAATCCGATCTGCATCTGGAACTATCATCCCGAATGGGAGATTCACTTCATCCCTGACGCTTCAGGATTTGCTTATGTGGGGGACTATATCGGCCCGTTTCGGCCTGGGCATCTGGTGCTCACCGGGACAAATCTGCCGCACAACTGGATCACACCCGGTGCACCGGCTTTGCCAGGCCGAGACATGGTCCTGCAATTCGACGCGGATGCCCTGATCGGTATTCGCGCAGTATGCCCTGAGTTTGAAGTGCTCCACAGGCTGAAGCCTCTGGCCCAACGGGGGATCGAGGTTCTGGGCGCCGACGCGCTCTTGATTGGAGCGAAGATTCTCGAGCTTCACGCGGTGGGACACCGTGGTGGGCTCGGGCTGTTTTTAGAGATACTGGAGGCAATCGAAGCGGCCACCGAAAAGAGGTTGCTCGCCAGCGAACACTTCATAGCGGTCTATAACCAGGTGTCGGACCGCAGGCACCGCCGGATCGACCAGGCAATCCAGATCCTGCAATCGGATCCTGGTGCGCAGATGCATGAAGTGGCTGCGATGGTTGGTTTCGAGCCGTCCGCCTTCTCGCGTGCCTTTCGGCGCCTAACCGGCATGAACTTTTCTGACTACAGCCGATCCGTCCGCGTCTGGCGAGCAAGAACCCTTCTCGCGGAGACCGAAATATCGATCACCGATATCTGTTTCGAGGCGGGCTTCAACAACCTGTCGAACTTCAATCGCTATTTCCGGATGGAGATGGGACTCACGCCCCGCGCCTACCGAAAGGCCGCGCGCATAAGAGCCAAGTCTGTCATTGGAGGAGTGCCGGTTAAGTCCATTTAATGGTGGTCGCGCCGAGATATCATCGATCCCTCGGGCTGCAATCGGTTTTTATCGTATCACCGCCGCTTCGATATGTCGGCCTCTTCGCTCACAACAAAACTGGCATCTCCATTTCCCTGAACCAGTCTTGCGAGGGGGGTGGCAGTCGGCCGCTGCATTTGTTGCTTCAGCTCTGTCGCATCGGGCGGCTGTTCGCAATTGTCCTATTCGGGTTCGCCCATATCCAAGCATTTGCTTGCCGGTGAGATAAAGACGATTAAAAAATACTCCTGTTTACGCTCCGGGACAGACCGGCGTTTGAAGCGCTGAAAACCTTACCTGGGTCTGTGGTGTTCCGGGCTCATGAATTCGGTTCTTGCAATGGCCCAAATCGACGACGCGATTCCTGGCGACACCGTTTCGACTTCGACGTTCGAGCGGCGGTTGATGTATGTGCTGGGCGGTCTTTACCTCGCTCAGGGGATACCGACGTATCTGCTTTTGGTGGCCCTGCCGCCGATCATGCGCGAGAGTGGGGCATCGCGCACGTCTATCGGGCTGTTTTCGTTGCTGATGCTGCCGCTCATCCTGAAATTTGCGGTCGCACCGTTGGTGGATCGATGGTCTCCGTTACCCAAGCTTGGCCATCGCCGCGGCTGGGTTGTGCCGACCCAGCTTCTCGTCAGCGCCGGTATCGCTTCCATGACGCTGGTGGATCCGAGCGATGCCACGGTCCTTTTTGCAATCTGCATATCGATCACGCTTGTCTCCTCAATCCAGGATATTGCAACCGACGGCTACGCCGTAAGATGCCTGACCGACAAGACGCGCTCGCTGGGTAATGCCGTGCAGGCGGGTGCCGTAGCGCTGGGCGTAATCGTTGGCGGGACGGCGGCACTGGTGGTGTTTCATGTCGCTGGATGGCGCACGATGATACTGCTGGTAGCCGCGCTGTCGTTGCTGCCCCTTCTTGCAGCCCTGGCGATGCAGCCGGAAGCGCCCACGGTTGGCAAAGAAAAAAAGCGCGCAAGCCTTGCTGGTTTCTTCCGCCGTCCGAGTGCCTGGCTGATCCTCGGATTTGCGCTGACATACCGGGCGAGCGAAGGTCTCGTGCGCGGGATGGAAGGCACCTATCTGGTTGACAGCAAGGTCCCGGCTGACTGGATCGGTTACCTCTCTGGCGGAGCGGCGGCAACTGCGGGCCTGATCGGCGTGGGTATCGCTGCCTCCATTATCCGCAAGGTTGGCCTGACGACAACGCTCATCCTGCTGGGTGGCCTCAGAAGCTTGTGCTTCCTCGCCTTCACGCTGAATGCGTCCGGCGTCTGGCCCGGCATGTGGGTGGCGATGTCGGCCTCGGCATTCCAGACGCTGATCCGCTACATGGAGCTGGTAGCCATCTATTCATTCTTCATGAAGAACTCTTCGGACGATCAGCCAGGAACGGATTTTACCATTCTCACCTGTGCCGAACTGGTCGTCTACATGGTTGGTGCATCCGCAGCCGGCCTGGTTGCCGACCGGATGGGTTATTCCGCGCTGTTTTCGACGGCAACAGTTCTTTCGCTTGTCGGAATGGGACTTTCCGTCTGGTTCCTTGGAAGGATCGGACGCGGTTCAGGCGCGTCGTTACGGCGATGATGACAAGCGGCCGGAGTGACGCTTTCCAGCGGTGTCACGAGACGCCTTAATTCCTCACAGGTTTTTTGCCTCGTCAGGCGCCGTCATGCGGCGCAGGTCTGTCGGGCGTATTCCGTAGCGACTGCGGAAGGTGCGATTGAAATATGACAGGTCGTTGAAACCGACGCTGTAGACGATCTGGCTGATCGGAGTTGCGGTGTTCTCGGCAAGAATCAGGCTCTTGGCGAGCACCAGCCGCCGCTCCAGCACGTAGCGCGAAAAGGTCGTGCCTGTCCGACTGAAAAGCTTCTGGATCGCGCGCGGTGTGATGCCTTCGGTGCGTGCCACATCAGCTATCGAAAACGCACCGTCGGCAAGATTTTCCTCAACCATCGCCTTGATCGCTTCAATGCGGTTTTGCGGAACTGCCGAAGGCGCAACCTCGTTCCCATATCGGGCGAGAACGGGAAGCAGGGAGTAGAAGTGCGCCACCATCATGGTGGCATGCTCTTTGTCCTGATGGTCCTGTTGAAGAAGATATCCTGCATAGTGGGTCAACAACTGCAATGGCAGGCATTCTGCTGAAAAGGGCCGCAACAAGATCCGGTCGATCGACTTTCGAGCAAGGGTGAGGGCGGCATGGGGAAGATGGGCGCAGTCGAGGCGCCCGCCTTCCGGCAAAATAATTTCCGATGCCATATCCGTAGGAAGGATGATGACATCACGGGGTTCCAGTTCGAAAGTGTGCTTGCGATGATGGACAATCAAGGTTCCGTCAGTTGCACGCAACATCGCGATATCGGGCCTGCCGATCCCATGAGCTGTCAGCCGCAAGGGTGTTTTGGGCAGGTAAACGGTTGCGAGAGAAAGGTTTTCGTGTTTCCAGACAAGGCCGGTGACGCCCGCCAGATCACCGTCTTCAACGGTGATTGTTGCTTCTCCCAACATGTCCAGAAGGATTGTGCGGCAGACCAGTCTGCTTTCTGGATCAGGTAGCGAGAGGGTTCCAAGTTTCAGGGGGCGGACAACTTCCATGAAAAATCAAACCTGTCTTTGCTGTTGATGTTCGCATCTATCCAAATCGGGTTCGTTCCCATCCAAGCCCGGCGGTTTCATAGCGCATAAAACATGATCAAAACAGTCTTGTATTTTCCGGGGCACGACTTGGAAGATATTTTTTGCGCATTGGGGGCGACATGATCGGAAAATGGAATGTCGGCGTTAGTCTTGTGGCTATCGTCGTCGCAATCGGGAGCGGCAACAACGCCGTTCAGGCGCAGGATACGTCTCAGAACGCGCAGTCAGACAATGGTTCTACGGTGCTGGAGCCGATCGTTGTAAGTGGCAACCGTATACCCCAGCAAATCTCGCGGACGGCGCGAACGATTTATGTCGTTGATGCACAGGCCATCGAGGCCGAAGCCCGTTCAGGCAAGTCGCTTCAGCAGATTCTTGCTGAGAGAGTTCCAAGTTTCGATCCCGCCAGCGAAGGTGCGCGCACAGCCTATGGCCAGAACCTGCGGGGACGCACGGCCCTCATTCTCATCGATGGTGTTTCGATGAACTCGGCACGCTCCCTGAGCCGCCAGTTCGATGCAATCGATCCCTTCAATGTCGAGCGTGTCGAGGTTCTGTCTGGCGCGACGGCAATCTATGGCGGCAATGCAACAGGTGGTGTCATCAACATCATCACGAAGAAGGGGAAAGATGCGCCGGACGGTTTGCGCGGTGAAGTGACGGCGGGCCTTGGCAGTGGCTTTGGCCGTACCCGTGACCTTGACCGCAACGGTGCAGGTGCCGTGACCTATAACAGCGAAAACTGGGATGCGCGTTTCTCCATCGCTGGCAACCAGACGGGAGCCTTTTACGACGGCTCCGGCACGATGCTCACCCCCGATATTACCCAGACTTCCACAGCATTCAACAAGCGCATCGATTTCATGGGTACTGTCGGTTTGCAGATCGATGACGACAGGCGCCTTGAGGTGTCCGGCCAGTTTTATGACAGCGCCCAGGATTCGCCGTTCGGGCTTTATCTTGGCGCAGGCCTTGCCGGGATCCGCAATTCCAACCTGGTTGAAACGCGGGACGGATACCGATCGGATTTCGACCCCCGCACGCGCCGTACCATGGTAAACGCGACTTACACCGACAATGATTTCCTGGGGCAGGCACTGCTTCTGCAGGGCAGTTTCCGGCGGGAAGAAATCCGGTTCCACCCGTTTCCCGGTAGTGCGATTTTCTCGCCCTTCGTCTATTTCGGTGGCAGCTCGCAGGATACCGATTACTATAGCCTGAAGGCAGCGATGATCTCGGAGCCGCTGGACGGGCTTAAGGTGACATATGGCATCGACGCCGACCGGGATTCGCTGAGTTCCAAACAGAACGTCTTCGATTTCCTGACAGTCGCGACGACCGGTGCGATGGACTTCAGGACACGCGGCATTACCGGGCTTTATCCCGATATCGATGTCTCGACCCTGGCCGGTTTCATCCAGGCATCTTATGAGGCGACGGACCGGCTGACGGTCAACGGTGGTGTGCGTTATCAATATGTCACCACCGACGTATCGAGCTTCGCCGGCGCGGCACAGCAGGTCGCCGTTCTCAACCGGGTCGGCTCCTCTGTGGATCCCATTCCCGGCGGGGAAGTCAGCTACGATGCGGCTCTGTTTAACGCCGGCGCGACCTATGAGCTGACCGATACGCAGCAAATCTATGCCAATTTCGGCCAGGGTTTCGAGCTTCCTGACCCGGCAAAATACTACGGGATCGGTAGCTATAGGCTTGTCGGGGGCCGTTACGTCCTCCTGGACAGCGTCAATGTTGCCGACTCCGCACTCCAGGCGATCAAGACCAACTCTTTTGAAGTCGGTTATCGTTTCAATGACGATAGCTTCAGCTTCCAGACCGCGGCATATTACTCGCTCTCCAACCGATCCATCGAGTTGAACCGCACGACCCTGGCTGTTGATGTCGTTGATCGTGAGCGACGTGTCTATGGTCTGGAGGCCAGCGCCAGCGCGACACTGGATTACGGGTTTGATGTTGGCGCATCCGGTCACTGGGTGAAGTCGGAAATCAAGTCTGACGGTAACTGGGAGAAGGAAAGCATCGGTACCGCCAGTGTTTCCAAGCTCGGCAGTTATATTGGCTGGACGAAAGATAACTTCAACATCAAGCTGGCTGGGCAACATGCCTTCAATCTCAGCGACGACGACAGCCGGAAGATTGATGGTTACACCCTGTTCGATCTAACGGGTGCCTATCGCTTCGAAGCGCAGGACACAACGCTTCGCTTCGGCGTGATGAACCTGTTCGACAAGGATTACACAACCATATGGGGCGCGCGCGCCAACGCGCTTTATGGTGCTTTGGCCAATGAAGCCGTGTTTGACTACAAGGGACGCGGACGCACATTCGCCGTTTCATTGACGAAAGTTTTCTGATGGATCATCAGGGCGGCATGTGGCGGGGATCTTTACTCCCGCCACGCGCCGCCAGGTCAGCGCAATGACCGGTCTGACCTGCTATGGTGCCTTCAATCTCCATGGCTGCGAAACAGTCGGGCTTATCGGGAGGGCGCGCGTTCTGGGCGCGGGCGCTGAAGGATAAGCGGCAATTTCGATATTTCTAAGGCTCGCAGTGGTGGAAAGATCGCGGTTGCTGACATGTCGGCAATGCGTCAGGCATCGAGTGTCTGGAAGCCGCCCTGTTTGAATGTCTGTCTTCCACATCTGCCGCGCTTCGATTTCTGACGCTGTCGGACAATGGCCAGGCAGGGCTTGAAAACGAATTTGCGGCCCAACGGCTCTGCGCGCAGCTGATATCTAGCTTTACCGCATCTGCAATGTGGACCGATAGGATGGGGCAGACGCCCGTTCTCCGGGACGGCGAGGTTATCGGTGCTGTTCGGCATTTCAACGAGGACAACAGCAAACAACGTTGTATCGAGTTGCTGGGCGATGAAGCGGTCAAGACTTCAGAAGTTGAGGGGGGAATTTATGGACCGCGTGAGGCTCCCGTCATCATTGCGCCGGAGTTTCGGTCGGTAACGATTATATCTCTGCTGACTTACCGGTAAAAAGCTACGGAATGTCATCTTTTTCGCAGCACTATTTGCGCGGAGGTTGTTGGCGCAATCTTAAAGGCTCACGGAAACTGAAAATCGGAAACAATCTAGTCGAAAGACGATCCAGGAACGCTGGCGCAAGCGCTAGATAGCGCTTGAAATATGACTCTGGAAAAACCATTTGACCGGCGATTTATGTGCAATGGAGGTATCAATGACGACCGTACAAGAGCGCCAGCCCGAGCAACACGTATTCGAAGCCGATGTCAGCCGACTTCTGCACATGATGGTGCATTCGGTCTACTCGGACAAAGATGTATTCCTGCGCGAATTGATCTCGAACGCGGCGGATGCTTGCGAAAAGCTGCGGTATGAGTCGATTTCCAATCCGCAACTCTCGGCCGATGGGATCCAGCCGGGAATTCTCGTGACGCTCAATGAAGAGGCGCAGACACTCGTTGTCGAAGACAGCGGCATTGGCATGGACCGCGACGAGATGATCGACGCGCTCGGTACGATCGCGCGCTCGGGGACAAAAGCATTCATGGATCGGCTTGAGGCGGCCAAAGCTGGAGAGAAAGCGCAACTGATCGGCCAGTTCGGCGTCGGCTTCTATTCATCGTTCATGGTCGCTCACCGGGTCGAAGTAATCTCGCGCCGCGCCGGCAAGGACGAGGCCTGGAAATGGTCATCCGACGGCAAAGGAAGCTATGACATTGCTGCGGTCGATCCGGGACAAGCACCGACACGCGGTACTCGCGTCGTGTTACGTCTCTTGGAAGATGCAAAGAAATATACGAGCAAATGGACGGTGGAGGAGATCATTCGAAACCAGTCCGGCCACGTCCCCGTACCTATCCGTCTGGTCGAGAAGGAGGGTGCCGAGCCCTCACAGGTATCCGATGGTGCAGCGCTATGGATCAAGCAGAAGAATGAAATATCCAAGCAGGATTATGTCGATTTCTATCGGAGCGTTTCAGGCCAGTACGACGAGCCGCTGAGTAACGTCCATTTCCGCGCTGAGGGCCGACACGAATATACGACTCTTGCCTTCATACCCGGTTCTCAGCCATTCGATGTGTTTGATCCGGACCGACATGGTCGGATGAAGCTCTATGTGAAGCGCGTCTTCATAACCGATGATGCAGAACTGCTACCGCGCTATCTGCGCTTCGTCCGTGGCATCGTTGATACTTCGGATCTGCCGCTCAACATCTCCCGCGAGATGATCCAGGAAAGTCCGGTCCTCGCGGCCATCAAAAAGGGCGTGACGAGCCGGATCCTTTCTGCGCTGGAAAAGATGGCCGAGCACGACGGCGAGACCTTTGCCAAGTTCTGGGATATGTTCGGGGCTATTCTCAAGGAAGGCATCTACGAGGACTTCGAACGGCGCTCACAGTTGCTGAAGCTGGCACGCTTCCGCAGCACCGTATCGGACGAGGCGACACGAAGCCTGGCTGACTACTTGGCCACGATGAGGGAAGGACAATCGGCGATCTATTATATTAGCGGCTCCACTTTGGACCAGCTGAAATCGTCGCCGCACCTTGAGGGTTTCCGGGCCAAAGGGATCGAAGTCCTCCTGCTTACAGATGGCGTCGATAACTTTTGGCCGACCAATGTGCCAGATTTTGAAGGCAAGCCATTTAAATCTGTCACCCAAGGTCTTGCCGATCTGAACACTGTTGCCGGGGAGGGAGGCGCTGATGAGGCTGGTCGGCAAGCTTCTCCCGAGGTTGGAGCCTTCATCGATTTCGCGCGAAGCGCCCTTGGTGAGGAGGTCGCTGACGTGCGTATTTCTGATCGGTTGACTGAAAGTGCGGTCTGCCTTGTGGCGTCGGATTATGGCCCCGACCGCCAACTCGAAAAACTCCTGAAAGGCGCCGGGCGGTTGCAAACAACGTCGAAGCCGATCCTGGAGATCAATGGGCAGAGCGAACTTGTGAAAAACATTGCTTCAATGGGCGATCAGGCGTTCCGCGAGGATGCTGCGTGGCTTTTGCTTGACGAAGCCCGCATCCTTGACGGGGACAAACCAGCCAACCCGCGCGCGTTCGCCGATCGGCAGGCCAGGTTATTTGCCCTTGCGATGAGAACCGTTAAGTGACAAGCCTCGGCAAGGCGGCCTTTGGCTGCCTTGCCAACACTCGGCCGAAGAGGACGATTGGTGGTTGCCGATGTTGCGCAGGTTATCAATGAGTCTGACGGCGTTGTCTCAAATGATGCATCATGACAGCGCCAATTGCGCTCGGCAGAGCCCCTTCAGTGCCGCTTTACCCTCTGGAAGATGCAACTGCACTGCAGAGCCCACCATAAGTCATCATTGGAACTGTAGACTGCCAGGGGCCCGTTATAGAACCCCTGCAGATTTCATAAACTGCTGATGCCAGGTCTTGCTGCTATCTCAAAGGTTCGTAGTGGCTTGCGGCTCGCCCTGACGCCGACCACTGAGCACCGCGAAACGCCATGCTTTAAAGCTGCAGTCCACCTCGGAAAATCCCGTATCGTGCATCCATTGCAACTGGTTCTCGATAGGGGAGCAACGATCGTGGGACATCCGCTCGAGCGCTTTGGTGATTTCCTCTTCGGGTACGCCCAGCCTCCTGACCTGTTGCAGCCAGATACGGGCGTAACGGGCCTCTACCTCGCAATCATGGCCGAGTACCTGCTCGGCGTTGACGAACAGGCCCCCCTCCGACAAGGCGCTCCGAATTTCATCGAAGAGATGCTTTTTCGCGGCGTCTTCCAGATGATGGATCGCCAGCGCTGAGATGATGAGATCCCACGGACCGCCGAGTTCGGTATCGGACATGTCGGCCACGGCATAGGTAATGGCCGGATTGCCGTCGAAGCGTTGCCGGGCCTGCTCGAGCATCTTTTCGGAGGCATCGACGAGGTGGATCTGGGCATCGGGGTGGCGGGCCAGCAGCATTGCCGTGAAAAGGCCAGTGCCAGCGCCAAGATCGAGTACACGTAGTTTCTCGGCGTCCCGCCAGTCGTCGATCAAGTCGAGTGCTGTCCCGTAAAACGTATCGAAACAGGGAATAAGGCCACGCCGAAGGGCGTCGTAGCCGGATGCATCCCGATTGAAGACGGGTAAGGACGAAACATTTATCGGTGCCATGGTGTGTCTGAACCTTTCGGGATTGTAATCTACTTCGCCGTGGCGGCGGGGATCAGGCTCGGGTTCAATGAATATGTCGCTGTCGCCTTGCCGCTTGCAAGGATGTGGCCAGCCATGGCTTTTTCCACGTCTTCGCCAGTGAACGGCCCGGAAAGGCCCAGTGTCGCAACGTCGAGCGCGACCACTTCAAGGATGTAGCGGTGAACGCGCTGATCGTTTATGGGCGGGCAGGGGCCGTCGTAACCGCCATAGGTGCCTGCCATGCCATCAGTTTTGGCCAGAAAACTCGTATAGACATTGGCGCCGCGCAGTCCGTGTGGTGTCAATCCGACCGGCTTGCCGCCCAGCACGAGACCCTCGCTTTCCGTACCCTCGCCGATGGATATGATGCCGGCGGGAATATCGGCCAAAACCCAGTGGAAAACGTTGATCCGCGGCGCGTCGTCTGGAATCGTGGTACCAGGTTTATTGATGAGGCTAAAATCGAGTGGTACGTCCGGATCGGTCATCAGTAACACATAAGATCTGGTGCCCTCTGGGCCTGCCGACCATGAGACCCCCGGGCTCACGTCCTTCGCCCCTTTTCCGGGCGGGCAGAAGGCGGCGGAATCTGAAAACCGGCCAGAACCGTGAAGCCCTTCGATCTTTACGGACAGCGTGGAGTCCGCGGCCATGGGCGCTGTCGCCGAAAATGCGGCGGCCACAATGGCGGCGCATATGCTTCTTTTATTCCTGTTCATCTCGTCTCGCCTGTTTGATTTCAGTCGAGCATAGGGAACGATGCCAGTGCGGGTGGGCCCGATCTGATCAGCAATGAGCCTGAAGCGGTCAGGCTAATGGTTTTTTACGTGCCTTGCGAACGGTCGAAGGAGCCTGTCCGAAGGCATCCTGGAAGTGCCGCGAGAAGTGTGAACGCGATGCGTAGCCGGTAGCGGCTATTGCGTCGGCGACATCGGCATCCCGATCCGAGAGTATGAGGTAAGCGGCATGCATTCTTTCGGTGAGCAGCAGCGCGCGTAGTGAGTGGTTTTCGTCCCGTAGTCGCCGCCGCAGGGTGGCCTCTGACATCGACAGGGACGCGGCGACCGCGGCGGTTGACCACGCGTGATCGAGCCGGTGGCGGATCAGGAGGCGCACTGCTTCTGTGACTGAGCGGTCGACATATTTGGGCATCAATGGCAGCGCACCCTGTTCGGCCAGGATAAGCAGAACCTCGAGAACACGGTGATCTACGACGCGCCGGGAAAGGTCGAGCGCACCCGCCAGCGCCTCGCCACTATGGATGATTGCCGAGCAGAGCGTCGGACTGATCGTGATGGGCGAGCCGAGGGGTATGTCGCGCTTGGTGAGTTGCGGCCAAAGGCGTGCCGCCTCAATGACCAGGGTGCGAGAGAAGCGGACGAAGAGGGCGCGATAGACGCCAGTATCGGCATCTGTTTCATTGACAACATCAACCTCCGCACCGGCCGGCAGCACGAAGGCGTCGCCGGCGTGGTAGATATTGCGTTCCGCGCCCCACAGCACTTCTTTGCGACCTTCGATGACAATGACGAGGCCGGCTGCGGGCATGCTGAGCTCGGAAATGGTTTCCCGGTGACGGGCGACGAAGGCCGAGATGAACGGTGGATCTTCGTTTTCGAGCATCAAGCGCGTGTCGCGCTCGGCCAGCGGGCGAAGGGCATCAACGAGACGCCGCCGTAGTATTTTGTCGCTGTCACGCATTGAACAAGCTATCTCGAAATTGGATCAGGCGTCATTGCTATGTTGAAATCAAGTCGCTGTCGATACGCCGCCGAAGGGCGCTGAAAACGGAAAGGTACTGTCTGCCATTGGCGATCTTTTGGAGGGCTACAACGTCTGAAATGGTCGGATATTGCAAGCTGGCAAAGCGCCGTTATCTTGGTCGTAGAGGTTCTCATCGCGCGCCTGAACGCAGAGTGCTGGACGCCTAAACGGTTGGAATTACGTTCAGAAGCAGTCAAAGTGTTCACCGCGTTTGACGGCAGCTATTTCACTCTCGCCGCCATAAATCAGACAGTCCGGTCCCGGCCCAAGGCGAAAATAACTTCCGTTTTGGACCGTCGGGTCGCCCATTCGATCCGGCAGAGGTGCATCCCAAAGCGGTCACTTATGTTTCGGTATGATGGAGTTGCTGGCCGAGATGTGTTGGATTCGTGGCGTTGGCTCGTGCCGGACGTCGGCTTGGGAACGAGGTCATAATTGATGCCGTCGCAGAAATGCTAAAATATGCCGAGACCCTCTGATCTTTCCTCAATTGGAGTTCGAGCCCTGATGTCGATTTCCGATACGATCTATCGACCCTTTGAGACGCTGATCCAACCCCTCGACATCCCCTATCAGCCGTTGCCCGCGAAAGGCCCGGTGGCTGTTCTCCTGCACTTCATCCGGATGTTCCGCGGCATCTTGCTCGTGCTCGCCCTTTCCACAATGGCAATCGAGGCCATGAATCTGACGATTATTTGGGGACTATCGGTCATCGTTGATGGCGTGACGAAACAGGGCGCAAGCGCCTTCCTGCACAATGAATGGTTGCTTCTGACCTTGCTTGGCCTGATGCTCTTTCCCGCAATCCCGCTTGGCTCCTTTCTCGTCAACACGCTGAACTCGCATACGCTTGGCATTGGTATGCCTGCCGCCATTCAGTGGCAGGGCCACAAGGCGGTGGAGCGGCAGGATCTGGCCTTTTTCCATGATCTCTATGCTGGTCAGGTCGCCTCACGTCTGCAGCAGGTGGCCTCTGCCGTGCAGCAGCAGATCATATCGGCCTTCCAGTCCATCCCGCGCTTCGTGATGCAAATGGCTGGGTCGGTCATTCTCTTGAGCGCTCTCTCCTGGCAGCTCGCCTTGCCGACCATCGTCTGGATCACGCTTAACGTTCTGCTCGCTATCAGGCTGGCACCTGTATTTACCGAGCGCTCGCGCCGTTCCGCCAAGCGGCGCAGCCTGATTTCTGGCGCGATCACCGATCTCTACGGCAATATGCAGATGGTGAAGCAGTTTGCCGCCGAAGACAGCGAGGCGGGCGCTATCCGCGGCCTTATTGCCAAGGCCATCAGTGCCCAACAAAGTGAACAGCGGATCTACCGCACCTCGGAGGTCATTGTCGTTGTCCTCAACATGATGCACTGGCTGGCGATACTCTCGATCGGATTTACCGGGCTTGTCGATGGTTTCGTCACGATCGGCGAATTCACGGCTGCCGTTTACGTCCTCAGCCGGCTGTCTGCTTACACCTTCACGTTCCTACAGATGGGCCAACAGATCTTCCAGGCAGTCGGTACGATCAAGGACGCCATGCCCGTCATGACGACACCGCCCACCATCACCGATCGTCCAGACGCAGCGGATCTTACCATTCGCCATGGCGAAATCCGTTTCGAGAACGTCCGTTTCGCCTACAAGACTGGCAAGCCGGTTATCGATGATCTCTCGCTGACGATCCGTCCCGGTGAAAAGGTTGGACTCGTCGGGCTATCGGGGGCTGGCAAGACCACACTCGCCAACCTCCTGCTGCGCTTCTACGATATCCAGGACGGCGCGATCCTGATCGACGACAAGGATATTCGCTCGGTCACCCAATCAAGTCTGCGCCGCGTGATTGGCGTTATAGCCCAGGATGTGTCGCTGCTGCATCGTTCGGTCGGCGATAATATCCGCTATGGGCGACCGGAGGCGAGCGCGCAGGAGGTGGAAGATGTCGCCAGAATGGCTGCTGCCGACACCTTCATAACAGAACTCTCCGATAGCGATGGCCGCAAGGGCTACGACGCCTACGTCGGTGACCGCGGCATCAAACTGTCCGGCGGCCAACGCCAGCGTGTCGCGATCGCCCGCGTTCTCCTGAAAAACGCTCCGATCCTGATCCTCGATGAAGCAACTTCGGCCCTCGACAGTGAATCCGAAGCCGCGATTCAGGAGAAACTTGATCTTGTGATGCAAGGCAAGACGGTTATCGCCATCGCCCACCGCCTATCGACCATCTCCAGCATGGACCGCATCGTCGTGCTCGAAAACGGCCGCATAATAGAGGAAGGCCCGCCGGGGGAGTTAATTGAAACCAATGGTCTTTTCGCGCGGCTGTGGCAGCGGCAGACGGGTGGATTTATTCCTGACGACATCAACTGAACCCGCGTTTGCGATAAAACCCCAGTTATTCGCGACGCATTTCGGAATTGTTTGCTGAACAGATGGTCTGCTTCACGGTGAATAGTGTTGCTTCTCCAAAGGGCAGCAGACTCGGCTCCCTGTTTAACCTGAGCGTGGCGCGTTCTTCCTCCGGTCAATCGTGGGCAAAGGACAACTCAAATCGATATCGCAAATTGATCCTGCTGGATTGGGGTGGCCAGCACGCACCTGGCACAACTATGGAACCCGTCCAGCGCTCGGCGATCAAACCTCATCGCCCACAGGAGGCGAAAATCGGATAGAAAAAGGGGTCAATGTTCCGTGCTGATTTACGGGCTCTGCGTCGTCATAAGGTTCTGCGATTGATAAAGGTCAATGGCGGATGGCTGATATTTCTATTTACTAATGGATACGCTGCACCGAGATGAAAATGTAGAAACGGAAAAAGTACTTCGGACGCGGGATTTCCCGCGTGGCGGAGCGACGTTTGTACATCTCCAGATGCAAGCTCCATTTCTGAGTACGGGAGGTAAGCGATGCTGGTCCGAGAAATGACGCACAACGAGTGTCTCGCCGTCATCGCAGTCCAGAGGCTGGCGCGAATGGCGTGCGCGAGGGATAATATCCCTTATGTTGTTCCAATATATTACGCATATTCGGGAAACAGCCTTTACGCGTTTACAATGCCGGGAAAGAAACTTGAATTCCTTCGGTCAAACCCGCGTGCCTGTTTGCAGATCGACACTCCGGAAGGTGCGCATCAATGGGCGAGCGTCATAATCGACTCCTCTTTTCGGGAGTTGCCAGACGAAGACCCTCCCGTTCGGGAACGCTTACATGCTTGGGAGCTGCTTGCGGAACACTTTGACTGGTGGGAACCCGGCGCCCTGAAACCTCGATCTGAACCTCGTCGAGGGACCTCTCCACACGTCTTTTTCGCACTGGATATCGTGACTTTGAGTGGTAGAGAGGCGAGAGAGGGCCAGCCGGAGCGTGTTTTGTCGCAATAGGCGACGCTGGATTTTGTGCACTGACCTGTCCGCAGCAGTTTTGTCGGCGTGTACATGGGGCGTTTGTTGCTTTGGGCGCCGACGGGTCGAGATTTCTGCCGCACTTTCTACGCAATCGGCCAGATTCGGGTGATCCCGAATGCCGCGATTTGGGGAGAAGCGTACCATGACGATCTACGATGAACGCGAGAGAGCTGCAGAGAGGCAATATGTCCTGATGGCTGAGAAACCGTTCAGAATTCGCGCCAGGCGTGACAAAATGCTGGCGAGTTGGGTGGCCACGCTGCTCGGTCGCGATATTGCGCGTTGTCTTGAGGACATTATTGAAGCTGATTTTGCACGGGGCGACGAGGGTGTCTTGAAAAAACTGGAAAGCGATCTGGCGATCCTCGGGCTTTCGGATACACGTAATTTGATACGGCACAAAATGCAAAAATGCTTTGCCGATGCGGTAAGGGACGTTGAAGGCTCAGTGAACCAATAGACGAACTAGACCATTCCATCGTGAGACAAACATCAACGTGCCGGATCGAGTTGGGTAGTTGAAGCAGAATGCGTAAAGCGACCGCTGATGCTTAGCGGCCTTTGCCGAAACGAGGGTCAGTGCGAAGCTGACGGCTGATGATGAGCCCGCCAAGCTTAAGTTCATCACGATCAACTGGAACACAGATATTTCTCACATGCGGCGGAAGCCCACGTCGAGAAGGGCTGGATAATCTCAGGCATGAGATCAAATGGAAAGATCAAAAAGAAGCGGCTGTCGATCGAGTGCAAGCCTTGCGTGGTGTATCCGATCGGCAGGTAATGCTGTAGTGATACGTCGATGCCTGAACAGGGTTTAGGCTGCAGGAAGTCCAGCTTTGGCGGCGTCAGGCGTTTATTTTGTCGCGAATGATTGCGTGACTTTTTAACCCGTGCGCACTTCGGCGCTTCTTTTCCATGTCGCACCGTTTCCAAAATGTACGGGTGACTTGCACTAGGCCACACCTGCACCGCAGGACTGCGGGCACGGCAGAATTTTCGCGTGCTGGCTAGCGGTGTCGCTCACAGGTTACCCTTTCCCACCGGAATTTCATCGAATGGTCCATTGACGAGGATCAAGGCTATCTCACCGCAACTGCTTCATCCTGAATTGAAAGTTCAGGAGGAACAAAATGAGCTTCGCTACGCTATTGCAGATCACGACAGGTGAGCCTGCCTCGCCCGAGCCAAACATGGATTTCAATTTGGCCGATGCGATGGAAAGCCATCTTTCCGTGCTGTTGATCGGCATTGCTTCACCACCCCCCGTCGGTGCTCATATGGAGAGCGTGTCAGCAGCGTGGTTAGACGAGCGGCAGGCCGACCAAGACAGGCTGGCACGGCAAGTATTTGCTCTCGAAAATTATCTGAAAGGCAAGATTTCTTCGTTTGATATTGAGGAAGCCTACACCGAAATATTCAATCTGGACAATGTTGTCGGGTATCGAGCGCAATTCGCCGACGCTGTTGCGATCGGCCCGGATATTCTAAACGATCCTGGCGTGCGTGATGCCATCCTTGACGGAGCTCTTTTTCACGCCGGTGTACCGATTTTGGTCGATCCCTTGCGCAGCCTTTCTTGGGACAAGAACTCCGTTCTGATTGCCTGGTCTGATGCGCCGGAAACAGCTGCGGCCGTTCGGGCGAGCGTTCCCTTTTTGAAAAGGGCGCGGTCTGTCGAGATCATTGTCGTCGATCCTGACGACGATCGGGAGCTGGCGCCAGGATTGCGATCGTATCTATCTCATCAGCAGATTAGTGCTTCGATTGAAAGCATAAAGAGCGAAGGCCGGACGATAGCCGAGACGATCGAAACTTATGCGGAGCGCTTGCAGTCAAGTCTCATCGTCATGGGCGCATACGGCCACTCCCGGCTGCGCGAACGTATTTTCGGCGGCGTCACGCGCACTATGATCGAAAACACCAGGCGGCCCCTCTTTCTGGCGCGATAATACCTAAAAAAAGGGACTTGGCGCATTCGGGGGCCGACAGACGACCAGCGCAGCTTCTTATCAAGAGGAAAAGAAGATGAAAGCGCTCGTTTTTCAAGGACCAGGTCAGAAGGCGCTCATCGAAAGGCCGATTCCCGCCCTTCGCGCCGCAACCGATGCGCTGGTGAGAATGACTACAACGACGATTGCGGCACGGACCTGCATATCCTCAAAGGTGACGTTCCAAGGTGTGCACTGGGCCACATCCCTGGGCATGAGGGTGTCGGTATCATCGTGGATGTGGGCTCTGCTGTATCGCAATTCAAAAAGTGCGACCGGGTCGCTTATTTCCTGCATTTCGTAGTGTGGCAAGTGTGAACTGTTGCCGACGGGGAACGTATTCGCATTGTGCCACCGGCGGCTGGATATTGGGCAATACGATCGATGGCACGCACGCAGAATACGTCCGTGTTCCGCATGCCGAGAGCGGTCTTTATCCCAACTCACCAGGTGCAGATGAAGACGCCCTTGTCATGTTAAGTGACATCCTTCCAACGGAATTTAAATGCGGTGTCCTCAACGGCAAGGTTCAACCCGACAATACGATGGCGATCGTCGGCGTTGTGCCGATCGGATTGGCAGCGCTCTTGACGGCACAATTCTATACACCTGCCGAGATTGTTATGTTCATCTAGACGATCACCGGCTTGAGACGGCCAGACAAGTCGGTGCGACCCGGACCATCAGTGCCGATGATCCCGACGCAGCAGCACGTATTCTTGACCTGACCGACGGCGAGGGCGTCGATCCTGTGATCGAGGCCGTTGGCGTGCCCGCCACATTCGAGTTTTGCCAGGAGATCACCGCACCACGCGGCTGGTCGTTACCGTTGCCACCCCAATGCTGCTGTGGACCTTGGCGTCCGGCAAGGTCGACGCGAAGAAATTGATTACTCATCATTTCAGGCTTGACGATATTCTTGGTGCCTATGACACGTTCAGCCGTGCGGCCAGCACCCACGCGCTCAAGGTCATTATCGAGATGCAAACGGAAGAGGAAAATGTACGCAGATCTGGCCAGTCCAGTGCAGAAGGCCTGGTCGAGGGCGGTGTTGATCTGGTCACCCGGACGGGTCTGTCCCTTCATATCGCTCTGTGCCACATAATGATGAGGAGCGTCTGCGGGAATTGTTCTCCCTTGTAACACCGCAGGATTTGCGCTTCCGCTTTTTCGGCGGCATCGGTAAAGTAAGTCACGAACGTCTTGTCGCGATGACCCGCTTCGACCATCGTTCGACAGAGAATTATCTGGTTTTCGCTGGCGATACAAATATCCTCATTGCGTCGGCGATGATGGCCTGTGATGCGTCGGGGTTGAAAGCGGAGGTCGCCATTGCAGTGAATGCGCAATACAAGAACAGGGGGCGTTGCATCGGAGTTGCTTCGTATGTTGCCGATGAGGCCAGAGCAAAAGGCGTCCGCACATTGCAGTCAATCGAACGTCGCGAGCATCATGATGCTGTTCGGCTTGAGCAGGAGCAGGGTTTGTGGCCAAACCTTTTGAAGGAGATGCAACGCTGGTTTTGATCGAAACGAATCTCACGTAACGCACCTATCGGGAAGCTCCTTTTTGTGGCGCATTTCCGGTAAAATGGTGAGTGGCGTGCCTCTGGAATTAAGTAAGAAACCAGAATAGATCGCGCTGGACGATTTCCTTTTAGTCCGATGCACTCTGCGGGCCAGCTTCATCAAGAGTGCGTCTTATCTTGCGGAGGATGACGCCCCTTCGTTTTTCGTCGGCTGCCTTTTCCAGCTGGTCCTGCAGGTCCAGAATCAGAGATTGAAACTCATTGCGCCAGTCCCGGCATCCAACCCGTACCGGTTTAATCCGCGGCAATCCTTGCCGCGTGTAGGTGGCAAGGGTGCCATCGGATGTGAGGTGGTAGGTTGCGTCCAGCTCGGGTTCGATGATTTTGAGCGACGGGTCCATTGTCGCGAGACGCGTATTGAGACCGGCAATGGCAGGGCGCTCGCCGTGGACGAGGAAAACGCCCTGTTTCACAGGCAACCGGGCAGCCACCCAAGCCGCCAGCTCCGGCCCGTCAGCGTGACCGCTATAGACGTCGAGTTTGCGTATGCTCGCTCGCACGACGATCTCCTCACCCTGGATACGGACCCTGGGTGCCCTTTCCTCCAAAATCCGGCCCAACGTGCCTGACGCCTGATAGCCGACCAGCAGAACCGTCGCTTCCTCACGCCACAACCAGTTCTTCAGACGAGGGCGAATGCGGCCTGCCTCGCACATGCCGCTTGCAGCAATCACGATGTGGAAACCTTTCAAGTTGTCTATGGATTTGGATTGCTCTGCGGTTTCCGTGAAGCGAATTTGCCGGGAGCTGAGCGCACGCACGAGAAGATCGCCATTTTCAAGCTCACGGGCATGACGAATAAACACTTCGGTAGCGCGCGTTGCCAGTGGTGAATCTATAATTATCGGGCATTTGGCGATAGCGCCCCTGTCCAGCAGACTGACAAGATCTGCCAGGAGCTCCTGCGTGCGTTCGACGGCAAACGAAGGAATGAGAAGTGCGCCATTGTGATGACGCGCGGCAAGGCAAACTTCGTCGCGCAGCATTATCCGCCTTTGCGCTATGGAGGGATCATGTCTGTCAACATCGCCATAAGTGCTCTCGCACACCAGATAGTCCAGCCCTGACGGACCCTCTGGAGCGGTATGGAAAAGTTTGTGCTGCGGCCCGATATCGCCGGAGAATAGGATGCGCTGACGATCCTGCCCGTCTCCGACTTCGATTTCAACAGAGGCGGAGCCGAGAAGATGTCCGGCCTTCCAGAAACGGAACCGACATCCTGGCGAAAGCACCATCCACTGTTCCATTGGGTGTGCACGCATCTGGATGAGGGTAGCGGCCGCGTCCGTTGCTGTATAGATCGGCTCAACCGGTTTTCGACCACGGCGTTCGTTCCGCCGATTGAGCTGATCGACTTCCATTTCCTGGATATGGCCTGAATCCAGCAGCATAACCGCACACAGATCAAGTGTCGCAGCGGTACTATAGATTGGACCACCGTACCCTTCCTTCACGAGCTTCGGCACGAGCCCTGTATGGTCTATGTGGGCGTGGGTGAGAATGACGGCCGTTAATTCCACAGGCGCGAACGGGAAGGGTCGGTAGTTGAGTTCTTTTTCCGTTTTGGATCCCTGAAACAGCCCGCAATCGATCAGCACACGTTCGTCGCCGCTTTCAAGAAGAAAGCAGGAGCCTGTTACCGTGCCAGCTGCGCCATGGAAGGTAATTCGGGGACTGTATGACATGTAACCACCTTACAAACACTCGCGCCTAAACGACCGGGGCGGGCAGTTGTGGCGCCAGCGCTTCGGGAGTTTCCGTCATTGTGCATTGGTCAGCAAAAGGATACTGGTGACCTATACCCCACTTTCCAGTGCGACCTCCACGACCTTGGTCGGATCGACAATGCCTCCTGCAGCGGGTCGACGTAGCAATTGCTCGCCGCATCGAAGCCAACGGTTCCTTGGCGGCGCGCGATGCCGGGAGACGCTTAGAAAGCTCGTCTCTGCCGCGCACGACAAAGATATCCTCAATCCCGATTAGCTAGATTGAGAAAAGCCTCTTGTCGTGACGGACAATCGGAACTGGAAAAATGGCGCGCTCGGTACGCGCCTTTACTCATCTTGCTGTCCTTGTCGAAATCAGGCAGCCTTGATCTCGATCGTCTTTTCGTTCTTCTTTACTTCTGCACTTTTCGGCAGCTTGATCTTGAGAAGGCCGTTTTCAAACGTCGCCGCCACCTTGTCGACATCGACGTTTACCGGCACGGAAAAGCTTCGCTGGAAGGAGCCGTAGCGACGTTCTGAAAGATGATATTCTTTTTGTTTGTCTTCTTTTTCTTCCTGCTTTTCACCACGGATCGTCAACAGTCCGTTTGAAAGCTTGACCTCAATGTTCTTTGCATCGAGGCCGGGGCATTCGGCAATGACCTCGTAGGCCTCATCTTTTTCGACGAGGTCGACCGCCGGCGAGGCGCTCCATCCTTTCAGGCTTGGAAAAACCCCGCCGAATAAGGAGCGGTCGGGCGCATGCCTTGATGTGGGTACGAAACCGTCGAAAAGGCGATCGATCTCGGAGCGAAGCGTTTCGAGCGGGGGCCAGAAAGTTCCCGCCGGTTTCACCGGCGCTTCGTCGGTCTTCGCCGGAAGTTTGGTTTGGGCCACAGCCATGATGTTTCTCCTCAAGTTGAAGAAAGTGACGGTTGAAACGGCGACGTGACGTCGTTTCAACATTTTGCGGCGCTTCATTGAGCATCTCGATTGAACCGCACTGCAATCAGATCCGCATTGACAGGGATCAACGGAACTATTCACCCTCTCCAGGCTCTAGATCGTTACGGTAGGCACGCTGTGAAGATCGATAGGGGATTTGGAATTTCTCACTCGTGATTGACGAAGATCATCGCGGGTCTGCAATGCTTTACACACACTCTGCTCATTGAGTTGATCATCAATGGGAAGGAGCCATGTCCATGTCCGTCAAAACAATACTTTCTGTCATCGGTGCACATGATGCCGCGGCAGATATCAGTCAGGCGATCGAACTTGCCCGCGAGCTAGACAGCCATCTTTCCATTCTGGCCCTCGGCGCGGCGCTCTCGCCTGTTACCGCCGACTATCCCGTTACAACGGTCTGGCTGGAGGAGCGGCAAAACGAAATTGACGAACTGATGAAGATCAGGAAGGAAGCGGAGAATCTTTGTAATAAAAATGGTGTCACCTACGACGTCAATCAACTTTATGAAGACCGTTTTATCCTTGAAAGCAATCTCTGCATGCGGGCCATGTGTGCCGATATCGTCATCGCCGGGAATGGTATACGTAGAGATATCGAGCTTCGCAAAACGGTCATGGCGGCAACGATATTCGCCGCTCGCAGCCCGCTAGTGTTTTTGGCAGCCCAAGGCAGAACAAGCCTGAAGCCGAAAAGAGTGCTCCTGGCCTGGAATTCCCGGCCCGAGGCAGCACGCGCGGCCAAGGAGGCTTTGCCGATGCTGGTGCGTGCGGATGCGGTTCATATCGTTCTTGTTGATCCGGACGCATCCTATCTCTTCAATGGCGGAGAACCGGGAGCAGATATCGCGACCTTTCTTTCTCGCCACAATGTCAAGACCGTCATCGAACAACTGGCGAGTGCTGACAGAAGTACCGAAGCAGTTATACAGCAGCGCGCACGTGAGATCGGTTGCGACGTCATCGTCATGGGGGCATATGGCCATTCACGACTGCGGGAGCGGATTTTCGGGGGCGTCACGGCATCGATATTGGAAGAGTGCCACTTGCCGGTCTTTTTCGCCCGATAGAACTATCGTATCTGCCGGAGAGTTGCGCTTTCAGGTAATACTATAAAGCGACTACGGGCGCCCTTGCTCGGGTTAACCAGCTTTTTATTCGAAGGGCGCGCAACGCATTAAGGACGACCGCAACGTCAATCGCTTCCTGAACAAGCGCGCCCTCGACTGGTCTGAGATACCCGAACGATGCAACGATCATGGCGACTACGGATAGTCCGATTCCGGCCACGACGCTCTGTATCGCTATGCGCCGGCATTCCCTGGCGATCCTTACGCCGTCACCGATGGGTTCCAGCCGTTCGGCAAGCAGAACCGCATCGGCTGCTTCCACTGCTGCTGCCGAGCCATGCAGGCCCATTGCCAGTCCGATATCCGCCGCAGCGAGAGCCGGCGCATCGTTTACCCCGTCGCCAACCATCATGGTAGGCGCTTGGCGGACTTCCTTTTGCACCAGTTCGATCTTTTGCAATGGCGTAAGTTCGGCCCGGATTTCATCGAGGGGTAAATCCTTGGCTACGCTGCGCGCCACATCGGCACGATCGCCAGTCGCAAGAATCATTCGGTTCACCCCGAGCCGCTTAAGATCGACCAGGGCTTCTCCAGCGCCCTCGCGTAGCGCGTCGCTAAAAAGCAGTGTGCCGGCAAATTTTCCATCGACAGCAATCGCGGCGGTCATCACTTCGGCCTGACCGAGAGTTGGCACATCGGCTACCTTCGAAGCAATATAGTTCAGCCCTCCTATGGAAACCTGCGTGCATCCAATCGTACCTGAAATCCCTTCGCCCGGTTTTTCCGACACGTGCGTGGGCGGCGTCAATGCAAGGCCGCGGTCAAGGGCGACCGCAACCACCGCGCGCGCCGCCGCATGGTTGGAGCCCTGATCGAGAGAGGCAGTCAGCCGGAGCAGATCGTTTTCATCCGCTAATGCATTAATGACTGCAAGATGCGGCCGACCGTCGGTCAGAGTTCCAGTCTTGTCAAGAATGAGTGTTCGCACTTGCCCAAGCTTTTCAAGAATATCGGCCCCTTTTACGATGAGCCCAACACTCGCTGAGCGCGACATGCCTGCCGTCCAGGCAATAGGTACGGCCAGGATGAGAGGGCATGGGGTCGCCACGACCAGCACGGCGACCGCACGAACCGGATCACCAGTCAGCAGCCATGCAAGACCCGCTATCGAAAGAGTCGTCAGGAGAAAGGCAAGGGCGTAGCGGTCAGCCAGACGCGACATATGTGCCTTGCTGTTGTGAGCAGCCTCGACCAGCCGGATGATTCCGGCGTAGGTGCTTTCGCTTGCCGGTTTGGTGACAATCATTTCGAATAGGTTGCCGGCATTGGCAGACCCGCTCATGACAGGCTGTCCGCGTTTTCTGTTGACGGGTAATGCTTCGCCGGTGAGAGCCGCCTCGTCCAGGACGGCATCTTCTGCAAGCGTGCCGTCAGCAGGCACAATGTCACCCTGTCGCACCACAAGCCGATCGCCGGTTTCGACCGCCTCGATGGTGATTTCATCCAGATTTTCGCCCCGACGCCGTGTTGCCAATCGCGGTGCCCGCTGGAGAAGCGCAGTCATCTCCCGCCGCGCACGACCTTCGGCAACGCTTTCCAGATATTGGCCGCCGGAATACATCAGAGCGACGACGGCGGCAGCCAGATGTTCGCCGAAAATCAATGCCGAGCTCATTGATAACAGCGCGATCGTATCGAGTCCGAATTCCTTTCGCCGAAGGCTGACGAAAATCTGTCCCATAAGCGCAAGGATCACAAGAATGGTCGTAGCTGTCAGCGCGGTATCGTAGACAACATTGAAACCACCAAGCATCCCGATGAGGGCAGTTGCAAGTCCCCCGAGCGAGGTGACGACTAGCGCTGGACGTAGTCGCTTCAATATATCGGCAAGGGAGTGATTGCGCATTATGGCCCTCCACGATGGATGTCACGGAATTGTCTATGATACCGACTGTCGCGCGGGCGGCGTTGTCTTGCCCGCAACCTCAGCCTTGCCAGGTCCAGTTGCGGATTTCTGGCATGTCTTCGCCATATTCCCGGACGTAACGTGTATGTTCCGCAAGTTTTGCCTCGAGCATTCCCACAACGCCTGCAGCCTTATTCCTGAGGCCTGGCACACGATCGATTGCCGAAAGGGCGAGGTGGAACCGGTCGAGTTCGTTCAGAACCGTCATATCGAAGGGCGTCGTGGTTGTCCCCTCTTCGATGAAACCGCGGACATGGATATTTTGGTGGTTGGTACGCTTGTACGTGAGCCGATGGATCAGATATGGATAGCCGTGATAGGCGAAGATGACCGGCCGATCTGTGGTGAAAAGGCGGTCAAATTCCTCATCCGACAGCCCGTGCGGGTGTTGTTCCTGCGATTGAAGCGTCATCAGGTCAACGACATTGACGACGCGGATCTTCAGTTCGGGTATCGCCTGTCGTAGCAGGGTCACGGCGGCCAGCGTTTCCATCGTCGGCACGTCGCCGGCGCAGGCCATCACGACGTCGGGTGCTATGACACCATCCTCATTACCAGCCCAGTCCCATATGCCGATACCGGCCTCGCAATGCTTCACCGCCTCATCGATGGTCAGCCATTGTGGTTCCGGTTGCTTGCCGGCTACGATGACGTTGATGCGGTTCCATGTCCTCAGACAATGGTCGCCGACCCAGAGCAGGGTGTTGGCGTCCGGCGGCAAATAGATGCGGACGATATCGGCTTTCTTGTTGGCGACGAGGTCGATGAAGCCAGGGTCCTGATGGGAAAAGCCATTGTGGTCCTGCCGCCAGACATGCGAGGTGAGCAGATAGTTTAGAGAGGAGACCGGCTTGCGCCAAGGCAGTTCACGAGCGACCTTCAGCCACTTGGCATGCTGGTTGAACATTGAATCGACAATGTGGATAAAGGCTTCGTAACAGGAAAAGAAGCCATGCCGGCCGGTGAGGAGATAACCTTCCAGCCAGCCCTGGCACAGATGTTCGGAAAGCACCTCCATCACCCGTCCGTCGCGTGACAGGTGGACATCGTAAGGCTTGATTTCCTGCATCCAGACCCGGCTTGTGGCGTCGAAGACCGCTCCGAGGCGGTTCGATTCCGTTTCATCCGGTCCGAAGATGCGGAAGTTGGCGTCAGTACGGTTAAGTTTGAGAATATCGCGCAGATATCTGCCGAGGATTTCTGTCGTCTGGATCATAAGCGCGCCACGTTTTTCCACCGGGACCGCATAATCGCGGATATCCGGTACGCGAAGCTCCTTGCGCAAAATGCCACCATTTGCATGCGGATTGGCACCCATGCGCCGTGTGCCCACCGGAGAAAGGGCGCGCAGCTCCTCTTTCAGCCGGCCGTTCGCGTCGAAAAGATCATCGGGATGGTAACTGCGCATCCAATCTTCGAGGATCCTGCGGTGGCCTTCATTCTCGCGGCAATTGGCGACCGGCACCTGATGGGCACGCCAGAAGTCTTCGACCTTCTTGCCGTCTACTTCCTTGGGTCCTGTCCAGCCCTTGGGACTGCGCAATAAGATCATCGGCCAGCGCGGCAGGCCATCCAGTCCCCCGCCACGGGCATCAGCCTGAATGGCACGGATGCAGTCGATAGCCTGATCGAGAGCGGCCGCCATTTGCCGGTGCATCTTTTCCGGTTCATGTCCTTCGACAAAGAATGGCTCATAGCCGTAACCCCGGAAGAGATGGTCGAGTTCCGTATCGCTCATGCGGGCGAGCAGGGTTGGACTGGCGATCTTGTAGCCGTTAAGATGCAGAATGGGCAGCACCGCCCCGTCGCGCGAGGGGTTCAGGAATTTGCTGGAATGCCAGCTTGCCGCGAGCGCTCCGGTCTCGGCCTCTCCATCACCCACAACACAGGTGACGATCAGCTCCGGATTGTCAAAGGCCGCGCCATAGGCATGCACCAGAGCATAACCGAGCTCGCCGCCCTCGTGAATTGAGCCGGGTGTTTCCGGAGCGGCATGGCTTGGTATGCCGCCTGGAAACGAGAACTGCCTGAAAAGTTTCCTCATGCCCGCAGCGTCCTCGGAAATCTGCGGGTAGATTTCGCTGTAGCTTCCTTCGAGATAGGTGCTTGCCACCATGCCAGGGCCCCCATGACCGGGACCGCAGACATAGATCATATCGAGATCGCGGTTGCGGATGACACGGTTGAGATGGGTGTAAATGAAATTTAGACCAGGCGTCGTGCCCCAGTGGCCGAGCAGGCGCGGCTTGATGTGCTCTGCCCGCAGCGGTTCGCGCAGAAGCGGATTGTCGAGCAGGTATATCTGGCCGATTGAGAGGTAATTGGCGGCGCGCCAGTAGCGATCCACAAGCAAGAGTTCCTGAGAGGTGATCTCGCACGTTGTCATCGAAACATTTTCGGGCTGCATGGTACTGCTCCTTGAAATTCAGTTCAGTTTGCGACGTGCGGAGGACGTCATCCGCCCGGTGAGAAAATGGAGAGGCACTCCTCGGCAATCATCTGCTCTTCGTCTGTGGGGATGACATGGATGGCAATGCGGCTTGTCTGAGTGCTGATCGCCAGCGCGTTGCGCTGATTGGCGTGCTCGTCAAGCTCGGCGCCCAGCCAGAGCAGCCGGCTTGCGATCCCGGCGCGGATATCCGGCTGGTTCTCGCCAATGCCGGCGGTGAAGACCAGCCCGTTCAGCCCGCCAAGTGTTGAAGTCAGACGACCGATCTCGCCGGCGACCCTGAGTATGAAAAGCTCGATCGCTTCGCGAGCTTGCCTACTATTGTCCTTGAGAAGCTCACGGGTGTCGCCGCTAAGGCCCGAAACGCCGAGAAGACCGGACCTGTGGTAAAGTATATCTTCGAGTTCTGCTCGCGTTTTCCCCAGCGGCCCAATTAAATGAAGCAGCACCCCTGGATCGATTGCACCGGGACGCTTCGCCATGGGAATGCCGTCGAGGGTGGAAAAGCCCATACTCGTATCACAGCTTTTGCCGCGCTCGATGGCGCAAAGACTTGCGCCGCTCCCGAGATGGGCGATTATTACCTTTCCGTCGGCGATCTCGGGCGCCCTTTCGGTCAGAGCTCGCGCCACGTAACGGAAGGAAAGCCCGTGAAAGCCGTAGCGCTTTATGCCCTGGTCGTGAAAGGCGCGGGGAATGGCGAAGCGTCGGACAAGGTCGGTCTGCGTTGAATGAAAAGTCGTGTCGAAGGAGGCCGTCTGCAAGAGTTTCGGTCGCAGGTGCGTCACTGCCCGAACCAGTCGCAACGCCTGCGGCTGATGCAGCGGCGCCATGTCCACGAGTGATCGCATCCGTTCCATGGTTTGATCGTTGATCCGGGCCGGACCGTCGAAAAGGTTGCCGCCGTGCACGATACGGTGACCGGCGGCCACCACATTGTCGAGATCGAAGTGGGCTGCCAGCGTGCAAAACACCTCCTTCATCAGCGCGGCAAGATCGTCATCAGCGCCGGTTTTCAAGGGTAGATTAAGACGCGCCGGTCCTTTCGCCAGATCGAGCGTCAATGGTCGATCGGAAATATCAACCACTGCCTTGCCGATACGTTTCGGTGTTTGCTGCTCCAGTTTGAAAATACCGATCTTCACTGTTGAGGAGCCGGTATTGAAGGTAAGAAGGAGGGGGTCATTCATGCGGACTCTCCGTGGGCATATCGCCAGCTCTGCCAGCCATTGCATTGTCAAAATGGCGAGGCGCCTTCCTCGGTTATCCTTCAGCCATTCCAATCTATCGGTGATCGCACACACTTTGCCTTGACATAGCGCAATCCACGGTGGTTTCGCCAAGTGGTTGTTCCAGTAAATGCATGCATGCGTCGAAGGCTGTTGATCACCATCAATGTGAAAAATCCCCGGTACCGGAAGATCGGAACGATTACTTGGGAGATCAGAAATGTCAGGAGACTACGAGGTCGGTTTGCTCACCCTTTCCAACGTCGCTCGCGCTTATGCCGTTATCCAGCATCTCTTCTCGTCGGTTTCGTTTCAGGAATGGCAGGCTGAAACCGACACTGATCAGAAACGGCGCAATTGGCTCACTGTAACCGACAGGGCGGGAGTGATACGCGGCGTCTGCTTTGTATTTGTCACCGATCGCCGGCAATCCCTACAAATGGAGGTTCCGGTCTTTGCTTCCTTCAGCCTGTTTGACGAACAAGGTGTTTCGCGGATGCTGTTTGATGAGGTCAAGGAAAAAGCCAGAGAGCTGAAATGTCAGCGCATTCATTTCTGGCCTGCAGGACCTAAAGGCTGGTCGCTCGTCAGCGACCCATCCAAACGACCAGGTTCGGGTGACGGCTTGATTTATGATCTTCGTACTGCCGATGAGGGTGCCTCTTCCATCGACGCGGAAAAGACGTAACCGACGCCGCGAACGGACTTGATGATGCTTGGATGCTTACTGTTTGTTTCTATTTTCCGGCGCAGACGCGCGACCTGCGCGTCGATGGACCGGTCGAATGCTTCCCGACGGCGTGCTCGCGTCTCCTCCAACAGAAAATCGCGGGTCAGAACACGCCCAGGATTCTTGGCAAAGGTGACAAGCATGTCAAATTCACCTGTCGTCAGGTCAATTTGTGTTCCTTCCCGCGACAGGAGATTTCGGCAGGGCACGTCAAGCGTCCAGCCATCGAAGTAAAAAATTTCATTGCGGCGCGGCGAACCGCGCGGCAGACGGCGCCGCAGGATTGACTTCAGCCTCGCATGCACTTCGCGAAGATGGAACGGTTTGGCAATATAGTCGTCAGCGCCGATCTCAATACCGACGATGCGGTCCACCACGTCGTCTCGGCCGGAGAGCATGATGATTGGCACATCCGAATTCAGCCGGACTTCTCGAGCGAGATCAAGACCATCCTGAGTACCCGGGAGATTGAGGTCAAGGAGGATAGCATCGATTTCATTGTGTTTCAGATGTGCCCTCATCTGGACACCGTCAGCCGCTGCGCTGACGTGATATCCTTCTCCGTCGAAAAAACGCGTAAGCAGTTGGCGCACCCGCGCATCATCATCGACAACAAGCAAATGGCCGTTCTTCTGTGCCATCCTCTGATCTCGCGTTACAATTTGTCACAGATTAACACTGATTGTCATCCTTGCGGCATCAACCAGTGATTTTACTTGGTTTAACTCCATCGCAAAGAGATGGAGGTCATCATGTACAGTACAGGCGAATATCGCACTCTTACCCGTCAGATTTTGACACCAGCAGATGAGGTGCATTGCCTGCGGGATATTTTTCGCAATCAGCCTGTAGAGCATCTGGCGGCCGGACGGTCGCTATTCATTGAAGGGGACGAAGCCGAACATGTCTTCGAAGTCACGGACGGCGTATTGCGAATATTCAAAATTATAGCAGATGGTCGCCGTATCATCACCGGTTTTCTCTTTGCCGGCAATATTCTCGGCATATCTATCCGAAACCGTTACATCTACAGCGCGGAAGCAGTGTCCTCTGCAACGCTGCGCAGGGTTACCTGCAGGCATTTCGAAAAAGCCGTCGGCAACAATCAAATCCTGCGACTGGAAATGTTTGCGCTGGTTTCAGACGAAATGGCTGTCGCCCAACAACAGATGGTGCTGCTGTCATGCAAAAGTGCTGAAGAAAGACTGTGCACGTTTCTTATGACGTTTCTGGAACGTAAAGCGCGGCGGGGAGAGTGGGAAAAAACGATCGAACTCCCCATGTGTCGTCAGGATGTTGCCGATTATCTCGGGCTTACGATCGAAACCGTTTCACGCACCTTCACGAAGCTTATCAACAGGGGCGTCCTTCGGATTGAAAATGCTGGCGCGCGTCAAACAATCATGATCGACAAGCCGCTTCTCCTTGCACAATTAGCCGGTGACGGTGATGATTATTCCGACGTGCGGCAGAAACTGGTCGTTCATGGTGGACGGCACCGCCACTAGCAAGCGTCGCTCAACGAGATAACGATGCCTGAAATTTTGCGACCGGAAGAGGGAGGAAAGCTGCAGCTTCAGTCCGTTATCACCCTGCTGGATGGTGCCAGCATCGTAGTTCATGGAATGGACGGAAAGATCACGGGCTGGACCACAGGCTGCGAGCATCTTTACGGATGGAATAGAATGGAGGCGATTGGAAAGATCGTCCACGATCTTCTTTCCACCCAGTTCCCTTTGCCGCTGCCTGAACTGCGGCAACGCGTTTCCCACCAGGGATCATGGAGTGGCGAAGTCGTTCATTACCATAAGGACGGTCACAAGCTCCTGATCGCGACGAGATGGGTATTCGTAGAGTTTGGTGGCGAGCAGCCACCGGTCATTGTGCAGACCAACAATGATGTGACGGATTTGAAAAGAATGCAGGACGAACTGGCCCGGCGCGAGGCGCACCTTCTTTCCATTTTGGAAACTGTTCCCGACGCGATGGTTGTCATCGACGAAGGAGGTATCATTTCGTCCTTCAGCGCTGCGGCTGAGCGGCTCTTCGGCTATGATACAAATGAGGTTGTCGGCCACAATGTCAGGATGCTCATGCCGGACCCTGACCGGGCAGCGCATGACGGATATATCGCACGCTATTTGTCGACCGGGGAAAGACGCGTCATCGGCTATGGACGTGTAGTGACCGGACAAAGAAAGGATGGCTCACGTTTTCCCATGGAGCTTTCAGTGGGGGAGGCAATCGCCAACGGCGATCGTATTTTTACGGGCTTTATACGCGATCTGACCAGCCGACAGAAAATCGAGGAGGAATTGCGCCAGGCGCAAAAAATGGAAGCGGTCGGTCAACTGACGGGCGGCCTGGCACATGACTTTAACAACCTTCTCACCGTCATAAGCGGTAACCTCGAAATGGCTGAAAGCAGGCTCACCGACAAAACTATCCGGCATTTCCTTCGGGAAGCGCAGGGTGCTGCTGAAGACGGTGCAAGACTGACGAGCCAGCTTCTGGCCTTTGGCCGTCGGCAGCCGCTCAACCCGCGACAGTCTGACATTGCCGAACTCATAGGCGCGTTTTCCGATTTGATGCGGAGAACACTTGGTGAGGCGATCGAATTCAAAACGATTATAGCGGGTTCAGAGACCGAGGCTCTGGTGGACAGTTCGCAGCTGCAGAGCGCTCTTTTAAACCTCGCTATCAATGCGCGCGATGCCATGCCAAAGGGTGGAATGCTGATAATAGAGGTTGCGCGCGTCAAACTTGATATAGACTATGCAGAGATGTACCCAAGTATAAAACCTGGCAACTACGTGCAGATATCCGTCACAGATACGGGAGCGGGTATGACGCCGGAGGTTAAACAGAAGGCATTCGAACCTTTTTTTACCACCAAGGAAGTTGGAGCCGGCACAGGTTTGGGATTGAGCATGGTTTATGGCTTCGCCAAACAGTCGGGTGGCAACGTTCAGATTTACAGCGAGGCGGGGCAGGGGACGACTGTCCGGATCTTTCTTCCAGCAGCTCTGGATATCGCCAATCCGCCGGAGAACGATATCACGGACTTCCCAGCCACAATTGAATCCGGGGACAGAGAGAGGATTCTCGTTGTGGAGGACGATGCTCGCGTCCGACGCGTCGCGGTCATGAGGCTCGCCGCTCTGGGCTACGGCGTTGTGGAAGCGGCCAACGGTGTTGAGGCGCTCGAGCTGCTTGAGCATCATTCCGATATTGCACTTCTTTTTTCCGACATCGTGATGCCAGGTGGCATGGCGGGCGACGAGCTTGCGGAACTTGCCCGTGCTTTGCGGCCGGACATCAAGGTCTTGTTTACGTCGGGTTATGCGGAGCCGGCCATTGCCGGGCGACATTTGGCCGCGAAGGGAAGCTGGCTTAAAAAACCCTACACTGCCCGCGAACTGGCAGTAAGCCTGCGCGAACTCCTGGATCAGGATGAGGATCGGTTCTGAAAAGGCGGGGGACCGAAGCGTTAAGCCGCTTCATTCGTTTCCAAGGTTGGACGGTGCGGCGCGTATTGGTCTGATCAAGGCAAGAAATCGGCAAGATTGGCAAACCACCCTATATGCTCGTACCAGCCGAGGCCAGGAGCAAGGTAGCCCAGAAGCGGACGGGTCCAGTTGCAAGCGAGAGCCAGGCGCCGAAGCACATCGGCGGTAATGGCAGCGAAATCGAGTGCACAACCTTGACGGCCGTAGACGTCATTCCGACCAGCGGGGATGCGCAGAGCACCGGCGGTGTGGCTTCGGTAAGGGTCACTGATCACCCTTGGATAGGGCTGAACCGTTGCTAAAGATCCGTGCAGTAAGTTCTTCGCTACCGTCCAGCTTTTCTCTAAAGCCATTTACCATGAGCTCATTCCCAATCAAGCGGTGCTGCTCGAGCAGGTCGCTTAATATCTTCTGTCGAGCTTCTGAAGGGATCTCCAGATCGCACACAATACTCATTTGTGCCTCTAGCTTTTCGAGCTTCTTGATGAGCTTGTCGAAGGCTCTGGACATAAAAAGCTATCCCATTTTTCAAGATGTTTCTAAAATAGTGAAATTGATCAAAGGAACACATTGATGCGGATCAATGGCTAACATGAGAGAAGAGCATGTGGTATGGCTCTCATTCGCAAACCGGGTCCGCCCATTGGGTTCCGCCTCTTCTGCATCGAGGATGTCGCGCAGCTATTTGGCATCTACCCTGGAAAAGCTAACCTAAGGGCACCATGCCTGCGCTTTAGGGCAGGGGATCACCCTCCTTCTTGCAAATGAGCCATGAACACCTCGGCCGGCGTCCTGCATCCAAGGCATTTGCGCGGTTGATCTGATATCCAAGCTAACGCCATCTCGTTGACCGGAACCTTTGCCGTCACCAGATGATGAAGACGGCGGCGATCGGCAAGGGTAATCTGCGTATAGCATCGGGACATGCCAAAATCTCCAAAGTGAAGCCATTGAAATCATTGGCATGTCGCACTTGGAAATAGAATGTACCCTTTGACATACGGTGTCAAAGCTGGTTAGAGGCGCGACTTCGCCAGCTGTTTAGAAACGCGACACAGGCACCGACGGTCAGCCCCCGATCCGACCGGCTGGGCCGGGCTGCAAGGGTAGGGAGGGGGCGGGTAATGAAACTCCCTCTTCGGCTTTAGCTTCCTTAGTTGTGGCGACTGCGTTGCGCCAACGGCAGTCATCCGGCGAGCTAACGGTTACGGTCTCTAGTGATCGATCTGCAGACGAGGATGAGAATGGGTATGCCCAGCATAATCAAGCTCCAAGGGAAGAGCGCGATTATGAAAGCGAAAAGGCTTGCGACGAACGCGATGGACGCCATGATGACTAGATATGGAACAGCCCACCGCATCTACGGTTCAGCCCACGACTTGAGAACGAGAGGACCTGACAGCTCTTGGCCAGGCCAAAGCTGGATGAGGTACCGGTCGCGTCCATCAAGGCCGTCTTCGCTGATCGTATCTAAGCCCGACATGTTCGCGCGGATACCAAGTGGTCCAGCTTTTACGGAAAGCCTTTGAGCTGTTGGCTCGTAATCTGTCATGCCTGCCAAGACCAGAACTCCAGAAGGGCAATCGAAGCTCGCTTCTACTACATGCTGGTATCGCTCGATCTCCGGCTGTGGCCGCACATCATGCCACTCCACGATGATCGGCACGGTCATGTTGCGAGCTGTGTGAACAATGGCGGCGTTAGGACCCGTCATCAAGCGGCTGGCAATTGCCTCTTCCCGATAATCGGAAGGCAGATCTGGATAGCTTTGGTCTCTGATGTAAATTTGGAAGTAGTCCGCTAAGAGCTCACCTTTGAACAGGGATTTGGGTCCGTTCTGGCCGGAGGCTGCTGAAGCCGCCATTGTCCACCCTCCTAGAGCCAAAAAAGTACGGCGTTTTAAGCGCATGTTGTTCCGTGCCTGTTTCGATGGCGCAGCCGCTGTGTCCACCCCTTCCACAGAAACCTAGCAACAACCACGTTCGAGACAAGCCACAGGTCCGCTTAGGGCCGACTGCGGTCTCCCGCTTCCCGCCAAGAGCCGTCATCTTGCACGCATATCAAGTGTAAGCTAGCGTTGGTGGATGGCTGACGCGAGACAGTTCAACATTGTAAATCTCGATGGACACTATCTGTGCCCTGCCTGCGGCTTCCCGGAGTACGCGGCGGAACCGACGTACGATGTGTCCGGTGGTCTGATTGGCTCAACCATTTGCGCGTGTTGCTTGTGGGAGCCGGGGTTCGACGACGACCCTGCCGCAAGCGGTAAGGCGTGCTCAGGCGTACTGGAGGCGTTAAGGAATTATCGAGGTCTCTGGAAAGGCGTGCCGGTGTGGTCCGGTCGACCATCGGATACGCCACCAAACTGGGACGGAGAAACACAACTCGATTATCTGTTTAAACTGGCACCTCATGTCCGTTAAGGGCCTAAAGCGGCCTTCACTCAGCCGCCTCCATTCGAGCAAGTGCCTGTTGTCGTCTCGCAATCACTTCAGGATCGTTCATGAAATCCGTCCGTCGTCCTGGCTCGCGGCCCCGCTTTTGATATCCATTACTCTGGCTGCCGTCCGGGATATCAAAAATGCTGTTGACCTGTCCGGTTCGGCGCGGACCATGTTTGCTCCGCTTTAGATCGCGATCTTCCTGCATCTGAGCAACGAGTGACAGCATGTCATCCAGTCTCTTGTTCTCAACCACAGGCGACCGGTGAACGGAGCGAAGCGTGTCGAAGGTTCTGTAGGACAGGTTGAAACTCTCGTGCATGATCTCCAGGCGGCCGTCTGGATAATCGCAAACGATGACTTTTTGACCCGCGAGCGCCGTTGCCCGTTCCGTCGGATCGAGAATGAATATCACCTTGTCATAGCGCAACGTCAGGGATTGCGAGAGCGTGCGGACCTCCTTGCGGCACATGGCACTGCCGAGGTTCTCATGGGCGGCGAGGGGACGGTGCATGTCTTTGGGATTACGTGGTGGTTTACCGAAACGAGCGTTGAAATCGATAATGAATTCCTGCGCGTAATCGTTGGCAGCGTCTATCGTATCGATACCGCGGAGCCGCAGCTCCTTGACCAATCGATCCTGCAGGGTCTGATTGGCACGTTGAACCCGGCCCTTGGCCTGTGGAGTGTTGGCGCAGATGATGTCGATGTTCAGCTGATAGAGTGCGCGTCCAAACTGCGTCAGTCCACTGGTTCGATCTTTCTCCGAAGCATGCGTAGAGCGAAACACGCCGTGCTTGTCGCTATAAAAAGCCAGCGGTTTACCCCATTGCTGCAAATAGGCCTTTGTCGCGTGCAGATAATCGAAAGTGTTCTCGGATCCCGCAAAGCGCAGATGTAGCAGCTTGCCGGTAGCGTCATCGATATAGACGAGAAGGGCGCATTTTGGTCCGCGGTTCTCGAACCACCAGTGATGCGATCCATCGATCTGCACCAGTTCACCATAAGCCTCGCGCCGCAACCGCGGCTGATGAAACGCCCGCCGCTGGTTTCTCGAAAGCCATATGCCAGCATCCTGCATCCACTTACGCAGCGTCTCACGCGAGAATGTGACGCCATGCTCTTCCTTAAGCTTCTCGGCCGCCAGCGTTGGCCCGAAATCAAGGTAGCGTTCGCGCACCAGAATCAAAACGTAATCGCGGACGCCGGTGGCGATTTTATTGTTCGACGGGCGACCAATTGCCTTGTGTCTGATCGAGGCAGCGCCGGTAGCCTCAATACGACCAATCAGTCTCTGAACATGCCGGGCGCTGATTGCCAGCACATGCGCCGCTGCGACGATGGTCATGCGGCCATCAACGACTTTCGACAAAACCTCGATCCGCTGCAAATCGCGCTCGCTCATCGTGATCAATCCCATCCGCAATCTCCCCGGTATCATTCAGATCCGGGGAGTGTGACATTCCAACTTTGCAGAAACAGGACACTTTAACTTTGCGGCTACATACGATGTCAAAGCTGGTTAGAGGCGCGACTTCGCCAGCTGTTTAGAAACGCGACACAGGCACCGACGGTCAGCCCCCGATCCGACCGGCTGGGCCGGGTTGCAAGGGAGGAGCGGGGGCGGGTGAGGGAATGCCTATTCGGCTTTAGCTTCCTCAGCAGGGTGCATAATCTGCCTTGGCAATCAACAGGCATTCCGGGTATGAGATCAAACCCTAAGTGCAGGATAATCCCACGATGACTGCAAACGGCGACGGGCCTCTTTTACAAAGTCAAGGTAGTCCGCCCTGAAGGGTGCAACCAGCTGCTTTTCGAGACCGGCAAGCAGTCCGTGCAGCACAGCGCATTCGGCAGGGCTCTCGAAACAGGACGCGCTTGGCGTGGGAGCGCTGCTCTCTTTGCACCAACGAGAAAGAAGCTCAAAAAGAACCAGAGCTTCGTCTGGAGCAAGGTGGATTTGTGTATGATCGGAAGAAGTTTGTTGTTCGTCTTTCATAACGCGAAACTCGCATGCGCCGCTGACGTCTGCAATAGACCGCTGGCATTCAACGTTGCCAGTTCATTCCGCCGCTTCCATCCGCGCCAGCGCCTTCTGCCTTTTGGCAATCACCTCCTGGTCGTTCATGAAGTCCGTCCGCCGGCCGGGCTTGCGGCCGCGCTTCTGATAACCGTTGCTCTGGCTGCCATCGCGAATGCCGAACATATGATCCGTCTGGCCGGTGCGGCGAGGGCCGCTCTTGCTGCGCTGCTGTTCCCGCCCGGCCTGCATCTCGGCCACGATCAACATCATGTCGTCCAGCCGCTTGTTCTCGACCACTGCGGATCGGTGCACTGATCGCAACTTATCAAAGGTTCTGTAGGGTAGGGTGAAGCTCTCGTGCATGATATCGAGGCGACCGTCCGGATAGTCGCAGACGACGACCTTCTTTCCCGCCAGCGCATTGGCCTGTTCTGTTGGATCGAGGATAAATAACACCTTGTCGTAGCGCAACGTCAGTGCCTGCGACAGCGTGCGCACTTCCTTGCGGCACATGGCGCCGTCAAGGTTCTCATGGGCGGCGAGGGGACGATGCATGTCTTTCTGATTTCGTGGTGGCTTGCCAAAACGCGCGTTGAAATCAGCAATGAATTCCGGAACGTAGTGGTTAGCAGCTTCTATCGTGTCGATACCGCGAAGCCTTAATTCTTTGACCAATCGATCCTGCAGGGTCTGGTTCGCACGTTCAACTCGACCCTTGGCCTGCGGGGTATTGGCGCAGATGATATCGATGTTCAGCTCATAAAGCGCGCGTCCGAACTGTGTCAGGCCACCGGTTCGATCTTTCTGCGAGGCGTGCGTAGAGCGAAACACGCCATGCTTGTCGCTGTAGAAAGCCAGCGGCTTGCCCCATTGCTGCAGATAAGCCTTCGTCGCATGCAGATAGTCGAACGTGTTCTCCGATCCGGCAAAGCGAAGATGCAAGAGCTTGCCGGTGGCGTCATCGATGTAGACGAGCAGGGCGCATTTGGGGCCGCGGTTCTCGAACCACCAGTGATGCGAGCCATCGATCTGCACCAGTTCGCCAAAGCAATCGCGCCGGCCGCGTGGTTGGAAAACCCGTTTCTTGCGTTCGCGACGCGAGACCCAGATGCCAGCCTCGGTCATCCATTGCCGCAGCGTCTCCTTGGCGACAGAGATCCGGTGCAATTCGATCAGCTTCTCCCGCGCCAGCGTCGGGCCGAAATCCAGATAGCGTTCGCGGATCAGATCCAGCGCCGCATTGCGAAACTCCTCGCTGTGGCGCCGATTGCTTGGCCGCGCTCGCTTCTTCGAAACCAGACCGGCCGCACCAGAGTGGTCATAGGCCTGCAGCAGCCTGTGCACCTGACTTCGGCTGAGGCCAAGCAGTTCAGCGGCCTGGACGACGCACAGGCGCTGATCACGGATCTTCTGAATAACTTCGAGGCGATGCAATTCTTTCTGCGACATGGTGATCAAACAGGACATGACGACTCCGACCGCACATGGTCTCGACCAGGTTGAAGGTCGTCATCCTTGCTCCCAACGTTGGCATTGACCAGAACATCGAGAGGCGAGACTGTCGCATCTCTAACTGGCCCAACTGTCGCATTACTAAATAGCCGCTACATACGATAATCGCATAACATATATTATGGAACTCAATTTGTCGAAAAGACGATGTTCTTTCAATCCTGACTGGACCTAAGCGATACGCGCAGGTGCAAACGGTGATTGGTTATATAAGGCGTCACCCTGGGGCATTCTCCCGATCCAGACCATCGAAGCGCTTTCAGGAAGAGCAGTTATGAAAGGTTCTCTCCGTAAAAAAGCATCATTACAGTGAAGACGAGAACACCAAAGCCTGCCAGGCCGAAAGCGCGAAAAGAGGAAGCTCGGTCTTTCTTAAGCAGCGCTGCCACAAAAGCGCACAGAGACCAGAGTGCTGTGAAAATTACTAACAACCAAGAATACAGAAATGGACCCAGGTCGTAGCCTCCGCCGCCGATTGATGGTGTAGAACTTGTATCGACTTGAGCTGCTATCAGAACCGACACAGGGACAGCTAGTATCAGCAGCCAAATATAGAGCGACTTGTTTGGAGGTCGATTAGCCAGTTCTGGCGTATATGTTTGACCCGGTGTGGCTCGTCAATATCGTGATACTTGCTCTACTAGACTGCACGGCGAACGCCAAGGGAGCTTTCCATCCCCGGCAGTAACAACCCAATATCACATCCTTAACCGATCTCCTGAGGCGACCGCATCCCCGAAAGGTCGAAGAGTTGGAAGCTCATCCGTTACTCCTAGCGCGATGTGGTTTGCTGGATGCTTGCAACATCGCGCTTCATGATTGGATCCGTCTGGAGACAGAAATACTGGGCAGCTTTATCGAGGCTGTTCGTCTGCCATGACCAGCGTGCCGGCTATCTTTCCGGCCTGGCGAATTCCTGTCTCAATAAACGTTGGCGAAAATCAAGTCGGCCTAGGCGGCTGCCGCTTCGACACCCTGTTCGAAGTCGTGCAGATGAAGAGCGATTTCGAAACCGCGACGTTGCAGCCAATGCGCCACGACCCTGGCGCGTGCACCAAGCAGGTCGTCCACGAGAATGACCCGCGCTCCGCGCACGGCAATTGTGCGATAGGCAACACCAAGAAGCTGCCCGCCTTCCGACGAAATCGAACCTTGCAGATGGGACGCCGCGAACTCTTCCGGCGTTCGAACGTCGAGAAAATAAGTCGTTCGGGTCGTGTCACGCCGCCACGTTTCGGCTGTTGCCCGATCGATAAACAGCAGTTCGTCATTGTGGGAGAGTGTTTCCAGGCGCGCCCTTGCGGCATCTTTCGCGTTGTCACTGGCAAGCGCATAGATCCGTGAACGCCCCTTTTCCAGTTCAAACCCGTCATCTGTCCAGCCGCGCGTCCCATCGTGCAAATAGCTGACATCGTTTTCGACACCGGCGTCGATCAATGTCTGTGCGCCGAGAATTGCGCGCGGAAGGCCCGCGCAGGAAACGACAACCCTTGTGTCGGGTGATGGCACGAGGTCGGAAAAACGCAGCAGAAGTTCGGCACCGGGTACGCCGATGGCGCCCGGCACGTGCGCCTTTTCATATTCCGCTATTGTGCGGGTGTCGATGACGACAACATCCTCGCCGGCTTCCTGCCACGCCTTCAGTTCACGGGCGAAAACCACTGGCGTTTTCTTTTCACTTCTCACCTTTTGGGCGAAAGGAACGCCGGGAATATCGAATGTCGGCAGGGCGTCAAGGCCGCCCTCGTTCCACGCCGGGATTCCACCACGGAGAAAATGAATATCGCTCCATCCTTTGGCGGCAAGCCGTTCCGCCGCCCGCTCGGCACTGCCCTCCCCGTCATCAACAAGAACCGTCCGCACGGCAGGGCGCGGAATGAAGCGGTCGATTTCGGTATCCAGGCTTTCACCCGGAAGGTTGGTCGCAAACAGCGGCGAAGCATACCCCACCTCCCCTGCGGAGCGAATGTCGAGAACGGCAAGTTCCTTGCCATCTCTCAGCCACTCGATGAGGCGGTCTTTGGTTACAGCATGTACGGACATTGCATATCCTCCTGACAAATTCTAGTTTTTTGCATCTGGTTTCAAGCGGTCGGATCGAGCCATAGGTCGCCGAAACTCCAGTTCAGCCCTTGCGCGCCGGTGACGTAGTTCCTGACCCGCTTGTGCGCCACGATCTGGCTTCCCGCCGCTACGAGATCGACGGAGGCGACGTCGTCATGGATGAGATGCTGGAACTTGCTCCAGGTTACCCAGCGGTTCTTGGGATCCGGTTCGATGGCGGCCGCCTCAAGAAGCGCATCCGCCTCCGGATTGGCGTAGTTTGCCGCATTGGAAAATGGCAGTCCGATCTTGAAATTCTTGCTCCAATACGCACGCTGTATGCCGAGCGACGGGTCGAAGGTGTTGGAGAGGGATTCCACCACCAGATCGAAGGCACGGTCCGTGTAGACAGTTTTCAGATAGGTCGGCAGGTCGTATTTGCGGATTTCGACGGCAATCCCGATCTTTTCGAGCTGGCTGCGAAGAACATCGGCAAAGCCGGGCGTCAGATACGAATTGTAGGTCAACCGCACGGGAAAACGCTTGCCGTCCTTCTTGCGCGGATATCCCGCCGCATCGAGTAACTTTTCCGCTTCTTTCGGGTCGTAGGCATATGCCTTGACCGAAGCATCATACCAGTTGGGAAGGGCCGTGCTGACGGGGCTGGGTGATATCTGCGCATAACCGAAGAGCGCCACATTGACGATTTCATCGAGGCTGATCGCCTTCGCAATGGCGAGACGCACATCTTTCTTGCGGAAGATTTCGTTATCGTAATTGAAGAACAACTGTTGCTGCGGACCCGCATAGGCATAGGTGTTCGTATCCAGAACGAGATCGGGGTTCTGCTTCAGCCGTTCGAGATCCGCCAGCGGCACGGGGTTGTCGCCAAGATCGACTTCACCCGTTTCCAGCGCCACGGCCCGTGCGGCCGGGTCGGTGATGATGCGAAGGATGATACGGTCGAGATAAGGTTTGCCGGGATCCCAATAATCGGGATTTCGATCGAAGATCAGATGGCTCCCCGGCGTCCATTCAGTCAGTTTGAAGGGGCCGGTGCCGACAGCGGTCTGAAGCGTCTGGCCATCGGCCGGCTTCAGCTTTTCGAAAATATGCTTCGGCACGATAGGCGATTCCGAACTCGATTGCGCAGCAATCAGAAACGGTGCCGGTTTGGACAGAACGATAATGGCAGTGAGGGGATCCGGCGTCTCCACCGCCTGAACGTTCTGGTACGTGATGCGGCCTCGCGGATGCGCCTCCTTGAGGCGGAAAATCGAAAAGGCAACGTCTTCCGATGTAAAATCTTTGCCGTCATGCCATTTCACGTTGGGCCTGAGTTTGAACGTATAGCGCAGATGATCGTCGGAAACGGACCATTCCGTTGCCAGCAAGGGCTGTGCATTGAGGTCGAAATCGAATGTCAGGAGACCTTCAACGATCTTCGGGCCGATCGCCTGCCCCGTGCCTGACGATGTGTTGATGGCGAAAAGTGCGTTGCCGGGATCGACACGATAGAGCAGCTTGAGCGTGCCGCCGGAGACGGGCCGGCTCGCATCGCCACTTGCGGCGAATAACGAACCCGGCAGGGCCGTTCCTGCCGTTGCCAGAAGAAGCATTTTGTTGAACTGGCGGCGTCCTATCGTCATGAAAATCCCCATTTGAAAACGTCGTTTCGATGAGGAAAGCATCAGGGCAAAGCAGCGCATTACTAAGAAGAAAATTCTTCCTGTCGCCCAAAGAAATCGTTACTTGCGGAATTTTATTCCGATACATAGGGAACGGGGCACCAAAAATTGCGCTGGATGACGGCATTGATCTGCATCTTCGTTGCGTCTCTGGAACCCATGGTGAAATGCGAATAAATCTTGCCGACGGTCGTTTCAGACCTCCTGTGGAAATGTTGTTTCATTGAAAAATTGCAAATGAGAAGGACATTGCTCGGCAGATGCCTTGGCGAGGCATATCAAATGGCGGGTATTTCGCAGCTCTTCTAATCCGCACCTCAAGCCCATCCTCCCGCGCCCAACTTTATGGAGTTTCACCCGATGACCCTGTCCAGACCGACTACCAAACCGGAAATCCCACAGCAACGCGTCGAGGCCCGTTACGGAACGCAGGCCGATTTTTCTCCGCCTTTCTGGAATGATACGATCGACGCCTTGCTGAACCACCGTACCGCTCGCGCCTATTTGCCGAAGGCTCTGCCGGAGGGCAGCCTGGAACTTCTGGTCGCAGCCGCGCAATCTGCCCCGACATCATCCAATCTTCAGGCGTGGAGTGTGGTGGCGGTGCAGGACAAGGAGCGCAAGGCACGACTGGCAGGTTTCACGGGCGGCAACGCCCATATTAAGGATGCACCTGTTTTCCTCGTCTGGCTAATAGACCTCAAGCGGCTGCGAACGGTCGCTTCAAACCATGGCAACAACGCAGAAGGGCTGGATTATCTGGAAAGCTTCCTAATCGGTGCCATCGATGCGGCATTGGCTGCGCAGAACGCTGTTGCCGCTATCGATTCACTCGGTCTTGGTTCCTGCTACGTTGGCGGTATTCGCAACAGACCGGAAGACGTATCCCGCGAACTGAACCTGCCCGCCGAGACGGTTGCTGTCTTTGGCCTTACCGTGGGCTATCCCGACCCGAACGTGAAGACTGACGTCAAACCGCGCCTGCCACAATCTTCCATCCTGTTTCATGAAACCTATTCGGATGCCGCACGGGATGATCTCGATTCCTATGACGCGGTGCTTAAGACGTTTCAGGAAAAACAGGGCCTGCCACAAAACGGCTGGACAGCGCCCATTGCACAGCGCGTCAAGGACACCGATGCCCTGAAGGGTCGCGCGGAACTGAGCCAGACATTGCGTCGCCTGGGGTTCGGCATCAAATAATGTCCGACGAGATTGCTTCCGACTGGGTGTCGCCCCCACGATCCCTTGTTAGCCGTCGCGGTCGAAGACGCGGCCTGCCGATTTTTGCGCGTGTCTTAGGTGCGGTTATGGTTCTGGACGACGAAGCCAGTGCGCATTTCGTAGCGGCAATCGCGAGCCGAGCTCGCAAGCGCCCGGCAGAATGACGCGAAGCCCTCGCGGCTTATCGGGCGCGCAAGACCCCGGACTGTTAGACGCCCGGCCTTGGTCGGGCGTACAGAATGTCAGCTGAAGTCGGCAACAGGCAATCAGCGCTTGATGAAGACACCAGCCTTCATGATCATTGGCATATATGCGCCCTGATGGGTCAGCAATGTGAGATCCTCGAGAGGGTTGCCGTCGACCACAATCAGGTCGGCATAAGCCCCCGGCGAAACTGCGCCGATTTTGCCTTCCATGCGCAACAGACGGGCTGCGATATGCGTTGCCGATGCGATAACCTCTACTGCTGGCAGGACACGCCCGCGAATAACGAATTCTTCCGACTGATAAACATGCATGCCGCCAAGCAGATCGCTGCCATAGGCCATTTGAAGCCCGGCCTCACGCATGATGGTCAGCGATTCCATGCCTGCCAGACGCACGTCATCTACCTTTGCGATGGAGGCGGCAGGCAGCCCCATGGCGGCGCCTTCGCTGGACAATTTGTCATAGGTAACAAGCGTCGGGACGGCGAAAGCACCTTTTTCGGCGGCGAATTTTGCCGTTTCGCTGCCGATGAGGTTGCAATGTTCGAGCGAGTGAACACCGCACTCCACCGCACGGCGAATGGCCTGGTCAGTATAAAGATGGGCCGAAACATAGGTTCCGGCATTTTCAGCTTCCTCAACGACGGCAAGGATTTCTTCGCGGGAAAAACCGAGGAAATGAATGGGATCCGTGGGCGAAGATACGCCGCCATTGGCCATGATCTTGATGAAGTTCGCGCCGCTCTTCAGTTCTTCGCGCGCCGCTTTTCGCACGTCCGGCACGCCGTCACAGATGCGGCCCAACGCACCGAGCGCAAAGCCGCGTGTGCGCGTCTGGTCGTCATTATAGGGACCGCGATAATCACAGTGGCCGCCCGTCTGGGCCAGCGCCTTGCCGGAAATGTTCAGGCGTGGTGTGGGCCACGCGGCCTCAAGGGTTGCGGCCACGAGACCGGAGGTTGCACCGCCAACATCGCGAACGGTAGTAAACCCTCGCGCCAGCATCTCGCCCATGATTTTGAAGGCGCGCACCGTCACCAGCGCATCTGGCAGCATGCCATTCTGGCCAAGATCGGCGGTTGAGGCAACGACGTGAACGTGAGCATCGATCAGGCCTGGCATCAGCGTCTTGCCTGAAAGGTCGATGCGCTGCGCCGAGGAAGAGGCAATGTTCTTTTCCACCTCGCGGATGGAACCGCCCTCAACCAGAACCTGAACGGGTTCGGACGGGCGGTCGGCGGTGCCATCGACGATGCGGGCATTTTCGAAAATAATAGCAGTCATAGGTTCATTCCTGGGAAAGTATCAGCGACGACGCGCTTCCAGATAGGCGGGGATGAGAAGCGGCGCCACGGCCTGCGCCTGGCGCAGATGCTCCTGCGTGTAAGCGCCGCTTTTGTCGAGCAGGTTCATGGTGCCGATTGTCTCGCCATCGTAAACGACGGGAATATTGATGACCGCGCCAAGTCCGAGGCTGAAAATCAGGTCGTGATCGTAAAAGGCCCAGATGATGGCTTCTCTGTCGGGACCCAGAAATGCCTCCTGGCGATCTATTACCTTTTCACCCCAAGGCGTTGGCCCCATCTGTTTGCGGCCGAAGACGGGGTAAGCCTCTTCGTTGGTCGAATAAACACGGGCGACCTCCTGACCGTCCCGGTAGAGGAGAGTGAAGAGGCCAAAGCCGATGGTTTCCGAGAGGTGTTTTTCCAGCGCCCTATACAGCGTTTGCGGCTGTCCGGGGCTTGAAAGAGCCGCGAGAAGGTCGGTCAAGATGATGTCTCCGTTTTGGGTGCGGGGGCGATACGTTCGGGCAAAAGACCCTGCGGGCGAAGATGCAGCACGCCCAGAAGCGCCAGTCCGACGAGAATTTCGCGCACGGCGGCGACTTGTCCAGGCTGGAGGCCGGGAAAGATTTCTCCAAGGAAGCGTGTCGCCTCAAGGAAGAATACGACGAGGTAAGCGCCGGCCAGCGCGCCGAGCGGCCGGCCGACACCGCCTGCGGTGACAGCCAGAAAGATGTAAATGGTAATCAGCGGCTGGAAGTGGTCGGGCGAGATATAAGTCTGGAAATGTCCGTAGAGTGCGCCCGCAAGTCCGGCGATCGCCGCGGAAAGCGCGAAGGTCTGGATCTTGAAGCGGGTCACATATTTGCCCGCGAATGTCGCCAGTTCCTGGTCCTCGCGAATAGCTTTGAGAACACGCCCGAAGGGCGATCCATCGATGCGTCGCATGGCGAAGAAGACGATGAGAACGATGACGCTGACGAGCGCGAGATAGAACAGGTTGAAACCGTCTATGCCGAGTTCGGCCCGGAAGGGTGCCGGAATGCCGGAAATGCCGTCGGAACCGCGGGTAAGCCAGCGTTCGTTCAGCGCGACCATGCGCACCACTTCCGCAAAGCCGAGCGTGACGATGGCGAGGTAGTCGCCGCGCAGGCGAATGGTTGCAAAGGTGGCGATGACGCCTGCCAGCGCGCCGATGACGCAGGCGAGCAGCATTGCCAGCGGTAGCGGAACCCCCGCTATCGCCACCAGTGCCGAAACATAGGCACCCACGGCGAAAAAGCCGGCAAGCCCCAGATTGACCATGCCCACGCCACCCCAGATGAGATTGAGGCTGAGCGCCAGCAGACCGTAAATGCCGCCGAGCGTGAGCGTGAAAAGCAGATATGACAGCATCAGGTGTTCCTTTCACCCAGTATTCCCGCAGGCCGCAGCGACAGGATAAGCAGGATTGTCGCGAAACCGACGGCGGAACGATAGGTGGCGGGCAGCACGAGAACGGCCAGTTCCTCGCCGATGCCGATCATCACCGCGCCGACGACGGCGCCGGGGATCGAGCCGAGCCCGCCCAGCACGGCGGCGGCGAAGATGGACAAGAGCAGGCGCGAGCCGGTCATCGGATCGATGGCCGTATCGAGGCCGAGCAGCACACCGCCAACGCCCGCCAGCCCTGCACCGAGAGCAACGGTGATCATGGCGATGCGCGAGGGATCCATGCCCAGCAATCTGCCGAGATCGGGATTATCTGCCACTGCCCGCATGGCTTTGCCGAAGCGTGTGAACCGCAGGAAGAGAAACACCGCCGCCATGATGGCAATGGCGATCGCCGCCGTCTGCAGCTGCTGCGGGCCGAGGCGCAGGCCGGAAAAACGCCAGTCGCGTGCGACAGGCAGATCGAAGCCCTGAAGATCATTGCCGAAAATGAAGCGGATGACATTTTCGAGAATGAGATTGACGGCAATTGAGGCGATGGCCACGGCCAGTGCGCCCGATGGCCGAAGCCTTGCGAGCGCCGTCTGCTCTGCCACGAGACCGACGATCCCGCCCGCCACGAAGGCGACGAGCGCCGATGGGAACACACCTAGCCCCAGCCTGGTATTGACATACCAGGCTGCAAAAGCGCCAACCGTGGCATAGGCCCCTATGGCAAAGTTGACATAACGCAGCACGGCAAAGATCGCCGTGAGGCCAAGGGCGGGAATAGCGATGAGCATTCCCGTCATCATCCCGTTGAGTATCGCCTGAGCGAGGGTTGTCATCAATGCCTCACGCGATTTTCAGCAGCTTGAGCTTGCCGTCTTCCACCTGTTCGTAGCGGAACTGGCTGTCGGAAATGTCGCCGGTGTCGGTAAAGTCACAGGGGCCGGAGGCGCCCTCGTAATTGACGGCCTTGCCGGCGGCGATCAGCTTTAGGCCATCGAGCGCGTTATCCACGATTTCGCCGTCCTTGCCCTGGGAGACCGAACGGATGGCGTCGCGAATGGATTTTCCGTCCGCTGCACCAGCCTTAGCCATCGCCATGATGATGAGATTGGTCTGGTCATAGACCTGCGTTGTGTAGGGATCGGGATTTTCGACGCCGATCAGCGACACAAGCCGCTTGTAAGCGGTGGACGACTGCGCGGGTGAAGGCGCAATTGTGTAGATGCCTTCCACTATTTCCGCCGGGACACTGTCGATCAGCTTCTGGTTCACCGAATAGGCGAAGGCGATTTTTTTGCCTTCGTAGCCGGAGCGGTAGATGTCCTTCAGCAGAACGGTCGTATCGGCTGCGTAACCGCCAAGCACGATGACGTCAGGCTCATAGGCGAGCATCTCGTCGACCTCACTGCGATAGGAGGGCTTCTTGTCGTCATAGATCATCGATTTGGTTTCACCGCCCGCAGCTGTCACGGCGGCGGTTATGTTGTTAAACTGGCTTTCGGCAAACGGCGTCTGTGGCGAGAAGAAGAATAGCTTCTTCACGCCCTGTTCGACGGCGAATTCGCCGAATTTGCGGCCCTGAAGAATGGTCGTCGGCTGGGTGCGGATGATGTAACCCTGGTGCGGCAGCGCGGTGATGGCGTCGGCACCCGATACGGTGGCAAGCAATGTACCGGATTCCCAGCAGATCGGCGCAACGGCTGTGGTGACGGAGGATGCCCATGTGCCGAGGATCGCCGAAACCTTGTCGACATCCACCAGTTTGCGGGCGGCGCGCACCCCCGCCTCGGGGTTGGTCTGGTCGTCTTCGGAAATGATTTCGATCTGACGACCGAGGACACCGCCTGCATTGTTGACCTCGGCGGCAACAGCCTGGATGGCCTTGACCATGACCGGGCCGTATGGACCGCCGGAACCGGTCAACGGCGTTAGCGCGCCAAGCCGGATCGGGCCTGTCTGCGCCAGAACGCCCTGCGGCAACAGGCCGGTTGCGGCCAGACCAGCGACGCTGCCCATGAAACCACGACGATTGATTTTAAAGCTGCTCATGCGTTGTTCCCTTTTTTTTAATAATGAATGTCAGGCAATTCGATGTCAGCCACCCAGAAACAGGCGACGGATTTCGGGGTCGGCGGCGAGTTCCGGGCCGCCGCCGGTGGCGGCGTTGCGACCGGTGACGATGACGTAGCCGCGTGTTGATATTTCGAGCGCCTCAAGAGCGTGCTGCTCGACCATCAGCACGGGCAGCCCGGACTGGTTCAGTTCGATGATAGCCTGAAACAGCTCTTCAGCCGCCTTGGGGGAAAGCCCGGCCGTCGGCTCGTCCAGCAGCAAAAGCTTCGGCTCGGTCATCAGGCCCATTCCCATTGCCAGCAATTGCCGCTGGCCACCGGACAGTGTACGCGCAAGCGCTTTGCGCTTGTCAGCAAGGATGGGATAACGACCATAGACGCTCTCGCGCCTTTGCGACATGCCGGAAGGATTACCGAAGCTGGCGATCTCGAGATTTTCCGCTACCGACATGGTACCAAAAACGTTTTTTTCCTGCATCACAAAGGCGAGGCCGGCTTTCGATCTGCCCAACGCATCTTTTCTGGTCAAATCCGCACCATTCATCACCACGCTGCCGCCTTTCAGCGGAACCAGCCCGGCGATCGCCTTTAGCAGGGTTGATTTCCCCGCGCCGTTGGGGCCGATGATTGTAACGATCTCGCCCGCATGCACCTCGACCGATGCGCCTTTGAGAATTTCCTCGGCGGCCCCGTAACCGGCCACCAGGCCTTCTGCCTTCAACATCGTCAATGCCTTCCGCCCAGATATGCTTCCTGAACCCGCTCGTCGGCGACGACGGTATCGAAACTGCCCTCGGTCAATTTGCGCCCTTCCGCCATGACGATGACCGGGTCGCAAAGGCTGCCAATCAGCTTCATGTCATGTTCGATGAGGCAGATTGTGACACCCTCGGCATTGAGGCTGCGCAAGTGATCGGCAATCTCCGCCGTCAACGTCGGGTTGACGCCCGCCATCGGCTCGTCAAGCAGCACGAGCCGGGGCTTCGCCATCAGCGCACGGCCTATTTCCACCAGTTTTTTTTGCCCGCCCGACAGGGCAGTGACTGGATTGTCCAGAACGTGGGTGAGGCGCAACCGGCGGGCAATCGAGATGGCTTCCTCGGCAAGCTGCTCCTCGCGCCGCTTGCCGGCCGCGCTGCCGGTGATGCTGGCAAACAGGCCTTCGCCCGGATGGTCTTGGCCATAAAGCATCAGGTGCTGGAAAACGCTGAGTTTGGGAAAACCACGGGCAAGCTGAAAAGTGCGCACCAGGCCCGTCGACACTCTTTCCTGCGGGCTGAGGCGGGTTATGTCGACGCCCGCAAAGGTCACGGAGCCGCTGTCAGGCATGTAGAGACCGGAAATGCAATTAAAAAACGTCGATTTCCCAGCACCATTCGGCCCGATCAGCCCGGTAATCGACCCGTCGATCACCTCGATGTCGACGCCGTTCAGAACCCGCACTCCGTAAAAAGCGCGCTCGAGATTTTTTACCTGAAGAAGTGGCTTCATGGCTGGCGCTCCGCATCATCGGCAAGCGTTGCAAAATAAGCCCTCACCTGTTGTTTCCAGAACGTCAGAAGGTTTTCGTAATAGGTCGGGTCCGCCGGTCGCAGGACCGTTTGGGCAATCATGCCGCGGATCAGGCACATGGTTGCGTTCATGACGATGCGCACGCTGGCCGGATCGACGTTGCGATAAGTCGCAAGCGCCGTCCAGATATCGTCCAGCCTGTCATGGAACTCCTGCACGACCGGAATAAGTCCGTTGCGAAAACCGGTATTGTGGCGCGCTTCCGGAAGGTATTCGAGCGTGACATAGAACAGTCGGTCGAACATCGTCTTCCAGAGATAATCGACGATCTCGTCGGTCGAGCCGCTACCGGATCCGAACGCCTCAGCAAAGTCTGCCAGCCGCCGATTGACGCTGGTCAGGTCATCGGCAACAGCGCCGATGACAAGGTCTTCCTTGCTGCTAAAATGATGGGTTAGCGCGCCGCGAGACACACCCGCCCTGCGGGCAATTTCGGGAGTGGACGTCTTGTTGAAACCCGTTTTGTACAGGAGATTAATCGTCGCATCGAAAATGGCCTTGCGCGTATCCTCAGACCGCTCACTTTGCGTGCGCTTACGCCGAGCCGGCTGCTGCAGCTCCTTCCCAGTTACCATCAGTTCCCTCGTGTCGTTCCGACTACTTTTTGTGCATTTGTTTTTGCTGCCGCATTCCGGGCATAACTCAAATCTGCACTAAACTTACAAACAATCAAGCCTGTTTTTAAAGTGCGTAATTTCTTATTTGAAGGCATTGGGAATTGGCGACAGATCGTCGAGTTCTGGTGGGGCTGAAATCTGCGTAGCGTCAGTGCCAGTCCGTTTTGACGCCGCAACACAGACTGCCTCGTTGGCAGGGACGAGGCGGTCTATTTTACGCAGGATCGCAAGGAGTTATCTCTTGTTACGACTGCGCGTATACATGAAAAGACCTTCGGCTTTTGCCGCATAAGGGAGCGGGACGGCCAGGATTTTTCCTTTGGATTTGACGCGCTTTAGATCTGATTTTTTGCGCTCGACGAGCAGATCAAGTTCATTTTAGCCCAATTGCGCGGGACAAACATGCCGGTGCTTGAAACTTAACGCGAGACGTCGACTCGAGTTCGGGCGAGGGTATCCTCCCCGATAGGCGGGTTTCTCTGCTATGTAACTTTGCCTTGTTTGGCCAGGAAATCAAGAAGAGCGCGCACTCTGGAAGGCAGCGGGCCACCCTGCCCTATATGAATGGCATGAAACTCCTCCCGGTCCCCAGGATTATACTCGTCGAGCACCGGCACCAGTCGGCCGGCCCTCAAATCATCGCGTATCGTGAAGTTGGCGAGGCGGGCAATTCCATTTCCAGCGAGTACCAGCTGGCGCAGCGCCTCGCCGTCATTGGCCTGGACACGGGCGACGACTGGGGCAAAAATCGTCGCGCCTGCCGATATTAACGGCCAGCCATCCATCGAGCGGGTGTAACCAAGGCCCAGCCTGTCATGCCTTTCAAGTTCCTCGATAGTCCGGGGAAGGCCATGCCGGTCGACATAGGAGGGAGCAGCGACGATCGTCATTGCAGTATCGCCAAGCCTGCGGGCGACGAGGCTCGAACTTTTAAGCGGGCCTGCTCGAACCGCAACGTCCATTCGCTCCTCAAGCAGATCGACGACAAGGTCGCTTTGCACGATATCGACGGTAATTTCAGGATATCGCTCCAGGAATTCCGGGAGTATGCCGGAGAGGACATGGGTGGCATAGGAGGCGCTGGTGCTCAGGCGGAGGCGGCCACTGGGCACCTCACCCGCACTGGCGATCCGCTCAGCATCTTCGATGTCTGCCAGGATACGCGTAGCGCGCTCGAAAAAGACGCAGCCTTCCGAAGTCAACTTGAACACGCGCGTCGAGCGATTGATGAGACGGGTACCCAACCGCGCCTCCAGTCTCGCGACCAGTTTGCTCACCGCCGACGGTGTCATTCCGACGCTTCGAGCAGCTGACGAGAAGCCACCGCGCTCGACAACCTGCACGAAGACTTCCATTTCTCCGGATCGATTGACTTCCGCTCGAGCCATCTGGTCCCTGATTTCACAAATGTTGTTCCCGCCCGCAATCTATATCACGAAAGCCGGATCTCCTATCTCTTCCCCATCAGGTGGCGCAAGTCGCTTCCATTTCTCAAGAAAGGAATACCAGATGGAATACCGTTCTCTTGGCCGATCAGGCCTCAAAGTCTCGGTCCTGAGCTTCGGAGCAGGCACGTTTGGAGGGGCAGGTCCCCTTTTCAGTGCGTGGGGCACGACCGATGTCACCGAGGCAAGGCGACTTATCGATATCTGCGTTGAAGCAGGCGTTAATCTGTTCGATACCGCAGATGTCTACTCGAACGGTGCATCGGAGGAGGTGCTGGGTGCAGCGCTGGAAGGTCGTCGCGAGACCGTGCTGATATCGACGAAGACCAGCCTGCCTATGGGAGAAGGGCCGAACGATGCGGGTTCCTCCAGGTTTCGCTTGATCAGATCGGTCGAAGACGCACTACGCCGGCTTCGGACGGACTATATAGACATCCTGCAACTTCATGCCTACGACGCCCGGACGCCCGTCGAAGAAGTCTTGTCGACCCTTGATACGCTCGTTCGGGCGGGAAAGGTCCGCTACGTCGGCATTTCGAACTTTTCGGGATGGGAAATCATGAAGTCGCTGGCGGTTGCCGACGCGTACGGATGGCCTCGCTACATTGCCAATCAGGTTTACTATTCCCTTCTCGGCCGAGACTACGAGTGGGATCTGATGCCACTGGGTATGGATCAAGGCCTTGGAGCACTCGTCTGGAGTCCGCTTGGCTGGGGGCGGCTTACGGGAAAGATTAGGCGCGGCGCTCCCCTGCCGGAGAGCAGTCGTCTTCACGAAACCGCAAGCTTTGGTCCTCCGGTCGATGAGGAGCATCTCTACCGCGTCGTTGATGCCCTTGAAGACGTCGCAAGACAGGTCGACAAAACAGTTGCGCAGGTGGCGCTCAACTGGCTTACAGGCCGGCCCGCGGTGTCTTCCATTATCATGGGAGCGCGAAACGAAGAGCAGCTCCGGCAGAACCTCGGAGCGGTCGGTTGGCATCTCACCGATGATCAGGTTGCTCTCCTGGACAATGCGAGCGTCTTGACGCCGCCATATCCGCATTTCCCCTATCATCGTCAGGAGGGCTTTGCCCGTCTTAATCCGCCGATGGTAGGTTCCAAGATGCGTGGATGTTGAGCGTAATGTTGCGATTAATGTGGTGGATCCGGCTGCAAAAGTTATGCAGAAAGACCAACCCACAACAGCTGTGAGAATACCAGCGCTATTGGCGCTGCGTTACTTTGCCGGCTGAGACCGTACGCTCAGTTTATGTCCGTCCGGATCACGAAGATAAGCGACGAAGGCCCCGTTCGGTCGCTCATTCGGCGGGCTCTCGATCGATGTGCCGCCGTGCATAACACCGGCGTCGTGCCACGCCAGAACATGCTCGCGGCTCAGGGCGGCGATTCCGATTGTCCCGCCATTGGCAACGGTCGCCGCCTTGCCGTCGATCGGTTTCGTGATCATCAGTCGTCCGCCTTCGTGGACGTAAATCAGTCTGCCTCTCGCATCCATCTCGCCGGGCCTGCCGCCCAATGCAGCGAACGTGGCGTCGTAGAAGTTTCTTGACCGCTCCAGATCATTACTTCCGATCATGATGTGCGTGAACATGGTCTCATCTCCCGTAAGGCAGCGCGCTGGCAGCAGGGGGCGAGCTCCCCCTGAGCCAGGAGCTCGTTTGTATGCTTTCACCGTACACCGTCCTGAGGGCCTCGCAAAGCATGGCGAATTTGATGGAATTATCGTCCCAAGGCTTTCTCAAAGAGTGGAAGAAATGTATTCAAGAAACAGCGGGCCGTCAGCCTTCCACCGCCTGGCCCGTGCGATGCGAAATCCTACATTCATCGATCAGGTCGCGAACACGCTCTGCGACGAAGATTGCATGCTCGGTAACCTGCGGCAGCCCCATCAGTTCTCCGAAAGTGCCGCGTGCAAGCGGCCCGGCAATAAACAGTGAAGTCATGCTCTCGCCTGAAGCCGATACGGGATTAGACTTGGCATCAACCAAGATGCCAAGCCCGGTCGGGCAGGGTTGCAACAGGCCCACCTGCTCAAGTTCTCGAAGCATGGCTTGGCTTTGAAGAATGCCGCCATGCGCCGGGCCCGTGGTGACGACGATCGCATCGACGTCAAGCGTTTCGAGAGACTTGGCGCGCCGGGGTCGCAACGTCACCCTGTAGCCGGCGTCTATCCGTGTCACGGAAGAAAGCGAGGCAGCCCGGACATCCATTTGGCCGCTCGCGATCGCCTGCTCCACAGCAGCCTCGACTTGCGGCGCGATGCGAAAGCGATGCACATCCCAGACCGGCCGCAAGTGTCGGGCAACGCGCCGTCTCTCAATGACAGGCAGATTTTCCCATATGTCCCTCCCCTGCGCCCTCAGCGCATCCACGACGCTATGCCACGTCATGCCCTGTTCATGTGCTTCTCGCAGCGTTTGGCGAACCTTATGGAGCAACTTGCTTGCAGAGGTGAACGGTTCAGACAGGAAATCGCCGAAAGGCTCCTGCCCGACGGGGCCATGGCCGCGAGACCGCAAGCCCCTGCGAGAGAACGACGTTATCTGGCCGACATGGCCCCGTCTCTTGAGCGAGGCAACCACATCGGCGGAGGTCAAGCCATTTCCGACGATGAGAACACGATCTCCAGTCTCGACGGCGTCGATCGCATCGGTCACGGTGACATCCGCAATCAGCTTGGGATCATCTTTGAAGGGCTGAAGCACCCGAGGCAAAGAAGGTGGTGGATGGCTGACGGCCAGCACGACTATATCCGCAATGAGCGCTGTACCGTCAGCCCCCGCAATCTCATAGCGGTTTCCTTTTTGTGACACCGAGATCGCTTTGGTCCGCCAGTGTCTGATACGGCCGTCATCCAAAAACGGTTGAATCCGTGCCGAGACGTATTCGCCGAAGACAGACCGCTTGGGATAAGGCAAGCCATCGTGTCCTATGAGCTCGGCATCGTCTCGGGTCGGAATACCGCCAACATAACGCTCGAAATCATCGGGAATATCCGGAAACAACGTCATTCTTGCAGCGGGAACGTTGACCCGATGCGCCGGATCGGTTGCGCTATAGGCCAAGCCGCGGCCCAACTCCGATCGAGGTTCGATGACGACAACGGATGTATCAGTCGGGTATCCGTTACCCGCTACCAGATGCATTGCCATTGCCGCGCCGGTGAAGCCACCGCCGACAACTGCCACGGTCAGGCGGGCAGAAGCTATGGGAACAAGAGAATTCATTGCCTCTACGTTCTCCCCAAGGAGATCTGTGCCCTGCACGATTGGAAGGCCCTAAAAAGCGTTTTCCGCTTCCTGCACATAAGGCTCATCATCACCACTATTCTATGTTCCCGAAGTTTCCGGCAAAGCTCCTCGTTACGGGGCGCTTGATTGGAAACGCGCTTGAGGGGCACCGTCTCATCACGTCACTATATCTCATTACTGCTGGCGGATGTAGCAAGATCAATTGCCAACCGGGGCGCCTTGCGCGCCCCGAGCTCCAGAGTTTACTCAGCTCCAGGCGTGAAGTGGCGGCTTCTCGCCATTGAGGAAGTACTTGCCTAGGATGGAATATTTCCACCGGACCGGATCGTGCAGCGTGTGGGTACGGGCATTGCGCCAATGGCGATCGAGGTGATGCTCTGCAAGCGTGGAGCGGGTGCCTGCAAGTTCGAACAGCTTGTTGGTCGCCGTAATGGCTATCTCTGTCGAGAGAATTTTCGCCTCGGCCGTCACGATCTGTGCTTCGGCGACCGTGTCAGCATTCGGGTTCCGGATGGCGCGATCAATGGCATAACCGGCTTTTTCAAGCAGCGCCTGGGCCGCATGCAGTCGCAGCGTCAGATCGCCGACAGCCTGGATCGTGTAGGGGTCATCCCAGGCATGATCTACGCCGCTATCCACCCATGCACGGCTCTTGGTGCGCACGAAGGAGATGGTTTCATCGATTGCCGCCTGCGCTATACCCGTATCCACCGCGACCTGGATAATCTGGAAAATCGCACCATCCGCAGTGGGTTCCGCATAACCCTTGTAGCCGGGAACCAGATGGGTTTTCGGCACCTTGACGTTATTGAGGATGACAGTGCCTGAGAGCGTCGTGCGCTGTCCGAAGGATGACCAGTCGTCGATGACGGTCAATCCGGGCGCGTCTCGCTCGGCAATTGCATACCAGGCGCGGCCTTCATCATCGAGCGCAACGATGGGCACGAGATGGGCGAGAAGTGCGCCGGAGGAGTAGAATTTCTGGCCGTTGACGATCACATGGTCGCCCGCATCGACGAACTTCGTTTCGAAGTCCGCCGCCCGCTTGGAACCGAATTCGGAGAAGGCATTGCCGAAGCGTGCGCCGCGCAGCACTTCTGCGAAAAGCAGCGTCTGCTGAGCCTCATCGGAAACCGTGCGGATCGCGGCAACGACGCCGAGATGGTTCTGCGCGATCTGGCCAATCGAGGAATCGGCCGCGGAGACGATCTCGATCACCTTGGCGAGCGTCGCATAGGAGACTTCAGGACCGCCGAACTTCTTCGGCACGTTGATCGACCAGAGCCCGCTTTGCGAGAAGGCATCGAGTTCCTTTACCGGCCAGATGCGATCGCGATCGCGAATGGCTGCTCCGGGGGCAATTTCGGCGGCGAGTTTCTTCGCGACTTCGATCGCTTCGGCATCGCTCTTGATGATGTGTGCCGGCTCACTCGGCCGCGGCACGGCGGGAACGCCTTGAGCCGCATCTTTCGTCTTCACGTTGGAAATGGTCATGCCATGTCTCCTCTTTCCTTTGATTTTCAGTGAATATGCGTGACGAGCGCGGCTGGCTTCTGGCCCAGATAGAAGGCTTTCACGTCATCGCGCGCCTTGAGTTCGGCGGCCGTGCCTGACAGCACACTCACGCCGTTTTCCAGAATGATGGCCCGGTCGGCATAGGTCAGCGCGACTGCTGAGTTTTGTTCAGCGACCAGGATCGAAAGCCCTTCTTCGCGATTAAGGCGCTTCAGCGTGCGGAAAATATCCTGCACGATGAGAGGCGCCAGCCCCATTGACGGTTCGTCGAGGACAAGCAGCCGTGGCCGCGACATCAGTGCCCGGCCGATGGCCGTCATCTGCTGCTCGCCGCCCGAAGTGAGGCCGGAAAGCACACGGCGCTTTTCCTTAAGTCTTGGGAAATGCGTGTAAATTTTCTCAAGGTCGGTCGCGATTTCAGTGCGCGTGGCGGATCGGCCAAGGCCGCCGGAGACCAGGTTTTCCTCGACCGTCAGTGTCTTGAAGCAATGGCGACCTTCGAGCACCTGCACGAGACCGCGATGGACAAGGCTTGCTGGGGTTTCGCGCGTGACATCACGACCGTCAAACAGGACATGACCGGCGAGCACCTGCCCCCGTTCGGCCGGAAGGAGGTTGGAAACCGCCTTCAGCGTCGTCGTCTTGCCAGCGCCGTTCGCACCGAGAACGGCAAGGATCTCCCCCCGTCCGAGCGAAAAAGTGACCCCATGCAATGCGGTGATGGCATGATTGTAGGTTGCGTGGAGCCCCTCCACGGCAAGCAGCCTGTTCCCCTCGGTCATCATTATCTCCTTGGCGCTTTTCGGGATATGGTGGCCGGACACGGGGAGACCCTTGCCCGACCACGCAAACATCAGTTCGTCACGGAATTCGCATCTTCCGACGTGCGAAGCTTGATGCCCTTTTCAGCCGCATAGGCCTCCGACGACTTCTCGATGATCGGGCGCAGCAGGGCCCAGTCCGGTGCGATCCAATCGGAAACCACGTTCCACTTCTTGCCGTCCCACTGCTGGAACGTCACGTAGCCGTTACCCTCATGGTTATCCCAGGTGACATTGATCGAGTGGAAGAGATCCTTGGCGCCCAATGCCTCGACACGGGCTGGATCAAGCTGCAGATGCTCGAAGCCCCAGCGAACTTCGTCGCCGGTCAGGGTGCGCTTGCCGAATTTCTCCTGGGCGATCCGCACCGCCTCGACATTAAGAATACCGTTGACGATACCGAGATTGTGATAGACGGAGCCGATGCGGCTCTTGTCATCAAGGTTGCCCTTGCCGGCGTCGTAGACGGTTTTCACGATTTCCTTGACCACCGGATATTCGGCACCTGATGCCTGGGTGGTGATGGCGGTGTAGCCCTTGGCCGCATCGCCGGCGGGAATAACGTCCTCTTCCGAGTTGGACCAGACATTGCCGATGATGTGATCCACCGGGAAACCGGTTTTCGCCGCCGTCTTCAACGCCACCGGGTTCATGACGCCCCAGCCGCGCAGCACGACATAATCCGGCTTGGCACGGCGGATCGTCAGCCACTGCGACTGCTGCTCGTTGCCCGGATGCGGGACTTCGATCTGCTGGAGGTCGAAGCCATACTTCTTGGCCAGCAGGTCATAGATCGGGATCGTTTCCTTGCCATAGGGAGAGCCGTGGTAGAGCACGACGATCTTCTTGCCCTTCAGTCCTCCAACCCCGCCTTCCTTGGATGCAATGTAGTTCACGATGCCGGAGGTTTCGCTGTAGGGATTGAGCAGCAGCGGGAAAACATAGAGAAAAACACGGCCATCGGTCGAATCCGTGCGGCCGTGGTTGATGGTAATGAGCGGCACCTTGTCTTGGGTGATGCGGTCGATCATGGCATAGGCTATGCCGACCGACAGCGGGTTCCAGGCGGCAACGCCGGGGTTGCTCTTCAGGCGTTCATAAGCTTCGACCCCTCGCTCAACTTCGTACTGGGTTTCGGCTTCGGACCATGTCAGCTTGACACCGTTGATACCGCCGTCCCTGATGTTGATGAGATTGAGATAATCGATGAATCCGCCGAAAAAGCCCGTGCCACCGGCTGCATAAGGCCCGACGCGGTAGCTCTGCAGGGGGAAGTGCTGCTCGTCGGCCATGGCCGGGGAGGCGATGGCGGCGAGGCTGATGCCGGCAGCAAAGGCTGCTGCTTTGATTTTCGTGTAGAAGGTCATATCTGGACACACTCCGTCTGTCGGCTGGCGCTCGGCCATCCGTGTTGGTTTCAGGAATTCATTGCTGATAAGCTTTTCTTGTTGGAAGCCTTTGCCTGTCAGGGCCGGCTTCGAGGGGTTCACGCCCGCCTGACGGCAGCCGTAATGCGTAACTTCAAGCGATCCCACAATGACACGAGGCCGTCAGGTTCCAGGATCAGAAACAGTATTATCAAGGCGCCGAGAACGATGCGCTGCGTCATATCGAGCACTCCGGAATTAAAGACATCGCCCAATAGCAAAGAGCCAAGCCGTGAGAGGACGAGCGGAAAGACGACGATCAAAGCCGCGCCGAAGAAGGCACCCCGGATCGAGGCAAGCCCGCCAATGATGACGATGAAGAGTATTTGGAACGAGCGGTCTAGATTGAAGCCGGCCGGCTCCACCGTGCGAAGATAGGCAAAAGCCCAGATTACCCCGGCAACCCCGACGATGAAGGACGAGATTGCAAAGGCGAGCAGCTTCGTGCGAAGCACCGGAATGCCGATGATGCGTGCGGCGGTCTCGTTGTCGCGCACGGCAATGAAGTTGCGGCCGGTCTGCGACGACACCAGGCGGTAGGCGAGGAACGTGAGGACGGCGACAATGGTCAGCGCGAAGAGATAACGCCCGATCGGCCCTTCGAAAGAAATCCCGGCCAGCGACAGTGCTGGCGCATCGATCACGCCGGATGCGGATTCGTTCGAGAACCAGCTGAATTTCGTCAACGCCCATTGCACGAAGAACTGCGCCGCAAGAGTCGAAACGGCGAGGTAGAAACCGCGCAGTCGCAGGCTCGGCAGGCCAAAAACTATGCCGATTGCTGCGGCCGAAAGACCGGCGAGCACAATCGAAACAATAAGCGGCAGCGCATCGATACGCAGATTGAAATTGTATGCCGCAAAGGCACCGACGGCCATGAATGCGGCCGAACCAAGCGAGACCTGACCCGCATAGCCAGTCAAAAGGTTGAGACCAACCCCGGCAAGGCTGAGCGCAAGAAACGGCAGCAGGATTGCCTCGAAGAGGTAACTGGTGCCGACGAACGGCACGACGAGATAAGCAACGGCGAGCACTGCGACCGTGCCGGCATGGCGCGGCAGGGAGAACGACGATGAAAGATCGGCTGTAACGGCGGACATATTAGACCCTTTCCACGAGCTTTTGACCGAAGAGCCCGGACGGGCGGATCAGCAGGAAGGCAAGGGCCACGACATAGGCGAACCACCCCTCGATGCCGCCGCCGAAATATTCGCCGATATAGACCTCGGCGAGCTTTTCCGACGCGCCGACAATCAGACCACCGATGATCGCGCCGAGAATGGAATCGAAGCCGCCGAGAACGAGCACCGGCAGAGCCTTCAGCACTACCAGCGACAGCGAGAACTGTACCCCGAGCCGCGCACCCCAGAGCAGCCCGGCGACCAGGGCAACGAGGCCTGCCGCCGCCCAGACGCTCGCCCATATCCAGGGCAGCTTGAGACCGACGGCAAGCGCCGCGAACTGGTCATCCGCGACGGCGCGGAAGCCGAGGCCGATGCGGGTATAGCGGAAGAAGGCCGAGAGAGCCGCCACCATGCCGGCCGCGACGACTGCGGCAAAGATGTCGAACTGGCTGATGAAAACGCCACCAACATCAAAGGGAATGTCCTCGATACCGAGATCAAGCCCATGAACCTGCGTACCCCAGAGGAGTTGGGCCGCTCCCTCGATGATGTAGGAGAGGCCAAGCGTCGCCATGAACAGCGTGATCGGTGGCTTGTTGGTGAGCGGCCGAAGCACCGTACGCTCGATCGCAACACCGATGACGACCATGATGGCAAAGGTAATGGCAAAGGCAGCCACAAAAGGCACGCCACGCTCGACAAGGCTGACAAAGGTCAGCGCCGCGAACAGGAGAAGCGCGCCCTGCGAAAAGTTTAGGACACCCGATGTCTTGTAGATCAGCACGAACCCGATGGCGACGAGGGAATACATGACCCCGGAGAGCAACCCGCCGACCAGCACCTCGGTAAAGAACAACCAATCAAACGCAGCCATCAGATACCCTCCCCGTCTTCGTTTTCCGGCGCAGCGCCGAGATAGGCATCGATGACACGATGATCGCTGGCAATTTCCGCAGGCGTGCCATCGGCGATCTTGCGCCCGTAGTCGAGCACCGCGATGCGATCGGAAAGACCCATCACCACGCCAACGTCATGCTCGATCAGAACGACGGTGACCGCATATTCGTCACGCGCGAGACGCACATAATCGGCAAGTTCGTTCTTCTCCGTCGCCGTCATGCCAGCCATGGGCTCGTCAAGCAGCAGAATGCGTGGCTCGGCGGCAAGCGCACGCGCCAGTTCCACCCGCTTCTGCAATCCATAGGGTAGCGTGCCGGCAAGCCGGTCAACATGGGGCGTCAGATGCAGAAAATCGATGATCCGCCCTGCCCGCTCGCGGGCATCGGCCTTCTCGCGACGAGCGCTCGGTAGACCGGTTATCTGGCTCAGGAAATTTGCCCGCTCGGCGTAAGCCCGCCCCGTGGCAACATTATCGAGAACACTGAGACCCTTGAACAAGGCGAGGTTCTGGAACGTCCGCGCCACGCCGAGACTGGCGAGCTTCTCAGTCGGCACTGGACGATAGGCTTTGCCATTAATCGCTACATGGCCACGATCCGGGCGGTAGACGCCTGAGATAACATTAATCAGCGAACTCTTGCCGGCGCCGTTCGGCCCAATAATACCCAGGATTTCGCCCTGCTGCACGGCCAGGTCGATATTCTCCAGAGCGACGACGCCTCCAAAGGAGAGGTCAATACCGCGAAGCTCCAGCACAAGTTCTTTGGCGGCGTCCACCGCGCGGCGTTCTTGCCCGACATGCTCGCTGGGCAAGGCAATGTGTTGGCGAATGTCCGTTGGGATCGCCACCTCCGCGCCAAGGCTTGCAACCAGAAAACTCGATGCTGACATCGTTCAGTCCATGCTCCGCCCAATGGGCACAGGTTTCCAATCACGGAGGCGGTCCCCCGTGGTGCAGGCGGCGGCCAAAGGCCGCTGCCGTCTGATTTGCAATCTTACTCCGCAGCGATTGCCGCGCTGATTTCCGCCTGTTCCAGTTCGCGCACGAGCGGGATGACATGCTTGCCGAAATACTCGACTTCTTCCTGAAAATGCAGGAAGCCCAGCAGGATAAGGTCAGCCCCGGCGCGTTTGAGGTTCACCACGCGTTCGGCAACCTGCCGCGGAGTGCCGATCAGGTTTGAGCGGAAGCCGTCATTATACTGAACGAGATCTTCGAAGCTGGACTTCGCCCAGTTGCCCTCGCCTTCGGGAGAAGACTTGCCGGCATTTTTTACCTCATGGCCGAAGGCATTGACCGCTTCCGGATTGGCCTTTTCGATGATCTCGGCAAGCACGGCTCTCGCCTCTTCCTCGGTCTCGCGCACGATGGCGAAGGCATTCACGCCGACTTTGACCGCGTGGTTGTTTTCCTTGGCCTTGACGCGAATGTCATTCACCTGCTTGGCGATTTCCTCCGGCGTGTTGCCGTTGGTGAAGTACCAGTCGGATACGCGGGCCGCCATATCGCGAGCCGCACGCGACGAACCGCCCTGGAAGATTTCCGGCTGCGGATCAATCGGCTTCGGCTTGAGGGAGTAGTTGTTGAAGCGGTAGAAATCGCCACGGAAGGTGAAATTGTCTTCTGTCCAGATGCCGCGCAGAGCCCGGATGAATTCTTCCGAACGGCGGTAGCGTTCGTCGTGATCGAGCCAAGGCTCGCCGATGGCGTGAAACTCGCCGCGGAACCAGCCGCTGACGATGTTAACGGCAACGCGACCGTTGGTGAGGTGATTGATCGTGGCAATCTGTTTGGCGGCAAGCGCGGGGTTCCACGGACCAGGCAGAATGGCGGCGATGACCTTGAGCGTCGTCGTCGATTCCAGCAGAGCGTGACTGAACGACACGGATTCATGTTGGAATTCGGCACCGTAGCCGGCGGTGAAGCGGATCTGGCTTAGCGCGTAATCGAAGCCGCTCGCTTCAGCGATCTGCGCGAGCTTGCGGTTGTAGTCAATTGTCCAGCTGGTGCGCTGCTCGATGTTCGATATTACGAGGCCGCCGGACACATTCGGCACCCAATAGGCAAATTTCACGGGCTCGGCGTGGTGTTCAGTCATGGAAATCTCCTCTTTTCTGATGTCAGTTGGCGACCGCGTCGTGTGAAACGAGGCGAAGGGCCGAGCGGTGATCGTCGGCGACAAGGTTTCTGGCCGGCAGTAGATCGATCAATTCGGCAACGGCACGCTCGATGCGCGCCTCAACCACGGGGTTCGAGAGTGTGTATCCGGTGAAATCCGCCTCAACGGCGTAGACCGTCGTTGGCACTGTAACGGCGCCAAAGAAGCCGAACAGCGGCCTGAACTGATGCTCCAGCATGAGGCCATGCAGTGCTGTACCGCCCGTTGCCGCAAGGATCACGCGCTTGCCTTGAAGCGCACGGAAATCGACGAGATCGAAGAGATGCTTTAACGCGCCGGTGTAGGATGCGCGGTAGACAGGCGAACCGACGACAAGTACGTCGGCACCTTCCACAGCATCAATAATCCTGCGGCCGGCCTCATCCAGTTGATCTGCGCGAAGAGCCCTGAACAGGATCGGCGCCGCCACAGCCAGATCGACCGTGTCCACAGAGACGCTTGCCCGTCTCTCAATCGAGTTCAGGATGTCCGAGACAATGCGTGCCGTGCGTGACGGTTGTTTAACGCTGCCGCTTATTCCAAGTACGTTCATTGTTCGCCTCACTCCTGTTACCTTTAATTTCTATAGTTTTGATAGATAATCAAAGATGCAAATTCCAAAGTGAGGGCATTTTGAGGAAACCAATCTTGTGCATTCGCCCTCTGGCGCAAAGGACTAAGCAGGCAGTGCCAGTGAGCAGCGAAGCGTTTAGGAGCCACGTCGCTCGTTTGTCGTGACCGACATACTAAAACAGTCGCGTTCTCCCTCACCATAATTGAATATGAGGGTGTCGCTCATTTCACTGTATTAATTGTATCCCAACCATCGAACCGCCCCGCTTCGATTGGTGAATGACTGACGAGCGATCTACGTCGATAAAATGCACACTTCGGTAGCGCCCAAGTCAGCGCATGTGCGCAGGATAGGTGTCATCGACTGCGTGCGGTCTTTCCGGCGTGGCATTTTTTTGCGTGCCGCCGCCATGACGCGCCTTACCATCAAACCGATTGGGCGACGAAACCGGCCGAAAACGGAGCATTTACCGGATCTCTCTGCACAGAGAAGCCAAACCTCCGGCATGTATGGCGTCGACTGCGTTTAAGCGACAATCAGCATTCGAGGTCTTGTTGGAGGCACGCGACCGACTGAGAGCAAGAAATTCAATGGTCTTGGTCGCGGTTCCGATATAGTCGGTTATCGTAGACCTAATCTGCAGGGCGTTGCATGGACCAGATACTCGCCATACGAACATTCGTTCGCGTTGCCGAAGCCGGATCTTTTACCAAGGCTGCGGACACAATGAATCTCCCACGGTCGTCAGTTAGCAAGCTCGTGCAGGATCTTGAAGCACATCTCGGGACGAAACTCGTTGAGCGGACCACCCGGTCGGTGACAATGACCACGGAAGGTATTGCCTATCACCAGCGCGCCCTTCGCCTGCTTGCGGATCTGGACGACATGGACGGCACCATCGCTGGCGCCCGCAGCGCGCCCAAAGGAAGGCTTCGGATTGATATTGGTTCTGTCCTGGCGAACCGGATCCTCATCCCGTCCCTTTGGGACTTCCAGCGCCAGTATCCGCAGATAGACCTGCTTCTCGGCGTCAGTGATCGATCTGTCGACCTTATTGGCGAAGGGATCGATTGCGTCATTCGTGGTGGTTCACTTGGCGATTCATCCCTCAGGGCGAGGAAGCTATGCGAACTCGACTATGTGCTCTGCGCAGCGCCAGTTTATCTCGCCGGAAAAGAACTGCCGATGCATCCAGACGACATTCAGGCGCATCGTGTCGTCAGCTATTTTTCGGCGTCGTCCGGTAAACGGTTCCCGCTGCGCTTCCAGCGCGGCAACGAGCAGACCGAGTATATGCCGATGTCAAGCGGCATTTCCCTCAACGAAAGCACGGCGCATTTGAATGCGTTGCTAGCCGGGTTGGGTATCGGCCAAAGTTTCGGCTTCCTGGCAAGACCTAATATCGACAAGGGTTTGCTGATCGAACTGCTTCCTGACTGGAAGCCTGAAAACCTTGTTCTGCACCTGGTCTATCCCGCTGACAGATTTTCAAACCCGCGGCTGCGGGCATTCTCGGACTGGGCGGCGAAAGTGTTTGAAGGCGTCGACGCAAGGCGCGGCGCGGCGATGGAGACTGTCCATACAGATGGATAAAGTCTCCATACGAACTGGCTTCTCCCTGCAGGGCTGAGGAATTACGTTCTGCACATCGGACGGCGACGACAGGCCCAAGGCCGGCGCCACCTCCCGCATAGCTTTAGACCGTCAACAGGCCGCGAATTCGGACTGACCCTTTCGCGCGCCCAGCCTTAGGAGAATAAAATGACCAAGAGACTAGCAAATAAGATTGCAATCGTGACCGGTGCAACGAGCGGCATTGGCCTGTCGACCGCCAGGCTTTTCGCAGCCGAAGGAGCCCGGGTCTACATTACAGGTCGCCGCAAGGACGCTCTGGACGAGGCCGTCGCAGCGATCGGCCACGGCGCCGTCGGCATACAGGCGGACTCGGCAAAGAACGACGAACTCGACGAAGTCTTCGCCCAGGTGAAGTCGCAACAGGGACGCCTTGATGTCTTGGTCGTCAACGCCGGCGGCGGCAGCATGCTTCCCCTCGGCGAAATCACCGAAGAGCAGGTTGACAACACGTTCGCTCGCAATGTGAAGGCGGTCATCTTCACTGTTCAAAAGGCTCTGCCACTGATGGGTCGGGGTTCGTCGATCGTTCTAACGGGTTCGACCGCCGGCACAGAAGGCACGGCCGCATTCTCGGTCTACTCAGCCTCCAAAGCGGCCGTCCGCAACCTCGCCCGCTCCTGGGCTCTCGATCTCAAGGGCACTGGCATCCGCGTCAACGTCGTCTCCCCCGGAGCAACGCGCACGCCCGGACTTGTGGAGCTTGCTGGTGATGACAAGGAGCAGCAGCAGGGTCTGATCGACTACCTAGCTTCCCGTATTCCGCTCGGTCGCGTCGGTGAGCCCGACGAAATCGCCAAGGCGACCCTCTTCCTCGCCTCCGACGATGCGAGCTTCGTAAACGGCGCCGAACTGTTTGCCGATGGTGGCCAAGCCCAGGTCTAAATCCTTGGACGGGAGCGGGCCGCGCCCGCTCTTTTTTCTCCTGGGGCACCAGCGTTCACAGACCCATCAGAATGCACCAATCTGTTTCGATGAAGTCGCTCTGGTTCAAACGGCCTCCAAAAAGCAACGTTGAATCGCTGACTGGTCAGGACTTCAATGAATGAGATACGTTGGCTTCGTTTATCGCGGAAGACGATGATAAACTTATTCTGATGATTGAGAGAAAATATGGAAATTGAATCCAATATCGACATCGTATCCAATGAGTTGGAGTCCTTTACCATTACTCGGGTCGAGGCCAAGCACCCAAAGTGCATTGCTTTGTTCGCAGTCGGTCGTGGCGGTAATCCGTCACGCCACCGTCATTTGCTGCAGACCTTGGCTAACGGGAATTGCACGGTCATCGCACCACACTTCGAAATGCTGACCTCAATCGCGCCGACCAAGGCCGAGTTGGACATGCGCATCCGCAGGCTCGAAGCATCTATAGACGAATGCACCTCCAGCAATCTCCCCATCGTGGGTATCGGGCATTCCATTGGAGCTACGGCCATGCTCGCCCTTCAAGGTGCCGAGGGCGAAACCCTTGATGGGCAGCAACTGATTACAGGCTCCACGCCACGCCTCGAGCGACTGGCAGTCTTGGCTCCGCCAACGGACTTCTTCCGCCGATCAGGTGCGCTTGACCGTATCAAGATGCCGATGAAAATCTGGGTGGGAGCCAAGGACACAATCACGCCCCCGGCCCAGTCTCGTTTTCTCATGGATGTACTAGCCGCCCAGGTATCTGTGGCGCTCCAAGTTGATCCCGATGCCGGCCATTTTACATACATGGACGAATTGCCACCAAATGTCCCGGAACCTCATCCAGATCGACACACTTTTCTCGCTGGCTTGGCCGATGAAGTAACCGCGTTCTTAGTCGCATAGCGGCTAATGCGGTTAGCAGATAACCGTCATGCCGCGACCGTGGGACAAGCATTGCTTTTAAAACACCCGGTAGGTCCGCATGCTGTCAGCGATTTGTCCACGCGCCCTGGCAGATAGCCTTGAACAGGTCGTTGACGCGTCAATCGACGCCAACGTCTTTCCACTTGGTCTACTGGTCGAGGCAAGTGGCTCGCTGCGTTGCCTCAATGCTCGCTGATAGTGCGGCGAGTTGCGAGGGCCGGCCACCAGTCGCGCTCAGATTCGCATGGGCAAAATGATCGAACAGACCGTGATTGAATAAACTGTTAGCTCTCACGGAGCCGAGAGCTCGATCCACTGATGTGGAATATCGGGCACGTCAGTTTCAGCTTTAAGGCCAGCTCGGCCACCCTGGCACAGAGAAAGGAGAAAAAGCCAATCCCTCAACCAAACCCTGATCAGAAAATCGTACTCGGAGGTTGCGCACTTCTCCTTGGAAATCGGCTCGGTTCCTCGTTGAAACCGATGTCTAGGGGTCAGGCACGGTCGTAAGTGAAGGACGTCAGCAATGTCGTCACGAAGTTGCTCGCCCGTTCCTTTACAAGCACTTCAGTCCACTCGTCGGTTCCTCGGAGTCGCAGATCGGAGTGGATGCTGTCGACCGCAGCTTCTTCAATACGTTTTATATGGGCCTTGAAATTCGCTTCTCCACCGTCATGGTACATGTCGCGAATGACCATGCGCAGGATTTCCTGGATAGCGATTTGCCACGACGTGTTGATTGCCTGGAGCTCGTTATTATCCGGTGCCATGGGGCTGCTTTCGTTAGAGTGTCACCAGCATGACGCCGTCATGTTGTGGGGTCGGCGTGCAAGGGCAATGTTAGGCTTGTCTTGCCTTGCGGTTAGCGTAGCGCCGGTCGCGTTCAGCCTTTCGCATCGTCTCATCTTCAATGACCCGGGCTATACGTGCCTTTTCGGCACTCTCCCGCGCTTCGATTTCTGCGACTGCGACCTCCTCAATCGCTGCCTGGCGCTCCAAAGCGTCGGTCTCGATACGCTGTTGTTCCTCAAGCTTCGTGCGCTCGCGTTGAAGACGTCGCTCTTCTCGAGCTGTGGCAATGGCTGCTCGTTCTGCCTGTCTTGCCAGCCTGGAAGGTTCTAAAGCAGTCTTTGCCGCGCGGTACGCATTGAGCAGAGCAGCTTTGGCTTCGGTAGATGCGGCGCGACGGTCGGCGACGTCATTGTTTCGGGCGTTCTTCATGGATATCCTGATAATGAGTGGAAGAGAGATCATCGCGTTTTTGGCGCGTTTTATGACCGGACTGATGGAGCAGTGCCCTGCCTTCTTGGCGAGACGTGCCGCTGGCAGCCATTCGGTCTACGGGGCGTGAGCGCCGTATTCCGACACTACCGCAAGGTTGCTTTTGACAGAAAATAACATCTGGATGCCGGTGAGGCAGATCGTCGTCTGCGAGCCGAATCCATTTTGTTTTTCTGCTCTTGCAATCTCAATTGGTTCGGCTTGAAACCGAAACGAAAAAGGCCAGGCAAAACGCCTGACCTTAATGAAGCAGCTTCCGACAGTGCCAGTACATCCGTGGTCAAAGGGAAGCAAATCTTGATTTATGCGGCCTGCAGATTGGTAGCAGACATCTTGCCCGACTTGTTGTCGCGCTCGAGTTCGAAGCCGATCTTCTGGCCTTCAACGAGCTCGCGCATTCCGGCGCGCTCGACAGCGGAGATATGAACGAACGCATCAGCGCCACCATTGTCGGGCTGGATGAAGCCGAAGCCTTTGGTGGAATTAAACCATTTTACTGTGCCAGTGGTCATGTTGAACCCTTTCAAAGCATAGAGTGTAGGACCGCGAAGCTGATGCTGCGCAGCGAGGAAACCGACTATTTTTGAAATGGAAGTTCGCTTAAAGCGCGGTGCCAATCGCGCGGTAGACAAAGCTCGGCAAGCAAAAGATCGATGATTTATGTATAACGGACTGAAGTCGTCGCGTCAACGATTAGTTTTCAAATAATGCAAACTCACCTTTAAATTGTGCGGCGCGTCGCGACGCAGGGTGCCAACTCCTGCCTGCGTGGTGCCGGTTTTTCTATGCGTGGCAACGGTCTGATTGTATCTCTGAACCCTAGGTTTTCTCCAGGGTCCGTGCAGCCGACAAGGGCATTAGCCTCATGCGAGAGACCGGACGGGCGTTTCCATATCAATAAAAAAATGCCGGCCGCGGCGGCGGCCGGCTCATTTTGGCGATATCTGCCTCACATTGCTCAATTCAAGGGGAAACGCTCAGGTCGGAAGGTTGCGAGCATGGGATGTTCGGTGCCTGTCGCAACCTCGAACGCGAGCAGCTCGCCCACGATGAGGCCGAGTGTAGCACCGCTGTGGCTGAAGGCCACGTAGTAACCGGAAATACTCTTGATGGCTCCAATCACCGGCTCGCCATCGCCGGGGATCGGTTTGCCACCAACGCCGATGGAAGCCACCTCGAGTTTCGGATTGCCTTCCATCACCCGCGCAGCCTCAACCAAAAGCTCTGAAACCACGCTGTCGTCGATATCATAGCTGCCGTCTGCGCGCACTGTCACACCCTCATCGGCCGCCCAGTCGGCATCCAGGGAGAATGTGCGGCCCGGCGCCGGGCGAACGGCGACACGCGGTGTATTGAGAACAGCGCGCAGGGGATGGGCGAGCGGCCTCGTCTGCACCAGAAGGGCGATCGGTGTCCCGTCGGCAATGGTCTGTCCGCTTTCCGCAGCCATCTTCGGGACGGCCGGACCGGTGGCAAGCACGACGGCATCCGCCCGATGGAGAACAGCACTTGCAGTTTGCGCGCCAATGACACGACCACCCTCGATCACCACCCGTGCAGCACCCTCGTCCGTTACCAGAACGCCACCGAGTGCGAAAAACTCCTCAAGCAGCACACCAATCAGCGTCGGCAAATCGACCCAGCCTTCGCCGGGATTGAAGATTGCACCCTGTGGAGTGATTGCGACGGCGTCGACACCGGGCACAACGCGGGCGACTTCGGCTGCGGAAAGGCGCTGCGCATCATAGGCAAGCGAAACTTCGTGGCGATAGGCCGCGTCGATCTCATTGCGCTCGTCATCCGCGTCCCAGGTCAACCCGCCATCAAAGCGAAGCCATTCTGCGCCGGGATTCTGCGCCGCGAGTGTGCGATACCGGTCGATGCCGGCCATACGCAGCCGATGATAGGGCTCAGAGCGCATGCGTGCTGAGTTCAGCCAGGACAGCGAGCGGCCGGAGGCACCATTGGCCGGCGGGCCGTCGTTGAGGATCGTCACTTTAATGCCGCGCCGCGCAAGCTGTACGCCAGTGGAAACGCCGAAGATACCGGCGCCGATGATGACGGCCGAAGAGATGGTGTTGTCGGTCATGGAATTGGCTTTCAATCAATTGTCATACGGATGGGGATAAGGCATCGGGGACCTCCCAGCGACCGCTGGCTGCGGAGCGGAACAGCGCGTCAATCGCCGTCATATTCGCGATTGCGTCGCCAAGCCCCGTCTCGAGTGGCCCGCCGGAGAGAACAGCCCCGGCGAATGCATCGGCCTGTTCGCGATACTGGTCGACAGGCCCGATCGCGATCTCCTCGCGGCCGCCGCCGGCAAGATCGCGACCATCATCAAAGACAAGGATGGTCGGCTCATCAGCTGGTGCATTGAAGGGAATGGGGATTTCCAGACGCCCGCGCGTTCCAAGCACCGTGACCTTCTGCGTGAGGGAGAGTTGTGTGGAACAGGTGAAGGCAAGCTGCCTTCCCTCTGGAAACGCCAGCAGCCCGCTCGTCAGCCGGTCCGTGCCGAAGACGGGATCCCGCTCCATGAGGGCGATCGCCCTTACCGGTTCCGCGTCGAACAGGAGCCGCGCCGTGGTGATGGCGTAACAACCAACGTCGAACAGACCGCCGCCGCCAATATCAGCCTGGTTGCGTACATTCCCGGGGTCGTCGAGATAATAGGAAAAGATCGTCTGGATGGCCCTCACCTCGCCGAGGCGCCCCTCGACAATCAACGCGCGCGCCTTTTTCCATTGCGGATGGTGGCGCACCATGAAGGCTTCCGCGACCGGCAGGCCCGCCGCCTTTTGTGCCGCTGCCAGTTCCCTCGCCTGCTCGGCATCAAGCGCGATCGGTTTCTCGCAGAGTACGGGTTTGCCCTGCACCAGTGCCTTTATCGTCAGTGGCACGTGCAGATGATTGGGCAAAGGGTTGTAGATTGCGTCTATTTCCGGATCGGCAAGCAGTTCCTCGTAGCTGCCATAGGACTTGGCGATGCCGAAGCGGGCCGCCATCTCCTTCGCCTTCGCAGCATCGCGCGAGGCGATTGCCGCAACGCGCCCAAGGCGGCTGGACTGGATGGCGGGAATGACCGCCTTGGCAGCAATGCCTGCGCAACCGAGCACACCCCATCGTATCGTTTGTGTCATTGGTTTCTCCTCCCGGCGCTCAGAGCACTTCCGCAAGGAAGCGCTGGAGACGCGGGCTTTGCGGGTTGTCGAATATTGCCTCTGGCGTGCCGGCTTCAACGACGCGCCCCTCGTCCATAAAGACGACCTGATCGGCGACCCGGCGAGCAAATCCCATTTCGTGCGTGACGACGACCATGGTCATGCCACGCGTGCCGAGCTCGGCCATGAGGTTGAGCACGCCCTTGACCAATTCCGGATCGAGCGCACTCGTCACCTCGTCGAAGAGGATAACCTCCGGTTCCATGGCAAGCGCACGGGCAATGGCAACGCGCTGCTGCTGTCCGCCGGAAAGACCGCCCGGACGGTGGTGCTGACGGCTCGCAAGGCCGACATCGGCAAGCCTTGCCTTGGCGATGCGCTCGGCCTCGGCTGCGGGCAGGCCCTTGATCTTCGTAAGCGACAGCATGACGTTTTCCAGCGCCGTGTGGTCGGGAAAGAGGTTAAAATGCTGGAATACCATGCCGACCCGGCGGCGCAGCGTTTCCGGCTTCATTGCGAGAATGCTTTCGCCATCGATAAGAATATCGCCGCTCTTCGGCTCGACCAGACGGTTGAGCCCACGCAGCAAAGTCGATTTTCCGGATCCGGACGGGCCGATGATGCAGGTGACGCTGCCTGGCTTGACTAAAAGATCGACACCCCTCAGCACATCAAGATCGCCATAGGCCATACCGAGACGGCGCACATCAAGGCTGCCGCCCTTGAACGAGACGCCAGTCGCGCGAGCTGCACTGTCGAGTTCACTGACCTCCTCCAGTCCGCTGGTGATGACGGAGGGGCGCTGCTTGCCAACCCGCAGACGATTGTCGATCGCATTGACGACATGGGTAAGCGGCACGGTAACGACGAGATAAAATACGCCTGCCAGCAGGAGCGGTGACAGATTGCCGGTCACCACCGCCTGGTCCTGTCCCACGCGAAAGATCTCACGCTCTGAGGCCAGAAGCCCGAGGAAATAGACCAGGCTCGAATCCTTGACGTTGCCGATGAACTGGTTGACGAGGGCCGGCAGAACGCGGCGCACGCCTTGCGGCACGACGATAAGGCGCATGCCCTGGCCATAGCTCATCGACAATGCCCGGCAGGCCTCCATCTGCCCACGGTCGACGCTCTGGATACCAGAGCGGAAAATCTCGCCGATATAGGCACCGGCAATCAGGCTGAGTGCCAGAATGCCGAGCGGATAAGGCGATGGACCGAAGAGCTCGCGGCCAATGCGGGCAAAACCCTGGCCAATGAGGAGAATTGTGACGATGGCCGGCAGGCCGCGGAAAATATCGGTATAAAGACGAGCGGGAATGCGCAGCCAGGGCGAGCGGGAAATGCCCATGATCGCGAGCATCATACCGATGGCCACGCCAAGCACAGTCGAGGTCGCAGCCAGGATCAGCGTATTCTTGAGACCAACGGTGATCATGGTCGGCAGCACTTCGGCCATGGCATTCCAGTCGAGGAAGCTACGGCGCAGGTTTTCAAGCCAGTTCATCAGGATATCCCTTGAAAGAAAGGCCGGTCCGACCGGTAAAGGCCGGACCGGAAGGTGGCATCACTGCTTGGGAAGATATGCCTGCGGCATCGGCGTGCCGGGGAACCATTTTTCGTGCAGCTTTTTCCAGGTGCCGTCCTGCATGGCCTCTTTCAGGCCCTTGTTAAGCGCCTCGCGCAATACGTCGTTACCCTTGCGGATGACGAAGCCGGCGGGCGCGTCGAAGCTCGGAATGTTGACTGCGACTTTTAGCGCCGGATAACGGGCGGAATAGTCCTTTGCAGCCTCGAAATCGAGGAAATGTGCATCGACCGTCCCGTTGTTGAGTGCGGAAACGGCAGAATTGTTGTCCGGGAACTTCACGAGATCGGTGCCGGCAAAATTCTTCTCGGCATAGATTTCCTGAAGTGTACCCTGCACCACACCGAGACGCTTGCCTTTAAGACCCGCTGCATCGGTGATCCCTGGCTCCGAAGTGAGGACGCTCAAGAAACCTGCAAGATAACCATCAGAGAAATCAATGGTCTCCTTGCGCTTGGCAGTCGTGCCGATCGCAGCGGCCGCAACATCGAAGCGGCCGTTGGCGACAGAGGGCATCAGGGCCGAGAATTCCTGGCCGGTGAACACCACCTGTTCCTTCTTGAACCCAAGACGTTCGGCTACGTTGAGGAACAACTCTATGTCGAAACCGGTAAAGTTGCCGTCGGCGGTGGTGAAGGCATAAGGCTTGGCATCGCCCATCGTGCCGACACTGATGGTGGCGGGATCGATGAGGCCAAGCGGATTGTCGGCAAGTGCGGGCGTCGCCGCGCCTGCAAGGACACCGAGTGTGATCGCGGCCGTGGTCGCGCGGATTTTTGCGAAGGCGGATGTTAAGGCTTGGGTAAATTGCATTGTTTTCTTCTCCTCTGGTGTCGTTGTCTGCGATAAATTCAAGGCGCACGGGTCCCACCCGGTCGGCGGCATGACGTCACCTACCCGGCCCACGCAGTTCGCATGTCGGAAGTCTTTTTATTTTTGAGACCGGTCTCAATTAGAAAGAGACCGGTCTCTTTGGGTATTGGCAATTGTTATCTTCGCATTTGCCAGTCGTCAAGTTCTCTTGTAAGGCTACCGCTTATGGACAAGATCCCGCCTAAAACTCCTTCCGTGACAGTCGCTGACGTCGCACGCCAAGCCGGCGTCTCAAAGGCAACGGCTGCACGCGTGCTAGGTGGCTACGGAACTGTTAGCGACCGGGTGAGAGAGGCGGTCCTGGCCGCGGCTCAGTCCCTCGATTATCGCCCCAATGAGCTTGCTCGCAGCATGACGACAGGTCGTTCAGGCACCATCGGCGTCGTGGTGGGAGATATTGAAAACCCCTTTTTCAGCCTCGCCGTGCGAGGCATCACGGATATTGCCCGGCAGGCAGGCTTCACCGTCATCCTCATTAACTCGGGTGAAGACGTCGTTGCGGAAAGAGCGGCCATCCGCACTCTGCTTGCCAAGCGTGTCGACGGTCTCATCGTCTCGCCGGCCAAGGAAAACGATGTCGAGCATCTGCATGAGGTTATTCGCTCGGGGCTGCCGCTCGCGTTGCTCGATCGTGGAAGCGACACGCTCGATGTCGACACCGTTATTGCCGACGACCGGCATGCCGCCGAGAATATTACACGCCGGCTGATTGCTCTCGGCCACCGCCGCATCGCCTATTTAACCGCCTGCGACACGCCGGATCATCGGTTCCGCAGTGCAGACGACATCAGTACCGGTTCGGTCAGGCGACGCATCGAAGGGTATCTTGGTGCGTGCAGTGAGGCTGGTCTGACCAACATGGAAAGCTGGGTACAGGTCGGTGCCGTCACACAGCAAGAGACGCATCGCATCGTCACCGAAATGCTCCAGTCGGCGCAGCGTCCGACGGCAATCATTGCATCGGACAGTATAATCGGCCTGGAGGTGTTCAAGGTTCACCGTCAACTGGGGCTTAGCATCCCGGATGACCTGTCGCTGGTATCGTTCCATGATGCGGATTGGACGTCTGTAACAACGCCTCCCGTGACCGTCGTGCGCCAACCCGTCTATGATCTCGGTGCGACGGCGGCCAGGTTGCTGGTCGACCGGCTAAATGGCAAAGGTCAGATGGTCCGCAAGGTCGTTCTGAAAACCGAAATCGTTGAACGTGCCTCCATGCGGGAAGCACTTTGACTCGGTAGACGGTGTTGAAAAGCTGCTTTGATCCCTCCGTCTTTTTGTGACGGCCCCTCGCCGATCGATCCACTGTCACTATTATCGCCAACGTAAAAACGGCGCTGGTCCTCGGTCAGACAGAATCCGATAGATCGGCTCGCAGCCGGCCCCTTTTAGTATGGCCGAGTGGTTGCCTCTTGAGATCGAATGTCGTTCGATTCGCCATGGGGTAGATTTTTTGCCCTGAAAATCTCGTTTCGACCGACGCTGATGACCTTGATTGCCGAGCGAAAATGCAGTTGCCGCCGCAGGGACAGGATGTCCGAAATATTCTATAAGTATCTGATTATAATTTATAAAATGGCCGCCTCTATTCCCCTGTCAACCACGGACGTCAAT